>JBKICU010000046.1:0-40754 GCA_046566965.1 Acidobacteriota bacterium
CCGTCGTCATATCCCGAACCATCCGGAGGATCGAAACGGGTCATGCCCATGAAGTATTCGTGCAGGTCGCGTCGCTCCACGCGGATCTTGTCCGCCTGGTACAAGAGCTTCCCCAGCTTGTTGAGTTGGTCGCGGTCATGGAGCAGCAAGAGCCGGGCAGGGGACGCAGCAGATACCATTTCGTCGCGGCTGAAAGGTTCAACCGGCCGCTTGGCGTACATGCGGCGGTTGGTGGTCCGGGTCCAGACCGCATCTGCGAGAGGATCCGGCTGCTGAAGAGGGGCCGGCTCGACGGAAATGTCCGCCAGGACGTCCTGGTTGGCCGGATCCGGCAGCAGGGTCGCCGTCGCCTGGCATCCGATGTCGGGTGCGGCGCAGAGCACGTTCTGCACGGCCGCTCCGCAGGCAACGATGGATGCCAGCTGCGAAATGTTGAAGAAACTTTGGTCCTCGCGGGGCTCCAAAAGTATTCGCAGGGTGGAACCGCTCTGCTGGAATCGCCAGGGCTGGCAGTTGTCGCCTGAGGGCGCCTGCTGTGCTGCCTGGGCCAGCCAGATCAGATGTTCCGGCTCTGCCTGGGGACCGGTGGGGCGGGACGGCTCCATGGGACGGGGACGCTGCCCGATGCCTTCAGGGCTGAGCAGGACGGTGCGCACGTACCAGAGTTTCGCGCGTTGCAGCGGAGAGGCGTTGCCTTTGCGGGGATGCGCCCTGCATGATTTCCCACGCAGAGGGTCGACCTGGAAGGACCATGGCGTCGGCTTGAGACCGGGACGTCCGGTGATGATGCGCACCGCCTCTGTCGCAGCAAGGACGGCGCAAAGCTGGCAGGCGATGTTCAGGGACGGCCCGCGGCCGTGGTCGAGGCTGATGCGGGTCTTGTCCATCTGGCTCAGATGCAGGCCGCGTGGGGCCAGGCCCACACCGAACCGCAGCAGTTTTTCACGCCTGGAGAGATCGTCGGTGATGCCGAAATAGTCATCGAAGGACATGGAGTCGGCAGTGAACACCAGCACTGACGATGTGAAGCCCAGCGGGGCGGCCGTCACCACTGGAACTCCCAGTTCCCTGGCTCGCATGAAAAGAGCGCGGCGTATGTCGAATGCGAAAAAATCCAGACCGTCCACCACGACATTGAGGTCGCGCAGGAAGTCATCCAGATTTTCGGGGGTCACACCCTGGTTGAATGATCGTATTTCCAGATGAGGATTGATCTGCAGGGCTTCCTCGACCATGGAATCCAGTTTGGATGTGCCGATGTGGCGGAGGGTGGCGCCGTACTGGCGATTGAAATTGGCCAGTTCGAAGGTGTCGGGGTCAGCCAGGTTGAAGCCTCCGACGCCCAGGCGCGCAAGCGTGGTGCAGTGCAGGCCGCCGACACCACCCAGACCCGGAATTCCGATCCGGGCGCGAGAGAGCATGTCCTGCTCGCCGGGGGTGATTATTCCCAGGTTTCGGGAAAAAGCCACGTCCCGGAATCGCCGAGCCTCATCCGATGTATTTGCTTGGCTGTTGTCCATGCTGGAAGTCATTGATCCGCCGATGGGCGCTGCCCCGCAAAGAGCGCCTTGTGGTAGAGGGTTTCCAGGGCCGTGCGCTGCTCTATGGTAAGCGTCGACAGCAGCGAGGGATTGGAAGCGAAAAGCGTGCGCGCGATCTCGGACTCGAGGGGAATGTTTTTCTCGGCATTTTCAAGCCTGATGTCTTCATCAATGACGTGAGAGTTCATCTTTACGAAAAAGGAGTGCAGGTCTGTTTCAAAATCGGCATTGCCGTATGCCTCGTAGAGTGATGGCTCTATCTGGTGCATATTGACTCGAAGAGCGACGGCTGGTGCGTTTACTTTTTCATAATGCCGTTCTCCTCCAAACGATTCAAACAAGAATATTGATTCATAAAATCTGACGTGCTTAGGGTTGACCATGATACACAGGTCGTCGGCTTTTGTAGACATAGCGTAGCGAAAGATGGCCTTTGCCAGGAATACAATGAGATTCTGCATGCGACGCTGGGGGAGTGTGGCCAGGGAACCGAGTTCCACGACCTTTCGTCCGGCATTGCGCAGGGAATCCAGTTCCGGTTTGTAGAGGTCGTCCATGGGAAGGCCGAAGCGTTGCGTGTCCGGGATGTAGCTCATGGTGGAGAGCACCGTGAGATAGGACTTGAAAACAAAGACACAGCTTCTAGGCAATAGGTGGTGTAGCCCGAAACTGATCCCGGAAGGTGAAGGAGAGGTTATGTAGCCGGAGGCGAGATAGACGTCGTGAAGGACTTTGAACGCTTGCATGTATTCGTCGAGGGTTTCGGCGATTTTGATGCTTGGGCGGTCGAGGGATTCAAGTTTTGCATCAAGAAGCGCTGATCGTCGTATGCGAATGGTGCGACGTCTTTCGATGCCACCAGTGAAAGCCCCTGGGGGAGGCGGGGGAGGGGACGAAGGGTTTGAAGTCATGATTTGTTGCATTCCGTACACCCTGGTTGGAGTAAAAAGTATACAACCAGCCAAAATCATGCCAACTGCTACCCGAGGGTCAGCTCTCGTCCTTGTTTGCTCCGGTCAGGTTATACTTTTTATAGAATTCGTATAGACGAGCCCTGGACAGGTTGGCCGTCTGCATGGCCTTGGCTAAATCGCCCCGGCTGGTGCGCTGAAGTTCCCGAAAGTACTGACGTTCCATGGATTCCAGCAGTTCGGTTCTGTAGGCCTTGTAACTTGGCAGAGGACGCCCGGTCCATTCGCGCGTCGGTTCCTGCGTCGGTTCCACTCGGGGCTGAGTGGCGCCGTCTTGTCCAAGGGATCGTTTCGCTGCTTTCACCCGGATATAAAAAGGCAATTGTTCCGGGTAGATGATCGGCTGGTTGTGTGAGACGGCCACGACTGAGTCAAGGACGTTTTCAAGTTCGCGCACGTTGCCGGGCCAGTCGTGCCTACGCAGAATCTCCAGGAATTCCTTGGAGAAGCTCTTCATAGGCACCCGATTTTTCTCACAGGATTTTAACAGCAGTTGGTTGGCAAGCCCCACCATGTCCTCGCGACGTTCCCGCAACGGGGGAAGGTTCAGCTTCAGGGACTGGATGCGATAGAGCAGGTCGGCCCGGAACAGGCCTTCCTTGACCATCTGGGACAAGTCCTTGTTTGTGGCCGCCACCAACCTGAAGTCGCTTTCCACCTCGCTTTTTGCACCCACGGGGCGGAACCTTCGCTCTTGCAATACGCGCAGGAAATTCTTCTGCAGGTCGAGAGGAAGCTCCGACACTTCATCCAGAAAGAGCGTGCCCTTGTGAGCCCGCATGACCAGGCCTTCACTTTTGGAGTCGGCTCCCGTGAATGCGCCCTTGGAGTAGCCGAACAGGATGGATTCCACGAGTGTGGCAGGCAGGGACGCGCAGTCCACAACGATCAGATTCTCGTTGCGGCGTTCACTCAGTCCATGGATGGCCCGGGCGAACAATTCCTTGCCGGTGCCGGTGTCACCATGAATCAGAACGGAAACGTCGCTTCGGCTCGCTTTCGCAACTGTTTTCAGGCATTTGCGCATTTCCGTGCAGGAGCCGAAAATGTTGAAGCGCTCCCCGACGTCCGCCCAGGAAAGTTCTTCCTCGAAGAGTACCCCATCGAGTCTGGTCAGCAGGGCCTTGAGATGTTCAACCGCGTTGTCTCGTTGGATATAGTCCAGCGCTCCTTCCCGAAGCACGAATTCCAGTTCGGCGATATCCGGCTTGTCGACCACGACCAGAACTTTCGGGGGGGTGTGCATACCCGTAATACGTGGAAACATCTTGGCCAGTGGGACGTTTCCCGTCTTGTTCAGTACAAGCAAGTCTGTTTTTAAGGTGTGGTCTTCGTCGATTATCTCGTTAAAATTCGTGATTCGTGTTATGGAGTGCGGCAATCCACGAGACATGTCGAGTATGTCGTGAAAGAGATCCGGGCTTTTTTCGAATACAACGACATTGGCCATCAGAGAAACCTCTTCGGACCATGAGAATGCGCATGGTCTGAAAGATGCTATATATTGGCTGCCTTAGAGAGTTGCTCAGGCGCTGTTTTAATCAGGGCTGAATTTACGTGTGCATTCAGATTCGGTCAATGCAAGAAACACGAAAAGTGGGTTGTTGTCTGAAAAACCGAGACGGGCTAAAAATCAAATTGCCGACCGAGGGCCGTTCTCAGCGATTCAGGGATCTTGAGGAATGCGGCACCGATTTCAGTGACGGCATTCAGGGTGACGTGGACCGGACGGCAGAGTATCTGGACTATCTGCTCCGGCGTGGGAATGCAGAAAATGATCATGAATGGGGTTTGCTTGTTGATGTTTTCCAGGATTCTGGTATTTTTTTCCTCCATTCTAATTCCAATGCCGCCGTTTGATATGTTGAATATGTGAACAGGCTTGTACTGCGTTTCGTTTGTAGTGAGCTTCAGTTCGATGACTGCAGGGATGGAGATGTCTTTGCGAATGAACTTGCGAAAATCTCTGTCGTGTGGCTGAGTATTTTCATTGTCGATGTTTGCAAAGTACGATTCGATGATTAAGTTGAGTAAAGCGTTCTGTGCTTTTCTGTTTTGCTGTGAATGCTGCCTCAATCGCAAGGCAAGCTTTGTGGAGATATCAAAGCAGATAGTGATTTTGTCCGACTTGGACTTGCCAGAGTGTTTGGAGACCATGGAGTTTTGTGTAAGAAATTCTTCTCTAAACATGCACAGGCATATCAAGAAGCATGCCACGCTCAAATAGGCCGATTCCGCCCGGAAATGCGCTCTTCCCAGGCATCTCTTCCCAGGAAAAAATGTAAACCTTCGGTCGAGTTGTAAGAAGTTACAACATCGTGTCGGATTCTTTTCCAGCGTTTCAATCTCGGAGTGGACTGATGGTCATGAGCCTTTGTCCGAGAGCGTGAAGGCACCCACCACGTGCAGGATGTCCCGTTCGGGGTGTGCCTCGGGCTTTGGAGCGGCCTGCCATTCCCATCGGTCCAGGGGCTCGCCAAGGTCGGTGTGGTAGAGAGGAGGTGTCGTCTGGGCGACCTCCTGCCCGAGGCTGATCCAGAAGAGGTCGGTGATGAGTATGCTCGGGCAGGCGAATAAGCGGAGCCAGGCGACGTGATTGGCGATGAGGTTTGAGGCGAAGGACTCGAGTTCTGCGTCGCAGTACAGGCCGGTGGTCCAGAGACGTTCTGTGGGAACGAGCGGGAGCTGTGAAAGGGTGTTGGCGGAAACGACGAGATCGGCGGAGCCCAGTTCAGGGTGTGCCTTGGCGAACGCTTCTGCAGCCGTTTTCCCCATGGAATCAATCGGCAGCCTGGTGCCGCCGTCCAGGGATTGCGCAACGGCGGAAAGCGTGTCGGTCAGGTCATGCAGGCAGAGCTGGACGTTCCCGAGCTTTTCGGAAGATTGGACAACCTCGCGCGGATGCACCACATCGATCAGCACGACTTTCCTGAATGTAGAGGACAACTCCTCAAGCGGTATGTCCAGGCACATGCCCGAACCGGCTATGATGGCCATTTCCCGCTTGATGCATTGCCGCGCGGCTTCTCGGATGAAGGTCGAGGATTTGTCCAGATGGGATTGCCAGGCCTTGGCGTTGCGAGACCAGCGAGCCTTGTACCGCGAAAAGTCGCGGGCAAAGCCAAGCTTGCGCGCAAGGGGGGTGGTCAGCGCCGCTCGTTCCCAGAACCATTCCTTGATCATCATGATGCCTTCAGTTCCGGCGTTGCAAGCCACGTGAGTCCCCTAGCAACACTTCCGCCGGTTCGTCCAGTATCGATTCAGTGAGGTATAGGCAAAGAGGAAATCGGTTGAACGAAGGAAATGCAAGAGCCCGGGGCGTCGTGCCAGCGGACTTGTAAGTAATCTCGACGTTCTGTCGGTCGCCTTTACATCAGGCAGACCCGGTTCTGCGCTCAGGCAGGCGGCGCCGAGGAGGCCTGCCCTTAGCAGGAGGATGGTGCCTGGTTCGAGGGTTGGGACAGAGGCCGCCCCCTATACAGGACGTCGTTGGCGCAGAGCATGGCGAAGGCATAGGTGAAGCTCTGCCCGCCGTATTCGTCAGGGGCGAGGCCGATGCTCCCAGGTTCCCCACCGAGATGTTGCAACCGGTGGATTGGTCGATGCATCTCTTTCTCCGTATGGCCGGCGACGTGAGGGGAGGCGTCGGTGAGGAACCTGTCTTCGATTCGGGAACGGGGCCGTATCTTCGTAGTATCCGCCCGGCCAGTGAGAGTAGTCGTAGCCGCCGTGGGCGGTGGATTGTATTCGCGCCGTCAACGGCCGCTGGTGTCACTGAAGAAAACGGAGGCAGCAGCCCGCAATCCCGGCAGGAGCGATTGCACAGAGCATGGACAGGATCTGGTGCAGCCTTTTGTTACTTTCCAGGCATCTCTTGCTATGTTTGTTTTCAATGTGCAGGTGTCGTTCGTCATGTCGTAATGTGCTGGTATTGTGGTGCTAATTTTGAATATGGACATGGGGGATTGTGTCGGGTGTCCGCTCAAGTCGGATATCTTTCCAGTCCGGTAACGCCGGAAAAATGAGAACCTCCTCCCCGGCGCTTGTGGAACTGCGGAAACTGGTAGTAGATGAATCAATCTTGCAAGGTCCGCACAGGAGGCCCTGCATGTCGCAATTCAGGAATCTCGTGTTCAAGGGCGGCGGAGTCAAGGGTATCGCCTACATTGGGGCGATCTCGGAATTGGAGAAACTGGGGGTGATCGAGGGGGTCCGGCGTGTGTGCGGCACCTCCTCAGGAGCCATTATGGCTGCCCACCTGGCTCTGGGAGGGAATGCCGCTCAATTGGGCGAGATGATGACCAGTCGTTTTCTGGGTGGCCTTCTGGACGGTTCCGTCTGGCCTGTGCGGGACTTCACGCGCCTCATACAGGAGTACGGCTGGTTCCACGGTCGACGCCTGGCCATGTGGCTCAAAAGGCACGTGCACGACCTGGCCGGAGATGCCGACCTGACCTTCGCGGCCCTTTCTTCCCTGGCTGTCAGAGAACCGGGGCGGTTCCGGGACCTCACAGTCATCGCCACCAACGTGACGCGTCAGTGCCCGTACATATTCAATGTCAAAAACACGCCAGACGTGCGCATCTGGGAGGCTTTGCGCGCCTCCATGAGCATTCCTTTCCTGTTCAGTGCGGCCAGATTGAAGACCGGAGAGCTCTGCGTGGACGGGGGGCTCACCTGGAACTATCCCCTGAATTATTACGATGACCGCGCATGGCTATCGCGTACGGACGACGAGAGCCTGTTTTCGCTGTTGCAACACCCGTCGGAACGCAACGCGCAACGTTTTTACAATAAGGAGACACTGGGGCTGATGGTGGAGACTCGCTCCGTGGTGCGTCCTCCGGGTGACCAAACAGTGGAAGAAACACGGGAGAAGGAATCGTTTCCGAGCTACCTGCGGTCCATGATCGGCCTGATGACGGACGTTACGGCCAGCAACTTCCTGAACCTGCCGGACTGGCAGCGGACAATCTTCATCGAGGCCAACGGTGTGCGGGCAACTGACTTCAAGATCTCCGACGCCGGAATCCGAACTCTCTTCGAAACAGGCACGAATTCGGCGCAGGCCTACATGGAATGGTTCCTGGATCCGGGGAATCAGCCGTTGAACAGAGTCGGGTCAGGCCCGGTGCCTCACTGACGAGGTTTCTCGGAAGGAAGGCTGTGCATGGGCGAGCAATATGCGCCCCGGCCGGTGCGAAAACGAAGAGAGGATACGGTGCACGGGACGCGGAATAGGTATGTTTTACATTCCGGATGGGCCGGATGGACCGGATGGACGGTTTTGGTGGCTGGAACGCCGCCTGGCTCAGGTCTTCAGAGGCCCCTCGAGCAGTATCAGCAGCAGGTGGTCTTCGCCGTCCTTGCTGAACTGGATGGCCTTGAGTGTGGCCTTGAGAGATTGCCCTTCAGGCCTGCCGCAGACAATTGTCGCATCGGACTCCGACAGGTTGGATATCTGGGCTGCGGTCTGTACGGTCTGCATGCAGTCCGGAAGCATGAAGCCCATATCCTCAAGGGTGATCCCCAGCGTATTGGCGGCGGTCCTGCCGGTGGCGCTCAGGAAGGATTCGTTGGCGTCGAATACCCGAAGGGTCTGGGCCTGTACCAGCAAGGCCGGGAACGGCAGAAGCTTGAACACCTGGTTGTAGATGGAAATGTCGGTTTTGATGCTTTCGACGATGGACCTCTGGCGGGCGATGGCTTCGTCGAGCTGGTTGGAGCGCATCTTGGCCAGGTTCTCCAGGAAGGCTTGGTATTCCTTGCTGGCTTTGAGCCCGATGTACTTCTCGATATTGCGGTTGATGACGATCTCGAGCAGGTCCTTGTTCGTAATGGGCTTGTTGATGAAATCCCATGCGCCAAGGCGGATTGCCTCAACGGCCTGCTCCAGGATGCCCACCCCGGAGATGACCACGATTGGGATCTCCTGCGAAAGTTCCCGCGCTTTTTGGATGAAGGTGAAGCCGTCCATCAAGGGCATGACAAGGTCGACAAGGACAAGGTCCGCGTCCTGGTTTTGCTTCAGGAGGTTCAGTCCCTGAAATCCGTCCTCAGCGGAAAGAACCGTGTAGCCCATGTCTTCCAGCAAGCATTCAATGGACTTTCGGACGAACTTGTCGTCATCGATCAGCAGAATCTTATTGGAGTACGCATCCATGTTGTTCGCCTTTCATTTCACACAAGACGCTACGGGCAAGAGGACATCCCAGGGCGGCAGTACGGTGTGCCCGCAGGGGAGCAATACCCTTTGCTCCCGGCAGAGCGGGACACGCCTCCTTCAAATATCCGGTGCGCGAAAATGGAGCCATCTCCGAAACCATATTCTATAGCTGTCTTTTTGTTTGTTAGTTACGCATCTGTCAAGTGCAGAGCGATCGACTGTGGGCTAAGTTTCCGGGCTATCGGGAAAATTCGCCGGTCGGTTACCCTGATGCTGATCCCAGGCCGAAGTAAAAATTGCCGGTTGCGGACATATCATACTGGACTCAGCGCCCTGGCTGACGTATGGAAAAGACCATCTCGACGCTGCTTGATTCCCCGATCTGACTCTCCTGCCGAACTCGGACCAACCCTCCTGAATAACGGATTTATTGGAAGTCAGCGACTTGATCGAGCCGTGCAAAAGCTCTCTGCATGGTGATCCTCATGTCTTTAAAGAATCAGAAATTCGGCCAAGGTCTTCTCGAGACGCTCTACAAACCCGAGAACAGCGACCTTTTGTCTCAACTCAATGAACGTCGCTACAAAAAACGCCATATCCTTTTCATGCCTCACAGCAAGGAGGATCTGGTCTTCATAGTCAAGGAAGGCAAGCTCCGGGTCTACCTGGGGCTGGACGGCAAGGAACTGTCCCTGGTCCTCCTGGGGCCGGGCGACATCTACACCTCGCACACCCGCGCCTACGTGGTGGCCATGGAAGACTCGGTGGTGCTCACCTGTCCCGTCTTCAAATTCTATACCCTGGCCACCAAGAACCAGAGCTTCAGCCTGCCCTTGTTCATGTCCCTGGGCAAACTGTTGTCGGGCTCCATCTCGCTTATCGAGAACCTGTACTTCTACGACATCGACAAGCGCGTGGCCGCCTACTTCTACGAGGAGGCCCTGGTGGACGGCGACGAAACCGACGAGGGGGTGCTCGTCCACGTGGGACTCACCGTGGACAATATCGCCACCATCGTCGGCTCATCCCGGCAAACGGTGTCCTCGCTGATATCGGGTATGGAGAAGGATGGCATCCTGAAAAAGGTTGCCCGTGGAGAGTATCTCATAAAGAATATGGATGAGCTGAAGTATCTTGCGCATCCGTGTCCTGAATAATTCCTGAAAAAGCGTCGGCTGGCGGACAGAAATCGTTCGCGGCCTGATGTAGGTGCCTCCGTAAAGGAGGCTTTCATGGAACTGTCCACGCAACTGGGACTGCTTGCCGGAGCGGCGATCGCGGTCCTTGGAGAAATACGCGCCCTGAAGTCTTTGGGCCGGATGCAGCGCCTCATGGCGTTCTCCGCCCTGGCTCAGGTTGGGTATATAGTCATTGGCATAAGCCTGGGTACGCTGTCGGGCCTCGCGGGCGCGGCGGCGCATTTCATGTTCCAGGCCGGGGCGCGCGCCCTGTGGTACCTGAGCCTGAGTCGGCTTTCGTCCGGTTCCGGCCATAACGATCTTACCCTCGACGGGCTCCGCGGCGCAGGAGCGCGCCAGCCTTTCGTGGCGCTTCTCCTCGGTTTCGCGGTGTTCGCGGCCATCGGGCTCGGACCCTTCAAGGCTCCCGGCGGCAAGGGGCTCATCCTGTTCGCGGCCGTCGAAGGCGGCCACTGGCTGACCGCCCTGGCCATGGCCGCCGCGAGCCTGTGCGCGGCCCTGTACACCATCCGCATCGTCCAGGCCGCCTGCCTGGAAAAAAACGCAGACGCCCAGGAGGCCCAAGAGCGCCAGGGCGTTTTCTCGTTCCCCCTGCTTTCAGGCTTGGCCGCAGCGCTCATGCTGGCCTGCCTGTTCCCGGAACCCCTGGTGCACATGGCCCAGGGCCTGGCCGCATCGCTGACGGGCAAGGCCGCGGCCGCGCTGCCGGAGCTTGAAGGCGGCTGGCCCCTGCCGGTGCTCATTCCGTATCTGGGCGCGTTCGTACTGTACCTGGCCGGGCGCTCCATGCCCTCGGTGCGCAACATCCTGGTGGGCGTTTTCGCCGCCGCCATGGTGGCGGCGTTCTGGGCCGAATCCGGCCTCGCGCCGCTCCAGCAGCTGTTCGGCGGGCTTTTCGCCCTGGCCGGGGCGCTGATCGCGGTCTACTCCATCGGCTACATGGAGCACGAGAAGGGGGGCAACCACTACTTCTTCTTCCTGTTCCTGATGATCGCCTCCCTGATCGGCCTGGCCACCGCCCCGACCCAGGGCGGCCTGTTCGCCTTCTGGGAGATCATGACCTTCAGCTCCTACATGCTGGTGGTGCACAAGCGCTCCCGCGAGGCCCTGGACGCGGGCAAGCTGTACTTCGTGATGTGCGCTGGCGGCGCGTACGCCATGCAGGTGGGCCTGTTCGCCCTGCAGGCCGCCTCGCCCCACGCCGGACTGGCCCAGGCCGCCGCGGCCTTCCAGGCCTTCGGCCCCATGGCCGCACTGGGCATCGCCCTGGTGATGCTGGCGGGATTCGGCGTCAAGGCCGGTCTGTTTCCGCTGCACTCCTGGCTTCCCGCAGCGCACCCCGTGGCTCCCTCGTCCATCTCCGCGCCTTTGTCCGGTCTTCTGACCAAGGCGGGCGTTCTGGGCCTTGCGGTCCTCGCGCCGCTCATGGCCGCCGGGGCTCTCTCCGGGGGCGGGCAGAGCCTGTCCTCGCTCCTGGCCTTCGCCGCCGCCGTCACCTTCGTGCTGGGCGAGGTGATGGCCCTGCGCCAGAGCGACATCAAACGCATGCTGGCCTATTCCACCCTGGCCCAGATCGGCGAAGTCACCCTGATCCTGTCCATCGGCACCTGGGCGGCCACCACCGGTGCGCTGACCCACGTGGTGAACCACGCCGTGATGAAGGACCTCCTCTTCCTCGCGGCCGGCGGACTGATCATGCGGGCCGGAACCCAGCAGCTCGACGGCCTGAAGGGCCTTGGCAAGGCCATGCCCTTCACCGGCGTGTGCATGGCCATCGGCCTGGTGTCCATCATGGGCCTGCCGCTCACCGGCGGGTTCTTCAGCAAGTTCCTGATGCTGCACGCCGCCGTGACCGCCGGTCACGCCTGGACCGCCGCCCTCATCCTGGCGGGCAGCCTGATCGGCTGCGTGTACTACGGCAAGATCATCAAGGTGCTGTTCTTCCACGCCTATGCCGGCAAGCCCGTGCAGGAACTGCCGCTCAGCATGCGTCTGGCCCTTGGCGTGCTGGCTGGCGCCGCGCTGGTCTCAGGCGTGTTCCCGCAGGCCTGGGCCGGTCTGGTCATTCCGGCCGCTGACGCCTTGGTCCCCGCAGGCGAGCACGTGCTGGCCTCGCTCTCCGTGACCTGGACCGTGTCGGCGCTGCTGCCCATCCTGGGCGCCGCCGCCGCCATCTGGTTCCGCGCCGACCTCAAGAAGGCTGGCATCGCCGCCACGGCGAGCCTCTTCCTGGCACTCATCGCCCTGGTGGCCGAGTCCGGCTCCTGGGGCGGCTACCAGCTGGCCTTCGCCGCCCTGGTTTTGCTGACCGGCGCGTGCAACATCGCCTATTCCACCGGCTACATGACCCACAGCCACACCGGCTGGCGCTTCATCGCCGTGTTCCTGACCATGATCGCGGGCCTCGTGGGCATGGCTTCGGCCACGTCCCTGGTGGCCTTCTTCTGCTTCTGGGAAGTGATGAGCAGCTGGCCGCTGTTCTTCGCCATCATCCACGAGGAGAGCCCGGCCGCGCGTAAGGAAGGCACCAAGTACTTCCTGTTCAACCTGGCCGGAGCCTCCTTCCTGTTCCTGGGCGTTCTGCTGCTGGGAACCTCCTCCGGCGGCTACGGCTTCGAGGACGTGACCCGCGCCCTGGCCTCGCAGCCTTCCACGCAGTGGATGTTCGCCGTGGGACTCATGGTCCTTGGCATGCTCATGAAGGCGGCCATGCTGCCTGTTCGCATCGACTGGCAGATGCACCCGCCCACCGCTCCCACCCCCGTGAGCGGCTACATCTCGGCCATGCTCCTGAAGTGCGCGCCCTTCGGCATCGTGCTGGTGCGCTTCGTCCTGGCGCGCGACGTGTCCCCGGAGTCCGCCCAGGCGCTTGATTCGCTCCTGTACGTGGGCGCCTGGATCGGCGGCATCACCATCCTGTACGCCGGCATCCAGGCCCTGGTGCAGACCGGCATCAAGGAGATGCTGATCTATTCGACGGTCAGCCAGCTTGGGTACATCGTGCTGGGCGTGTGCCTGGCCACGCCGCTTGGCGTGGCGGGCGGCCTGCTGCACCTGTTCAACCACATGATCTTCAAGAACCTGGCCTTCCTCTGCGCGGGGGCGCTGATGTTCAGCACCCACGCGCATTCGCTGCATGAGCTTGGAGGCATAGGCCGCAAGATGCCGCTGACGCTTCTGGCCTTCGCCGCCGCGCTGTTCTCGGCTGCGGGCATGCCTCCCTTCAACGGCTTTGGCTCCAAGTTCATCCTGTACTACGCGCTGATCGAGCAGGGCGAGGTGGTCCTGGCCATCATCGCCATCCTGACCAGCGTCATCACCCTGGCCTACTTCCTGAAGTTCATGCACTCCGCGTTCTTCGGGCAGCTCTCTCCTGCGGCGGCCCACGCCAAGGAGCCCGGCCTGTTCATGCGTCTGCCCATCCTGATCCTCTCCGGACTGTGCCTGCTCACCGGCCTGTTCCCGGGCCTGGGGCTTATGCCCATCGCGGCCATCGAGACAAGCTTCGGCCTCACGCCCCCGGTGGTTGGCCTGTCGGGCGTGCTCTCCGGTCCCGGCGCGATGGACATCACGCTCCTTGGCTTCATGATCATCGTGACCGGCGGCGGCCTGTGGTACGGCGCGACCAAGCTCATGCGCACGGCGCGGCGCACCGCCATCCACACCTGCGGCGAGCCGGTGGACATCCACCAGACCCACCTCGGCCCCTCGGACATCTTCGCCACACCTCTGCAACTCTTGTCGCGCATGACCAAGGGCTACTTCCAGGTCAAGCGCGCCGGAGGACACCATGAGTAATATACTGGAAGCTACCTTCGCCCTGCTCGTCTTCCCCGGCGGAGCGGCAGCGCTGGCCCTGGGGTTGTTCCTCAAGGGCATCGACCGCCGCGTGGCGGCACGTCTGCAGCGCCGGGTCGGTCCGCCGCTCATCCAGCCCGCGCTGGACATCCTGAAACTGTGCACCAAGGAAACCCTGATTCCCTCCACGGCCAACGAGGCGGCCTTCATCCTGGCCCCGGTGCTGGGGTTGGCCGGAGTGCTGGTCACGGCGGCGCTCATGCCTATCGGCGGCGTGTGGACGGGCGTCACCGGACTGGGAGACCTCTTGCTGCTCCTGTACCTGCTGCCCATTCCGGCCATGGCCTTCATGGTGGCGGGTTCTGCTTCCAGTTCGCCCTACGGCGCACTGGGTTTCTCGCGCGAGATGGCCATCATGTTCGCCTACGAGATGCCGCTCATCGCGGCCTTCCTGGCCTGCGGCGCGCGGGCAGGAGGCGTGGGCGAGGCGGCCATGTCGCTGCAGACCATCATGAACTATCAATATGTCAACGGACCGCTTCTTTTTGATCCGGTGATGCTTCCCGCCCTGGCCGCAATGATTATCTTCATCCCCGGCACGATGAGCGTGGGCCTGTTCGACATCCCCGAGGCCGAGCCCGAGGTCATCGAAGGGCCGCTGCTGGAATATTCCGGCCCGCTTTTGGCGGCCTTCAACCTGATGTCCGCCGTGAAGCTGGTCATCGTCCTGGAACTGGTGGTCGCCCTGTTCTGGCCCAATCCGTTGGGGACCAGCGTGATCGTGAACCTGATCTGGCATCTGGCCAAGTGCCTGACCCTCATGCTGGTCACCGTGACCTGCTTTCGGGTCTCCACGGGCCGCCTGCGCCTGGAGCAGGGGTTCACCGTGTTCATCAAATACGCCTCCCCTCTGGCTCTGGTGAGCCTGGGCCTGGCTTCAATCCTTCGTTAGCGAGGATATCATGTTCAAGTCCCTCGGAAGTCTGGTCACGCGCTCCCCGTGGATCTACCGGCTGAACGCCGGGTCCTGCAACGGCTGCGACGTGGAAATGGCCACCACGGCCCTCATACCGCGCTACGACGTGGAGCGCCTGGGCTGCAAATACTGCGGCAGCCCCCGCCACGCCGACATCGTGCTCATCTCCGGCCCCCTGACGTTGCGCGTGCGCGACAAGGTGCTGCGGGTGTTCGACGAAATCCCCCATCCCAAAGTCACTGTGGCCGTGGGCGTCTGCCCTGTGTCCGGCGGGGCGTTCCGCGACAGTTACACCTGCGAAAATCCCGTGGATCAGTACATCAACCTGGACGTGATCGTTCCCGGATGTCCGCCGCGGCCCCAGGCCATCATCGAAGGCATCGCCAAGGCCCTGGAGGTCTGGAAAGAACGCATGGAGGAGGGCGCATGCTCCCGTTCCTGAAAATAATGGTGAAGAACCTGCTGGCCGGTCCCAGCACCGAGGCCTTTCCTTTCGCCCCGGCCCATACACCGGCCCGGTTTCGCGGCAAGGCCTGCCACGACAAGAACAAGTGCATCCTGTGCGGCATCTGCCGCCATGTGTGCGCCGCCGGAGCCATCCAGATGCGCGTGGTCGAGGACGGCTCGGGCGTGGAGTACGTGCTCTGGCACAACAGCTGCGTCTTCTGCGGCCTGTGCGCCCACTACTGTCCCACCAAGGCCGTGACCATGTCCGACGACTGGCACCTCTCGCATCGCGGCGAGGACCGCTTCACCGTGCGTGAGGACAGCTTCGTGCGCTACGGCCAATGCTCCACCTGCGGGTCGCGCATCCAGCCCCGTCCCGCCGTGGTGGTGGACGCGCTGGGAGCCAAGTATCCGGAGCGCTTCATGATGTGCCCCGCCTGCAAACGCGAGAGCCTGGCCAAGCGCGCCGTTCCCGCGAAACCCGTCATGGAAACAAGCGAGACCAGCGATGAATGAAATCGCCCATAAGATATTGAATGATGCCGTCACCACGCTGCTCGGCGAGGACAGCGTCCACTGGACCACGGACCTCAAGAACAACTCCTACGGCTGGGTGAAGCTCTGCGAATCCGGGGCGCTGGAACTGCTGGCCCCCAGGCTGGCCGCCGCCCGCGCCCGGCTCCTGACCATCACCGCCTACCGCACCGACAAGTACGCCCGCGTGGAAGGCCGGGAGATCGCCTACCACTTCGACCTGGACGGCGTGGTGCTGACCGTCAGCGTCTGCGTGGACGAGGAGCCGCCCCGGGTGCCCTCGCTCTCGCGCTGGTTCCGCAACGCCGACTGGAACGAACGCGAATTCATGGAGCTCTACGGCATAAAGGTCGAGAACCATCCCAACCCGCGCAGGCTGTTCATAGACAAGGATTTGGACGCAGGCCAGCTGGACAAGCTGATTCCCCTGTCCACCATGATGAACGGCGCGAGCACCAAGACCCTTTGGGAAAAGGTCTTCGCCGGAATGGACATGCCCCAGTGGGCCAAGGAGGCCAAATAATGTCCTCGACATATACTCTGCCGGTCGGTCCCCTGCACGTGGCGCTCGAAGAGCCCATGTACTTCGACGTCAAGGTCGAGGGCGAGACCGTGCGCGCCGTGGAACTGGCCGCAGGCCACGTGCACCGCGGCATGGAAGCCCTGGCCATGAACCGCAACTGGTTCCAGAACATCACCCTTACCGAGCGCGTCTGCTCCCTGTGCTCCAACAGCCATCCCGCCACCTACTGCATGGCCCTGGAAAACCTCGCGGGCATCGTGGTGCCCGAGCGCGCCCAGTATCTGCGCGTCATCGCGGACGAGGTGAAGCGCATCGCCTCCCACCTGTTCAACGTGGGCATCATGGCCCACCTGGTGGGCTTCGACTCGCTGTTCATGCACGCCATGGAAATCCGCGAGATCATGCAGGACGTTAAGGAAGGCGTGTACGGCAACCGCATGAACCTGGGCGCGCTGACCATCGGCGGCTGCCGCTACGACATCGACGACGAGATCAAGGGCTTCATGCTCGGCCAGCTGAACAAGCTGAAACCCCTGGTAGCCGAACTGCACAACGTCTACGACACCGACCCGCTCATCAAGACCCGCACCCAGGGCATAGGCGTGCTGCCCCTGGACAAGGCCATCGAATACGAAGTGGTCGGCCCCGTGGCGCGGGCCTCGGGCGTGAACTACGACGTGCGCCGCAAGGCTCCCTACGCCGTGTACCCCGAACTGGACTTCGAGGTGCAGACCGACACCGCGGGCGACGTGCACTCGCGCGCCATGCTGCGCATCCGGGAAGCCGTGGAATCCGTCTCCATCCTGGAGCAGTGCCTGGAGCGCATGCCCGAAGGCCCCAACCAGCTGCCAGGGTTCGTGCAGATCCCCGAAGGCGAGGCCATCGCCCGCTCCGAGGCCCCGCGCGGCGAGGTGTTCTACTACGTGCGCTCCGACGGCACGGAGATGCCTCAGCGCCTGAAGTGGCGCGTGCCCACCTACATGAACTGGGAGGCCCTCCAGGTGATGATGGCCAACTGCCAGGTGGCGGACATTCCGCTCATCGTCAACAGCATCGACCCCTGCATCTCCTGCACCGAGCGCTGATCGCGCCCTAAGACAGATCGGAAGCAAAAGCGGGCCGCCTCCCTTCCCGGGAGGTCGGCCCGCCGCTCTCGACCCGTGCGCTCCGCTTGAAGGGTACGAACCAGGTGGCCAGGTGGCCAGGTGCCCAGGTGGTTCGTGCACAGTCTGCGGTGGGCAACGACGTCGGCGGCCTCAGGCGGGTTCTTTCGGAATACGTCCCCTCCCATCCTGTTGCCGGCCTTCCCCGTGGACGGGGCTTCGATGGATGTTCGAGATCTTCTGTTCTTGAAGTTAAGGTTCCACAATACTTATTTATTCTTTGGAAGGTGTTCAGTCACCTCAGTAACGCGACGAGAGTTTGGCATCCTCAAGAGAAACGCTCTTGGCAGAACCCACGCTATCACGCAGTAATAATAAGGAATTCCAAAGAGCGTAGCACTATGGAATCCGGAAGCTTTATTTCGGCATTATTTTCGATTTTCTTCACATTTTTCGCGTTTTGTCGCCTTGCTGACAGTATCTCCCGTGAAAATGGTGGAAGGAAAAACCGTGTCGAGCAGTAGCTCGCCGGAGAACCGCTATGCATGAGTCCTCGTTAGCCATGAGCATTCTGGACATCGTCCTGCAACAGGTCCGGGGGGCCGGTTCGGGAGAGGTGTACACGGGAGCCGTGCGCCAGATCGACATGTGCGTGGGCGAATATGCGGGCATCGAGGAGAACACCCTCACCGCCTGCTTCGAGATGGTCGCCCTGGGGACTCCGGCGGATGGAGCGAAACTGGTCGTGGAAAAGATAGAGGCAAGCGGCGTTTGCGACGTCTGCGCTGCGCCCGCCACCAGGAAGGGACGCATTCTGCGTTGCCCGGTGTGCGAAAAATCCAGCGTCACGCTCTCGACCGGGCGTGAGCTGTACGTGAAAAGCATCGAGGTCGAACACCCAACACGGAGGCATGGCCATGGCCATTCAGTCTGAAAATCCCATCGTGTACGCAACTCCCGAAAAGTGCGTCGGCTGCAAGAAGTGCGAAGCCGCTTGCGTCAGCGCTCACATCAATATGCCTTTCCGCGAAGCCAAGAAGCGCGGCATCCCGGTGGTCCCCCGCATCAAGGTGATGAAGGTCGACAACCTGAAGTTCCCCATCCAGTGCCGCCACTGCGAGGACGCTCCCTGCGCCCATGCTTGCCCCTTCGGAGCCATCCAGCAGGTGAACGGCATGGTCAACGTGGTTGAATCCTTATGCGTCGGTTGCAAGATGTGTGTGATGGCTTGCCCCTTCGGAGCCATCGAGGTCGGCGTTGAGGGCGAGGCCGAGCAGGGCGGCAGGACCAACCACGGTTCCGCCAAGAAATGCGACCTTTGCCAGGCTTGGCGCGCCAGCAACGGCAAGGAAGTTTGCGCTTGCGTGGAGGCTTGTCCCAAGCACGCGCTGCAGTTCGTGGACTTGGAAACCTACCGCAAGGCTCATGCCCAGGCCAAGGTTGCGGAGCTTGTGCGCGCCAGCCAGATCGTCATCGACGCGAAGAACGCTCCCACCACGTCCAACTCATAGTTCCATGTGAATCCCTGTGGCAGCCCGCGCCAATCCGGCGCGGGCCGGCCCGTCGAGCACGCCCCGAAATTCCGCCAGACGGCTGGAGCGGGGCAAGCACAGGGAAAAAAGGATTTGTGTACAAGCCGCAGACCACGGCACCCCCCCATGCCATGTCAGCGACGCCTCGTGCGCAGCCCCGGGTAGCCTCACGCCCGGGGCTTCTTTTTTGGCTCCGGCCCCCAGTCCGATGCGGCCCGAACGGCCTGGTTCATGGCGCGCATGGGCATCCGTAATTGCTCATGCTCCACATCAACTTTTCCCCGGCCTCGACAAGGAAAGCCCGCGGCGCAGCCAAATGCTGGACGCGGGGGTGCGTCTTTGAGATACAAGACACCATGAAACTCGCTCCATGCCCATCATCTCCCAATTGCGTCTCCAGTGTGCCTGGTCACGCTGGTAATGGTCGAACCCTGCCCCCGCTACGATACTCAGGCGACCCTGACAGCGCCCTGGACGTGCTCAGGCGCGTGGTGGAGAGTATGAAGGGTGCGGCTTTCGTCTCACGCGACGGCCCATACCTGCGCTTTACCTTCACCAGCAAACTCTTTGGCTTCGTGGACGATGTTGAATTTCTTTTGGAACCGGAGGAGAGCGCCATTCATTTCCGATCGTCATCACGGGTTGGCTACTGGGATCTGGGGGCGAACCTCAAGCGCATGGATGACGTCAGTACCAGGTTTGCAGCAGAACGGGCATTACAGCGTGATGGCTGATCGGTCGCAACCATGTTCATCTCACTCGAGGAATGTGTGTTGTACAAAATTGCACGTTTCTTCAGAGAGTCGGCATCGCTTGTGCTTGCGTAGCGCACGAGTTTAAGTGAATCTGTTCCCGGGTGTGGCAATGGGTTGAGCCTTAAGGGGGGCGTATATTGGCTCCAAGAGCACCATTTCAGGTGTTCTTTGGTATTTGATCGCTGGAATGGCGGTTAACGCAACGCTTGGATTTTCTTCGCCGCCAAACCATGGGCCCCCCTTTCATATCAGCCCGGGTGCGGCACTGCCGTATGCGACTGCGCTGCGCGCGTCCTGAAGTTCGCACAATCATCGTATATCTTGGAATGTCATTTTTTATGCTTTGATGATTCCACAAGTTTATGTGAAGCGTGTTGTCGTTGTTTGACGATATTTCCACAAGAGTATGATGCTTGTAGAAGTGGTGGAAAGATGTGCTATGAAAAGGAATGGTAAAGTGTCGAGATGTATGTTTCATATTTCGTGTCTAACGTGTTATTTTTGGTGTTTGTTTGAATAATGTGAGTGTGAGTTGTTTTGGATGTTGCCATTGTAGTTCTTTGTGTGGGCATGTATATGTTGGTTGTGCTGCGAACTGCTGTTGAAGATGAGAAAGTTATGTGAAGATTGTTTGTCTTGATAAAACTATTGGGGAGATGGTGATGTATTCATCGATAAAAGTGAGTGCAGTTATTTTTATTTTTTTCATATCGTTGGCATGTGCATATTCAATCAGCCCTGGTCATCCATGGGGTGGTGACTTCTCCATGTACCTTATGCAGAAGGATGCCTTAGATAAAAATGATATGGATAGTTTGCTGGAAATGTCACGATTTAGAATGGAAAATTCGACATTTGTTGTCGGCCCAAATGTCTATCCATGGGGTTACCCTGTAGCGCTTCTTTTTGTGTCGAAGGCTTTTGATGACGATGTCGATGTGTTCAAGATGGCAAATGCTGTGTTTCTTTTTGCATTCCTCCTGTGTGTGTATTTATATTTCAAAGATGGGTTGCAATTTTATAGTATTGTTATTTTACTGGGTGTCCTGGGGTTAACTCCGGCGTTCTATGAGATAAAGAACTCAGTTCTTTCTGATTTGATGGCAGTTATGCTGGCTTATGCTTCATTGGTGGCGTGCCAGATGTCATTTTCTGGTAATTCGGCAAAGATTATCGCAAGTTCTGTTGTTTGCGGAATATGCATGTTTTCAGCGTATATGGTCCGTACTCAGTACGTCGTACTGCCGGCCATGATAGCGATTGTGCAGTGGTATGGCGCTGGAGAGAGAAGGTTTGTTGATGGTTTCGTCGGTGCGTTGAAAAAAATAAAATTTGCACATATTGTTCCATATATTACATTCCTACTGTGCTTGTTTCTTGTGTACATGTTCATGGGCGTGAAGTCGTCATACGGTACTCAGTTTGAAAAATATAATATTTTTTTAACGTTGCTTTATAATGCAATGTATTATGCATATGCTTTTTCGTTGACCTGGGGTGTAGTGAATCTGGATCCTGATTTATTCAGGCTGACAGGTCCTCTCTCCAAGATTGTGAGTGCAGGCTTGTTCCTGGTCTTCTTGCCTGCCTTGATCATGGGGATCAAGAAAAGCTACCGGACAAGGAAGGTACACATCATTGTTGGCTTGCTCGGTATTGCCATACCGTTGTTTTATCCCTGGCAGGGTGGGCTTCGGCTGATATTGTTTTCTGTTCCATTTTACATCTATTTTGTTTTGCTGGGTCTCGAAGATCTTGTGCAGAATCGCTATTTGAACGCATATCAGCGCATCGCAAAGCTTGGTTTGTTGTCCCTGGTTGTGTTTTTCGTCGTTTCTGTTGCGTATAAGATATATCTGTATCAAGACGTAAACTATGTAATAAAAGAGGGGCCGTACACTTCTGATAGTGTTGAACTTTGGAAATTTATTAATAATGATACGGATAAAGATTCGACGTTTGCGTTCTGGAAGCCGCGCGTGCTGAGCCTCTTCACAGGGAGAAAGGCTGCAGCTTACGGGCAGGTGTCCGAAATAGATACTGGGCGGATTCATTATCTGGTGTTGTTCCGGGATGCAGACATTCTGAATTATTCATCCTGCCGCTCTTGTCCGGAGAAGTATGACAAGGTTTTTTCAAACAGAAGCTATGCCGTGTATCGGATGAATACCGGCCGGGGCGAGAACGCAGCTAGCAAGTAGCGCGTGCAGGCGTGAATTCGTCCCATGGACCCGATGCAGGAATTTCGGTCGGAACGTTCCTGCGCGTGCAACCGGACAGCCTTCACTTGGCTTTGGATGGGGGCGTCACGTGTGCCGCGTGACACAAGCAGGTTCGTGCTTACTCGTTGCTACTGCGCTCCGGCACCGACCAACACCACCTTGGCGGTGTATGCCGCCGCATCCAGCATTGGCGCTGGCAGCACGCCCAGCCCGATCATGAGTATTGCCGACAGGGCAACGGCAAACCATCCGGCAGCCCCCGGGCTTTCCGGCAGGTGCATGGCCGTCTGGCCTTCAGCTGCCGGGGCGTAAATCGCCGCCAACACCCGCAGGATGTAGAAGATGCTCACGACGGCTGTGCCGATGCCGATCACCGACAGCCAGAAGTATCCTCCGCCGAGCGACGCCTTGAAAATCACCAGCTTGCTCACGAAGCCCACCGTGGGCGGCAGTCCGCCCAGGGTCAGAAGGCTCGCCGCCAGCACCGCCCCGACGCCTGGACTCGAAAGACCCAGTCCGGACAGGCTCTCCATCAGGTCGGCGTCCTCGCCGCGCGGGGAGAGAAGCCCAAGGCAGCCGAACACGGCCACATCCATGATGCCAAGCGCCGCGGCCGCGAACATGGCCGGGCCTGGCCCTGCGGTCTTCACGGACAGAAGCGCCAGCACCAGAAAGCCAACGTGCGAGACCGACGAATAGGCCATCATGCGCTTGACGCGTTTCTGCGTCAGGGCTCCGAGCGTTCCGCCCACCATCGTAAGCGCGGCCACCACCCAAAGCGCGGGCAGGACCGCCTCCCAGGCGGCCGACCCGCCAAGCGCGATTCGCAAAAGCGCCGCGAACACCGCGACTTTCGCGCCACCGGAGAGAAACGCGGCAACTGGGGCAGGTGCGCCCTGATACACGTCCGGGGTCCAGAGGTGCATGGGGGCCAGGGACAGCTTGAACCCAAGCCCGATCAGAATGAAGCCCAGGCCCAGAAGCGTCGTCCCCTGCGAGTCCGTGACCCGCAGGCTGGCGTCCAGGTCCAGGCTGCCCGAGGCGGCGTACAGAAACGCGATTCCCATAAAGACCATTGCGCTGGCCACGGCACCCAGCACGAAATACTTGATGGCGGCTTCCAGCGGCTGGGATTTGTCGCGCCGCGAGGCGATGAGCACGTACAGGGCCAGGGACAGAATCTCCAGGGCGATGGAGAACATGACCCAGTCGGTGGACACGGCCAGGAGCACCATGCCAAGCCCCGCCAGCAGCACCAGGGCGTGGAACTCGTCGCGCTCGAACCCGCGCCTGTGGGCGTATTCGCCTGCGAACAGGATGCACAGGAAGGTCAGGGCGCACAGCAGCACGGTGAAGAAACGGGCGTAGGGGCCTGCGTCCACCAGATTCTGCGTCATGTCCGGAGTCAGTCCCAGGGCCGAGACGCAGGCGGCTGCGGACGAAACCAGGGCCACGGCGCGGAACAGCAGGCTGCGCGCGGGCGATATGGCCCCGCACACGAACGCCGCGAGGGCACCCGCGCACAGGATCAACATGGGGATGTAGCTGGAGATTTGCCAGTTCATGTTCATGTCCTCAGGCCAGCAGGGCCTTGAGCGGGATACTGATGAGGTCCAACACCGACCAGGGCGCCACGCCAAGCACCACCACGCACGCGGCCAGCGGGGCCAGGATGAGCGATTCCCTGGGGGTGAGGTCGTGATAGACGTTTTCCGAGCGGCTCTCGCCGAAAAGCATCTGCTGCAACAGGCGCAGCACGTAGGCCAGGGTCAGTACAAGGCCCGCGAAGGCCAGGGCGGCCGGTACGGGGGCGCTCTGGTAGGAGCCCAGCAGGATGAGCATCTCGCTCACGAAGTTGCCTAGGCCGGGAAGTCCTGCCGAGGCCATGGCGAACAGCAGGAAGAAGCCGCTGAAGGTGGGCATGGTCTTCCACAGACCGCCGAACCGGGCCATCTCGCGGGTTCCGGCGCGCTCGCCCAGCATGCCCACCATGATGAACAGCGCGCCCGTGGTCAGGGCGTGGTTCACCATGAGCAGCACCGCGCCCTCCAGGCTGGCGGTCTTCCACACGGCCAGCCCCAGCACCACAAGGCCCATATGCCCTACGGACGAGTAGGCCACCAGCCGCTTGGCGTCGGTCTGGGCGAAGGCCACCCAGGAGGCGTAGACCAGCCCGCCGGAACCCAGCGCCGCCAGCAACCACCAGTATTCGGCGAAAGCCTGCGGGAAGAGCGGAATGGCCCAGCGGGCCAGGGCGTAGGAGCCGGTCTTCAGGAGCACCCCGGCCAGCAGCAGGCTGCCCGCCGTGGGGGCCTGGGTGTGGGCGTCGGGGAGCCAGGTGTGCAGGGGGACGATGGGGGTCTTGATGGCGAAAGCCAGCAGGAACGCCGCCAGCAGCCAGCCCTGCGCGCCGGGGGCCACCGGGGAGGCCAGCAGGGCCGTGAGCGAGAATGTGTAGTCGCCGGTGGCCGCGCCGTGGGCCAGATACAGCCAGATGGCGGCCAGCAGCATGAACAGTCCGCCCGCGATGGAGAACAGGAAGAACTTGAAGGCCGCGCGCTTGCGGTCCTCGTGGCCCCAGATGCCGATGATGAAGAACATGGGCACCAGCTGCGCCTCCCAGAACACCAGGAACAGGAGCAGGTCGCGGGCCAGGAACACGCCCAGCGCCGTGGTGGAGACGCCGAAGATCAGGGCGTAATACGCGCCGACTTTCTCTTCTATCTCCTTCCAGGACACCAGCACGGCGATCACGGTGAGGAACGAGGTCATGAGCGACAGGACGGCGCTCACCGCGTCCATCTCCAGGGTGTAGCGTGCGCCCAGCGCCGGAATCCAGGCCAGGTCTTCCGTCAGGGGCAGCACCCGGCTCATGGCCCAGGCCGTGAAAGCCAGATGGGCCAGCGCGGCGATCAGGCTGAAGCGGCGGCAGGCGTCCGGGTACTTGCCGAGAGCCAGCGCGCCCAGCGCACCCGCCAGGGGCAGGAAGGTGACGGCGGTCAGGAGGGGAAAATCGTTCATGCGGTGTTCTTCCTTGAAGTTGCAGGCCCGGCGCCGCAGGTCACTTGATTCCGGCGGCCAGCGCCGCCAGCAGCGCTGCCAGTCCGGCGGCCAGCATGATAAGGTAGAGCGATACCCTGCCCGTGGCCAGTGGGCGCACAAGCTCCGAGGCGTAGGCGAACATCCGGCCGCTGCCCATGACCGCCCCGTCGATAAGCCCAGCGTCCACACCCTTCCAGAGCATTCCGGACAGTGCCCGGTAGGGCCGCGCGAATACTGCGTTGTATAGCGCGTCCAGGCCCAGGCCGCTACGGAACACGCCCAGCATGCCGTCCTCGCGGGCAACGAGAATTTGCGGGGCCGGGCGGCGCTTGGGAGCGTAGAAGAACCAGGCCAGGGCCAGTCCGCCGAACCCGGCGGCCAGATCGATGATCTCCGCCGTGCCGCCATGAGCACCGTGATGCGGGGGGACCACTCCGGGCACGCTCGCCAACGTTCTGTCCAGCCAGCCGCTGACCTGCCAGCTTCCGGGCAGGTTGATGATGCCCGCGCCCAGGGCCAGCACGGCCAGGGGCCAGAGCACCCGCGCCATGCCCGTGGGCAGTTGGGCCGGTTCATGGTGCATGGGCTTCACGGGGTCGCCCCAGAAGGCCAGGAACACCAGCCGGAAGGTGTAGAAGGAGGTCAGCACCGCGCCGCAGGCCGCCAGGATGAACAGGGCCTGATAGGCCATGCCGGGCTGGGCCAGCACAGCTTCGAGCACACGGCCCTTGCTGAAGAAGCCTGCCGTGGGCGGAAGCGAGGCCAGATCGAGCGCGCCGATGAGGAACAGCCAGAAGATTTCCGGCCGCGCCTTGCGCAGGAATCCGCCCATGTTCAGGATGTCCTGCTCCTCGTGCAGCACCTGGATGATGCAGCCTGCGCCAAGGAACAGCAGGGATTTGAAGAAGGCGTGGCAGAGCAGGTGGAACATGGAGCCGGTGACGTCGCCGGCTCCCAGGGCCAGCAGCATGTAGCCCACCTGGCTGATGGTGGACCACGCCAGGATGCGCTTGATGTCGCGCTGGCCGAGCGCCGCCAGGCAGCCCATGAAGGCGGTCAATCCGCCCACCATGGCCACCATGAGCATGGCGTCGGGCGAGACGGCCACCACCGGGAACAGTCGCATGAGCAGGTACACGCCAGCCGTGACCATGGTGGCAGCGTGTATCAGCGCCGAGACCGGCGTCGGCCCGGCCATGGCGTCGGGCAGCCAGACCAGGAGCGGCAGCTGCGCGGATTTGCCCGCCGCAGCGAACAAGAACAGCAGGCTCAAGGCCAGCGCCATTCCGGCGGAGAGCGTCACGGCCTGGGCATCGATTTCCGCTATGGAAAGCGTGCCGAGAGTCGAGACCAACACCGCCATGGCGGCCACGAAGGCCACGTCCCCGATGCGCGTCAGGATGAAGGCCTTCTGTCCGGCCTGGCCCCGGAATTCCTCGTGGTACCAATGGCCGATCAGAGCGTAGGAGCAGAACCCCACGCCCTCCCAGCCCAGGAAGAGAAAGAGCAGGTTGTCGGCCAGCACGATGACCAGCATGCTGAATACGAACAGGTTGAGATAACAGAAGAAACGGACGTAGCCTTCCTCGCCGCGCATGTACCACGCCGAATGCACATGGATGATGAAGGATACGAAGGTGACCATCACGGCCATGGTGAGCGCCAAGGGATCGAGCAGCACGTCCATGGAGGCAGTGACCGCCCCGGCGGAGAACCAGCGGGCCAGGGACAGCACCTCACGCCCGCCCGGGAACGTGAACCATGCGGCCAATGCGGCAAAGAACGACGTCAGGATGGACAGGCTGGCCAGTGCCTCGCAGGTGCGCCGGGGCAGGTTTCGCCCGGTCAGGGCCAGGGTCAGGCCGCCGAAAAGCGGCGGCGCGAGGATGAGGAAAGCGAGTGTTTTCACGTGCTAACCCTTCATGCTGGAGTAGCTTGCTGCGTCCAGGGTGCCGGTGCGTTTACGTGCGTGGACGAAAAGGGCCAGGCCCACGGCTGCTTCCGCCGCGCCAAGGGCCATGAGGATGAGGGTGAAGGCCTGTCCGTCCGGGGCTTGCCACTTGAGCGACGCGCCCACCAGGGCAATCCCGCAGGCGTTCAGCATGATCTCGACGCCCAGAAGAATCATGATCAGGTTGCGCCGCACCAGGGCGCAGAACGCGCCCAGTGCGAAGAGAACCAGGGCCAGGGCCAGGATGTGTTCCAGGGGAGCGGTCACGGCTTGGTCTCCTCGTTTTCGGCATCGGGCCTGGGCTTGAAATCGCGTACCAGGAACATGGCTCCGGCCAGGGCGACAAAGAACAGCACGGAGATTCCCTCCACGGCGGGCCAGTAGTGCCGGTACAGGTACGTGCCGAGCTCCCGTGCCGAGGCCTTGGCCATGGCCAGGGGCATGGCCTGATGCTGGGGCGAGGCGAGGAGCATGAGCCCGGCCGCCACGGTGATGATGGCCAGGATGCCCGGCAAGGCCCAGCGCATGACTGAATCCTCGCGGGCTCTGGGAGCTTCGCGCCCAAGCAGTATGATGATGAACAGGAACAGCACCATGACGGCCCCGGCGGGGATCATGATCTGCAACACCGCAACCAGCGGCGCGCCCAGCAGCGCGAACAGCACCGCCGTGGCGAAGAAGGACACCACCAGGTACACCACGGCGTGCACCGGCTGCCTGCGGGTGACGGCCATGCCGGTGGACAGGGTGATCACGCCCGCCAGCAGGTAGAAGAGCGCTTGGGTCAGGCTCATGAAGAGGCTCCGTAACGGTTGCGGCTCATGGGAAGTTGCTCTTGGGGTTCACGGGCGGTTCCTCGTCCTCGTGGGAACCGGGTTCGCGCCGGACGGCCACGCCCGCGTGGCTGTAGAAGTCGTAGTCCGGGTGCCTGCCGCCGTGGTCCACGGTGAGGGCGTCCTTCTCGTGGACCAGCTGCATGGGCTCGTCGGCGCTCATCTCAAAGTCGTTCGTCAGCTGGATGGCCAGGGTGGGGCATGCTTCCTCGCACATCCCGCAGAAGATGCAGCGCCCGAAGTTGATGCGGAACCATTCGGCATAACGCCTGCCATCTTCGCGCACGGCGGACTGCATGGAGATGCAGCTCACCGGGCACACCGCCGAGCACAGCTGACAGGCCACGCAGCGTTCCTCGCCATCGGGGCTGCGGGTCAGCACGATGCGCCCGCGTGCGCGTTCCGGCAGAACGCGTTTGAACTCGGGATACTCCTCGGTGATGGGCTTGTGGAACAGCTGCCTGAGGGTCACCCAGAACGGCTCCAGCAATCCAAGGGTTCCTTCCACGGCGTTCGCCACGACGTTCTTGCGTTCGTCCATGCGTTACCCCTTGAGGAGCATGACCGCCCCGGTGGCCAGAATGTTCAGAAGAGCCAGGGGCGCGAGCCAAACCCAGCACAGGCGCATCATCTGGTCGGGCCGCAGCCGCGGGAGCGAGGCGCGCACCCAGATGAGCAGGATGGGCATGATGGCCGTTTTAATGAGCAGCCACGCGAACGGCGGCAGCACCGGCCCGTGCCAGCCCCCCAGGAACAGAAGCGCTGCGAACGCGCCCAGGAAGATCATGTTCAGGTATTCGCCCAGAAAGAACAGGGCGAAGCGCATGCCGCTGTATTCCATGTGGAATCCGGCCTGGAGCTCGTTCTCGGCCTCGGCCAGGTCGAAAGGCGTGCGCTTGACCTCCACCAGGGCGGACAAAATGAACAAAACGTAGGCCACGGGCTGGTACACGATGAAGGGCATGTCCGCCTGGGCGTTGACGATGTCCACCAGGCTCATGGACCCGGCCAGCATGATCACCGGCACCAGGGACAGCCCGAGCGGCAGCTCGTAGCTGATCATCTGCCCCACGCCGCGCACCGCGCCAAGCAGGCTGTACTTGCTGTTGGAGGCCCAGCCGCCGAGCGCCAGCGAGTACACTCCGACGGATGACAGGGACAGGACGAACAGCACGCCCACATCCAGGTCGGTTATGATCATGGGCACCTGCTGGCCCATGATGGTCAGTTCCGTCCCGAAGGGAACCACGGCGAAAGCCAGCAACGTGGTCAGCGGCAGCACGGCGGGCACCATCATGAACAGGAACCTGTCCGCCCCTTCGGGGACGAGGTCTTCCTTGAGGATCATCTTGACCCCGTCGGCCAGAGGCTGAAGCAGGCCGAACGGTCCGACCCGGTTGGGACCGTAGCGCAGCTGCATGCGTCCCAGAAGTTTTCGTTCCACCAGCACCAGGTAGGCCGCGCCCGTGAGCGCCACGCCCAGCACCAGCGCCATCTTCACCAGAAGAACGGCAAATCCCGCAAGCCAGATGGTCATGCGTCGTCCTCCCCGGGCTTGCCGTGCGCCCTCTGTTTGCCGGGATCGTCCGGGTGCTTGTGCAGAAGCGACAGCTCAACGGTGTAGCCGTTGGCCGTGGCGTACTGCCAGCCGCTGTCGTCTCGCCGGGGCAGCACCACAGTGGAGCGGGCCATGTTCTCCACCATGCGCACATAGCATCGCACCGCGCCTATTTCGCAGGCCATGTGTACGTAGTCTTCCTCGCGCAGCTCGATTGTGGTGGCGTCCAGGCTGTGGAGCACCACCTGCGGCGCGGGGGCAAGGCTCCTGAGGATGGTTCCGTAGCTGGAGAGCTCCTCCGTGCCGAAGGCCTGCTCCGTGATGATGAGGTCCGCTCCGGTATCGGGCACGGGCGGCGACGGCTTGGCGGTGAAACCGGGGCCGCAGCCTTTTTCGGGCAGAAGCAGGACGCCGTCGTGCGGCCAGGCGTCCGGGCTCAGGGCGGCCAGCACCGGCGAAGCGTTGGCCACGCCGTGCCAGGGGTGGGGAGTCTCGCCCGGAGGGCAGCAGGACATGCCGGAGAGTTCGGCCAGACGGGTCAGGATTTCCCAGCTGGGGCGCGGGTCGGAACCCGGTGCGCCGAGCGAGAAGTGTCTCGGCGGATGCCCGTTCTCCAGAGTCTGGGACAGGGGCGCGGCGCAGGCGAAGGCCGGGTGGGCGTATTGCAGGCGGCCCTCCTGGTTCACGAAGCTGCCGCCTGCCTCGAACACGGTCTGGGAGGGCAGGAAGATCCGGGCCTTGTCCCGGGTGCGCGAGGGCAGGTGGTCGATGCACACCAGAAGCTCCAGCTTTTCGAAGGCCTCGTGCACCCTGGAATGATTGGCGAAGCGCGCCAGCGGGTCGGACTCCACGCAGATGAGCGCCTTGATGCGTCCCTGGTCGATTCCGTCCACGATGTCGTCGAAACTGACGTCCGGGTCCGGGTTCATGAGGGCCGCGCCCAGGGCGTTGGCCCCGGCGAACACCGGGAAGAATCCGGCCTTGCCCAGGCGGCCCGCCAGGAATTTCGCCGCTCCCGCAGCCAGGGGAGGCGTGCTCAGGCTGACGATGTCCGTCCCGCAGACGATCACCGGCATGCGCGCTCCGGCCAGTTTCGCGGCGAACTCCTCCCAGCCGGGAGTTGCGGCCGCTTCGGGCATGTCCGGGGCGAGCGCCTCCAGGAAAGCGGCCTCCTCTGGCGACGCGCCCTGGGCCGGATCGGGGAAGGCCCTGCGAAGGATGGCTCCCAGGCAGGATTCCATGTCGTACTTGCGGGCGGGGATGTGCAGGAAGGGCAGGGGCAGCGTCACGGGCCTCGGATCGATGACGCACACCGCCGCGCCGTTGCGCGTGGCCTGGCGCAGGGACAAGGCCAGCATGGGCGCTTCGGACAGGGGCGCTGCGCCGACCACCAGGATGCAGTCGGACGCGCCGATGCCCGCGAGGGAAACGTGCAGGTCCCGGCTCAAGCCCGCCAGGGCGGACAGGATGTTGCGTTTGCGATGTGTGCCGGTGGAATATTCGGGTTTGTGCCATCCGGCCATGGAGGCCATGGAGGCCAGCATGCCCTGGCTCTCGATGGACTGGCGCGAGGAGCCCAGACAGGCCACGGCGGCTCCGCCGTGGGTCTGCTTGAGTTTCTGCAGTCGGGCGGCGGTTTCGGCCAGGGCTTCGTGCAGCGGGAGTTCGGCCCCGTCCACGGTGGCCGTGCGCGGGCGCTCAGGCAGGTTGGCGTACTCGTAGCCGTAACGTCCCCGGTCGCACAGGAAGTGGCCGTTGACCTGGTGGTTCACGCGCGGTTCGAGCCTCACCACTTCCCGGTAGCGGCCGCAGACCGTGTTGTTGCAGCCCAGGCTGCAGGACAGGCACACGGACGGGGCGCGCTCCAGGTCCCAGTGGCGCGCCTTGTGGTGCGAGGGCTTGTCCGTGAACACGCCGGTGGGGCAGATTTCCACCAGGTTGCCTGCGAAGGGGCTTTCCAGCGGGCCGTCGACGTAGCGCCCGTACTCCACGCCGCCGGAGATGCGCAGGGGCCCGAAGTCGCGGTAGCCCGAGACGTCCTGGTAATAGCGCGAGCAGCGGTAGCAGTGGATGCAGCGGTTCATCTCCTGGGCCACCAGCGGACCCAGTTCATGGTTCCTGTAGGTGCGTTTTTTGCCCTTGAACCTGCGCAGGCTGTGTCCGCAGGAGATGGTGACGTCCTGGAGCAGGCAGTGTCCGCCCTCGTCGCACACCGGGCAGTCGTGCGGGTGGTGCAGCATGAGCAGTTCCGCGATGTGCTTGCGGTAGGCCACGGCTTCGGGGTGGCCGGTGTCCACCACCATGCCGTCGCGGGCCTTGACCATGCAGCTCATTTCGAGTCCTTTTACAGGACCGTCCGTGAACATCACCGCGCACATGCGGCAGGAGCCCGCCGAGCCGAGCGCCGGGTGGAAGCAGAGTCGCGGAATCATGATCCCCAGGGTTTCAGCGGCCTCGATGATCGTGGTTCCCTCGGGCACGGATACGCGCAGTCCGTCGATTATCAGATCGGGCATGAGACGATCCGCCTCGGTTTTGGCCTGGGCCGCGCGCCGGGGCAGCTGCCTTCGGGTGCGCCGGGCCAGGTGGTGATGACGGCTGAAGGGTCCCCGCTCCAGGGCAGGGCGGCATGTGATCCGAAGGGACAGGATCCGGAAGCGACGTGCTCCATGACCTCATCCATGAAATAGTCCAAAAGACCCAGGATCGGGGCGGCTGCGCCCGGGGCGAAGGCGCAGTTGGCGTACTCCATGCCTTCGGCCGTGTGGCGCAGGATGGCCACGTCCTCAGGCGTGCCGGTGCCGTTTTCTATGCGCATCAGCAGGTCCAGGACCAGTGGCAGGCCGTCCCGGCAGGGGGTGCACCAGCCGCAGGATTCTCGGGCGAAGTAGTGCATCATGTTGAGCGTGGCAGCCACCAGGCAGGTGTCCTTGTCGAAGACGATCACCGCGCCCGTTCCCAGGCGCAGGTTGTTCTTCTTGAGCGTTTCGAAGTCCATGGGCAGGTCCAGGAACTGCTCCGACATGAAGGTGGTGGATGTGCCGCCGGGCAGGGCGGCCTTGAAGGTCTTCCCCGGGAGCATGCCGCCCGCGTGGTCGAAGATTATCTGGCGCAGCGTCGTTCCCGAGGGCAGCTCGAAGCAGTCAGGCTTGGCCACCATGCCGCTTACGGGGAAGAGCTTGGGGCCGTCGCCGCCGGAGATCGCGGAGAGGCTTTTGAACCACTCCACGCCGTTTCGGATGATGCCCGGAACGACGGACAGGGTCTCCACGTTGTTGACGATGGTGGGTCTGTCCCACAGGCCGCGCACCGCCGAGCGGTAACCGGTCTCGATGGGGTTGGGGCGCACGCCCATGATGGCGCGCTGCTGCGACCCGGACTCGCCGCAGATGTAGCGGCCGCCGCTTCGGTGCACGATGATGTCGAAGCTGAAGTCAGTCCCAAGGATATTGTCGCCCAGGAGATTGGCCGCTCGGGCCGCGTCGGTCTCGAGGGTCAGGAGTTCCGCCTCCAGTTCGTAGGAGGGGCGGATGAAGATGACGCCCTTGTCCCCGCTGATGGCGTAGGCGGCCAGGATCATGCCCTCGATCAGGAGGTGCGGGTCGGCGTTGATGATGATGCGGTCCTTGAAGGTTCCCGGCTCCATCTCGTCGGCGTTGCACACCACGTAGCGCGGGTGCGGGCTGTCCACCGGCACGCCGCCCCACTTCCGCCCGGCGGGAAAGCCTGCGCCTCCCCGGCCTTTCAGGCCCGAGTCCAGCACAGCCTTGGTGACCTCGGCCGGGGTCATGGTTTTCAGGGCCTTTTCAAGCCCGGCGTAGCCGCCGCTGGCCCGGTATTCTTCCAGGGATGCATGGCGATGCTTGCCCCGGTTCTTGAAGAGCACGAGTTCAGACATGGCTTACCTGCATACCACGATCTCTTCGCCGTGCTCACGCAGGCGATCCAGGATCGCGTCGATTTTATCGTTGGTGAGCCTGCCGTAGTACTTCCCGTTGACCAGCATGCCGGGAGCGTTCTGGCAGTCGCCGATGCAGGCCGTGGGCAGGATGGAGAACATGCCGTCCGGCGTGGTCTGGCCCACCTCGATGCCCAGGGTGTCCTGCAGGTGGCGGAACACCCCGTCCACCCGGTGCATCCAGCACACCACGCCGTCGCAGACGTGAATGACGTAGCGCCCCACGGGTTCGCGGTAGAGAAAGTCGTAGAAGGTGGCCAGTTCGTCCACTTCCATGGGGGTCATGCCCAGGTGCCTGGCCGCCTCCTCGATGGCTTCGTCGCAGAGGTAGCCGAAGTGGTTTTGCAGGGCATAGAGCACGTCCACGGCCATCTCGCGTGGCTGGTCCGTGTGGGTGACCATGTCGTGCAGGCTGTTTTCCAGTTCTTCCGGCAGCATACTCGCGATATCTCCTTGCCTGCCCGTTACCGGTCGATGTCGGGCAGGATGTAGTCGATGGAGGCCAGCGTGGCCACAAGGTCCGGAATGGTGTGCCCCGGCACGAAATGCCTGAGCGACTGCACGTTGGCGTAGCCCGGCGAGCGGATGTGCAGCCGGTAGGGCGAGGCCAGTCCGTCCGACACCACGTAGTAGCCCTGTTCGCCGCGCGGGGATTCCGTGGCGTGGTATACCTCTCCGCGCGGGATGGTTGGGCCGCGCGACACGTTCACGAAGTGGTGGATCAGGCTTTCGATGTCTTTCAGCGAGTCCTTCTTGTCGGGCAGGGTGTAGCGCGAATCCTCGCTTACGTAGCGCCCTCCGGGCATGTCGCGCGCGGCCTGCTCGATGATGCGCAGGCTCTGGCGCATCTCCTCCATGCGCACCACGTAGCGCGAGAAGCAGTCCCCGCCGTGGGCCGTGGGCACGTCGAAGTCGAAGGCCGGGTAGGCCCCGTAGGGGATCTTCTTGCGCAGGTCCCAGTCCACGCCGCAGGCGCGAAGGTTGGGGCCGGTGATGCCCCATTCCATGGCCTCGCGCCGGTCCATGGGGGTGACCCCCATGGTGCGGGCCTTGAAGATGGGGTTCTTGTTGAACAGGGCTTCGTATTCCTTGATGGCCGCCGGGAAACTCTTGATGAAGGCGTCCAGCTTTTCGCGCCAGCCCTCGGGCAGGTCCTGGGCCACGCCGCCGATGCGAAGCCACGAGGGGTGCAGCCTGCCGCCGGTGATGGTCTCGATGATGTCCAGGATGGTCTCGCGCTCGCGGAAGCTGTAGAAGATGGCGCTCATCATGCCCAGGTCCTGCACCAGGGTTCCGTACCAGAGCAGGTGGTTGGACAGGCGGAACAGCTCACAGAGCAGAATCCGAATGTATTCGGCCCGGTCGGGCACCGTGATTCCGGCCAGCTTCTCCACGGAAAGAACGTAGGAAAGGTTGTTGGCCACTCCGGCCAGATAGTCCACCCGGTCGGTGTAGGGGATGAACTGATGCCAGGACTGGTGCTCGGCGATCTTCTCCACGCCCCGGTGATGATAGCCGATCTCGATGTCCATGGCTCGGATGGTTTCGCCGTGCAGGGCCAGCACGTAGCGCATCACGCCGTGGGTGCCGTAGTGGTGCGGGCCGAAGTTGAGGAGCATCTCCTCCTCGTCCGCGGGGCGGCGCAGTATCTCCGCTGCGTCCATGGGTTCGAGCGCCGCGAGGTCCGCGCGGGTGAACGGGGCCATGGAGGTGGCCCGGCGCGGCTGGTCCTTGCGCAGGGGATGCCCGGGCCAGTTGGGCGGAAGGAGCAGCGGCTTGGGGTCGTCGTTGCCCGCAAAGCCGATGCCGAACATGTCGCGCACTTCGCGCTCGTACCAGTCGGCGCAGCCCCAGAGCCCGGTGACGCTGTCGGCCCGGGGGGACTTGCCCGCCAGCGGCACCTTGATGCGAAGCCTGCGGGCCTTGCGGAACTCCAGCAGCGTGTACACCAGATGATAGTCCGGGTAGCCCTGCCTGGCCTGGCGAGCGGACTCGTCGATGGCGGTGAGGTCCTCCAGGCGCTGGTAGGGCGAGGAGGGCCGGGTCTTCAAATGCTCAAGCACCGCATGAGCTTTTTCCGCCGGGACCAGCAGCGTGGACATGTCCGATACCGGCTCCACCTGCTCGATCTCGGGGCCGAAACGCTCCTGGAGTTCGGCGGCGAGGCTCCTGTCCGGTTCGGAAATCTCGATGCGCGCGGCGGGAGGGGTCCACATCAGGCGCGACCTGTTGTCCGGGAAGTGCGGCGGGGTGGCGGATGTCCCTCGCACGGCTGTGGCTGCGAAGCCGGGGCCGCGCGTATCCATGCTCTTGGTGACGCCGTCCACCAGATATTCCGTCCTGCCGCCCTGGCTGCCCCCGGAGAGTCCAAGGACCGGACGCAGGGGACGCTCGGTCTTCACGCGCGCCTGAAGCGCCATCAGTCCGTGCAGCAATGCTTCAGGTTTCGGCGGGCAGCCGGGAACGTAGATGTCCACGGGCAGGATCTGGTCCACGCCCTGCACCACCGAGTACACGTCGTACATGCCGCCGGTGTTGGAGCACGACCCCATGGAGATGACCCACTTGGGGCCGCTCATCTGCTCATAAAGGCGCAGGACCGCCGGGGCCACCTTCTTGAAGATGGTGCCGGACACGATCAGCACGTCGCTCTGCCTGGGGGAGCCGCGAAATACCTCGGAGCCGAAGCGGGCGATGTCGTAGCGGGCCGTGAAGGCCGTGGCCTCCTCCACGAAGCAGCAGGACAGGCCGAAGAAGAAGGGCCAGAGGCTGTTGGCCCGGCACCAGTCCAGGGCCAGGTCCACGCTGGACGGCTGGCCGGTGGTGGAGGATGCGCCGGGCGCAAATCCGGGCATGGTCATGGTCTGGTGGCCGAACCCCATTGGAGCCCTCCCTTGAGCCAAAGATACCAGAGGCTTAAAAGCAGCACGCCGATGAATACCGAGATGCCGATGAAGCTTGCGGCGCTCATCACGTCAAAGGACACGGCCCATGTATATATGAATGCCGTCTCCACGTCGAAGATCAGGAACACCATGGCCACCAGCGAGAAGGGTGCAGGGTAGCGGAAGGACGGTTCCGCCGTGGGGATCACGCCGCATTCGTAGGGCCTGTCCTTTTCGGGGCTGGTCCTGGAAGGATTCACCAGCTGGGTCAGGGCCAGAATGACCGCCAAAAGCCCGGCCACCAGGATAAAGAACACCGCAAGCGCGAAGCCTCCGGGTTCCCAGGGCGACAAGGCCACGGTTATGGATGAGTCGATGGGTGTCATGAGATGTTCCCTTCGTACGTTTTTCCCCTCAGGGCGCGCTTATTTGAACATCAGGTATGCCGGGGTTTACTGCATACTCCATTCTGAGCGAGAGAGTAAAGAAAAAGAACAAGTTAAAACCACGGGGCGGCACTGTGGCGCAACGACGTCCGAGTCAGGTTCTTTCAGTCGTTATCGACGTTTCTTTTGCGGCGGGCCGATTCGTCGGCCTCCTTGACGAGAAGCCAGTTCTTCTCCTCGCCCCCGAGCTTGGCGTGGATCAGCGAATAGCCGCCGGTCAGTTTCCTGCCGTGCAGGCGCACCCGGATGTGGCCCTTCTCCAGCCCCTGGGACGCCGACAGCGGTTTGCCGTTCTTTTCAGAGATGTTCTCGTAGGTTCCCGCGTCCCACACCTCTACCGTGCCCGCGCCGTACTGTCCCTTGGGGATCACCCCCTCGAAGGAAGCGTAGCTCATGGGATGGTCTTCGGTCCTTACCGCCAGTCGCTTGTCGCCCGGGTCGTCCGAGGGACCCTTGGGCACGGCGAAGGAGACAAGCACCCCGTCGATCTCCAGCCGGAAGTCATAATGCAGGTGCGAGGCGTCATGCTTCTGCACCACAAAAATGGGGCCGTCGGAATGCTGCTCGCCGCCTTCCCGGGGTTCAGCCGTCTTGGAGAAATCCCGTTTGGCGCGATATTGTTCAAGTTTGGAACCTGGGCTCATGGCGATCTCCCGTGCGGAATGCATCCGTTGTCCGCTCAATTTTCACTTTTAGACCGGGCTTGCGGTTTCGGCCAATCATTTTTCGAGGGAGGCGCGCAACATTTGTTGACGGGGCAACGTTTGTTGCTGCCGGCAAATGTGCCCGAAGGTGTTGCAAGGCCTGGATCGGAATGCGAATTGTCAACATTTGTTGCGGGAGGAGGCCGCTCTCCAATTCGAAGGCTGTATTCATATGCCATTGAAATGATGTAATAAAATTTGTAAGCTGACCTCTGGCACGCACCGTGCTTTATAGAGGTCACGTGGATTGGGGACTCTCCAAGGACGCTTGGAGGACAACGTCGACCTAGGTTTCAAACCACTAGAGGAGCCGTTAGGACATGAAAAAGCTCGTTATTCTTGGTGCCGGCGCCGGCGGTTGCATAATCGCCAACAAGATGCGTCAGAAGCTGGATGAGAAAGAGTGGCAGATCACCATCATCGACCGCAACACGGTTAACCACTATCAGCCCGGTTGGCTCTTCGTGCCTTTCGGCATCTATGACATCAAGGACTGCATCCGTCCTCTGTCCAGCTTCATCCCGGCTGGCGTGAACTTCATCAACGAAGAGATCACCAACATCGACCCCGTCGGCAAGGTCGTCACCACCACCAACAACAAGGTCTCCTACGACTGGATCGTCGTGGCCACCGGTTGCAGCATCATGCCCGGCGAGATCGAAGGCATGATGGACGGCTGGAAGAAGAACATCCACGACTTCTACACCCCCAACGGCGCGGTGGACCTCTTCCACAAGCTCCAGCGCTTCGAGAAGGGCAAGCTCTGCCTGAACATCGCCGAAATGCCCATCAAGTGCCCCGTCGCGCCCCTGGAGTTCCTGTTCCTGGCGGACTGGTTCTTCATGACCGAAGGCACCCGCCACAACATCGAGATCGAGCTGGTCACGCCGCTTACCGGCGCGTTCACCAAGCCCGTGGCCGCCGCCGCCCTGGGCAAGATCTGCGAAGAGAAGAACATCAAGATCGTCCCCAACTTCGAAATCGCGGCCGTCGACGCCGAGCGCGGCGTGATGGAATCCATGAAGGGCGACGAAGTCGAGTTCGACCTGCTGGTGGCCATTCCGCCCAACTTCGGTTCCCAGGTCATCATCGATTCCGACATCGGCGATCCCATGGGCTACATGAAGACCGACCACTACACCCTGAAGTCCCCGGATTACGAGAACATGTACATCCTGGGCGACGCCACCAACGTCCCCACCTCCAAGGCCGGTTCCGTGACCCACTTCGAGGCGGACGTGCTGACCGAGAACCTGCATCGCGACATCGAAGGTCTGGCCCCGCGCCCCGAGTTCGACGGCCACTCCAACTGCTTCATCGTCACCGGCTACGAGAAAGCCGCGCTCATCGACTTCAACTACAAGGTCGAGCCTCTGCCGGGCAAGTATCCGTTCCCCGGCATCGGACCCTTCGGTCTGCTGGAAGAATCCTACATGAACTACTGGGGCAAGATGATGTTCAAGTGGGTCTATTTCAACCTGATGCTCAAGGGTAAGGATCTGCCCCTCGAACCTCAGATGTTCATGGCCGGCAAAAAGCGCCCCGGCGGCTTCTAGGAGAAGTTACCATGAGCAAAGAGGACCTTATTCTTGAAAAACTCGGCAAGATAGAAGCCGAGCTGGCTGTGATGCGCGAGGCCAGAGAGCCCATGGACGACTTGATCAGGGACCTGAACCCGATCATGAAGCAGGCGCTCTATGTACTCGTCAAGGAATTCAAGGACGTGGAGGACAGCTTCCAGCTGGAAGATCTGATGCCTCTGTTCAAGAAGCTCCTTGTCAACGTGAAGAACCTGACCTGGGCCCTGGAAGCTCTCGAGACCATCATCGACATGTGGCACACCATGGAGCCGATGATGAAGAGCGCGCTGCACAACACCGTGCGCTACCTGGGCACCCTGGAGCAGAAGGGCGTTTTCCGCACCTACGAGGCCATGCTGGAAGTCCGCGGCAAGATCGCGCAGCACTACGGCCCCGAGGACATCGAGGCCATGGGCGACAGCTTCGTCATGCTGATCGGCCTGCTCAAGAAGATGTCCACGCCGGAAATGATGGCCCTTCTGGAGAAGCTCACCGACATGCCCGGCAACATCGACCTGGCCAACGCCAAGCCGGTGGGCATGTTCGGAGTGGTTGGAGCTCTGTCCGACACCGAGGTCAAGAACGGCATCGGCGTGGCCATGGAAATGGTCAAGGCGCTGGGCAAGCTGAAATAATCTACAAAGCGGCATAGCCGCGAAAACGCGAGGTAACTATGGCCAAGAAGATCCTCATCATCGACGACGATCCCGAGATCATCTCGTATCTCAAGGACGTCTTTGAAGAGGCCGGCTATGCCACCGTCGGCGCCAAGAACGGCGTCGAGGGTCTGGAAATGGCCCAGGTCCACAAGCCGGACCTCATCACCCTGGACATGGACATGCCCGCCCGCGGCGGCACCCTGTTCTACGTGAAGCTGCGCCAGGAACCCCAACTGGCCGAGATCCCGGTCATCGTGATCAGCGGCGTCGGACCCCGTCCGCCCGTGCTCACCAAGAACGTTCCCGTGCTCACCAAGCCCGTGGACACCGAGAAGACCCTGAAGCTCGTCAAGGAAATGCTGGGCGAGTAGGGTGATGGCCTGAAAGGGCCGGTTGAGAACAGAGGCCGGATTCGTCCGGCGAGATGATACCGCAAAGGCGCGGGCTTTCCGGAAGGGAGCGCCGCGCTTTTGCCGTTATGGGCTGCGCATGTCCATTGTATGATAGCGCGCGGGCGCGCGATGGACGGCGACATTTGCGGGCAGCTCAGATTAAACGCTGACCCGGCCCGCGCGCCTGCACGAGTAACGCCACCGGCGTAAGACAAGCCAAGCATGGGTGAATGTCCTGGCACGCAGGCCCACGCGAAGAGGTGCTATGACCTGGATTACCGCCTGGACCCGTTTGGGAGCCCAGGCTCGCGCGGGCACGCTAGGTACGATCGGCCTGCCCTGGGATGTCGTCCCGAACACGCCCTGGCGCCCCGGGCCCCGGCACGCGGGTGCGGCCGTGGTGTGTACTCTGCGTCGCCCAGGATCGTGGATTGAAAGCGCTGAGCACACGAAGCCGGGAATAGCCCTGAACGCGGCACAGGTGGCAGAGACCGCAGTGAAGGGTGCACATGGTTCCCTGGGCCGGGGCGCGTGCTCAGGAAGGCGGCAGGCGCGGCGCAGGGAAGAAAGCAGGTTGAATGAGAACGCCAAGTCTTCGGGCATGCTTGTCGTGGCGGCCAGTCGGTGGCGTGTGGGATAATCAGCAGCATTGCAGCCGTTTCAGCCTCTCGATCCCGGTTTTTCCGTAATAGCTGTGGATGAACAGTACGCTGCGTGTTATGGAAGAAACGGGCGCGGCAAACATCCGGGACGTGATCGCCTTCCCCAGGACGTACAAGCACTTGGAGTTCTAGTTTCCGGCAGGGGAGGGGGCTTTCGAGGCCTGGTGCGGGAAGAAGTTTCGGGAAATTCGCACAAAGGTGTTGACCTTTGCCCGCCATGTCTCTAAAAGCCCCCTTCTGCCTGCGGGAACGCAGTTCCGGCGGGCGGGAACGGGAAGCTCTTTTACAACTGATCTTGGAGACGAGGCGGCACTCTG
>JBKICU010000047.1:0-53837 GCA_046566965.1 Acidobacteriota bacterium
GCTGGGCTTTTCGCTGAACATGTTCCAGTTCCGCAATCCGTTCCGAAACATGGGTACTGATCCGGCGAACGGGCCGGAACTCTCGGACAAGAACCGCTTTCCGTCCCGACAGGAGACGGCCCTGCCGGTGTCGCCGGTTGCCAAGCCGCCGCAGCCTGAGGCCGCTGCAAACGGGGATAAGGCCCCGCAGCCTGAGACAGCCGCGAAGGGCGAGCCTAAAGCGGCCCCGGCGGACGCTCCTGCTCAAGCCAATGTTCCGGTCCCGGTCCCGGCTCCTCAGGGTGTCGCCGATGCTGAGCCGGACGAGACGGAGAAACAGGGCGCGCCCGTCTCGATCACCGTAGAGCACGAAACTCCCTCGCTTGGCCTTCCCAAGGTGACCAGCGACTCGGCCAAGGCCAAGGCGGCCAAGATCGGACGCCAAGTGGCCACGGGCGTGGCCGAAAGCAAGACGGCCACAGAAGCCTCGACACATTCTCCAGCCGCCCCTGCGCCTGCGGAAACCGGAACTTCGTCGGCTCAGATGAAGGCTTCCAATGGCGCATCCGCAGACAAGGCGGTTTCGAAGGCCCCGCAGGCAACCAAACCTGACGGGCCAACGCCTGCCGAAACGATTCAGACGGCCAAGTCTCCAGGCGATGCATCAAAACCTGCAACGGTCGCGGCCGCTGACCAAGCCGCCGTGCAAACTCCTCAGGCCTCACAGCCAGCTCCGGACATGAAGGGCGGTACTGGCAAGAGCCCGATGGCCCAGCCGCAGCAGCCTGCGAAACCGGCGCAGACGCAGCCCCTCGCCAACGGCCAGGGCGAGCAGTCGCCGGATAGAACGCCCCAGGGGCTGGATGTTGCGACATCAGCTGCTCCTGCTTCCGGCCCGGCGGCGCAGCAAAAAGCCCCGACCGAATCGGAGAAGCCCGGGACGGGCAAAGGCAGCAAGATCCTGGACGTCAAAGCTCAGGACAAGCCGGGCGAGTTCGTGCTGACCATCGTCACCGACGGTCCTGTGGAGAAGGTTTCCACCTTCCATGCCAAGGGACCTGCCAGGCTGGCGATCGATCTGCAGGGCAGCTGGCAGTCGGCGCTCGGGGCTTCCATTCCGATGGAGGGGGAACTCTTCGAGCGGGTCCGCCTGGGCGCGCACCCGGACAAGCTGCGGCTGGTCATCGATTATCGTGACAAGGAACTCTCAGCGTTTTCAGAACTGATCGTGGAGAGGCAGCCCAAGGGGGTGGTGGTGCGCATTCCAAAGGCCAAGGCAAGACCCTGAGCCAGGGCAGGGCGGTCCCGCATGAGGCCGTTTGGCGGGAGTGAGGCTCCTTGCTGCCGGCAGCGTTGAAGACGGCACGGCCTGAATGGAAATGCAGCCTGATCCGCTTGCATGATGAAACGGAAAGCCCCTCATGACGCCTGTTCATGAGGGGCTTTTTGCTTCACCGCGTCAGCCGCGTATCGTGTAAATCACAATAAGTGTCAGCAATTATAGGGGATTCCAAAGGGACTGGCCCCTTTGGCCGCCGGAGGCCGATCCCGCCCTGGAGTCGGTCATGTCGCGCCACGCGGCATTTGCCACGCCGCATCAGCGAGCACTGCGTATGCCCGGTGACTGCCGGAGGCCGATCCCGTCCAGGAGTCCGGCATGTCGCGGGCAATGGCCGTCGGTTTATCGCGCCAGCCGCGCTCCCGGCTAAACCTTGGTGGAAATCTTCCCGGAAGATTTTGCCGCCCCACCGGCGCTGCCGCCCGCCGCAGCCTTGGACGCGTCGGCCATCAGCTGCGAGAGTTGCTGATTGAGCGCCGCCAGTTCGGTTTCCAGTCCCTTGACCACGCCCTGCTTGGTCTGGTCCGGGATGGAACTCTGCTCAACCTGGGCGATCTTCTTCTCAAGCTCCTCGATCTTCTTCTTGATGCGCTCGATGGGATCGCTGCTTTCTTCGTCGTCCGGGTTTGCCTCACCGCGTCCTTTTGCCAGGATCTTGCTCAGCTCCTTCGCGGCGGTGGAAAAGGACACGGTGTCCTTGCCGGACGATGACGTCACGGAGGAGGATGCGGCCGACTTGTCACGTTCCTGGTCGATGACTTGGGACGCGTAGGTCGAGGCGGTTGCCGATGCTCCGATCGAGGAAATGTCCATGTGCGGTCTCCTGCGGGGATGATGGGAAGAAAATTCCTCCGCAGGGAATAAGTGCAGGGAGCGTTCCAATAAGAGAGGGCTGCTGCGGCGGCAGCAGCCCTCAGGGGCGTGGAGGCGCTCTGGCGCATCCGGATCAGCGGGATTTGAAGGACATTGCGGAACCGTGCCGCATGCTACCGGGAGAACACTTTGAGCCCCATGACCCCGGCGGCGATCAGGGCGATGCACCCGAGCCGTGCGAGGCTGGCGGACTCGCCATAGAAGATGATGCCGAACAGGGCGGTGCCAAGCGCTCCGATGCCGGTCCAGACCGCATAGGCCGTGCCTATGGGCAACTGCTTGGTGGCGATCCCCAGAAGGCCCATGCTGACGACCATGCAAGCGACCACCCACAGGGTCGGCCAGAGGCGGGTAAAGCCCTCGGTGGTCTTCAGTCCCACGGCCCAGGCTGTCTCGAAAAGCGCGGCGAGGAAGAGAACGGCCCATGCCATAAAGAACGCTCCTTGTGGCTTGCGGGGTCGTCCCCGATGAAGAGGGCAGGGGGAGCGGCGGGTCGTCCCGCCGGCCCGGATTGTCCGACACTGCAAAGTCGCGACACGTGCGGTCGATCATGAAAAAGGCCGGGTCGAGACCCGGCCTTGCCTGTGCATTGATACCCTGCGACTACTCGCTGTGAGCTGCGTCCTGGGTTTCGTAAGCTGCCGGGTCCTGTCGGGATTCGGCCTGGATTTCGGGCCTTGCGGCGGCTTCGCCCTTGGGACGCCGGGGAACGATGATCACCCGCTTCATGGGGCCGTCGCCCTTGCTGCGGGTCTGGATGGTGTCGTCCTCCTGCAAGGTCAGGTGGATCACCCGGCGATGGTAGGAGCTTAAGGGCTTGGTGCTCTGCGGACGCCCCAGGTTCCTGGCCTTGTCGGCCAGGTAGAGGGCCATCTTGCGCAGGCTGTCGTCCTGCTTCTCGCGGTACTCGCCGGTGTTGATCTGCACGCGCACCGGCGATTCCCAGCGCCTGGCCATGATACGGTTGGCCAGATACTGCAGGGCGGCCAGGGTCTGGCCTTCGCGCCCGATCAGCAGGCCGGAGTGTTCCTCGTCCTGGATGCACACGTTCACGCGGCTGGCCGTTCCTTCTATCTCCATCCTGGGTTCCTGCTCCAGGATGGGGGTCAGCAGGCGCTGCATGATCTCGGTGGCCAGGGCCAGAAGCTCCTCGGAAGCGGGAGAGGTGTCCTGGCCTTCGGGCAGGTCGTCGTCCAGGGAGGCAGAGCGGACCCTGGGCTCCGGCTTGGGCCTGGAGGGCTTTGCCTGGGCCTGTTCGCGCCGGGGGCGCTGGGGCCTTTGCTCGCGCGGCTCGCGCGGCTCCCGTGATTCACGGGCTTCTCGGGGCTGGTTGCCGTTCTCGCCACCCTCGTTTTTCTCGCGGGGCTCGCGCTGCCTCTGGGGGCGTTCGCGCCGCTGGTCGCGCTGTCTGGAGCCGCGCTCACGCTCGCGCGCGGGCTGGGCTTCGACCTGAACCGCCTGGGGCGCTTCGGCCCCTTCGGCTGCAGAGCGATTGGGCTCGTCGCCAGAGTCCTTGCGGGCTTCGCTCGAGGCCGCATGGGCCTGGCGCTCTTCCTCGCGCATCATGGCCGCGACTGCCGGGTCGACCCGGCGTCGCGCCTTGATCTGCGCCTTCTTCTTGCCCACCAGGCCGAATATGCCGGTGGAACCGCCGGAGATGATCTCGATCTCCAGCCTTTCACGTTCGCTTGAGAAGAACCGGCAGGCTTCGCCGATGGCGTCGTCAACCGTCTTGCCCGTGAAGGTGTTGAAGTCGCTCATGAGCTTCTCCTTATGCCTTCTTGGGGGCCGGAGTGGCGCTTCCCTTCATGAGCAGGCCCTGCTGGGCGATGGAGAGCACGTTGTTCACAAGCCAGTAGATGACCAGGCCGGAGGGGAAGTTCAGGAACATGAAGGTGAAGATCACCGGCATGAACAGCATGACCTTGGCCTGGGTGGGGTCGCCCGGCGGGGGGGACATCTTCTGCTGGATGAACATGGTCGCGCCCATGATGAGCGGCGTGATGTAGAAGGGGTCCTTGGAGGCCAGGTCGGCCAGCCAGGTGATGTTGGTGAAGGGGATGTGGGCGATGAAGGGCGCGTGGCGCAGTTCGATGGAGTTCAACAGGGCCTGGTAGAGGCCGAAGAACACCGGGATCTGCACCAGGATGGGCAGGCAGCCGCCCGCGGGGTTCACCTTGTAGGTCTTGTAGAGCTGCATGAGCTCTTCGTTCATCTTGGTGCGGTCCTCGCCGTGCTTCTCGCGGATGGCGGCCATCATGGGCTGGAGCTTGCGCATCTTCTCCATGGATTTGTAGCTCTTCTGGGACAGAGGCCAGAAGGCCAGCTTGATGAACACGGTCAGCAGGATGATGGCCACGCCGTAGTTGCCCACGTAGCCGTAAAGGAAGTGCAGCAGCCACAGGCAGCCTTCGGCCAGGATGTGGAACCAGCCGTAGTCCAGGGCGGCCTTGAGGTTGGCGGGGGCCACGGCCAGGGTGGCGCGCTCCTTGGGGCCGAGATAGTAGGAGTTCTCGATCTTCACGGGCTGCCCGGCGGCCAGGGAGATGCCGTCCTTCTCGGCGGCCAGGCGGGTGACGTCGTCGGTGTGCTGGAGCTTCAGCACGCCGCCTCCGGCGGGAATCACGGCGGAAATGAAGTAGTTGCTTTCAACCGCGGCCCATTTGCCGTCGGTATCGACGACCTTGCCGTCCTTCAGCTTGGACAGGTCGGTGAGCTCTTCCAGGCTCTTGGCCAGGAAGGCTGCGCGGGTGGGGTTGTAGTTGTCCTCGCCGCCGGTCAGGCTGCCGGCCGCCAGGGTGAAGGCCACGCGGGAGACCTGTGCGCTCTTGGAGACCAGGGTGACGGCCTCGTCGATTTCGTACTTGTCGGCATGGAAGGTCAGTTCACGCTTGATGGTCAGATCGCCCATGGAGCCGGTGAACGTCAGGGTGGCTGACTTGCCCGACGCGACGGTGGTGTCCTTGGCGTCGGTGGTCCAGGTGGCGTCGCGCCAGGTGGCCTTGCCGTCCACGATCAGGCCCATGGGGGCGCGGGTGGCCGCCTTGGCGGACACCAGGTCCATGTTGGGGGAGTCCTTGGCGATGGACAGCTTGTATTTGCCCAGGGTGAAATGCTGGAGCACGCCGCCCGAGGTGAGCAGGGTGGCCTTGTAGAGAGGCGTGGAGACAACGACGGGAGTCCCGGCCAGGGGCTCGGCCGCAGCCATGGAGGCGTCGGGCTTGGCGGCGGATTTTGCGCTGATGTCGGCGGCGGGCTGATCCTTCTGGGCCTGTTGCTGGGGCGGGGCTTTCTGGATCAGGGAATTCTGCGGGAAGAAATACTGCCAGCCGATGAGGATACCCAGGCACAAGACGATGGCAATCAATACACGCTTGTTGTTTTCCATGGGAAACGTCCTATTGTGCGGAAAGCCGCGTGCGGCGTCGCGATGTGAACGCGTGCCAGCTCAGGGTTGTGGGAACAGGGTCGTAGCCGGGAGTGCAAAGGGGGTGGCAGCGCAGGAGCCGCCAGATGGTCAGCAGGGAGCCGCGAAGGGCGCCAAAGCGTATGACAGCTTCGCGCGCGTACTCCGAACAGGAGGGGGTGAACCGACAATGCCCAGGAATCAAAGGTGAAAGGCAGTATCGGTACAGGGCGATGATCCCAAGAAGCAGCCTTTGCATAGTATCCCGAACCGGACCTTGCGGCCAGGAGTGAGGGTCCGTTAGGACCCGTACGGCAGGCTTCCCGTGATTCGGCGTGACGGCGACGGGCACATTTGCCTGGCCGTTCGTTCCCCGTTCAAAGGAGGACGGCGCTCGTCGGCGTCCATCGCCGGAGTTGCCGGAGGCGGAGTGCGAGTCCGGGCCGGCAGGCCGGTCCGCAAGGCGCGTGAGCACTTTGCGGCACTCGGCGCGAGGCTCTACCCGAGGTCAGGGACGGTTCTGGATGGCCTGAAGTTTCGTAAGCACCGGCTCGAGATCCCTCGTGAGCGAATCGAGCGTCAGGCCGACAGGGTCCAGATGTTTTTTCGGAACCGCCACAATGTCCAAACCGTCGGGAATCGCCTGGCCGTGAAGCCTGAAGAATTCCCTCAAGAGCCGTTTCACCCTGTTGCGGACAACGGCGTTTCCCGTTTTCTTGCTCACGGCCAGCCCGACTCTCCAATGTGAGGCCGGGTCTGGCTGATTGAGCACGAAAAGGAGAAAGCCCTTGGAGTGGTAGCGCCGCCCCTTGTCGTAACAGGCAAGGAATTGCGGGCGCTTGACCAGGTGAAAGGCTTTGGGGAAGCCTAGATGCCCAGGCGTTTGCGGCCCTTGGCCCGGCGGCGGCGGATGATCGCCCTGCCGTTTTTGGTGCTGGAGCGCACCAGGAATCCGTGAGTGCGTTTGCGCCGGGTGTTGGACGGCTGGTAAGTTCTCTTGCTCATTGCTCATCTCCATATCTTGGTGAAAAAAGGAACTCGGCTTTGTAGCCGTTCCGTGGGGCTTCGTCAAGAGGGGAATCGGTCCGGCCAACTCTGGACTTGCCAACCGCTTAGACGTTACTAGCCCGTGAGTCCTAAAACCCGCTCAACCTTCTGTCAACAAGGACATTGCCATGCATCCGAAACTCACGGAACATTATCTCGCCCGTCTGGATCAGGCCGCCAAGGCCCTGCGCAAGAACAATTTCGCCGCCCACGTGGTCGAAACGGCCCAGGACGCGAAGAAACTCATACTCGAGACCCTCATCCCAGGGTGCAAGCCCCAGTCCATCGCCCTGGGCGGCTCCATGACCATCACCGAGTGCGGCCTGTACGACGACATCAAGAAACTCGAGGGCATCTCGCTCTTCGACACCTACAACTACTCGCTGCCCCCCGCCGAGATGGTCGAGCTTCGCCGCCAGGCCCTCTTGTGCGACCTGTTCATCACAAGCACCAACGCCGTCACGGAGCAGGGCGCGCTGGTCAACCTGGACGGCACCGGCAACCGGGTGGCATCGCTGGCGTTTGGCCCCAAAAAGGTCATCGTGCTGGCCGGGCGCAACAAGCTGAGCCCCGACGAGTTCTCCGCCATGGAGCGCATTCGCGACGTCGCCGCGCCGGTCAACGCTGCGCGCCTGAGCAGGAAGACTCCCTGCGTGGCCACCCACCGCTGCGAGGACTGCCCTTCGCCCGAGCGCATCTGCAACACCTGGGGAATCACCGTGAAGTCCGCTCCCAAGGAGCGCATCACGGTCGTGCTGGTCAACGAGGACATGGGCTTCTAGGCCTCACGACAACTCTGGGCAGGTTCCCGCTGCACGCAGAACACTGCCCGGCGGCCGAGTGCGGTTTTGCGGCACCCCGAAGGCTCCGCGAGGGGCCTTCTTCGTTTCGGAATGTTGAACCGCTGCTTGAGGTTTTCGGTATGGACAGGCTTCCCGGCAGCATCAGTCCAAAAGGAGCAATGTCATGAAAGTTCTGGCCATCAACGGCAGCGCCCGCAAGGACGGCAACACCGCCATCATGGTGCGCACCCTCTTCGCCGAGCTTGAGAAAGAGGGCATCGAGACGCACATGGAGCAGCTTCACGGCGTGAAGCTCACGGGGTGCATCGCCTGCTACGAATGCTTCAAGCGCAAGGACCGGCGCTGCGCGGTCACCAAGGACACGATGAACAGATATATCGAGCTGATGCTCGAAGCCGACGGCATCGTCCTGGCCTCGCCCACCTACTTCGCGGACGTGACCGCCGGGCTGCGTGCGGTCATCGAACGCGCGGGCATGGTGGCCCGGGCCTGCGAGGACATGTTCGCACGCAAGGTCGGCGCTTCCGTAGTGACCTTGCGGCGCGGCGGGGGCATGCAGACCTTCAACTCCTTGAACGCGTTCTTCTTCATCGGCCAGATGGTCGTGCCCGGCTCCAGCTACTGGAACATGGGATTCGGGCGCGAAGTGGGGCAGGTAGAGGGTGATGAAGAGGGCTTGAAGACCATGACCGACCTGGGCCGCAACATGGCCTGGCTCATGAAGAAGCTGAACGCGTAGCGCCGGGGTGTGCGGCAGGAGGGGGCTGGAGGCTGGGATTCAGGCACTGCCAGCGCCTTGTCGTGAGGCTCTCTCAGGGGGGGGCTTTCCCTGGTTCGCGTGAACCCGGCGCTTTTATTTCAATTCTGCTGCAAATATGCCCATCATCGACTGATGGTGGCGTAAAATTTTCCGACATATGTGTGTAAAATTTGTTTTGTGGGGTAGCCTGTCAATGTTGCAATGACTATTGTTCTCAGTAGTTTGAAGACTGCATAATAATTGCAAGGCGTTGGAAAACACACAAGTTGAGGTGCCAAATGAAAAGGCTGACCCCCCCCTTACTCTTGTTTGTGTTCAGCATGTTGCTGGGTTCCACTGCCAAGGCAAATCTTTATACGCTTGCCGATTGGACGAGTGGGGCGTACAATTTTTCTGACGTGTATTATTCAACAGAAACAAATCTTATATGGTACTCGAAGTCCCCGTACGTGCACTCAGGTGGCAGTGGTTCCAGCGTGATGGATGAGTGGTATTATGACGGAATTACGTATGGCGCAGTTCCGTGGGCGGATGCCTTGATGCTGTCGAGCGGTAATAATGTGTTGGACGGCTGGAGACTTCCAGTAGTTACTGTTACGACGAACACTGATGGGACAAAGTCTTTTTCAGGAGAAATTGAATCCATGCTGGCCGGGATAGGCGGAGTCAGCAATATCGATCAATATTTTCAACGAGTATACACGGATGGTAATTGGCCCCAAAACATATGGACAAGTACACCTGTTGATCCGCAGAACAGCATCAATGTCTGGGCGTTCAACGTGACTGGTCCTGGCCAATACATCCAGGCAAGCACATCTCTTGGTGCGTATCAGGCCTATATGACCACATTTGTTGTCATGTCCGCCGACGGCATAAACGGAGGTCCCGCCCTTCCAGAGCCTGGCACAATGATGCTTATGGCGATAGGCGTTGCTGGTGTAGTATTCATGCGCCATCGCAAGATGAAGAACGCAGCGCAAGACTCGATCTGACGTGGTCCCCGACTTCCAAGGCCCTGCCGGCATTCACCGGCGGGGCCTTGTATTACCCTTGCTTTCGCCTCCATGCTCGATTGAAGAGTAAGAGCCATCCTTGCTGGCGCCAGGACAAGCCTTCCTTGGTCGTGTGGCTATGAGAGGTCAGAGTCCAAAGGGCATCCACTTTCAAGATCGCCGCCACCCCTGGGGCCACAAAGTCCACTTGCGTTCCCTGCGGGAACGCTCCTCATCCCCCCGAGCGCGCGGCCCGGCGATCCATGGCGGAGAGAATCTTGGCCTCCACCTCGGCGGTGGGGCAGGGCTTAAGCAGATAATCCGACCCGCCCCGGCTCATGATCTCGGCGGCGATGTCCACCGAGGCGTGCCCGGTGAGGATGATCACCTCGAGCTCGGGGTCTTGCTTCTTGAGCTCCGTCAGCAGGTCCACGCCGGATATCCCCGGCATCTTCACGTCCACCAGGGCCACGTCGAACGCGCCCGGCGAGAACTTCTCCAGGGCATCCTCGCCGCTCAGGGCCACGCTCACCTGCATGTTCCTGAGTGAAAGGAGCCGCGCCAGGGTGGAGACGAAGCGCTCCTCGTCGTCCACGGCAAGAAGGCGGATGGGAGTGGTCATTGGGTCTTCTCCGTGATGGGCAAGGTGATGGTGAAGGCGGCACCCCGCTCGGGCAGGTTGGCCACGCTGACAAGGCCGCCCAGCCGGTCCACGATGCGCTGGGTGATTGATAGCCCCAGGCCGGTGCCTTTGCCCGGGGCCTTGGTGGTGAAAAATGGATCGAACACCCGGCTCAGGTTCTCAGGCGCGATGCCAGGCCCGGTGTCGGCCACGCGCGTGAAGGCCTTGCCGTCCGGGGTGAGCCCGGTGGTGACCGTCACCGTGCCGCCCGGGCCTACGGCCTGCATGGCGTTCACCAGCAGGTTGAGCACCGCCTGGCGGTACAGGGGCGGGTCCAGCGGCACCTTGGGCAGGTCCGGCGCGAACTCGCGCACCAGCAGGATGTTGTTGGGCCGGGCCTCGCGTTCCACCAGCCGGGCCATGTCCTCCACGCAACGGTTGAGGTCGGCGGGCTGTCGGATGGGCTTCCAGGTGCGGGCCAGATTGAGCAGGTTGTGGGTGATGTCCGCGCAGCGGCCCACCTGCCCCTGGATGGTGGTCAGGCTCTGGCGGGCGTCGTCGATGTGCGGTTCAGGCTGGCCGAGCAGATGGGCCAGCCATTCGGCCTCCTGGGTGATGACCGCCAGGGGATTGTTGATCTCGTGCGCGATGCCGGAGGCTATCTCGCCGATGGCCGCCAGCTTCTGGGACTGGAAGAGCTGTTCGTCCAGGGCGCATTTCTGCGATTCCGACCGCATGAGGCAACTCTTGAAATCCTTGAAGATGCGCCAGCCGATCCACAGGGCCAGCGCGGTCGGGGCAAGAGACCACGGCACGGGGACGAGCGCGGCCAGGACCGCAAGCCCGGCAGCCAAGGCAGCGAGGCGGCCCGGCTCAGGCATGCGTAGCGCCCAGGAGCTTTCGCTCGTAGGCTTGGGCGATGGCTGCAAGCAGTTCCTCGAAGTCCACGGGCTTTATGAGGTAGGCGTTGGCCCCGATGGACATTCCCTGCACGCCGGATTCCACCGATGCATGTCCGGTGAGCAGGATGACCTCCATGCCGGGATAGCGCTTCTTCACTTCCCGCAGCACTTCGATGCCGTCCATGCCGGGCATCATGATGTCCAGGAGGGCCACGTCGAACTCCTGGCGGGCCAGCACGCTCAGCGCCTCCGGGCCGCTCAGGGCCGTTTCGGCAACGAAGCCGCGCCGTTTCAGGCGTTTGACGATGGTTTCGTTGAAGTCTTTTTCGTCGTCAACGACGAGAACCCTGGCTTGATCCATGCTGTCCCCCGCCTCAGGCTGCCGGAATGAAAACCGTAAAGGTGGTGCCTTGACCAACAACGCTGCTCACGGTGATGCGGCCGCCGAGCTTTTCGATGATCCCGAATGCAATGGAAAGGCCCAGGCCAGTTCCTTCTCCGGGTTTCTTGGTGGTGAAGAACGGGTCGAATATCTTTTCCAGGGTCTCCTGCGGTATGCCGCAGCCCGTGTCCACGAAGGCGATGGCCAGCATGTTGGCCTGCGGGTCGAAGCGCGTGGAGAGGTTCAACTGGCCGTTCTTTCCGATGGCGTCTATGGCGTTGTCGATCAGGTTCAGGAACACCTGCTGCAACTGGGTGGGGTCGGAATCGGTGGGAGGCAGGTTTTCGGCAAGCTCCTGGCGGATGTCGATGTTTCGCAGCAGGGCCTCGGTCTTGAGGAACTGCACGGTTTCCGTCAGCAGCTTGTTCACGTTTACGGACTGTTTCACGGGCTCCATGCGCCGGGCGAAGCCCAGCATCCGGTGGGTGACGTTCTTGGCCCGTTCCACATGGTGCTCGATGCGGTGCACCGAGTCGGCGATCTCTTTGTACTGCGGAATGGCCTTGACCTCGGCCTCTTCCATGAGGTCTTTGATCCATCCCGCCTGTTCCCGGATGATGGCCAGGGGGTTGTTTATCTCGTGGGCAACGCCCGCCGCCATCTTGCCCAGCGCCGCCATCTTGCCGGACTGGGTGAGGTTCGCGTCCAGGCTGGCCTTTTCGCGCTCCGCGTTTTCCAAACGGCGGACCATGGAGTTGGTCACCAGCACGGTGCCCGCGATGATGATGGCCACGCCTGCGGCCAGCAGGATCCAGGTGAGGTGTTCCGTCTCGAACAGGGGGCGCAGCGCCTCCTCGGGGTCTTCGCGGATCACCAGCAGCCAGTCCTTGTTTTCCAGCCAGGTCCAGCCGTAGAGGTATTGCCGGTGGCTGACCTGCAGTTCCTGGATGCGCAGGCCCGAAAAGCGTGCGTCCATCTTGAACGGCAGCTCCATCTCCTCCATCACGTGGCCGCCGAAGCGGGGGTTGGTCTGGAGGAGGTGCTTGTCGCTCACCAGGAATGCGTCGCCCTTGCGACCCATCTGCACGCGCTTGACGAAGGATTCGAACACGTCGGAGTCGATGGTGGCCCGCATGATCCAGGCCTTGCCGCCCTCTCGGCGCAGCACGGCGATGATGATGTGCGGGTACTGCCGAAATCCCATGAAGACGTCCGAGATGTAGACGCCCTTGGCCATGACCTTGGCAAACCACTCTTCGTTCTTATAATTCTTGCCCGTCAGGCTGTACGGACCGGCATAGGCCAGGTGATTGCCGTCGGAATCGATGACGCCCAGGTCGATGTAGTAGCGCGAGGTGGTCTGGAGAAGGGTGAATATGCGCTCCAGGTTGGCCTGGTCGGCGGCCTCTTCCATGGTGAGCGCGCTGGCCAGCGTGGACACCTGGGCCACGCGTTCGGTCAGGAAAAGGTCGATGGCGTTGCGCTTGCTTTCCACCAGTGTGCGCAGGCTGCCCTGCAGGACGTCCTGATAGGCCGTGGAGAAGCGGCTCTTCACCCCGATGCCGAGCACCAGGAGCGGCAGGAGCGAGAAGCCCAGCGTGAACAGGATTATGGTCAGGCGAAGGCGCTTGAAGGCCAGTGTTTTCATGCTTCTACCGTGTTGACGTTGATATACCCGCCCGACTCCGTTCCACCCTAACCCCATGGACAGGGACGGGCAAGTCTGTCAATGCTGGCCCGGCCTGATATCCGAGGTTTTTTCATGACGATTTTGGGATTTCGGGGAGTTCATCCCCTCGCGCTCCTCTTCCTTCCTTTTGCCCTGGCCGCGCTTGTGAGTGGCTTCTGGCTCTTGCGCAGGTACTCCGCTCGCATTTCGAACCGGGTGCGCTCCGTGTATTTGTGGACTTACGGATTTGCCGTAGCCTGTATTGCCGGTCTTCTCTCGCAGATGGGAGGGCACGACAAGTACCGCCTCATGACCATCATCTGCGCGATAGCCGCATTTGCGCTGCTGAACCTGGCCCTGGCAGGATTCGTGGCCTGCGGGCAGCCGGCCAGGCAGTGCGCTCCCGTCGGATCCAGGCGGCGGCTGTTGTTCGGCGGCGCGTTGGCAGCAGCCGGAGGGCTGGTGTCGCTCACAGGGGTCGCCTCGGCCACCAATCATGAGGGGATGGTAAGGGAGAGGCGCATCGACCTTGCTCGGCATCCGCAGGCCAGGCCGGGACGTCCCCTGCGCGTCAGTTTCGTGACAGACCTGCACGCGGGCTTCTTCCTGCCCGACGGGCACCTGAGCGAGGCATCTCGCATCGTAGCGGCCTTCAAACCCGACGTCATCCTTTTCGGGGGCGATCTGGTGGAGAACGAACTGGCGTTTCTGGAGCAGACCCGGACCTTTTTCCACGATCTGACCCGCCTGGCTCCGGTCTACGCGGTGCTCGGCAATCATGACTGTTACGTGAACCCACACGCCGTGGCCGGTTTTCTGAGCCAAAGCGGCGTGCGCACCTTGCGCGGCGAATCCGTCGAACTCTCCGGTCCCTGGGGCCGGTTCACGCTGTGCGGCCTGCGGGACTGGTACGAAGGCCCGGTCAGCTTCGAATGTCTGCGCGGAAAGGACCTGGCCTCCACCATCCTCCTGGCGCACAACCCCCAGTTGGGGCTGCGCCTGCCTGCCGACCTCGTTCCCTGGATGTCCCTGTGCGGGCACACCCATGGCGGGCAGATGCGCCTGCCCCTGGTCGGCGCTCCGGTCAACCAGGCGGACCGGCGCATCCAGGCCGGAGAGAACGACATCGACGGCAGGCGCATCATCGTCTCGGCTGGTCTCGGCTATTCCGGCCTCCCGGTGCGGCTCCTGTGCCCGCCGGACGTCACCAACATCGTGGCCGCATGACCAGATCATCCCCCCGGATCCTCGATCCCGCGTCGCCGCAGTCTCCTGCAGTCGCGCCGGAGCGGACCATCATCTGGGACGGCCTGAGCCTCGCCGTCCCCTCCCATTGGGAACCTGCCCGCCTGGGGCTTGGTTTCCTCATGCTGGAGGACGCCTCCGGGCCTCGCCTCAGCCTGCGCTGGCAGCGCATCAAGGGGGCGTTCGACCCCGAAAAGGTGATCCGGCGTCTGGCGCGCCGCAAGCTTCTGAAACCTTCGCGCAGGCCCGACGGTGCGGTGTCGGCCGTGCTTTCCGCACTTACCACCGAGCATCGGGCGCTGCCCTGTGCGGACACGGCTGGCGGCGGAGCAGACGGGATTTTGTTCACCGTCCCCGGCAGCGATCTGGCCGTGCTGGCCGCACCCCACGCCCGTCCGGACGAGAAGGCCTCCCCCTGGGTGAGAGCCGCGACCTCCCTGGCTGCGTCCGACCCTGCCGTCTTCAGCCTCTTCGACGTGTCCGGCCAGGCGCCTCCGGGGTTCAGGCTCGCCGTCTTCAGTGTGCAGCTTGGACATTTTCACTTCCAGTTCCGCCAACGCTCCAATACCCTGGACTACCACCGCTTCGCCCCCGCTGAGGTCATCCTGCGCGCCAAGCCCCTGGACGTGTGGGCCTCGGAAGTGTTCGCCAAGGCACTGGGTAAGCCACGTGTCTTCGCGGCCGGCTATTTCGACAGCGCGCCCGCCTGCCGCTTCGAAGATTCCAGGCATCCAGGTTTGGGCGGAGCCGCGCGCGCCCAGGTCTGTCGCCTCTTTCCGTCCTTTCGTTTTGCCCATGCCATGGCCTGGCGGCCCGATGACTCCAAGATCCTGGCAGTCATTGCCCGCCACCGGGGGGAATTGTCTCCCGAATCCTTCGAGGAGGTCTGCCGCCGCTATGCTGTTCAAGCGCTCTAAGCCCCAACCGCCAGCCCCCAGGAAGGAATTGAGCCGAGAGCACAGTCTTTCCATGCGGCCCGCGCGCAGCAAGCTGGTGAAAGAGGACGTGGTGGACGGCGGATTCAAGCGCCTGACCTACCTCTCCGCCTACAAGCCCTGGTTTGCCGGACTCGCCAGGCGAGTTGGCGCGTGGGACGGCAGGCCTCTGGAACGCAAGCTGGAACTCGACGAACTGGGCAGCTTCTGCTGGGACCTCATCGACGGCGACCGCACCGTGCACGAGATGGCCCGCATTCTGGCGGAGCGCTTCGGCCTGCCTGCGCGTGAGGCCGAGCTTGCCGTGGCTGCGTTCCTGCGTGAGCTTGGCAAGCGGGGGATCATCGGCGTCCGGGAGAGTTAGATATTTCTGAGTCAGATGCCTCCGGCGGCCAGAGAGGAAACTTTTTGGAAAAATTTTGACTCGGGCCGTCCTGGCCCTCGCCCTTCGGGCGCTGCTTTGCAGCGTCCAATCCTTCTGTCCTGAAGGATTGTCCTCTCTGGACTCTCCTTCAAAAACTTTTAGTGGGCTTCGCATTCTAGCTCGAGAGAGTGTAGTTTGGGCCGGAGCAGTCCCGTCCGCGCCTTGCTCGGCGGGCGGCAAGTCGTCTCAATATCGTTCAGTGGCTTCGTATCCGAGTGCGGCAGAATGGAGTTTCGACGGGGGCTGGGTGCTGGCACGGTCGGGTTCTGGCGGGCGGGCGACGAATCGTCTTCAAATCGGTTCTAGCCCGCCCGCCAGGACACGGACGAGACAGCACCCAGCCGCCGCGCGTGTTCGATATTCAACGCGAATCCCGGGCAGAGCCTGTTGCGACAGGCTGGACGTCTGAGTACGCGAAGCAAACTGAGGGTCCAGGGGGATGATCCCCCTGGCGGGTGCAGGGCGGAGCCCTGCTGGGGTGTGGGGCGAAGCCCCACCAACGCCTGCAAATCTTGTCGGGGTAGCGATGCGCATACGCGGGCAGGGTACGTCATTTTCGGGCTTTGGTGGCCAGCGACAGGAGTCTGAGCGCTCGGAGCGCTTCCGCAAGGCGCACCGTGTGGGTCAGAAAGTGCGCGGCACGGTTGAAGAGTGGCAGTCGCCGGGCCTAGCCTGGGTGGAGATCGACGGGCAGCGCCTCCTGGCACAGGTGAGCCAGGACGCTGCGCTTGGGCGGGAACGGATGTTCCTGGTGCTGAAGCTGACGCCGGAGATCGTGCTGCGGGAATTGTCCGGCAAGCCGTCGGGGCTGGATGTGATGGTGTGAATGCAAGTGGCCGGTCCCATTCGGAACCGGCCTTTTCGTTTGGGGACCAGGAGCGCTGCCGCGTCCGGTTGACGACCGTGCCCAACCGGGAGTTTGTCTGACTCTTGAGAGCAAGGCTTTGAGGCAGCATCCAGGTAAAGGCTTGTCTTCCTGGTGCGCTACTTGATCCGGAGGCACTGGGTCCTGATGCTGGTGCAATCAGCGACGCAAGCCGCACGGGACTCGGCGTAGACCAGGGTGTCGCAACGAGTGACGCACGTATTGTAGGACACGGTGCATTCATCCTCTATCCTTGCACGATCTTCCCGCTCTTTTTGGACGTCCTTGCGTTCTTCCAGAACCTCTTTACGTTCCTCGTGCAGTCTTTCCCGCTCCCGCTGCGCGGCGCGACGTTCTTCTTCTGCAGCGGAGGGGCCGCAGGCGCTGAGCGAAGTCAGGGCCAGGATGAAGAATATGGCCCAGGTGAAGTGTCGTTTCATGGTAGCCTCCTTAGGTGATAGGTGCGTCAGCAGGCTCAGTAACCGGCGTTGCATTCAATGTGGTCATTGTCGCAACTGACGTTGCACGAAGATCTGGACAAGGGGTCTGCAATGGCATTGCACCTTGCCAGACAAACGCTTAATTGTTCCTTGCATCGTGCGTGCATTCTGATTACGTACTTGTCGTATGCTTCGCCTGGATATCTTTCGATTATTACTCCAGGACCAAAGAAGCGTTCGTTGTGCCTACGCCACTCCTCAGCATTCCATTCTCGTTGTATTTCACGTCGTATTGCTCTCTCTTCACGCACGCGCTCTTTCTCTGCTGGAGTGAGTTGAGCATGGGTGCTGCCTGGGGCGACACTCAATGAACAGATGCATGCAAGCATCATGAACAATGCCAGGTATTTGATGCGCATGGGCATGGTGTACCTCCAAGGGTGCTCGGGCGCGATCGTTGTTTCGGGTGTGAGGAAAGGACACGGCCAAAGTTGTCCCCGCCTCATTTGTCAACAATTACCATCCAGGAAACACCAAAGCGGTCGGCGAGCATGCCGAAGCTCGACGCGAAGAAGGTCTTGCCGAGCGGCATCAGCACATTTCCTCCTTGGGCCAAGGCGGAAAACAGCCGTTCGGCTTCAGCATCGCTCGATGCCGAAAGCGAAAGACTGAACCCCTGGAAACTCGCCTGCCCCTGGCATTGGCCGTCGGAGAGCATCATCATAGAGTCGCCGACGCGCAGGTTGGCGTGCATCACTTTGTCTTCGGAGCCGGGAGGGATCATGCCCGGGTCGGGGCTGTCCTTGTAATGCGCGAGCATGGTCACTTCGGCCCCGATTGCGCTGCGGTAAAACTCGATCGCCTCTGTGCAGCGGCCCTCGAAGAACAGGTACGGTTGAACCAGCATGGGGTCTCCTTCGAGCCGAGAAGGCTCATTGGACGTCCGTTTCGTATTGTGTGCATCCGCTATCCGCCTGACAATGCCGATCGGTCCCTGGGAGCGGCCGGAGCATGCCTGTCGGTCCCGGAGGAGCGACTGAATCATCCACGAAGGCCTCGCGGGGGCGCCCGGTCGGCACCCATCGGCCCAAGGAATCGACCGGACGGCGCCCGCGTTTCCTTGGGCCGAGAGGACAATGTCATCGGGCCTAGGGTTTCTTCTTCTTGCCTTCCTTCAGTTTGATCAACACACCCTCGGCTGAGGCGGTCAATTCGAATCCCTTGGTCTTGGAGCGCAGTCTGAGTTCCACGCCATTTGTGTTTTTGAGCCAGATTTCCCCATGGCCGTCCGTACCCGTGACGCCGGTCTTGAGCTGAACATAGGCTCCGGAAAAATCTTCAAGCCTGGTCAGGTTGTAGACCTCGCCCACGCAGGTGGCCTTGGAACCGCCGAACTGGCCCAGCCCGATCCCTCCGAGTTCGAAGGCGTATTTTCTGTTCTTGAAGACCAGCGTGCCGCTGCCTGCGGAGGCGCTCAGGAGCAGGCCTCCTTGCCCGATGGTCAGGCTGACTGTGCCGGAGGGTATGCTCGGAGGAGTCTGGGGTGATATTTCGCTCTGAGCATGGATTGTCCGGGGGGCAAACAGGACTGCCGCGACGAGGCAGGCCATCAGGATGCCGGTAATGTTCCAAAGGTTTTTCCGCATGATGTTGCTCCTTTTATGGTTAAGAGGCCTCAGACCCATCATGCCACATTTTTCGCGACATGAAAGGACATTTGATGGTTTTCTTTGCCGAACCGCCGAAAGCTGATACCCAGGAACAAACATCTGTCCCTGAGGAGGTCATATGAATTGGTGGTTTTTCACACTCCCTCGTTTTGCTCGAATTCCAGGAGCGCTCGGGATGAAGCTCTTTCTCCCGACGGCATTCCTGGTGATGGTGTTCACGTCGACGCTTTACGCCAAACCGAAGCTGGATGAAGTCAAATTGCCGCAAGGATTCACGATCGAGCTTTACGCGGACGTGCCCGACGCGCGTTCGCTGGCGCTTGGCGCACGGGGAACGGTCTTCGTGGGCAACCGCGAGGGCGATTCGGTGTACGCCATCGAGGACCGGGGAGCAGGGCAGGGCAGGACCGTGCACGTCATCGCGCGGGGATTGAACATGCCTAACGGCGTGGCATTCAGGGACGGGGACCTGTACGTGGCGGAAGTCAGCCGGGTGCTGCGCTTGCCCGGCATAGAAAGCCGGTTGGCCAATCCCCCACGGGCTGAAGTGGTGGCGGATGGCTTTCCGTCGGACAAGCATCACGGATGGAAGTACATCGCCTTCGGCCCGGACGGCTGGCTGTATGTTCCGGTCGGCGCGCCGTGCAACGTCTGCGAGCGCCCGGATCCCTATTCCACGATCATGCGCCTGGACGTCAGGAACGCAAAGCGCGAGGTATTCGCCCGGGGCATCCGAAACACTGTGGGCTTCGCCTGGCAACCGGGAACGGGGACGCTCTGGTTCACCAACAACGGCCGCGACTGGATGGGCGACGAATCCCCGCCGGACAGCCTGCACCGGGCGCCCGAACCAGGCCTGAATTTCGGATTTCCCTATTGCCACGCTGGCGTGCCCGATCCCAAATTCGGAAAGGACGAGGACTGCGCGTCCTTCGCTCCCCCGGCACTGACGTTGCCCGCGCACGTGGCGGCGCTGGGCATGGCCTTCTATACCGGGAATATGTTCCCGAAGGCCTACCAGGGGCAGATCTTCATCGCGGAGCACGGCTCCTGGAACCGTTCCGCCAAGACCGGCTACCGCATCTCTCTGGCGCGGTTCAAGGAAGATGGTTCTCTTCAGTACGATGTGTTCGCCACCGGCTGGTTGAACAACCGCGACGCCTGGGGGCGGCCTGTGGATGTGCTGGTCATGCCCGACGGAGCTCTGCTGGTGAGCGACGACAAGGCCGGAGCGGTCTACCGCATAACCTACAAAGCGAAGCCGTGATGCAAACGGGCCGGAAGCATCTCTCCCGATGCATTTCCACTCGGCCGGCAGCCTGTCGCTTCCGGCCCGCGAATGTGGCTTCCTCGGTGAACATCTATACAGCATGGGTTGTTTCCAAACCAGAGGCTACTGCTTCTTGGTTTTATGCTCCTTGGTCTCGCCCATCATGGATTTGAAAATGGCAGTGACATAGGCGAAGTAGTCGTCCACATGGTCTTCCTTCTTTGCCTGTTTCATTGCCTCTTTCCATTTATCCTCGGCCTCCTCGATGGACATGCCATGCTCCTTGGCCAGCTTCTTCACATATTCTGTAGGCATCGCGAACTCCGTATCCGTGTTGCAGGGGGGCACTCCAGAATGTCATGCCCGTTGGAATAACCGCAGGCTTCCGGCTGATGCAGCGGATGCATCCAGGTCGGAGATGCCGACACGGCGGGATGGTTGAACCTTCATGCCACCCCGCCGTGCTTCACGTTCCGTCGCAGCGTATTCCCGCACTGTTACATGCGTCGATCGCGATCCCTGGAGTCGGATTTGATCGTGTCATGCAGAGACGCGGCGAACTCGTCGATCTGCCTGCTCGCTTCGTCCTTGGTGACGCCGTACATTTCCTGGATCTTGCCCACCAGTTGTTCACGTTTCCCGGCGGTTTCGGCGATATGGTCATCCGTCAATTTGCCCCATTTCTCCTGGACGTTTCCCTTCAGCTGCTTCCAGTTGCCCTCGATGACATCCCAATTCATAAAATCTCCTTTGATTAAAAGCTGCAATCCGAACCACTAACGACCAAGGCAACCGCTGCGAATGGCGTCGCAATTGCTGATGCAGTTTGGCCTGTCGTAGGTCTGCCTGGGGGAAATTCCGTTGCACCCGGACATGCAGGATTGATATTGGCTCTCGCAGGATTCCCTGCTGAGTACCGGAGTCATGGGAGCATATGTTTCTGGCTGGCGGGAAATGATGACCGTTTCCATGGGTCTTCCAGGACGAACCTCTTCCAGGAAGTGGATTCCTCCTGACGAATCGCGATAGTAGAGCCTCTGGGACTGGTCGATGTAATAAACCCGGTCGTCATTCTCTATGTAATAGAGTCCGCCCATGACTCCGGGAGCTTCGACCACCCGGCGGGTAATGAGATGAAGTGCTCCCTTGCTGTCCACGTAGTAGTCCTGTCCGTTCGCGTCATGGATGAAGCGTTGGCCCTGATAGGATTGAGGAGCGGGCGCGGGCTGGACCTGAATGACCTGACGTTTTGCGAATGCGGGAATGTTGAGCGCAACCAGCAAACCGGCAACCATAAACACTTGTAACATGAAGTTTTTTCTGATGGACATGGCAATCCTCCGTGTGTCGGAACAATAGTGATTATCTATCCTTGCACCAATTGGCGCCAAAGAGTCAACCCAAATTGGAATCGTAGAAAGCAGCCCAAGTGAGCACTTGGATTTTCTCTTTGTATATCCCGATAATGTGTTATGAAGGATGCGATCTCAAAGCGACTTCCAGGAGTGTGACATGAGCGGATTGATCTGGTTTCTTCTCGTTGGATTGATTGCAGGCTGGTTGGCCGGTGTTCTCATGAAAGGCGGGGGATTCGGCATTGTCGGGGACATCATCGTGGGAATTCTGGGCGCGTTGATCGGCGGCTTTCTATTCGGCGCCGCCGGAATCTGGCCAGGAGGTGGGCTTCTTGGGTCGATCCTCGTGGCCACGATCGGCGCGATCATACTTATCTTCTTGTTGCGCCTGATAAAACGAGGTTGACGTCAGCGGGGATGTCGAAGCTGACGTGGCAGGACAGCTTCGACAACAATGCTATCGAAGGCAGCCCTGCCGCCTGGGGACGCAGCCCCTCCAGGCCAGGATGCAGGATTTCTGGCCGAACCACTCAGAAATGCATGCCCACGGATTGCTCGAACAGCCGCGCGCCTGAGAACCGATGGCCCGCGACATCCCGTCGGCGCCCAAACGAAGAAACCCAGCATGCTGCGCGCATGCTGGGTTTCGACTCGCCAGATTGCTCCAGAGATTCTAGAAAGGCACGTCGTCCATGCCCGAGGCTTCGGACGGGAAGGCGGGGCCTTGGTTGTCGTCGTAGGACTGCTGCGGGCGGTTGTTCTGATGGCGCTGCTGCTGGGGCGGGGCGGAACGGCGCTGGTCGCCGCCGTTCATGGGAGCCGCTTCCACGCCGCCTCCCTTGGAATCCATGAACTGCACCGTATGCTGGGGGCCGGACACCACGATCTCCGTGATGTAGCGCTTCTGGCCCTGCTGGTCGTCCCAGCTGCGGGTGCGGATGCTGCCCTCGATGTACACCAGACGGCCCTTGGACAGGTAGTTCGAGCAGAACTCGGCGGCCTTGTTGAACACCTTGATGCGGTGCCACTCGGTGCGCTCTTCCTTCTGGCCGTCGCGGTTCTTGAAGGACTCGTCCGTGGCCAGGGTGAATTCCGCAACGGGCGCGCCGGAGGGAAGATAGGTCAGCTTGGGGTCTTGGCCCAGCCTGCCGATGAGAATGACTTTATTGATGCTGCCGGCCATGCCGAACCTCCAGATACTTCACATGTCGTGCCCCTGGGCCAACGCGAACCCGGAACACGCCGCATTGCATTCGTATTATGCGTCTCGACTCTTTATCGGTATCCCGCCCTGTCTTCAAGATCGTCCAGGGCGTCTTCGATCTTTTCCGTGATCTGCTGTGCCTTCTCCGCCTGCCAGGACGCAAGCGCATCCTCGAGCTGGCGCGACAGTTGCTCTGCCTGTTCGAGACCGGCCTTCAGCTTCCCGGCCGCGCCCTGCGGAATTTCACCGGCAGTGAGGCGCGCGCGCAACGTGTCGATCAACTCCAGCACCCCGCGTTTCGCCGGAGCGTATTCGTGGCCGGGCGGGTAGGCCAAATGGCTCAGAATGGGCCACGTCGAGTCGACTTTGCCGGGATCGAGCGTGGTGGCGCTGACGCGCACCTGCAGGAGCTTTCCCATGGTGACTCTCCTTCCCAGGGCTCTGCCCTGGACCCGTCGGGCTTGCCGGGACTCTGTCCCGGAGCCTGGCAGGGCTCCGCCCTGCACCCGCAAGGGCTCCGCCCTTGACCCGCCAGGGGAGAAGCCTCCGCTGGACCCGGCTTTCCGCTTCGCGTCGTGAGCGGGCGGCTTGCGGCGGGGCGGGGTATCCGCCGGGAACGCCCAAAGCGGCTTATCCCGGCGGCCAGCCATCGCCGAAGACGGCGATTCCAGGAATTCAAACCAGGAAGCGCTGCTTTGCGCGCTTCCTGGTCATCGAAAAGCGACTGAACTAGCCTAACACTACGCGAAGCGGAGAGGGTGTCCAGAGGGCGAAGCCCTTTGGCCGCCGGAGGCATCTTCGCCTTCTCTTCGCTTCTCTTCGACTTAATTCTGCACGATGCGGAGAACCAGCAATTTCTTGTTTAATCCCGCTCTTCCCAGTCGGACTGCACCCTGTTGACCACGTCGCGGATGATGTCCATCTGGTTTTCCGGGCAGACGCTGATGAGCGGCTGACCGGCGTCCACGTTCATGTCGTGGGAGAAGTAGACCGCGTAGATGATGCCTTCCGGCCCCACGTAGGTCAGGGGCTTTTCGCGCTTCATGCGCGAGACGATGAACAGTTCCATGCCGTCCTTGATCTTGACGGACTGGCAGCCGGAGACCTTCACCTTCTTGTCGGTTTCCGGAGTGAAGTAGTACTTGGCGCGCTCGGGGGCGGGGAAAAGGAACAGCACCTTCTTCAGGATCTGCTGTGTGACCTCGTCCTTGGTGAAGAAGTGCCTGAGCACCATGAGCGGCGTTCCTGCTTCCACGAACTTGCCGTTCAGATGGGCGTGCACCTGCTGCACCTCGCCCTTGCGGGCGCAGGTGATGGGGCGGGGGTTGCGTTCGCGCTCCAGGGTGGCCAGGAGCGTTCCGGGCTTTTCCTTCCAGGTTCCGCTGGGGGCGAGCACCTTGGTGCCCTGGCCCGAAACCTTGAATTCCACCACCCCGCAATGGGGGGCAAGCACCTCGACCTCCTCGTAGGGGGAGGCCTTGATCTGTTCGAGTATGGCTTTCACGTCCTGCACGGCTGACCCCTTAGCGGTAGTAGAGGTTGCGGCCGCCGATGGTCTGGAAGGCCTGCACCAGGTTGTTTCTGATCTCGCGGCGGTCCCAGATGCCCTGGATATGGCCGCGCGCCAGGGCGTTGTAGGCCATGTGGTAGTCCGGGGGGATGTCCGTGCCGGTGGTCTCCTTGATGACGCCGGGGCCGGCGAAGCCGATGTTGGCCGAGCGCACGGAGAACTGGTAGGGCGAGCAGCCCAGGAAGCTGGCCACGGGGCCCGCGTAGGAGTTGGTGTCGTAGAGCACCAGGTACAGCCCGCCCGCCTCGATGTAGCGGCGCACGGCCATGGTGGCGCGCGGCATCTGGATGACGCCGTTGGTGCCTTCCTGGATGCGGATGCCCGCCGTGCCGTGCACGTAGGCCAGGAACGGGTAGTGCTTCTTGCGGGCGCGAGAGAGGGCGCGGATGAATTTCTCGCCTTCGGCCGCGCCTACGGTACCGCCCCGGAAGGGGGCCACCAGCATGCCCACCACGACCTTGATGCCCTCGATGGAGGTCTCGAAGGTGACGCAGGAGCTTTTCAGCTTGTTCTTTTTCTTGGCTTCCTCGAGCTTCTGGTCGAAGCCGGGATAGTCCAGGGGGTTGCCCGCTTCCACGTCCTGGGCGAATTCCATCACGGAGTTCTTGTCCAGCACGTTATGCATGAACCACTGGTACTCCATGGGGAAGTGGTGGCCGCAGTACTGGCAGACGCCCGCGAAATCGCCGAACAGGTCCGGGGCCCAGAGGTCCAGGCAGCCGTGGGTGGCGGCGTTGGGGCAGGTGACGGACTTGTCTTCGCGGCCCTTGGGGCTCAGGTAGAAGCTCTCGCCGTCTCCGTCCAGGCAGATGCCGTCCTCGGCGCAGGAGAGCTCGGTAAGCTTCTGGATGGTCTGGGTGTCCACCTTCTTCGCGCCGGAGCGCTTGAAGGGGCGCAGCACCCGCTCGGCCACCACGCGCACTTCCGCTTCGGCCTCTTCCATGAGGTGCTTCACCTTCTGGCCGTAGGTGCGCAGGAACTCGTAGCGCAGGTAGGAGTAGGTGGACCAGGACATCTGCTGGAGCGAGTCGGCCACGCGACGAGAGGCGGGCGTCTTGTCCACGCAGGCGTTCTTGGCCATGTTGCGGAACTTGCTGTAGCGCTTCCACACCAGCCGGTCGGCGGCGCGCTCGTCCAGGGACCAGCGCACGAAGAAGGACTCGGCATCGGCCAGGGCGGCCTGCTTGCGGCGCTTTATGGCCTTGGCGCGGATGAAGTTCATGCCCTTTACGGAGAGCATGGCCTCGTCGGTGGCCATCATCATTTCCTGGCGCAGGCGTTTGAAGAAATCGTAGTGATGGGGACGCGCGCCCAGGGGCGGTTCCTGCACCACGCGGTCGATGTAGCCCATGCGCAGGTTGTCCTCGGCGGTGATCTTCAGGCGCGTGGCGCAGGCGTCGATGAGCTCGGCCGGGGCGCGCTGGCCCTGGCGGATGCCCGATTCGATGGCGCCCGCTCCCTCGGGGGAGATGACCGAGTAGTAGCCGTGCGACAGCATGAGGCGCGTGTCGGCCAGGGCGATGGCTTCTGCTCCTCCGGAACCGCCCTCGGAGAAGCAGGCGATCACGGGGACCCGGAGCGCCGCCATCTCATAGAGGTTGCGGGCGATCTGCTGGGCCGCGCCGGGGTAGTCCTCCACGGGGAACGCGCCGGGCGTGAACACGTAGGTGTGGATGGGGATGTTCTCGGTCTCGGCGACCTTCATGTACTGAAGCGCCTTGGCGTTGCCCCAGGGCTTCACGGAGCCGCCGTTGCGGAACTCCTGACCGTGCCCCTTTTCCTGGCCGATGACCATCACCGGCTGGTTGTGGACCTTGTCGCCCTGCCTGCGGGTGATGTAGGCGCGCGCGATCAGCATGGAGGGGTCGATGGAGTACTCGTCCTGCCCGCCGATCTCGGTATAGTTGTCGTAGCAGAACTCCAGGATGTCCTTGAGCGTGATCCGCTGCGGGTGGCGAACGATGCGCACCTTGTCCATGGGGGTGAGCTCGGGGTCGAGCTTTTTCTCCACGAACACGAAGAGGTCCTCCAGCTGGGAGAGCATCTTCACCTTGTCGGACATGGCTGCGCCGGATTCGCGCGTACGGAACTCAGCCAGCTTGGAGGAGAGCAGCGCTACGTCCTCGTGCTGGCGTGATCCGAAAATATCCTGGATGTACTGGAGCCTGTCGGCCAGCTCCTGAATGCTTTTTTCTATATCCATAGGGGTGGTTGGCTTCGCGTGTCGGGCGTCCGGTTAGAAAACCAGGATGTCCGCGGTCTTTTCGCGCAAAAACGCGATGTTGGACTTCATGGGATTGCCTTCCTGGTCCTGGCCTTCCAGCACCAGCTTGTCCAGGTACTCCACTCCGCGCGCCTTGGCCTCGGCCAGGTCCTTGCCCCAGATGATGCCCAGGGCCAGGTTGGGGTCGAATTCCGTGGGGATGTCGTAGGGTTTGTCCTGGGGAATCTGCGAATGCAGCGACGCCCAGGGAACCTGCGGCGGATTGAAGCGGTCGATGCGGCCGACCCAGGGGGTGAACCGGTTGGCCGGGTCCTCGGCGATGATGCGGTACTCGATGCCGATGCCCTCGAAGGTGATGTCGTCCTGGGTGAAGCCCATGGGGTCGCCCAGGCCCATGCGGATCTGCTCCTTGATGATGTCCACGCCCGCTTCGCCCTTGAGGCGCGCGATGGCGGCGGACACGCCGTTCTCCACCTGGATGCGGGTGTTCACTTCCATGAGGAAGGGCTGGCCCGCAGGGGTGACGATCCATTCCCAGGTGCCCACGTTGTCGTAGCCGACCTCCTTGGCGATGGCCAGGGAGTAGCGCGTGATGTCCGTGATGACCTTGGCGGCGTCGAAGGAGTACTTGATCTGGTCCGGGGCGAATCCGGGGGCGATCTCCACACGTTTCTGGCGGCCCGTGGACTGGATGGTGCAGTTGCGCGTGCCGAAATGGGCGATGGAGCCGTGGCGGTCGGCGGCGATCTGCACTTCCAGGTGGTTGAAGGTGAGGATGCGCTGCTCGATGAGCACGCCCTCATCATGGAACTGCCGCTTGGAATAGTTCCTGATGCGCCGGTACACGGTCTTGAAGTGGTCCAGGTTCATGACCTCTTCGATGCCCATGCCGCCGCCGCCCGCCGAAGCCTTCACCAGCACGCGGGCGCTGTCGATGCCCTGTTCGGCCTGGAAGCGGAACAGGGAGTCGGCGATCTCCTCGGCCTCGAGCTCGTCGTAGACCGGGCGGTCCGAGCCGGGAACGGTGGGCACGCCCAGAGAGCGCGCCAGACGCTTGGTGTTGATCTTGTCGCCCAGGGTCCGGATGACCTGCCAGCTGGGTCCGATCCACACCATGGGCCGGGTGCGTTCACTCACGCGCCGCGCGAAGCGGTAGTCCTCGGCGAAATAGCCGTATCCGGGGTGGACCGCCGTGGCTCCGGCGTGGTCGGCCGCTGCCATGATCTCGTTGGCGTCGTGGTAGGAACTGATGCGCAACGTTTTGCCGCCGAGTTCGCGCGCCAGGGCCAGGTGCCCGGAGGCTTCGTCCTCGCGCGTGTAGACGCAAACAAAATCCAGGCCCAGCTTACGGCAGGCCTGGATGATGCGCATGGCTATCTCGCCACGGTTCGCAACCAATACGTTATGTCGTTTGCTCGTCGTCAATGTGGCTCCCGCCGTGTTTCGACTTGGATATGAGGTGCTTCTGGACCTCGAGCACCAGCTTGTCCAGGCGTTCTTCCTGGTGCCGGGTCAGGCCCGTGAACTTTAGGCCCGCCGTCGTCCCGACATGCCTGGCCACTTCGGCCCGCAGGTCGGCGATGATCACGCGGTCCCTGATGAGGACGTCCATTTCCAGTACGTCCCCGATCTTCAAAGCCCCAGCCGGATCCTCAAGAGATACGCCGCCCGCGCTGATGTCCCGCACATGATACACCGTCTGCGAGGCGATGTCCCGTCCCACAAGGCCTGGAACCCGCGCCCGGTAGGACTGGCGCGGCATGCTTGAGGGCGTTTCGTACGTGAAAGTGAGTTTATTCATCCCTCAACCTGCACTTCCATGACGAAATCCAGTCGCCGGTTCTTGGCGCGGTATTCGTCGCTCGTGTTGGGGAGCAGCGGTTCTAAATCAGCTAACCCGGTGGATGTCAACCGATTCGCGGGTACCCCCTGCGACAGAAGAAAGCGCAATGCAGCAACTGCCTGTAATGACGACACTTCCCAGTTGTTTTTGAAACGCGAATCCGGCGGCGGAGGCGTGTCGTCGGAATACCCTTTGATGTGTACGCGCTGATCGGGGTGTTTGGCCAGGAAGTCCTTGATGGACAGCAGGCGCTGCTTGCCCGGATCGGTCAATTGCGTCACGTCCGCCTTGGCGAACATGCCGTCGATGGGCATGGAGATGGTCAGGCGCGGGCCGTCCAGCTTGGTCTGCAACGTGGATTCGCCGCGCCCCCTGAAATAGGCTGTCAGGTCCTCGTAGACCTGGCGCTGTCGCATGATGAGCTGTTCGCGCATGGTGACCTGCTCCAGGAGCTTGTCCTTGACCGTCTGCGCGTTGGAGGAGGATTTCATCCGCTGTTGCTCGGTCCGCAGGCGTTCGCGCACGCTGTCCAAGGTCTCGGTCACCCCGTCTCCTCCGCTGGAGGAGAGTGAGAACAGAAAGATGAAAAAGCTCATGAGCAGCATGGACAGGTCCGCCAGGCTGATGAGCCAGACCATCGAGGGACCCGAGGGCGGTGCGTCCAGCTCGTCGCCGACGGGGTCCTGCTCAGCGGACAACGGTGCGCTCCTTGGGAGGCACGAAGCTCATCAGCTTGTCGCGCACCAGCAGCGGGTTGTTGTTCTGCAGGATGCAGCGCGCTCCCTCGAAGATGATCTCCAGGTTCAGCACCTCCTGCTGGGTACGAGCCCGGAGCTTGCCCGCCACGGGGAGAAAGAGCAGGTTGGAGGAGAGCGCCCCGTAGAAAGTGGCCAGCAGGGCCACGGCCATGGCCCCGCCCAGGGCCTTGGGGTTGTTCAGGCGGGCCAGCATCTGCACCAGGCCGATGAGCGTGCCGATCAGCCCGAAGGCCGGTGCGAACGAACCCAGCGACCGGAACACCGTCTCGCCGATCTGATGGCGTCTCTTCAAAGAGTGTATCTCGATGCGCAGGGTGTCCTGGATGAGCTGCGGTCCGGCATTGTCCGCAATGAGCTTGCAGGCCTTCTTGAGCACCACGTTGTCCGTGCGGATGTTCTCCAGGGCAAGCAGGCCCTCGCGCCGCGATATCTCCGCGATGCGCACCATCACGTTGACCACTTCCTGTGCAGTCACCTTGCGGGATGCGAAAATCTTGAAGCCCGCGTTGAAGGCCTGTATCACTTCTTCAAGGGGATGGCTGACGCAGATGGCAGCCAAAGTCCCGCCGAAGACGATCAAGGCTCCAGGCGCATCGAGATACTGCAACAGGGAACCGTCCAGCATGATGGCCGTGATGATCATGCCGATGCCGGTGATCAAACCGATGAGCGTCGCGAAGTCCATTGCTTACCTCTTCAAACAACAGCAATACTGAAGGCGCAGCACATGCAAGACAGGATCACGACGCACAATGCCGTCGACTGGATACGCGACCGGCTGCCGTCCGGTTTCACCCCAAAAGGCGCGATCATTCTCGGAACAGGACTTGGGGACGTGACCCACGCACTGGAGACGGTCGCGGCCATCTCCTACCGGGACATCCCCGGTTTTCCCCGCTCCACCGTTGAAAGCCATGCCGGGCAACTCCTGGCCGGACGGCTGGCCGGGCTCCCTGTTCTCGTCTGGCAGGGCCGGTTTCACCTGTATGAAGGCTACTCCCCGGCGCAGGTCTGCCTGGGCGTTCGCGTCTCGGCGCTTATGGGCGCAACGATTCTCGTCGTCACCAACGCCGCCGGGGCACTGGACCCGCTCCTGAGCCCCGGAGAGTTACTGGCCATCACCGATCATGTCAATCTTACAGGGAAATCACCCCTGTCCGGACCGAATATCGACGTCTGGGGGCCGCGTTTCCCGGATATGAGCCGCATTTATTCGCACCGTCTGCTGAATCTGGCCGCTTCAGAGGCCATGCGGCTGGGCATCCGCTTGGAACGCGGCGTTTACGCGGGCGTTCTCGGTCCGCAACTTGAAACCCCCGCCGAAACGCGCATGCTTCGTCTGGTTGGCGCGGACGCCGTGGGCATGTCCACGGTGATGGAAGTCATTGCCGCCCGGCATATGGGCATGGAAGTGCTCGGCCTGTCCTGCCTCGTGAACAAGAATCTGCCCGACTGCATGGCCGAAGTCACTCTTGAGGAAGTCATCGCCGTGGCCGCAGTGGCCGGGAAGAAGTTGTCCGCGCTGGTGGAAGCCGTTGTCGGCGCGCTGGCTGGCGAGGCCGGATAGAAGAGAAGAGTAGCTGGGCTCCGCCCAGACCCGGCAGGGGCGCTGCCCCTGCACCCCGGCGGGCTCCGCCCTGCACCCGCCAGGGGAGAAGCCTCCCCTGGACCCGGCTCTTAGCTTCGCGTCGTGCGCGGAAGGCCTGTGGTGGAATGATGGGCTGGGTGCTGTCCCGTCCGTGTCCTGGCGGGCGGGCTAGAACCGATTGGAAGACGATTCGTCGCCCGCCCGCCAGACCCCGACCGTGACTGCCCCCAGCCCCCAGCCCCCAGCCCTCAGCCCCCAGACACGAACCCTCAGTCCCCAGCGCTGAAGCTTCGTGCTTCAGGCGTGATGCATGCGGCATAAGGCAACAGACATCGGCCCTCCGGCCTCCAGCATTCAAGAATTAACAAAGCCCTGAAGCGCGGCTTTGCGCGCTTCAGGGCTTTTTATCGGCGGGAATCTGAATTGGAGCAGGGCGATACGCGAAGCCCACTGAGGGTCCAGGGGGATCATCCCCCTGGCGGGTCCAGGGCGGAGCCCTGGTGGGGTCTGGGGCGAAGCCCCAGCCTCTCCCAACCTCTTATCGCTGTGAAATGATCAGTTCCACTTCGTCCTGGGTGAGTCCGGTGGCTTTGGCCAGTTCGCGTGCGGACTGGCCTTTTTTGAGTCCGTTCAGCACCACTTGGCGCAAAAAATCGGGCGAGCGGCTGACTTCCTCGGCCTGCTTGAGCAGTTTGCCAAGTTCACGGGCTCTGGAGGCGAGTTTGTCTTCCAGCCGGACGAGTTCGCGCTGGCGGTCTTCGAAGGAGTCGATGAGTTCCTGTTCGACCTGGGCGCTGCGTTGCAGCTTGCCCATGAGTTCGGCTTGGTTTCCCTGGAGTGCGGCGAGCATGTCTTCGGAGCGGCGAAGCCGCGCGAAGAAGCCGACCACCAGGATGAGCAGCAGCAGTTCGCTGCCTGTGAGCACGATGAGAAGCCACTCCTGAAGCGACACAGACTAGACCTTCCTGTTCACGAGATGCCCGAGCCACGGCGAGCTGGAGGGTGCGGGTGCTTCTTCCTCCGGCTCGGCGTCCTGGCGGGCGTGGCGTTTGCGCTGGCGAAGCTCATGCTCTTCGCCGCGTTTGTTGTCGCGGTCTTCCTTGACGGCTTCGCTGCCTTCCTGCTTGTCGACCTTCTGAACCTGATGCTGCTGCTCCTTGAGCGCCTGCTGAGCCATCTGGGCGGCAAAGATCTGCTGGGCCTCGGGATGGGCCTGCTGCGCCCCGGCAATTCCCTGGAGATTGGGAAGCTGGGCTATGGAGGTGGCGATGTTGATGTCCGACATCATTTCACCAGGAGTTCCTCGAAGAGTATCTGGTCCACTTGTCCGGCGTTGAGGTAGTTGTTCACCACGCCTTTAAGTTCTTCGCGCAGCTGCTCGATGGAGTCCTTATCGGTCAGAATGGCGAAAGATTTATTCTTCAAATTATAATACAGGCCGTCGCGCAGGGCAAACGACTTGGACTGGAGCTCGCGCTCCATCCTGGGATCTTCCTTGTAGACCAGCTTGATCTTGAGCGTGAGCACCCGGGCCGCGCCCTTGGCGTCGGTCTTTTCCACCAGGAACGGGTCCAGGGAGAGGAAGACGTCCTGTGGCGGCGGCGGTGGCGGCGGTTCGACCGGCTTGGGCGGTTCGACCACGGGCGGCGGCGGTGGCGGCGGCGGGGGAGGGGCCTCGGCGCGCAGAAAGAGCCACCAGACCGCGAAGCCGATAAGAAGCAGAAGCAGTCCGCCTCCGCTGATGACGATTTTCTTGTTTTTCCACAGGGGCAGCCGGACCGGTTCTCCCAGGTCCTGGACTTCCGAGGGAGGGGCGATGTCTTGCGGCGGCGGGGGGGCGGCTTCTTCCTCGTCTTCGAGGAAGGGCGCGTCGTCCAGGTCGAGCTCCACTTTCTGGAGCGCGCGCGGAGAGCCGACGGCAAGTTCTGTGTCGTCGAGCTTGGCCTTGGCCTGGTCGTCGCTTCCGGGAAGGGGGCCGCCCAGGCGGGAGCCTCCCGAAGCGTCTGAACCGTCTGGCGGAGGAGGCGGGCGCATGGATGAAATGCGGCGGGGCGAAGGCCCCGCCGAATATTATGTTACTTTACTTGTCGAAGATCTTGTCGATCTTCTGACCCAGCGTTTCGGCGGTGAAGGGCTTGACGATGTAGTTGGACACCTTGGCCTGCACGGCTTCGATGATGTTCTCCTGCTGCGCTTCGGCCGTAACCATCAGGAAGGGCATGTTGGCGAATTCTTCGCTGGCGCGGACTTTGCGGAGCAGTTCGATTCCGGGCATCTTGGGCATGTTCCAGTCGGAGATGACGAAATCGATCTTGTCTTTGTTGAGGGTCTCCCAGGCGGTGGAGCCGTCGTCGGCCTCGATGATGTTCGTGAAGCCCAGCTGGCGCAGGATGTTCTTTATGATGCGCCGCATGGTGGAGAAATCGTCCACGACGAGCACGCGCATATCTTTGTTGTAGGACATGATGTTCTCCTTTTGCGACCCGGCCGGACCGTTGTTCTTTGTTTTCTCGCGGTCTGGATGGGGTTGTGTTGCATAAAGCTGCTACGCGTCAACGATGCCGTACTGTGCGTTGAATTTCCCGCGCAGCTTTGCAAGCGCCTGCGAATGAAGCTGGGAAACGCGGCCTTCGGTGATGCCCATGACCTCGCTGGTCTCGCGCATGGTGAGTTCTTCCACGTAGTACAGGGACAAAACAAGTTGTTCCCTCGGCGTCAGTTCATCAATAAGCAGGGCCAGTTTGTCAACGATTTCTTTGAGAGCCGTCGATTTATACGGTTCGTTGTCGATTTGCTGCTGCTTGAATGACGTCAGGTTCTCGGTGATGGCGTCCAGGCTGAGGCAGAGCTGGCTCTGCATGGCCTCCATGGCCTGGGAGACCTCCTTGCGGGTGAGGCCGGTGGTCTCCGAGAGCTGCTCCACGCTTGGCGTCTCGTCGGACACGGCTTCCAGCCTGCGGATGGCGTCGTCCACCACGCGCACCCGGTGTCTCTGCCCGCGGCTGAACCAGTCGAGCTTTCGCAGTTCGTCCAGCATGGCGCCCTTGATGCGCGATTCCGCGAAGGTCTCGAACTTGATGCCCAGTTCCGGCTTGAAGCGGCCAAGGGCCTCCATGAGCCCCAGCGCCCCGGCGCTCAACAGTTCGCCGAGCTCCACGCTTGGCGGGAGCTTGACCTTGAGACGCAGGGCCAGAAGCTTGATCTTGGGGGAGTAGTGCCTGACGATTTCCTGGCGATCCAGGGGGGAATAATCCTGCCAGGCCTTGGCTCCGGCCTCGAAGCTAAGCCACGGACTGCTCTTGGAAGAGGAGCTTTTTCCAGAAGAATTTGATGTTTCCATCGAGGTGCGCGTCGACGTCCCAGCTGGTGATTTTTCGCGCTATATCCGTGATCTTCAGGCTTGCCGGGGCCTGCGGGGCCATATGGCAGAAAGGCACCTGTTTGATCACCGCCTGTCTCACCGTGGCATCATGCGGGATAAAGTCCACAAAATCCAGCGAAATTCCATCGAGAAAGTGATCGCAGGCAGCGTAGAGTTTTCCGAACACCTGTTTGGCGACTTTTTCGCTGGGCGCCATGTTCACCACCACCCGGAAGCGGTTCACGGCGTGGTTCAGGTGCATGACCTTCACCAGGGCGTACGCGTCGGTGAGCGAGGTCGGTTCCGTGGTCAGCACCAGGAGCCGTTCGCGCGCGGCCAGGTTGAAATAGAGCACATTGTCGCCGATGCCCGCGCCGGTGTCCACGATGAGATAATCGATCTTGTCTTCCAGGTAGTCCATGGCCTCCAGCAGGTCCAGCTTCTGTCCCGTGGACAGCGAGAGCATCTCGGCCACGCCGGAGGACGCCGGGAGGATGTGGAAGCCGTAGGGCGTCTTGGCCAGGACCTTTTTGAGGCTCATGCCCTTGTGGAACAGATGGAACAGATTGAGCTCCGGAGCCATGCCAAGCACAACGTCCACATTGGCCAGGCCCAGGTCGGCGTCGAGCAGCACGACGCGCTTGCCCATGTTGGTCAGGCTTACTGCCAGATTGGCTGAAATGTTCGTCTTGCCGACGCCACCCTTGCCGGAGGTGACGGAAAAAACCAGAGGAAGTTTGCCTTGCATGCTTCGGGTATCCGTTTACGCGGCCTGTTCCACGCGATGGTTCGTCGCCTGGGCGCTGCCCGGCATCTGATGAGAGAACAACAACCGCCACAGCGCCTGCGAATCCGCCTGGGTCATGGCGTCGACGACGCCTGGGCCAAAGGACAGAGCAGACGCGGGCAGGCCTGTCGTCTGGGCCGTATTGATCAGGTTCCCGAAAGTACCTGCTTCGTCCAATTTCGTCCAGATGATGCTTTTCACCAGGTCGGAGCGGTGACGCTCCCAGACGGCACGGTAGTGGGCCGGGGCGAAGTAGGGGGGGAGGGTCAGGTGCACGGCCACGTCGTCGCGGGGAAGGAGGCTTCTGTCCTTCAGCCACTGGTGCAGGGTCTGCCCGGGGACCAGTGTGGGCAGGTCCACGAAGATTGCGTCAAAGTTCCGGCAAGCCAGGAGAACCTTGACGAAATCCTCGGGCTCTGCCGCCTCGGAGTAGGCCAGTCCGGAAAGTTCCGCGTAGCGTTTGAGGATGGCCTTGCCGCCCACCCCGCGGCCGTCGCAGTTCAGCACCGCGATGCGCCGTTCGGGATTGGCCCGCTTGGCGGACAGGGCCATGCGGATGAGCGCGGTGGTCTTGCCGGAGCCGGAAGGCCCGGCCACCATCTGGAATTTTTCGGTGAACGCCGCAAAGGGCTTGACCCGCGCGACCTTGCCAAGTTCCGCCAGCAGGGACACGGTCCTGCCGGTCTGGAGCTGCCGGAATAGTCCCATGAGGATGGCCTCGTCCACGCCTTCGCGCTCCAGGTACTGTATGGCCAGCTTCTGGCGCGGCTGGAGGCTGTCCAGGTTCATGTGGGGCTTGAGAAGTGCGGACAGATGCCCCTTCATCTCGCTCCATTCCTGTTCCCAGCCCATGGCGGGAGCCTTGCCCGCGACGCCCGAGAGCGCGTCCTCTGCGGAGTCTTCCCGCTGGGGAGCGGGGTCGTCGGCGGGCTCGACCGCAGCCATGATCTCGCAGACGGACTTGCCGTTCTCGCGCTTGGTCTGGTTGGAGAGGATCACGGCCTCGGGGCCGAGTTCCTTCTTGATCTGGGCGATCACCTGGGCGGCGCTTGCGCCTCGAAATGTTTTAACCCGCATGGCTCATTCCTATTGTTGCAAGGGAGTGCAGCCTGATCTCGGCCGGGATTTCGGCCTGTGAGATGACCGGCAGCGTCGGAAGGAACCTATTCAAGAGCTGGGCCAAGTGGGGCCTCGTAACCGGAGAAACCAGCAGAACGGGCTGGCCTTCGCTCACGGCGGCCCGCTCCATGTTGCTGTTGATGCTGGAGATGATGGACTGCGCCGTGCCCGGTTCCATGGCCAGGTAGGACCCGTGGTCGGTGTGGCGTATGGCTTCCTGCACCAGCCCTTCCACCGTGGGGGAGAGGGTGAAGATGGGCAGAGTGGCGTCGCTGGTGAGGAAGGGCTTCACGATGGAGCGGCCCATGCGGGAGCGCACGTACTCGGTGAGCTGGTCCGGGTCCTTGGTGGCCAGGCCGTAGTCCGCCAAAGTCTCGACGATGGTCAGCATGTCGCGCACCGAGACGCTCTCGCGCACCAGGTTCTGGAGCACCTTCTGGAGAACTCCCAGGCTCATGACGCCCGGCACCAGCTCTTCCACGGCCTTGGGGGCGCGCTTGTGCAGGTTGTCCAGCAGGGCCTGGACTTCCTGGCGTCCCAGGAACTCGTGGAGGTTGCGCCTGAAGACTTCCGTCAGATGGGTGGAGATGACCGTAGCCGGGTCCACCACGGTGTAGCCCGCCAGCATGGCCTCTTCCTTGGAGGGTTCGGGAATCCACAATGCGGGCAGGTTGAAGGCCGGTTCGCGGGTATCCACGCCCTGAACGCGGTGCTTCACGTCGCCCGGGTCCATGGCCAGATAGTGGTCGATGAGGATCTCGGCCGAGGCCACCTCGTTGCCTTTGATGAGCACGGCGTACTGGCCGGGCTTCAACTGAAGATTGTCGCGCAGGTGCAGGGACGGGATGATGACGCCCATGTCCAGGGCGAACTGGCGGCGGATGGAGCGGATGCGCGCCAGCAGGTTGCCGTTCTGGTCCTCGTCCACCAGGGGAATCAGGCCGTAGCCCACTTCCAGTTCCAGGGAGTCGAGCGGCAGGAGCTGCTGCACTTCCTCGGGGGTCTCCAGTTCCTGGGGCACGCCTTTCTCGCCTTCCTGGCCGTCGGTGAGGATGTCCTTCTGCTTCTGGCTCACGGTCGAGAGGAAGAACATGAGGCCCGCCAGGGAGGCAAAGGGGACAAGGGGCATGCCGGGCACCAGTCCGAACAGCAGCAGTATGCCGCTGACCAGCTTGAGGGCCTTGGGATGGCCGGTGAGCTGGGCCAGGAATTCCTCGCCCATCTTGGCTTCGGCCGCGGCGCGCGAAACGATGAGGCCCGCGGACACCGAGATGATGATGGAGGGGATGATGGAGACCAGACCGTCGCCGATGGTCAGGATGGTGTAGGTCTCTGCGGCGTGCTTCCAGTCCATGCCCTTCTGGAGCACGCCGATGAGGAAGCCGCCCACGATGTTGATGCCGGTGATGAGCATGGTTGCCTTCACGTCACCGGAAACGAACTTGCTCGCGCCGTCCATGGCGCCGTAGAAGTCTGCTTCCTTGCGGATTGTCTCGCGGCGCTTGTTGGCTTCCTGCTCGGTGAGCAGGCCCGCGTTCAGGTCCGCCTCGATGGCCATCTGCTTGCCGGGCATGGCGTCCAGGGTGAAGCGGGCGGCCACTTCCGCGATACGCGTGGTACCGGCCACGATCACGGACTTGTTCAGCGAGAAAAGAATCAGGAAGACGACCACGCCGATGATGTAGTTGCCGCCCACCACGAACTCGCCGAAGGCCCGGATCACCTGTCCTGCCGCCGCCGTTCCCTCGTCTCCGTGCATGAGCACCAGGCGCGTGGAGGCCACGTTCAGGGCCAGGCGCAACATGGTGGTGACCAGCAGAAGCGACGGGTAGATGGAGAATTCGAGGGGGGAGCTCATGAACATGGACGTGACCAGAACCACAAGGCTCACCGAGATCGACAGCGTGATCAGCATGTCGATGACGATGGTGGGCATGGGCACCAGCATGACGAACAGGATCAGCACCACGCCGGTGGCGAGCATCATGTCGCCTTGCTTGGAGAACTTGGCGTAGTCGAAATTTACGTCCAGTGATTTCGCCATAACTTTGACACCTTTTTTCTTAGCGTGGGCCGCGGTTGCGGAACTTTTCCAGTTGAGCCAGCATGGTGGCTACGGCCTGGAACAGGGCTTCGGGGATCATCTGCCCGATGTCCGCATCTTTATACAATGCCCGTGCCAGCGGCTTGTTCTCGCGGATGGGAACGCCGTTCTCGCGCGCTATTTCCTTGATTTTCTGGGCCATGTTGTCCGCACCCATGGCCACCACGATGGGGGCGGGAGCCAGCAGGGGGTCGTACTGCAAGGCCACCGCGATATGGGTCGGGTTGGTGATCACCACGTCCGCCTTGGGGACGTTCTGCAGCATGCGCCTGCCCATGACCTGCATCATCTTCTGGCGCTGCTTCTGCTTGATTTCCGGGTCGCCTTCGGCGTTGCGGCGCTCGTCCTTGACTTCGCTCTTGGTCATCTTGAGGTTTTCTTCGTAGTCGTAGCGGGTCCACCACAGGTCCGCCGCAGCGATCAGGGCCATGGGCACCATGGTGTACCAGAGCATGGTCAGGGCGTTGGAGAGGATGTACGCGGCCAGGCCGTGGGCGTTGGAGTAGAACAGGGGCATGAAGTTGCCGAACTCGTTCTTCAGGACGATGTACGGCGCGATGCCGATGGCTGCCGCCTGGGCGCATTGTTTAGCCAGGCGGATAAGGGTCTTGGGGTCGATGAGGAGTTTCTTGACGCCTGCTATGGGGTTGAACATCTTGCCCCATTCGAAATTGTCCAGGTGGTTTATCCACAGCTTTCCGACCTGCAACCTCATGACGATGTAGGCGCAGGCCGCAAGCAGGATCAGAGTGGGCAGGAGCATCTTGGCCATGCGCCAGCTCAGATCAAGGAGCAGGGAATTGACGGTGGTGAAGGTGATCTGGAGCTTCATGCCCTCGGTCAGGAACCACCGGAAAATATGCTGCAATTCCGAGGCATAGATGTCGATGCTGTATTTTGTGGCCAACATGCCCACCAAGAGGCCCACCAGCTTGGGGAGTTCGCCGCTTTTGGGGACCGATCCCTTCTTGCGCGCGTCGCTGCGTCTTTTGCCTGTGGCTTTCTCTGTTCTTCCCGGTTCACGCTCGGCCATGCGATCCCTACCTTACCGGAGCCCGGTGCAACACCGCGGTGAACATGGGGCCAAGCTCCATGATGTAGTCCCCCACGAAGTGGGACAGCGCGGTGAGGGTGAGGGTCATGAACAGAAAACCCACGCCGACCTTCAGGGGAAAGCCGATCTGGATGACGTTCATCTGGGGGGCGGCGCGAGACACCAGGGCCAGCGCCAGGTCCACCAGGAACAGCGAGGCGACTACCGGGGCGCTTATCTTGACGGCCAGCGAGAAGATTTCGGCGGAGAACTTGAGCACTGAATCAGCCAGGGCGGGAGTGATGAAAAGCCCGCCCGGCGGCACCAGCTGGAAACTTTCGGCCAGTCCCGTCAGCAGGAACAGATGCCCGTTCATGCTGAGGAACATCAGAATCGTGCACTGGTACATGAGCTGCGCCGTGATTGATTCAGAGGTTCCGGTCATGGGGTCCAGCACGTTCATCATGGCGAATCCCATGGAGAAGCCCACCATGTGTCCGCCGGTCATCACGGCTGCGAAGAGGAACCGTACGAGGATGTCCAGAACCAGGCCGAGCACCAGTTCGCCCGAGAGCATGAGGATGAGACCCAGGGTGTCCAGGGGAAGCAGGCTGCCGGGGAAGGATAGCTTGGGCCAGATGGCCAGGGACAGCACCAGGCAGAACGCTCCCTTGACGGCGCCGGGGATGGGGCCTGCCCCGAAGAACGGCAGCAGAAAGACCACGATGCTCACGCGCATGAGTGTCAGGATGAAGCTGAAGAAGTCGGCTGCCTGGATATTGAAGAGTTCCATGGCGCACCGGAAAGCAATTCTCAGGCCAATGGCGGCAATTCAGGAAGTGGCGGGACGAACGGGTCGGAAAGGGCGTGTGGCGTCATCGAAGTGGCGCATTCAGGAAGGGGCGCGCGCCGCGGATGCCGGATGCGCCAATCGCAGACGCCCGCAAGAAGTCCGGGACTGAACGGTCCGTCAGGGAAGGTATTTTTTGGGGTCCACGGGCACGCCGTGAAGGCGTACCTCGTAGTGCAGGTGCGGTCCGGTGGAGCGGCCCTCCTGCCCCACGGCGCCGATGTCCTGCCCGCGCTGGAGGCTTTCTCCGGGTTTCACCTCGACGCGCTGCATATGGGAGAAGGTCGTCATGTATCCGCCGCCGTGGTCCAGCACCACGGCCAGGGAACCTTCGGCGTCCTCGCCCGCGAAGCTGACCCGACCGGGGGCGGGGGCGCGCACCGGCGATCCCGCCGGTGCCATGATGTCCACACCGCGGTGGAATTCCTCCTGTCCGGCAAACGGCGACAGGCGCATGCCGAATTCCGAGGAGATGACTCCGCGCACGGGCCAGGCGTCCGGGGCGGCTCCCAGCGCGTTCGGCCCCGTGGCCAGCAGTTCCTGCGCGTCCTTGCCGTCCAGCGCGGCCAGGCGCACGGGCCTGTTGAGCGCGCGCAAAAATGCCGACTGAACCTCCATGCGGGTCAGCACGGTCTGGGCGTCGGTCCTGGCAGGGGCGGCTTCGCCCGCGCTCTGGGCGGCCTTGCGGGCCTCCTTGTCCAGATGGATCACGTCGCGCAGTTTGGAATCCACGTCCTGGAGGCGCTTGACGCCGCCTTCAATCTCGGAGGTCTTTCCCGAGATGCGCTCCACGGTCTGGGCGCGGACGGCAGCGGCTTTGAGATGCTCGTCGAGTTCCTCCTCCAGGGAGGTGTGGGTCAGGGACGCCGTAAGCCACCAGATGTTGCCCGCCGCCACCACGCAGAACAGCACCACCGCCACGGCAGCCAGCTTCCACCGCGGGACGATGCGCGTGTACAGGTTTCCCTGGTCGCGGAAGACCTCGAATCTGGATGAGTTGGGCATCTGACTTTACCGTACAGCCTCAAGCGGCATTACTGACTTTTCGCGAAGGAAGAATGGGACACCCTGAAACCGCAGGGACTCCAAAGGGACGTCTTTCTTTGGCCGGAGGCGCTCCTGTTCAGCCTTGTTACGCGTTGTGGGCATTGCCGCCTGGAGGCCCGTCCAAACGCTGCCAACGACTAATGCAAGAGAACTATTGGATTTTTTGGAAAGATATTCATGTTTTCCAAAAAAGAGAACTAGGCGGGGCGCAGTCCGCTGTCAAGCTGCCAGCGGGTGAGCGCCCCGAAGGAATTAGCCCGGAAGCGCTTGTCCTTGGCGAACATCTCCTTGAGCCAGCCTTCGAAGTCGGAGCGGCGGGTGTTGCCTGCGGACGGGCAGGGGTTGGACCAGATGGGCAGGCCCCACTGCCGGGCGGCGCGCTTGATGTGCTCCTTCTCCACGGTGAGCATGGGGCGGATCATCTGGAGCCTGCCCCCGAAGAACGGCTCGGACGCGGTGAGTCCCTGCACCTTGCCGGTCTGGAACAGGTTCATGAAGAAGGTGACCACCAGGTCGTCGGCGTTGTGGCCGATGGCCAGGTGCGTCAGGCCGTATTGTTCGCAGAGCTGGAAGAGCCGGGTGCGGCGCAGCATGGCGCAATAGAAGCAGGCCGATGCCTTGCGGTTCTCGGGGGAATGGGCCTTGGGGCCGTGGTCGGTGACCTCGGAGTGCAGGGCCACGCCCTTGTCGGCGCACCAGTCGATGAGCGGCAGGTGCGAGGCTGGATCGAAGCCCGGGTTCACGTGCAGGGCCAGGATGTCGAACTTGAAGGGCACGATGCGCTGGCGCAGGCGCAACACGTTCAGCATGACGAAGCTGTCCACGCCGCCGGAGATGGCCACGCCCACTTTCGAGCCGGGAGAGATCATCCCCAGCTGCTGCATGAGCTTGCCGGTCTGACCCACGCAGACCTTCTGGGCGTAGGTGCCCTTTTCCTTCTTGATGCGTTTGAAAGACATGAGACCTCACGGATGGGGCGCAGCCCGAGGGATGAAGAAGCGGACGCGGATGCGGGATGTATCCGCCCAAGCCCGGGATGGCAAGCGCCGCAGTGAGGGAAACAAAAAACGATGAGGCTGCCCCGGATATGCAGTGGCTACCCGGTGTCAGCCCCATCGCGGGGGCTCTGAAACGACCCTGCTGCCACACGTTCGGCAGGAGGGCGCTCCGCAGCCGTTTAGTCGGCGTACTTGAACTCAGGCATGGCCTTGACGGCTTCCTTGGTCGCTCCAGGCAGGACGATGCGCTTGTTCTGCATCTTGAACTGGAACACGGGAATGACCACGTCGTGCTTCGCCATGCCCAGGAAGCCTCCGGTGCTGACGACGGAATAGGACAGCGCCTTGTCGGGGGTCACGATGATGTCCTCAACGACGCCGATCTTTTCGTTGGCTTCGTTGTACACATCCTTGCCCAGCACGTCCTTCTTGATGCTCCAGCCCTTGGCCAGGACCTTGATCTCTTCGGGAGCGATGCCGATGGTGCCGACGACAGGGGTGGTCTGAGCCATGGCCGCGCCGGCCAGGGAAAGAGACAGAATCATGCCCGCGACAACGGACTTGCAACAAAACTTCATAATGATCTCCTCGGTTAGAGTGCTGTTTCATCCTGCACCCGGGTGAATACCTGAATTCGTCAGGTAGATCCTGCCGTGGTGCAGGAAGCAACGGGGGATGCTCCATTACCTGAGAGGCTCTGGAGGAAACTGGCATGTTGGAACTCAGCCCACACCTGCGACAACAAGGCGGTTGTTCCGCACGATGAGCTGATCCACAGGAATGACCATGTCCCGCTTTATCTGGCCCACAGTTTCTCCGGTACCGATCACAGCCGAAGAAACGGCCTTGCCGGGGGTCATGATGAGATCTTCGACGGTGCCGACCTTCTCGTTGTCGCAGTTGTACACATGCTGGCCGAGAAGTTGCTTTCTGGTGCTCCAGGCGTTTGCGAAGAAAGCATTTTCCTCTGTGCTGAAGAACAGTCTCTCTTCGTTGGTGAGGATAGATTCTTTGGCGTTGGCAAGGGAAGAGGCGCCCGTCTCGTCCGATTCGGATGCGTGGTACATGCCCTTCTCGGAGGGCGTTTTCGCCTGGGAAATGCAGGAGGAGCCCTGCCACTGCACCTGTTCGGCTTTGTCCCACTTGAGTTCGATGACCAGCTTTTGTCGGCCTTTGCTGATGTCCACCCGGATTTCGAACTCAAGGTTGTCGGCCACCGCGAGGGTCAGGTCCTCCACACCTTCGCGGATGCGGATGTTGCCTTCCTTGAAATCCTTCGCCATTCCTTCGAGCAAATCGGTCAAATCCGATCGGTGCATCCGCCCTTTGAGGGCGAGTCCTTTTTTCTTGTTGTGCTTCATGAACTAGAGGTTACAACAATCATGCCGTCGAATTGCGAGGCGTAATGGTTTAGAATCACACAGCTATTGTTGAGGACGCGCCTCGTTTTACGCGCGATTTTCATCAAGGAAGAATCGCGCGGCGAGCACTTCTCATGTTGTGAGAATAGTATGCTTCCTTGTCGCGAATCCGATGAGATGGAAGCGGGCGCCTATGGTCGCGCCGCACAGGACGGTCGGATTGGTCTGGAGCCGCAGGACGGGCTACAAAGAGGCCAGAATCAGGAAAACGAATAGATCCGGTGAGTAAGGATCAATACAGGGGTGCTCTGCGTTGCGAACGGTCCTGATTCCAATCAGGAAAAACGGGCAAACGCGCCGCATGGGCACGGCCGAGCGTGATCAACACGATGACAGGTGCGCCGTGTTTTCTGGCGAATGGATCGAGGCGTCGCTTCGCGGCGGTACAGCTTGTGGGAGGTCATTCACGGTTCAGTGCATCCTTCCACGCGCAGCTTGCGTCGCTCCTGGGCCGCGGCGTTGCGGCGGCGGTCCTCGGCGGTTTCCAGGAGCAGCGGCGGGGCGGGTATGGGGCGCGCATCCGGCCCCATGGCCACGAAAGTCAGGTAGGCGGTGGCGGTGTGGCGCACGTCGCCTGAGAACAGGTTTTCCGACTCCACCCGCACGCCGACCTCCATGGAGGAGCGTCCCACGTGGTTCACCTGGGCCTTGAAGGTGACCAGCTCTCCCACGCGCGACGGAGCCAGAAAACTCACGCTGTCGATGGCCACGGTGACGGCGTTGCAACGGCAGTGGCGCATGGCGGCCATGGCGGCCGCCGCGTCGATGTGCTTGAGGATGACCCCGCCGTGGATGGAACCGTAGGGGTTGGCGTCCTGCGGAAGCATGGCCACGGACAATTCCGTATGACTGGCCGCCACGGGCTTGCCAAGCGTCTGGGGTTCGTCCATATCCACCTCACTCGTGAAAATTTGAAAAACCTCCATGTATTAGGAGTACGCCCACACTAGCCCAGGCCTGTGGGTCGTGCAATCCCGGTCTTGAGCAATCCTCGGGACCTCAAGGAGACGTCAATGGAAGCTCGCTCGAACAGCCTTGCATGCGCACCGGCCGGCAACGTGCCGGACGCCCCCCTGTGCACCCTGGACAGACGCGAGGACTCCTGGCTGGCGTGCTTCACCGCATGGTTTCCCGACAGGCCGGGCGCGCTGGCCGATCTGGCCGACCTGGCAGCCGGCCAGGGGGTGAACATAGAGCGCCTGCTGTTCGACCGCGGCCGAAATCCGCACCGGGTGGAGCTCTCGCTCGGCGCTTCCCAGGCTTCGCAGTTGGCGGCGGTGCTCGATTCGCTGGCCACCCAGGGGTACCTGCCGGATGCTGCGCAAACCTCGGGTGGCGCTCCCTCCGAGGAGGAACCCCTGTCCATCACGGACATGGCCGGGGTGCTCAGCTTCAAGGTGGCCGTGCAGAATCGGCCGGGCACGCTGGCCGCGCTGGCCGGGCGCTTCCGGGCGCTCGGCGCCAACGTCATCCACATGTGCTACGACATGGGCCAGGACCCGGACATGGCCGAGGCCTCCGTGGCCACCAGCGGGGCACGCGAGGTGGCCGAACTGCTGAGCGAGCTCACGCGCGCCGGATACCATTACCACGTGCTCTGGCGCGGCGACAGGGACGCGGACGTGGACGAGGCCCTGGGGCTCTCCGGCGTGGAGGCGTTTCTTTTCAAACTGCGCGCGGTGCTGCCGCCGGAGCGCATGAGCAGCCTGGACGAACTGTTCGGCACGTCTCGGGCGGTGCGCCAGGCCCTGGCGGAGTTCAGGAGCGCCTCGGGCGTCTCGGGCGAGGCCCTGGCCGCCTCGGAGGTGTTCGCCAACATTTTGCGTCTGGCCGCGCTGGCGCTGGGCAGCACCGGGGAACGCTTCACCCTGCGCCTGTCCGGCCCGGTGCGTCTGAGCGAACAGGTGGGCATGTATATGCTGTCCTGCCCGGAAGGGGCCAACAGCTACCTGTTGTGCCATCCGGGCGGCATGGCCATGTTGGATACGAATTTCGGCATCTATTTCGAGGACGTGATGGGCTGGCTCGGCGCGCACGGGTTCGATCCCTCGCGCATCGGCGCGGTGCTCGCCACCCACCCGGACGCGGACCACGCGGGCTGGGCCGGGCGGCTGCAGGCGAAGTACGGGGTCAAAGTGTTCATGCACCCCGACGCCGCCCAGGTGTTCGAGCAGGAGGACCGCACCCTGGGACGCGGGCCGCTCTCGGGCATCAACCGTCCCTTCACGCGGCTGGTGGGGAGCTTGTCCGGGCTGGTGGCCCCGTCGCGTATCGACGCGTTCGAGTCCGTGGGTCAGGAAACGCCGGACATGATGGGCGGTTTCCGGGTGATCGGCCGCGCCACAGTAGCCGACCTGGAACTCCTGGCGCTGGAGAGCCTGGGCGGGCACGCGGCGGCGCAGGTGTTCTACTTCAACCCGCAGCGGGGCTTCATCTTCACGGGCGACTACCTGCTGGACGCGGCCAGCCTGTCGCCGCGCGACCGGGACGCGCTCTCGGTGCACAAGTCGCTCCTGACCAGCACCAACACGGATTCGGCCATATTCGCCAAGGAAATGGGGATGCTGCGCAACTTCATGACCGACGTGAGCCTGGAGCAGCACGCCAGGGGAGGCCGGGCCATGGTGTTCCCCGGCCACGGCGAGTTCTACGCCGTGGAGCAGGCGGGGTGGTAGGGGGGCTATTTCTCGCGCGGGCGGTGGAACCTGCCCCGCATGGCGTTGCTGAAGTCCTGCACCTCGGGAATGTCCGAGGTGTCGATCTCTTCGTCCGGCAGCGCGGCCAGGGCTTCAAGCTCCTCGCGTCGCTCGTCGGGCAGCTTGTCCGTGGGGTGTTTCGTCATGCTCCCCCGCTCAGCGCGTCGCAGCGCATCTGCCTGAGCATTTCGCCGGAAGCCTCCCCCAGGTCGCGCTTGTCCTCGGGCAGGCGCACCTTCAGGATGGTCCTCAGATCGCGTTTGGCCTTGGAATAGAGCCCTGGATGGCCGTCGGCGGCGGCCAGCTTGAAGATGCGCGAGGTGAGCCGCTTGGCCTCCAGGCGCATGAGCAGGTCCACCTTGGTGCCGGGGCGCAGCTCGTCGTAATTGCCCGCCAGCATGTGCTCCGCGGCGGCCATCTCGCCAGCCTCCACGAACACCCTGGGCAGCCGCAGCCTGCGGCCGAGCGTCCTGGCCGGAACCTTGCCCAGCTTCTCGTGGCCGTGATGGCTGGGCCAGTTCTCCCTCGGAGTGAGCGCCTTGCCCAGGTCGTGCGCCACTGCCATCCAGACCATGAGGGCGTCCCCGGCAAGCTGGTCCATCACCTGGCAGATGTGCCCGAACACGTCCTTGTCGTGATACTGCGGCGGCCCGGCCGGAACGCCGCAGCAGGCCAGCAGTTCCTCGAACCAGGGCGACAGGCATCCCGCCAGCCGCAGGATCTCGAAAAAGCGCGAGGGCTTGGGCGCGGCCAGGGCTTTGCGCACCTCGCTTCCCACGCGCTCGGCTGCGTGGCTCTTCAGGCGTCCTTTCAGGGCGGCCGCGCGCATCTGCTCCAGAAGTTCGGGGCTTGGCGAGAAGTCCGGAAACTGGGCCGCGAAGCGCGCCGCCCGGAAAGACCGCACCGGATCGTCGTTTATGGACCACAGCGAGCAGGGCCTGAGCACCCCGGCCTGAAGGTCGTGAAGAGCCTTGGGATGGGCGTGCACCCGGCCTTTCTCGTCCAGGGCGATGGCGTTTATGGTAAGGTCTCGAAGCTCCAGGTCCTTTTCCAGGGAACCGCCCCGGGGCCAGGCGTATTCGCTTCCGTCCAGGATGAACACGGGAAAGGACTTGCCGACCAGGCGGGCCGTGGGATACCGCCCTTGAAACGATTCTTGGTCAGCGTGGTCGACAAGGTAGTCGCGGTCGGTGACGGGCCTTCCGAGCAGGAGGTCTCTCACCGCGCCGCCAATCAGGTATATTTCCATGGAGGTTTCTCATTCGTGGCGGAGCTTCATGGTCCCCAGGTTCCGGGGCCGGGCGTGCTCCTGTGGGCGCAGGGGCGAGAGGAACTGGCCGATCCGTTGGATCCTGTGGTGCTGGCGGGTTGCCATTCGGTTTGGGAAGAGGATGCGCATAGACTTGCGCCATGGCAAGAAATTTCAGTCACCTGGTGTTCTGCCTGCGCGCAGGAGACCTGGTGGCTCTCGGAGGGACGCCGCCGGGGCAGGGTGGTCGTGTGCGGGCCGTGCTCGTCCTCGCTGGATGTTGTGCGCCCCCTGGCCGAGAAAAAAATGCTCGATCCGTGGGACTCGGTGCTGGCAGTTTCGCAGTGGGCGGGGCGCGGACAGCTCCGGCGGGGCTGGGATTCGCCGCCGGGCAACCTCTACGCGGCGCTGGTGCTGCCCCAGGTCCCCAAGGAGTTCGACAGCCTCCTGCCCCTGATGCTGGGGTACTGCCTGGCGGGCTTTCTGCGTTTCAAGCGCATCCCCGTGAGCCTCAAATGGCCCAACGACATCCTGCTGGACAACGTGAAGGTAGGGGGCGTCCTGGTGGAGGAGCGCCGGGGGGTGAGCCTGGCCGGGATCGGGCTCAACCTGACCAGCGCTCCGGCCGAGGTTCTGCTGCGCGAGGGGCACGCCGTGCCTGCGGGCCATCTGCGCGCTGCGGGCCATTGCTTCGCTCCTTTAAGCCTATGGTGCGAACTTGTGGATTTTGTGAAAATCTGTTATGAAACCTGTCTTATTCAAGGCTCGCCCAGCAATGTGGCGGCCTTGGTCGAACCGCTCCTGTGCTGGCTGGGACAGGATGCCGTTATCCGGGAGGGCGCGGAAGCCCCCTGGACCGCGCGCATCCTCGGACTGGCCCCGGACGGGTCCCTCAGGGTCAAGCCCGCTGGCGGAGCGGGCGAGCGGCTTCTCACCTCCGGCAGCATCTGGCGGGCGTCATAGCCCGCGCAAGCATCCAGGTTGGGTACATTTCAATGGGCGTGAAGACCTTTCAGGACGTTCTCAAGGAAATCCAGGGAAAACGAATCCTCGTAGCCAACCGCGGCATCACCGCCCGGCGCGTGCTGCGCTCCATCAGGGAGCGCTTCCAGGCCGTGCCGGTGCTCACCGCCACCAAGGTGGACATGACCTCCCCCTCCGTGGCCGGAGCCCGCGAACTGATTCTTCTGGGCGAAGACCCCAGGGCCTATCTGGACCTGGACCTCATCATCCGCGAAGCCAAGGCCAAACGCATCGCGGCCATCCATCCCGGCTGGGGCTTCGCATCCGAGGATCACGCCTTCCCGGCCAAGTGCGCCGAGGCGGGCATCGTGTTCATCGGACCCACCTCCGAGGCCATGAACCTTCTTGGCAACAAGGTCGCGGTGCGAAACGTCGCCAAGGCGCTGGGCATCCCCGTGGTGCCCGGCTCCGAGAACGCGGTCAGCGTGCCCGAGGCCCGCGAGATCGCAAGCCACATCACCTTCCCCATCATGCTCAAGGCCGAAGGCGGCGGCGGCGGACGCGGCATCTACGTGGTGCACGAGCCCAAGCAGCTTGAGGAAGCCTTCTCCAAGGCGTCGGCCCTGGCCCAGGCCAGCTTCGGCAACCCCCGCCTGTACGTGGAGAAATACCTCCAGAGCGTGCGCCACATCGAGATCCAGGTCATCGCCGACAAGCACGGCAACGTCCTGGCCCTGGACGAACGCGACTGCACCGTGCAGCGCAACCACCAGAAACTGGTCGAGATCACCCCGTCCCCCTGGAAGGGCATGACCGTGGAGCTGCGCGAACAGCTCAAGGAGTGGTCCGAGAAGCTCATCAAGCACGTGGGCTACTATTCGCTGGCCACCGTGGAGTTCCTGGTGGAGCCCGACGGCACGCCGTACCTCATCGAGGTGAACACGCGCCTCCAGGTGGAGCACGGCATCACCGAGTGCCGCTACGGCATCGACCTGGTGGAAGAGCAGATCGCCGTGGCCTTCGGCTCCAAGCTCCGCTACAACAAGAGCAACGCCAAGCCCTTCAACTGGGCCTTGCAGGTGCGCATCAACTGCGAAGACCCCCGCGCCGGGTTCACCCCCAACGCCGGGCTCATCACCCGCTACATATCGCCCGGCGGCCCCGGCGTGCGCCTGGACTCCTGCATTTCCGCCGGATACGAGTTCCCCTCGCAGTACGACTCCGCAGGCGCGCTGCTCATGGCCTATGGCCGCTCCTGGGAGAAGGTCGTGGGCATTATGGACCGTGCGCTTCGCGAGTACATCGTGGGCGGCGTCAAGACCACAATTCCCTTCCACCTCCAGGTGATGGGCAACGCCCGCTTCCGCTCAGGCGACTACGACACCAACTTCATCGCCACAGCGCCCGAGCTGCTGGATTACCGCGACGTGGAGCCCGAGCAGCTGCGCCTCTCCAAGCTGGTGGCCGAGATCTCCGCCAAGGGCTACAACCCGCACGTGCAGCTGGGCGAGTACCGGGGACGCCAGGACAAGCGCCTGGGCCGCTTCATCCCGGCCATGCCCATGCTGGACCACAAGTCCTGGGCCGCACCCTATCCGCGCGGCGACCGCAAGGCGCTCCTGGACCAGATTCGCGATTCGGGCATCGTGCACTTCGTGGACACCACCACCCGCGACATCACCCAGTCCAACTCCGGCAACCGCTTCCGCCTGGCCGAGGACGCGCTGGTGGGTCCGTACCTGGACAACTGCGGCTTCCTGGCCCTGGAGAACGGCGGCGGCGCGCACTTCCACGTGGCCATGATGGCCAACATGACCTATCCGTTCACCGAAGCCGAACAGTGGAACTGCTTCGCCCCCAAGACCTGCAAGCAGATCCTCATAAGGTCCACCAACGTGCTGGGCTACAAGCCCCAGCCCAAGAACCTCATGCGCCTTACCGGCGAGATGATCTGCGAGCACTACGACATCATCCGCTGCTTCGACTTCCTGAACCATATCGAGAACATGCTGCCTTTCGCCGAAGTGGCGCTCAATTCCAAGGGCAACGTGTTCCAGCCCGCCATCTCGCTCAGCTGGGCCAAGGGCTTCGACGTCAACCACTACATGGGCGTGCTCGAAGACATCCTGGATACCTGCGGCAAGGTCGCCGGGCTCTCCAAGAAGAAGGTCACCAAGATCATCACCCTGGGCCTGAAGGATATGGCAGGCGTATGCCCGCCGCGCTTCATCTCCGCCCTGGTGACCGCCATCCGCGAGAAATACCCGGACCTCATCATCGATTACCACCGTCACTACACCGACGGGTTGTTCGTGCCCGCCGTGGGCGCGGCGGCCAAGGCAGGCGCGCACATCGTGGACACTGCCATCGGCGCAAGCGTGCGCTGGTACGGCCAGGGCGAGGTGCTCTCCACCGCCGCCTACCTGGAAGACGAGCTTGGCCTCAAGACCAGCCTGAACAAGGAGATGATCCGCTCCTGCGGCTTCGCGCTCAAGCAGATCATGCCCTATTACGACAAGTATACCGCCCCGCACTTCCAAGGCATCGACTACGACGTGGTGGACCACGGCATGCCCGGCGGCGCGACAAGCTCCAGCCAGGAAGGGGCGCTCAAGCAGGGCTACATCCACCTTTTGCCCTACATGCTGAAGTTTTTGGCGGGCACCCGGCGCATCGTGCGCTACCACGACGTGACCCCCGGTTCGCAGATAACCTGGAACACGGCGTTCCTGGCCGTGACCGGAGCCTACAAACGGGGTGGAGAACGAGCGGTGCGCGACATGCTGGAAGTGCTCGACGCCACCAGCCAGCATCCCGACGAGTGCATCACCCCGGCCTGCCGCGACGACAGGCTCATGCTCTACGCGGACGCCAACGACGCCTTCCGCCAGCTGCTCCTTGGCAAGTACGGAAAGCTGCCCCTGGGCTGGCCGCCGGACTGGGTCTACGAGTCCGCCTTCGGTCCCGAGTGGAAGACGGCCGTGGAGCAGCGCACCACGGATTCCCCCCTGGCCGCCCTCAAGGACGTGGACCTCTCCGCCGAGTTCGAGGCCCTGGCCAAGCGCCTGCAGCGCGACCCCACGGGCGAAGAGTTCGTCATGTACCTGAACCATCCCGGCGACGCCCTGAAGACCATCGAATTCCGCACCAAGTACGGCGACCCCAACCGCCTGCCCCTGGACGTGTGGTTCGAGGGCCTGGAGCCCGGGCAGGAACTGTTTTTCGAGGATTCGCGCGGCAAGCCGCACACCTTTACGCTCCTGGACATCGCCGCCCCGGATCATCAGGGCATGAGCGTGGTGCGCTACGTGATGGACTCGGAAATTCTGTCGCACCAGGTCAAGGTGGCCGAGGCCCTGGGCGGCAAGTCCGACCAGTCCGTGGAGATGGCCGACCCCAACAACCCCTATCACATCGCGGCTCCCTGCAACGGCGACCTGTGGGTCATGCACGTGAGCCCCGGCGATTTCCTGAAGCCCGGACAGGAAGTGCTCAACATCTCGGTGATGAAGCAGGAGAAATCCATGCTGTCCCAGGTGGAGGGCGTGGTGAAGCGGGTGCTCAAGAACGCCGACTACTTCGAGGACAAGAAGATGGTTCCTGTGAAGGAAGGCGAGCTGCTGGTGGAACTCATGCCGGTGGGCAAGGCCTGCCCCGGCTGCAAGGAACCCCTGGCAACCGAGGACTTCCACTACTGTCCCTGGTGCGGTTACGGAATGGAGTATACGGACTAGGGACAAACGGCGGGTTTATCTTGCCCGCCGCCCCCTGTTTCTGATAGCGCGAAAAGTATGAGTTTGGCGTCCCGGTGACGCCCTGTGGATATTCCAAGGAGGAATCGAATGGCTAAAGCCGCTCCCAAAGCTCCCGCCAAAGACAAGAAAGAGACAACCAAGAAGCTCATTCTCACCGGTGCCGACATCGCGGTCATAGGTGAGGAAGCCGAGCTGCTGGTGGGGGGCAAGAACTACAACACCGCCATCATAAGCCAGGTTGCTGGCATCCGTTCGCCCCAGTTCCGGGCCGTTTCCTCCATTGCCTTCCATAAGCTTCTCGACGAGACCAAGGTCAACGCGGCGCTTATCCGCCAGACCGTGGACCACGAATACAACCGCGTTGACTGGACCAGCGAAGAGGTCAACAAGGATCCGGAATTCCTGAAGCATTTCGTGCGCACCCTGGCCCAGGAAGTGAAGAACTCCGCCCAGGAGAAGGCCACGCTCATCAAGCTGCGCACCTTCATCAACAACGTGGTGGAAGGCTTCGCCACCTCCCCCGAGGGCATCGACCAGCTGCGCAAGAGAAGCGTGCTGGTGCAGGTGGCCATCCTCTGCGTGGAGATGCCCGAAGACGTGGCCGAGGCCGTGCGCAGCGCCTACCAGGACATCTGCAAGGACGCGGGCCTGGAAGACGTTCCCGTGGCCGTGCGCTCCTCCGCCGCTGGCGAGGACTCCTGCAAGAAAGCCTTCGCGGGCCTGCAGGACACCTACCTGAACGTCGTGGGCGACGACCGCGTGGTGGAAGCCTACCAGTGGGACTGCTCCTCCGCCTACAACCTGCGCTCCATGACCTATCGCCGCGAAGCCATCCTGGACGCCGTCCAGCTGGCCGAGCGCACCGGCGACGACTCCATCGCCGACGCGGCCAAGCAGGAATGGGCCATCGAGAACACCTCCCTCTCGGTGTGCATCATGCGCATGATCAACCCCGTCATCTCCGGTACGGCCTTCTCCGCCGACACCTCCACCGGCTGCCAGGGCACCGACCGCAAGGACCTGGTGTCCATCGACTGCTCCTACGGCCTTGGCGAGGCGGTCGTTGGCGGCATGGTCACGCCGGACAAGCTCTACGTGTTCCAGGGCGAGGACAACCGCGAGGTGGTCATCCGCTTCATGGGCTTCAAGGACAAGAAGATCATCTACGACGAACGCGGCGGCACCAAGATCGTCCCCGTGGACGAGCTGGAAGCCTACCGCTGGGCCTTGTCCCTGGCCCAGGCCGAGGAAGTTGCCAAGGGCGTGCGCGCCATCTCCGGAGCCTACCGCGGCATGATCATGGACACCGAGTTCTGCATCGACCAGTCCGAGCGGCTCTGGTTCGTGCAGGCCCGGCCCGAGACCCGCTGGAACGAGGAATTCGAGCTGCATCCCAACACCATCTTCATGCGCCGCATGGAAGTGGACAAGAACGCCCTGGCGCGCGCCCAGGTCATCCTGGAAGGCAACGGCGCCTCGCGCGGCGCGGGTCAGGGAACCGTGCGCTTCCTGCGCTCGGCCCTGGAGCTCAACAAGATCAACAAGGGCGACATCCTGGCCGCCGACCGCACCGACCCGGACATGGTCCCCGGCATGCGCGTGGCCTCGGCCATTCTGGCCGACGTGGGCGGCGACACCTCGCACGCGGCCATCACCTCGCGCGAGCTCGGCATCCCCGCGGTCATCGGCATCCAGCGCGCCGAGCTGCTGCGCTCCCTGGACGGCCAGGAAGTCACCGTGGACGGCTCGCGCGGCGTGGCCTACAGAGGTCTGCTGCCATTGGTCGCCGTGGGCGGCGAGATGGACCTTTCCAAGCTGCCCCCCACCAAAACCAAGGTCGGCCTGATCCTGGCGGACGTGGGCCAGGCCCTGTTCCTCTCGCGCCTGCGCTCCATCCCGGACTTCGAGGTGGGCCTCTTGCGCGCGGAATTCATGCTGGGCAACATCGGCGTGCACCCCATGGCGCTTGAAGCCTACGACCAGGGCGTTCTCGGACAGCTGGTGGAGAAGAAACTCCAGGAGTACGAGCACAACCTGACCAAGGCAATCACCGAGCAGATGGCCGCGGGCTACATCCCCATGGACCTGAAGCTGCGCCAGTACGTGGGGCTGGTCACCGGCCTGTCCAAGGAGCTGGAGAACCTCACCGAGCGCGAGGGCGCGCGCGGCGCCGACGAGGTGCTGGCCATCCACCGCAAGCTGCGTGAGCTGGACAAGAAGCTCGACGAGTACCTGGGCAACGCCACCCGCCGCCTGGACGTGCTGAAGACCTCCATCAGCCTGGAG
>JBKICU010000048.1:0-59579 GCA_046566965.1 Acidobacteriota bacterium
CTCGGCCCAGAGCTGGCCGAACCACGCGCCCATGGTGGCCAGTTGCGGCACGTAGCAGAAGAAGATGAGCTGGGTGAACCCGGAATCCATCAGCGACCAGTTCCAGGTGGCCAGCTGCCAGGCCGGATGCGCCGACAGGATCCTGGGCGAGAGAATGGTCTCGAACAGGGGCCTGGATACCGCGAGCGTGCCCTCCACCAGGGCCGCGTAGTCGATGCCCAGAAACGCGGCGGGCACCAGGCCCACGGCGGAAAGCACCGAATAGCGCCCGCCCATGTAGGTGGGCACGGGCAGGGTGGTGAAGCCGTGCTTCTCGGATTCCTTGTGGAAGAACCCCTCGCCGCCGGTGACCATGATCAGGTGGTCCTTCCAGCGCTGGCCCAGGCTGTCTTTCAGCCACTGGCAGGACAGGAAGTACTGGCTGGTGGTCTCGATGGTGCCGCCGGACTTGCTGACGGCCACCACCACGGTCTCCTCCGGAGGGAGCTTCGAGAAGTAGGCCATGAGCGTGGGCACGTCCACGTTGTCGGCTATCCACAGCCAGGGGCCGTCGTGGCCGGGCTGGTCCTGCTGGGGGAAAAAGGCCTTCTGGAGCGCGCGAGGGCCAAGTGCCGAACCGCCGATTCCCAGAAGCAGCATGTGCTTGAAACCCCTCAGCCGGGGAGTCAGGATCTCCAGGTCGCGCTTGAGCGAAGGCCAGTGCGGCATATTGATGAAGGGAAGCCTGCCGCCCTCCGGGCCGGAGAGGTCGGTGGCCAGCTTTTCCACGAAAGCCCCAAGCCGGGCCTGGCCTGCGCTTGGAAATACTCCCTTGGGATAGGCGCTGGTCCAGTCGAGCAGGTTGTCGGACATGTCATCGGCTCCTTGATGGTTAGCGGCTCAGGAGAACCTTGCCCACGGCTTCCAAAGCCTTGATGAGCGTTTCGTCGTCCACGGCGTAGGAGAAACGGATGCAGCGGTCGTCCCCGAAGGCGCTGCCGGGCACCAGGGCCACCAGGGCCTCCTCCAGGATGCGGGTGCACAGGGAGGCCGAATCGGGGGTCTTGTCGGTGTAGCACGCGCTCACGTCCGGGAACAGATAAAATGCGCCGCCCGGATTGGGGCACTTCACGCCCGGCCAGCCGGACACGATCTTCATGGCCAGGTCGCGCCTGCGCTGGAAGTTGGCGCGCATCATCTCCACGTATTCGAAACTGCCGGTCAGGGCGGCCACGGCCCCCTTCTGGGCGAACGAGCACACGTTGGAGGTGGACTGGCCCTGGATCTTGGACTGGGCCTTCACCAGGTCCGGGTGGGCCACGCCGTAGCCGATGCGCCAGCCGGTCATGGCGAAGCTCTTGGCCAGGCCGTTGACCACGGCCACGTTCTCAGGGTGCTTCTGCCACCAGCCGATGCAGGAGGCGGGCTCCGAGGGCGCGTACACCAGCTGGTCGTAGATCTCGTCGGAGATGACGAAAATGTTGCGCTTCACGGCCCATTCCATGATGGCGTCCAGCTGCGCCTTGGTATAGCAGCAGCCCGTGGGGTTGGACGGCGAGTTCAGCACCAGCACGCGCGTGCCGGGGGTGCAGGCCTTGTCCAGGGCCTCAACGGACACCAGGAAGTCGTCCTCGGGCTCGGTGGGCACGGGCACGGGCTTGCCTCCGGCCAGCAGCACCATGTCCGGGTAGCTCACCCAGTAGGGCGCGGGGATCAGCACCTCTTCGCCCGGGTTCAGGAGCGCCATGAACAGGTTGTAGAGCACCTGCTTGCCGCCGTTGGACACGATGACCGCCTCGCGCGGCGGGGTGACGCCGTAGAAGCGCGTGAAATAGCCGCCCACGGCGTCGCGCAGGTCGGGGATGCCGGGCACGGGGGTGTAGCGGGTGAAATCGGCGTCGAGCGCGGCCTTGGCGGCGTCCTTCACGTGCACCGGGGTGGGGAAGTCCGGTTCGCCAACGGCGAGGCTGATAACGGCCTTGCCCTGGGCTTTGAGCTCCTGGGCCTTGGCGTTCATGGCCAGGGTGGCCGACGGTTGAATCCGGGACAATTTCAGGGAAATGCGCATGCGTCTCTCACTGTTAGGTATGAAGTGTCTGACGGCGGACGGGCCGTTTCGACACTAGAGGAAAAAATGGAAACAGTAAATTCTTCCCGCGGCCATGTTGGCTTTGGCGGGAATATCCGCACGGCCCGCCTCGTGGGGCGCAGGGTGCGCTTCCTGATGGACTTCGAGGACGCCTCCGGCCCCTTCACCGCCCACACCAACAACACCGGCTCCATGCTGGGGCTTTTGCGTCCCGGCTGCGAGGCGCTGCTTTCCGTGAGCGACGCTCCGGGCCGCAAGTACGCCTGCACCGTGGAGGCGCTTCGCCTGCGCGGCTGCCGGGAGGATTTCTGGGTGGGCGTGAACACCAGCCTCCCCCCGCGCATGCTTCGCGCCGCATGGGAGGCGGGGCTCCTGCCGGACTGCGGCATGTACACCCTGTTCCAGGCCGAGCCGCGCTTTTGCGGCGGGCGGCTGGACGCGCGTTTGAGCGGACCGGGCTGCGAACTGCTGGTGGAGACCAAGAACGTGACCCTGGTGGAGGAATGCGTGGCCCAGTTTCCCGACGCCCCCACCGAGCGGGGGCGCAAGCATCTGGTTGAGCTTATGCGCCTGGTCCAGGCCGGGACGCGGGCGGCGCTGTTTTTCGCGGTGCAGCGCCCGGACGCCGGGTGCTTCGGCCCGGCGGACGCGGTGGACCCGCAATACGGGGAGCTTCTGCGCCAGGCCGTGGCCGCAGGGGTGGAGGTGTGGCCCTTCGTGGTGGACGTGGCCGAGGACGGCTACCGGCTGGGGCGGCGGCTCAAGCTGGCCCTGTAGCTCCAAGGCTCGCGCGGATGCGCCGATTCCGGCCCGTTTGACAGCCGATGGCTTTCAACGGCAGAATCGTCAAACCATCTCAGGGGAATCCACAGGGGAATCCCCCGACGCCCCCGGAGCTTCCTTGCGGCGCTTCTCGCCGTACTTCACCCGCGCCTCCCAGATCTTTCGCCCCACGCGCTGGCCCAGGTCCATCTGGCGGGCCTTCAAGAGGGCCTCGGCGGCCTCGCGGTTGCCTTGCGACTTCAAAAGCGTGGCTGATTCCAGGTCGCGCAGGTACTTGGCGCACTCCGCGATGACCCCGGTCAGGTCCAGGTCGTCCAGTTCCACGGGCACGCGGACGGAGCGGACTCGGCGTTGCATGTCATTCTCCTTGGCTTCAATTCGTATTACAATATGTTCATCATGGCGGCAACCGCCCCGGCGGTGCGCCCCGCAAATCCTCCGGCCCTTGCGGACGCCGCCGCAAGGATGATACCCAAGGCCCGCAAGGAGTCCCAATGGCCCTGACACGCAACGACAAAATGCTCATCCTTGCGGCGGTGGTCCTGGCCGCAGCCGTGGTCGCCGGGCTGGCCTGGTGGCGCACGGCCGCCAAGCAGGCCGAACAGCAGGCCCTGGCCCAGCAGCAGGCCAGCCAGCTCCCGCCAGCTCCCCCCGCCGTGGAAAAGCCCATCCAGATCCCGACCGACGCCAAGCCGCCGGTCAAGGCTCCCCTGACCCAGGCCCCAGTCCAGCCGGCCCAGCCCGGTGCGCCCGCCCCGGCCCAGCCTGACCAGCCGACCGGCCCGGCTCCCGCGCCGGACCCGTCGCTGCAGACCATCTTCTCGGAGCAGCCAGCCCCGGAAGCTCCCCCTCAGGAGATCGCTCCTGCCCCGGCGCCGCAGCCTGTTATCGAAATGCCGGCGCCTGCCGAGACACCCGCGCCCAAGAAGCCGGAGACTCCCGCCGAGCGCAAGACCCGTCTGGCCGCCGAAAAGAAGGCAGCCGCCGAGGCAAAGCGCGCCGAGGCCGAGGCCCGGAAGGCCCGCGCCGACACCCTGCGCCGCGCCCAGGAAGAACTGCGGAAGGCCGAAGCGGAACTCAAGCGCGTACAGAAGCTTCAGGGCGCAAAGACACAGGCCGCTCCCCCGGCTGCCGCTCCGGCCACGCCCCAGCCGGGATCTCCGGCGGCTTCCCCGGCCGTCCCCCAGGGCGTGACTCCGGGAGCACCGCCGCCGGTCCAGGAATCGCCCGCCCCGGCTCCGGCCATCCCGGACATGTCCGCGCCGCAACCGGCCAAGCCCGAGGCCAAGGCCCCGGAAAAGACTGCCGCGAAACCCGCGCCGGAGTCCCAGGCTTCCAAGGACGCAAAACCGCAGGCCGGACCGGAACGCCGCGTGGTGGACCGGCTCTCGGTCAGCGACTCGGGTTCCGAACTGGTGGTCACCCTGCACGGAGCCTCCACCTCGGCCAAGCCCGAGGCGGTGATCCTGGGTACGCCGCCCCGGCTGGTGATCGACCTGCCCGGCTCCTGGGCCTACAAAAGCACCGACAAGCCTTCGACGAATCTGGTGAAGGCCGTCCGCCAGGGCTCGCACCCGGACAAGCTCCGGCTGGTGCTGGACCTTGCCAACGACCCTAAAGGGCCGAAACACCCGGCAGTAGAGAAGACCCCCGACGGGCTGGTTATCCGGCTCAGCAAATGATCAAACGCTCATCACGGAGAAACGCCTTGAAAAAAGCGGCCGCTCTTCTCATCACGTTGACCCTGGCCCTGACCTGCGCCCCCGGAACGTCTCTAGCTCTGCAGGAGCGCACCATCACCGACGAACCAAGCGTCTCCAAGCCCCAGACTCCGGCCAAGACGCCTGAATCGGCACCCGCGCCGGCTCCCGCTCCGACCCCGGCGGCAAAGGCTCCGGCTCCCGTGCAGTTGGAGAAGGCTCCTCCCATGGCTCCGGCCCCTGATCCGTCACCGGCTCCGCCGTCGTCCTACCAGCCTTCCGAGCAGCCCAGGTCCTCCGACGGCAGTTGGACCCCGGGCAGCACCAGGAACGAACCCCTGCCCGACACCTCCGGAGGATCATCCGGCTCAACGACCGGGCGCGTCTTCGACATGCCTGCGGCCAAAAAGACCGAGACCTACTCCCGCAAGGAAGTCGACCAGCAGGTCATGGGCTTCTTCGAGGGCGGCGCGCGCGGCCTGGCCGACCTGATCTCCCGGGCATTCGAGCGCTACGGCGAGCCTGTGGGCTTCATCAAGGGCAACGAGGGCGCGGGCGCGCTGGTGGTGGGGCTGCGCTACGGCGAGGGCTGGCTATACCTGAAGAACGGCAAGAAGGCCTACGTCTACTGGCAGAGCCCGTCCATCGGCTTCGACCTGGGCGCGAACGCCTCCAAGGTGTTCTGCATGGTCTACAACATGACCGACATCGAGCAGATCTACCAGCGCTTCCCCAGCGTGGACGGCAGCGCCTACGTGGTGGGCGGCTTCGGCATGAACTACCAGAACTCCGGCGGCGTGGTGCTGGCCCCCATCCGCTTCGGCGTGGGGCTGCGCCTGGGCGCCAACGTCGGCTACATGCACTTCACCCGGGAGCGGACGATCAACCCGTTCTAGAGCGAGAGAGCATCAAACGGGGCGTGCCGCGGCACGCCCCGCCAAGCCAGGATTCTTCTTGAGTGCTGCCAGCACAATGCCCAACCCGCCAGCGTGATGGCTTATGAATCGAGGAATGTACAGAGGCATGACCAGCGTGGCGGATGATGAAGCAGGAACTCGGCACTACTATGTGGATGAGGCCGGTTGCCCCACCCTTTTTGAAAGGAGAGGCCGCGTCGTCATTGGCGAAGCCGGGTGCTCTGTCCACTTCGCGCTTGGGTTTGTAGAGATTGCGGACCCGATCAAAATAGAATCGGAACTCCAGGCGTTACGGGCTGAACTTCTTGCAGACCCCTTCTTCAAAGGTGTCCCGTCGATGGCGTTGAATGGCGGAAAAACCGCCATTGCCTTTCACGCGAAAGATGACTTACCCGAAGTGCGGAGGGAAGTTTTCAAGGTCATCTTATCCAATGATATCAAATTCCACGCCGAAGTACGGAACAAACACTCCGTATTAAGCGACGTTGCTGCACGACAGGAGAAGGAAGATGGGTTCAGGTACACCGAAGACTTTCTCTATGATTCCTTGGTGAGCCGTCTATTCAAAAACCATCTACACAAGACAGATGTCGACATTTGTTTTGCACGTAGAGGTAATAAGCCCAGAACGAATGCCTTCAAAAAGTCTATCGAGGTAGCAAAAAAGAACTTCACGTCCACATGGGGTATAGAAAATAATTCAACAATATCTGTCACATGCTCACACCCAAAGGACACCGTACAACTTCAAGTTGCCGACTATTGCCTGTGGGCCCTGCAAAGATACTACGAACGAAGAGAGACGCGTTTTATTGAACTTCTCTGGTCAAAAGTGGGCTGCATCCACGACATTGATGACCGCAGAAAATCACCTACCGGAGTTTACTACACAAAGAAAAAGCCGCTTGTGTGAGCGGCTTTTCAAGCGGGAGATATAGGGTCTCGCCTCTTGGGGCGACCACACGGCATGGAGCCGAATTTTGTCTCTCGCTTGCTGTATTAAATAATTAGAGTTAACGCGAACGTCAACTCAGATCGCCTTTTTTTACTCCATTCATTACGGCATGTTGCCTAATCATCGCATTACATTTTCACAAGACCGCCCTCCAAGTGCCCAGGGCATGCGTTTTTAAAGGGAAACATCACAGTGAACCAGAATTACCACCCCCGCATCGCCGGGGAAATGTCCCTGTCCGCGTCCCAGGTGGCGGCGGTCGCCAGGCTGGTGGAGGACGGAGCCACGGTCCCCTTCATCGCCCGCTATCGCAAGGAGGCCACCGGCTCCCTGGACGAAGTGGCCGTGGCCGCCATCCGCGACCGCCTGGAGGAACTGGCCGAACTGGACAAACGCCGTGAGGCCATGCTGTCCTCCCTGGAGGAGCGCGGCCTGCTCACCGACGAGCTGAAAGCCGCCCTGGTGAAAGCCCAGGACAAGGCCCGCCTGGAAGACGCCTACCTGCCCTACCGCCCCAAGCGCCGCACCCGCGCCTCCATGGCGCGCGAGCGGGGCCTGGAGCCCCTGGCCAAGGCCCTCATGGCCCAGCAGGGACGCGACCCCAAAGCTCTCGCCAAGCCTTTCGTGGACGACGCCAAAGGCGTTGCGGACGTTGACGCCGCCCTGGCCGGGGCGCGCGACATCCTGGCCGAGGACATGGCCGAGAACCCCCGGCTGCGCGCCGTGGTGCGCGATCTCTTCGTGCGGCGCGGTCGGTTCGCGTCCAAGGTGGTCAAGGGCAAGGAAGAAGCCGGGGCCACGTTCCGCGACTGGTTCTCCTGGGACGAGCCCCTGCGCGCCATCCCCGGACACCGCGCCCTGGCCATGTTCCGGGGGGAGGCCGAAGGCTTCCTGTCGCTTTCCCTGCGCCCGCCCGAGGATGAGATTTTCGAGCTGGCCCGCCGCTCGCCCGAATGCGGCGTGCGCGGTCGCGGCCCGGACTCGCGCGAGGTGGAGGCCGCCCTGGCCGACGGCTGCAAGCGCCTGCTGGCTCCGTCGCTGGAGAGCGAGATCCGCGCCGAAGTGAAAGCCAGGGCCGACGCCGAGGCCATCCGGGTGTTCGCCTCCAACCTGCGCGGGCTGCTGCTCGCACCGCCGCTGGGCCAGAAGCGCGTGCTGGCCCTGGATCCGGGTTTCCGCACCGGGGCCAAGCTCACCGTGCTGGACGCCCAAGGGAGGCTCCTGCACCACGCCACCATCTACCCCACCACCTCGCCCGGCCAGCGCGAGGCCGCAGCCGTCACGGTCAAAGAGCTGTGCGCAAAATTCCAGATCGAGGCCATCGCCATCGGCAACGGCACCGCCGGGCGCGAGACCGAAGCCTTCGTGCGCGGACTGGGCCTGGGGCTGCCGGTGGTGCTGGTGAACGAGGCCGGGGCCTCGATCTATTCGGCCTCCGAGACCGCCCGCCGCGAGTTCCCGGACCTGGACCTGACCGTACGCGGCTCCGTGAGCATTGGCCGCAGGCTCATGGACCCGCTGGCGGAGCTGGTGAAGCTCGACCCCAAGTCCATCGGCGTGGGCCAGTACCAGCACGACGTGGACCAGGCCGGGCTGCGCCGGGCCCTGGACGACGTGGTGATGAGCTGCGTGAACGCCGTGGGCGTGGACGTGAACACGGCCAGCCAGGAGCTCCTGACGGCGGTGTCCGGGCTGGGTCCGGCCCTGGCCAAGGCCGTGGTGGCGCACCGCGACGAAAACGGCCCCTTCCCGGCACGTGACGCCCTGAAGAAGGTCAAGCGGCTCGGCCCCAAGGCCTTCGAGCAGGCTGCGGGATTTCTGCGGGTGCGCGGCAAGGAGCCCCTGGACGCAAGCGCCGTGCACCCGGAGCGCTACGCCCTGGTGCGGCGCATGGCCAAGGATGCCGGATGCACCGTGGCCCAGCTCTTGGCCGACCCTGCGGCCAGGGCCAGAGTCCGCCTGGAAGATTACGTGTCCGGGGACATCGGCCTGCCCACGCTGACGGACATCATGGCCGAGCTTGAAAAGCCGGGGCGCGACCCCCGCGCGGGCTTTTCGGCCTTTTCCTTCGCCGAGGGCGTGAACCGCATCGAGGACCTGGCCCCGGGCATGGAACTGCCCGGCATCGTCACCAACGTCACCAAATTCGGGGCCTTCGTGGACGTGGGCGTACACCGCGACGGCATGGTGCACGTGAGCCAGTTGGCCGACCGCTTCGTGGCGGACCCGGCGGAGGTGGTGTCCGTTGGGAAGGAAGTCCTGGTGCGGGTGGTGGACGTCGATCTTCAGCGCGGGCGCATCGGCCTCAGCATGCGCGGCCTGTCTGGCCAGTCTGGCAACCGCAAACCCTCCTGATATAACAAATCCCGCCCCGGACGCTGCCGGGGCGGGATGCTCGCCTCTCGCCTTCGAAAACGCCTCTCAACCTACCCGGATGTTCCAGATCTTGCCGCAGTATTCCCTGATGGCCCTGTCCGAGGAGAACTTGCCCAGCCGGGCCACGTTCAGGATGGACATGCGCGTCCAGTTATCCCGGTCCGCGTAGGCCTGCGCGGCCCGGTCCTGGCACTCCATGTAGGATTCGAAGTCCGCCAGCACCAGGTAGTCGTCGCGGCTCAGCAGATTGTCCACCAGGGGGCGGAACTCCTCCCGGTCGCCTCCGGAGAACATCCCCGAACCGATCTGTTCCAGGGCCTCGCCCAGTTCCGGCACGGACTCGCTGTAGCGCCTGGGGTCGTAGCCCGCCTGCTTCACCTGCGCGACTTCCTGCGTGGTGAGCCCGAACAGGAAGAAATTCTCCTCGCCCACGCACTCGCGCATCTCCACGTTGGCTCCGTCCAGGGTGCCGATGGTCAGCGCGCCGTTTATGCCGAACTTCATGTTGCCGGTGCCGGAGGCCTCCTTGCCTGCCGTGGAGATCTGCTGGGAGAGGTCCGCCGCCGGGTAGATCACCTGGCCGTTTCGCACGTTGAAGTTGGGCGCGAAGACCACCTTGAGCCGCCCGGCCACTGCCGGGTCCGCGTCGATGGCCGCGCCCACGGAGTTTATGAGCTGTATGATCTTCTTGGCCATGTAGTATCCCGGCGCGGCCTTGCCGCCGAAGATGACCGTGCGGGGCACGAAATCCATGCCCGGATCGCGCCGCAGCCGGTTGTACAGCGCGACCACCCGGAGCACGTTCAGGTGCTGGCGCTTGTATTCGTGGATGCGCTTCACCTGCACGTCGAACATGGTCTGGGGGTCCAGGGCCAGCCCGGCGTGGACCCTGGCCAGTTCGGCCAGGCGGATCTTGTTGGCGTGCTTGGCCTCGCGCCACAGCTTTTGGAACTCGGGATTGGAGGCGTACTCCTCCAGGCGGCTGATCTCGTCCTCGAAGCGGGTCTGCCAGCCCTCCCCGATGCGCGAGGTGATGAGCCGCGAGAGCCCCGGATTGCACAGGGCCAGCCAGCGCCTGGGGGTGACGCCGTTGGTGACGTTGGTGATCTTGCCCGGCGTCAGGGCCGCGAAATCGCGCAGCACGTCGCGCTCGAGGAGCTCCGTGTGCAGTTCGGCCACGCCGTTCACCGCCCGGCTGCCCACCGTGGCCAGGTGGGCCATGCGCACGTAGCGCGGCCCGGTCTCCTCGATGAGCGACAGCCGCCGGACCAGATCGTCGTCGCCGGGATGGGCCGCGCGCACCTCGTCCAGGAAGCGGCGGTTGATCTCGTAGACGATCTCCAGGTGCCGGGGCAGCACCTGGGCGAACAGCTCCACCGGCCACTTCTCCAGGGCCTCGGGCAGCAGGGTGTGGTTGGTGTAGGAGAAGGTTCTGGTGGTTATGGCCCAGGCTTCGTCCCAGTCCATCAGGTGCTCGTCCACCAGAAGGCGCATGAGCTCGGCCACGCCGATGGCCGGATGGGTGTCGTTCAACTGGATGGCGAAGGTTTCGTGGAAGGTCGTGAGGGGCTTGCCCAGCACCTTCTGGATGTGGATCATGTCCTGGAGCGACGCGGACACGAAGAAGAACTGCTGCCCCAGCCGCAGCTGCTTGCCCTGGTAGCGGTCGTCGTTGGGATAGAGCACCTTGGAGATGGTCTCCGAGTACATCTTCTCCTGCACGGCCTTGAAGTACTCGCCGGAGTTGAAGGCCTCGAAGTCGAAGGTGTCCACGGCCTCGGCCCGCCACAGGCGCAGCACGTTGCACTCGCGCCCGCCGTGGCCGATCACCGGCACGTCGTGCGCGCAGGCCATGATCTTCTTGCCGGGCTTCCAGCGCACCCGCAGCCGCCCGTTCTCGTCCACGTGCGTGCCGGTGCTCCCGCCCAGGCCCACCACGTGGGTGTGCTCGGCGTGGGCCAGCTCCCAGGGGAATTTCTGGCGCAGCCACTTGTCGGACAGCTCCACCTGCGCCCCTGCGCGTATCTCCTGGGTGAACATGCCGAACTCGTAGCGGATGCCGTAGCCGATGGCCGGGACGCCGAGCGTGGCCAGGGAGTCCAGGTAGCAGGCGGCCAGCCGTCCCAGGCCGCCGTTGCCGAGCCCCGGCTCGGGTTCCTTGAGGATGATCTCCTCCAGGCTCTGCCCCAGGTCGGACAAGGCCCCGCGCACGGGCTCGGTGATGCCAAGCGCCAGCAGGTTGGCCCCGAGCTGCGGCCCGATCAGGAACTCGGCGGAGAGGTAGGCCACCGCGCGCAGGTTCCGGTTCGCGGCCAGCTTCTCCAAGCCCTTCACCCAGGCGTTCAACATCCGGTCGCGCACGGTGTAGGCCACCGCCGCGTACCAGTCGTGGACCTCGGCGATTTCCCTGGCATGCCCCGTGACGAAGAACAGATTGTCCAGAATCGCCTGGCGCAGACCCTCGCGGGACACATCCGTGCGGGTCTCCAGGCAATCGTGAGCGCGGTCTGCGCTGGCCATCCGAGCCTCCTTGCCGTGTGTGGTTCAATGCCGTCCGGAAACGAAAACGCCCATGTCGCGACAACAGCCCGCACCTGCGGCCAACGCCCAAAGCCGCGAAGCGAAACGGGATCATTGCGATCATTACCCGCAGAGGGCAGCTTGCGCAAACAGGGAATTGAGACGGAAGTGAAGGCGACCCCTAAACGAGGAAACAGACGCGGGGCGGACCGGAAGACGGGATAGCTCAGTAGGCGTAGGGCTCTTCACGCCGCCATTCGTACATCATGCCCATGCCGGGAGCCTTCGCGGCCTCAACGCGGCCGGCATCGAGGGCAAAGTCCGGCTGGACCGAGGCGAACACAGAGCCGTCGATGGACTGGGTGGCGGCGGTTTCTTCATCTTTCGATTCCACCAGCCTGCCGTACACCACCTGCCACGTGCCGTGCTCGGGCAGGGGCTGCCCCTTGGGAACGCGCACCCGGAACCCCACGGCGGTGGAGTCGGCGTAGCAGCAGTACAAGGCCAGCCGGTACAGCACGAACTCGCCGCGCGCATCCGACTCGGGGCTGCGGCGCACGAAGCCCCGCACCGCGTAGTTCAGGTCCATCTTTCCCGGCATGCGGTTGGTCGCGATGTCGTAAAGCTCGCCAAGGTTTATGCGCACGTGCTCCACGCCGTCCACGGTGACGCGCGGCTCGATGAGCGTCGGCTGCTCCTCCACGGCGGCGGTGTCCACCCCGGACGCGGAGAACCAGCTCTGGATGCCCACCTCGCTCACCAGGCACAGCGCCAGCACCAGCACATAGAGCGAGGCCCGCAGCCAGTTGGCCCCGGCTGGCGGGCGCACCAGCGAATACACGCCCATGGCCATAAGCGCCGCGGCGGCCGCCCAGGACAATCCCCGGAACTTGGGGTTTAAGTACATCCAGTAGCTGCCGAGCGTCAGCAGATAGACCAGGAAGGCCGCCAGCCCCACGATGCACAAGGCTTCCACCAAACCGGAAAAGCGCGGCGACCTGAAGAATCCGGACGCGCGGCTCATGGCCAGACCCTCCCGAACGCGCCCAGCAGCAGGCAGGCCGAAAAGACGATCACCGCGGGAACAACCACGAGCAGGTTGACCACCTCGCGCCGGAACACGCCGCGCCACATGAGCACCAGCTTGATGTCCAGAACCGGCCCCAGGGCCAGGAAGGCCAGCTTGGCGGCCACGGGAAACCCGGAGAAGGACGCAGCCACGAAGGCGTCCGCCTGGGAGCACAGCGACAGCACCACGGCCAGGATCATCATGCCGCTCACGGAGAGCAGCAGGTCCTTTTCCATCATGCCCACGAGCCCGGCAGGAGCCATGGTCTTGAAGGCGGCTGCGATCAGCGAGCCGAAAAACAGGATGCGGAACATGTCCAGGAAGTCGGCCTGGGCGTGGCGCATGGCGTGGTCGAGGCGCGAGCCCAGCGTCGGTCCCGACTGTTTCACCGCGTCCAGCCCCACCGCATCCGAGAGCGAGCCGAACAGCGCAGCGGGCTCGTCCCCGCAGCCGCAGGCGGAACGGATGGGCTTGGCGTCGGCCAGCAGAAGCTCCTCGGGACGCCTGGCGCGCAGGACGAAGCCGATGACCATGGCGATCACCGCCACCAGGGCGCAGCGCAGGGCCACGATGGTGGTGTCCCCCTGGAAGGCCACGAAGGTGGAGGCCAGCACCACGGGGTTGATCACCGGCCCGGCCAGCATGAAGGTCATGGCCGTGGCCGGGGGCACGCCCTTGGCCAGCAGGCGGCGGATCAGCGGCACGATGCCGCACTCGCAGCAGGGGACCGCCATGCCAAGCACCACGCCCGCCGCGATTCCGGCCAACGGGGACCTGGGCATCAGGCGCTCGATGGTCCCGCGCGAGACGAACACCTCGAACAGCCCGGAGGCCAGGGAGCCCAGAAGCAGAAACGGCGCGGCCTCCAGAAGGATGGCCACGCAGACCTGCGCGAAAAGGGGTATGGCATCAAGTGACGGCACGGCGTGAATGTTCCAGGCAGCGTTCCTACCCCCGCGCCGGACTGCGGTCAATGGCGACCGTCCTCCTCCGATGGGCTTGACCGGAAAGCGGCCCTCAACTACCCAGCGGCATGCGCATCCTGCTGGTGGACAACCGGGACAGCTTCACCCGCAACCTGGAACACCTGCTGGTCCAGGCGACCGGGCACGTCCCTCGCATCGCGCCCTATGATTCCTTCCGTCCATCCGACGCCTGCGCCTTCGACCTGTGCGTCGTCTCGCCCGGCCCCGGACACCCGCGCGACTACCCGGCCTACGGTCCCCTGCTGGATTCGGGCCGCCCGGTGCTGGGCATCTGCCTGGGTCTTCAGATCATGAACCTGCACTTCGGAGGCACGGTGGACCGCCTGCCCGGCTGCGTGCACGGCAAGACCAGCCGTTTCACGCTCTTCGGGCGCGACGTCCTGGCCGCGCGCTACCACTCGCTCTACCTGAGCCGCGTGGCCCCGGACCTCGAGGTCCTGGCCGGGCATCAGGGCGTCCCCATGGCCGCCAGGCACCGCAGCCTGCCGCTTCTGGGCCTGCAATTCCACCCCGAATCGTTCCTCACGCCCCACGGGCCGGACATACTGCGCGATGCACTCAATCTGCTGTCCTGCTGAGGGACTCTCCTGGCTTGACGCCCTGGCCCCGGAACAGCCGGACGCCTTCCTGACCCCGCCCATGCCCGGCATTCCGGCCAGCGGCGTCGTCGGATTGTGGCCTCGCCTCGAATGGCGTCTGGGGACCGACGGAGATTTTGGCGGCGGCAGGCAGGAGTTGGCCCGCTTCTGCGACCCCGCGCACACCGGACCCGGCCCGGCCCTGGGCTACCTGAACTACGAGGCCGGATTCGAGGCCCTTGGCCTGCCCGCGCCGTCCTCGCCCTCGGAATTTCCTTGCGGCGTGTTCAGGAAGTACCGGACCGTGCTCGCCCCGAGCCCGGACGCCCGCCACGTGCATATCCACGCCGAGTCTCCCAAACTCGCCCGCGAGGCCGCGCTGCTGGTGCAATCCGCTCCCCCTATCGTCCCCCGAAACGCTCCGCTCCCCGCCTTCACCGGCCCGTTGCGCGCCTCCCTGGACGCCGCCGCCTATCGCAGCGCCGTGGGCCGCGCCCTGGAGCACATCCTGGACGGCGACGCCTACCAGCTCAACCTGTCCATCCGCTTCGACGCCACCTGGCCAACCGGACTTTCGCCGTCCAGCCTCTTCACGCAGCTTCTGCGCGAACGACCGGCCATGTTCTACGCCCTGTTCCAGCTCGACGGCCAGGCCATCGTGTCCACCTCGCCGGAGCGCTTCATCCGGGTTCATGATGGCCGTGTGCTCAGCCAGCCCATCAAGGGCACCCGCGCCGCCGCTCCCGGAGCCGCCCGCGAGCTGCTCGCCTCGCCCAAAGAAGACGCCGAACTGTCCATGATCGTGGACCTCATCAGAAACGACATAAGCCCCCACTGCCGCTACGGTTCCGTGCGCGTCCAAGGGCACAAGTCCCTCTTCGAGGTGGACGGGCTGCTCCAGATGTACGCCAACGTCACGGGCGAACTGCGCCCCGGCTCCACCGCCCTGGACCTCCTCTGGGACGCCCTGCCCCCGGGCTCCGTCACCGGCTGTCCCAAGCGGAGCGCCGTGGAAATAATCTCCCGCCTGGAACCACACCGGCGCGAGGTCTACTGCGGCTGCATGGTCATGGCCCACGGACCGCGCGACCTGGACAGCTCCGTGGCAATCCGCACCGCCCTGGCCGACCCGGCACGCAACCTGTTCAGCTTCTACGCCGGAAGCGGCATCGTCATTGAATCAGACCCGGACTCCGAATACCGGGAAACCCTAGCCAAGGCCGCCAAGTTCCTGGCCCTTACCCGGAGGAACCAGCCATGATCGCCTGGATCGACCACCGTTTCGTGCGCCGCGCCGTGCCGCTGTCCATCGCCGGACCCGTCTTCCGCTGCGGCGTGGGCCTCTTCGAGACCATCCTGCACCACGCGGACGAACTCCCCCGCTTCGAGCGCCACCTCCAGCGCCTGCGCACAAGCCTTGCGGCGCTGCCCATCGCCCCCAACGGGCCTCCCCCCATCCTGGGCGAGTCCGAAAGGCTGCGCGAAGTGGTCATGGAAGTGCTCCAGGCCAACTCCCTCGTGGGGAAAACCGCCCGCGTGAACCTGTTCTGCTTCCAGGACTCGGCCGACGGCAAGGCCAGCCTGTGCGTTGCCGCCACGCCGCACTCCATCCACACGGATTCCACCTGCACGCTGGACGTCTACCCCCACGCGCACACCACGCACCTCTGCGTGCACAAGACCATGGCCAACATGCACCAGCGCCTGGCCTGGGACCAGGCCCGCAACTCCGGCAAGGACGACGCCGTGCTGCAAGACCACGACGGCCGCATCCTGGAATGCGCCGTGGCCGCCGTGCTCTTCTCCGACGGCACACGCTTCGTCACCAGCCGTACGCCCTTCAAGCTGCCAAGCCTCACCATGGAAGCCGCCGCCCAGGCCCTCCCCATCGAGGAAATCCCCATCGCCCTGGCCGATGTCGGACACTTCAAACACGCCTACCGCCTGAACAGCCTCATCGGCATCCAACCCGTGGCCGCCATCGGCAGAGTGACCTTCGAACCGGACTGGAAGACCTGCAAGCCGCTCCTGCGCCAGCTTCTGGGACTTGGGGAGTAGAGGCTGGGGCTTCGCCCCAGACCCGACCAGGGCTCCGCCCTGGACCCGCCAGGGGGATGATCCCCCTGGACCCTCGATGGGCTTCGCGTAACGCACCGATTCTGTTCAGTCTCCTGCCAATAATGAAGAGCCCTGAAGCGCGCAAAGCCGCGCTCCAGGGCTCTTGATTCTTGGAATCGACGCGCTGATGGGCAACGACTACATGAGTTGGACGCCTGGACGACGTGCCGCCCACATGATGGCTGCAAGGGAGCTGGGACTTCCTGCCCATCCTGGACGCGGACGCTGAGGGACAGGTTGGCAGACGTCCCGGACGGACAGAACCCAATCTGCTCCTGGCCGGGGCTGAATATCTGATGCTGGCCATAAGCCTGATGGCGGAAACGAGGGCGGACCGGGGCTGGATGCGTGGCTGGACCTGGGCGATCAGCACCAAGATTGATGCCGGGAACCGGGGCGGGGCTGGTGGCTGTCGCGGGTCGGGTTCTGGCGGGCGGGCGACGAATCGTCTTCCAATCGGTTCTAGCCCGCCCGCCAGGACACGAGCGGGACAGACACCAGCCCCAGCACCACTCAAACTTCCCGCGCACGACGCGAAGCGGAAAGCCGGGTCTGGGGGAGGCTTCTCCCCCAGCGGGTCCAGGGCAGAGCCCTGGCGGGTGCAGGGCGGAGCCCGCCGGGTCCAGGGCAGAGCCCTGGCGGGTCTGGGCGGAGCCCAGCTGGGCAGCGCCCCGGCGTGCCTGGTGTTGCGTCCTCAATATCCGTCCATACGGATTTTCAAGACAACCGCCAAAACCATGTATTTAAATTTTGAAAACCATATTCCTGTTTTTCAAAATCGCGACACTAGTTCTCCAGGTTGGAGCTTTGCAGCGGCTTCTTGGGCGGCGGCGGGGGCGCGTGGTCCTTGGGCGCGGGCACCTGCACGGAGGTGGCTCCGGAGGACTGGAACTGCATGCCGGAGTTCCACTTCTTGATGGGTCCGCCGGTGTCGTGTCCCAGCGCGGTCATGATGGACCACAGGGGGTCCTGGGGCATGCGGCTTTCGCGCTTGAAGAAGATCATGTCCGCGCTGCGGTCCGGGTCCATGCGTCCGGCCTGGGACATGGCCCATATGCGCTGTCCGGAGTTGACGTCGAAGATCTCGAACGACAGCGACACGGCGGAATCCGAGCGGGTGCCTCCGGCGAGGATGTAGGCAAGCTTTCCGGTGACCACGCAGTCCGCGCCGCGGTCGCGCGCCACGAGGATGGCTTGTTCGTTGGTGAGGCCTTCGGCGGAGGGCTCGAAGAAGATCGTGGGGAACACCTGATCCTGGGTCCAGGTGTTGGCGAAGACCTCGGTGAGCTGCTTGGAGAGGTGTCGGGCGTTGTACACGTCCTGCTGCACGGCAAAGGGCAGCACCACGGCCTTGAAGGGCCGGGTGGGCGCATTCAGGGGCTGGACGTACACGGTCGGGTTGTTGCGCTTCACGTGGACGTCCACATAGAGCACGGACTGTTCGGTGAGTTTCGGGTCAACGGCGCAGCCGCCCAGCAGGGCGGCGAGCGCCAAAATCATGGCGATACGTTTCATGGTGAGGCCTCGCGGGCTATTTTTCGGGTCGGAAGCAAAAAGCGGACCCTTATCAAAAAAAAGGAACGTGGCGCAACCCGGCCGGTTACTGGGGGCGCATGGTGGGCGGGGGCGCGGTGGACACGGTGTCCATGAGTTGCGTCTTCGAGTGCAGCAGGCTTTCACGCAGTTCGAGCCGTTTCTTGAGGGGCAGCAGCCGGAATTCCGGCTTGGCCGTCAGCTCGTCCAGTTGGTCCATCTCGTCGCGGATGCTGCGGATTTTGTCCTGGAAGGTGGCTTCCTGGGGCCAGACGCGCGTGGCGATTTCGGCCAGTTCCCGCAGCTCCCTGGAGAGGTCCTGGAAGGCCTTGGGCGCGGTCTCGCGAGCCACGCGACGGCGGTTCAGCGCCTTGCCGATACTTCGGGTCAGCCAAGCGAACACGGCGTTTCTCCTACCTGCGCGTTAAAAGCACGTGCAAAACCGCGAACGAGGCCATGAAATACAGCGACCATTTCACCAGGACCGAAGCGAGCACCTGCGGGTATCCGGCCTGGTGCAGCTTCTTCAGGCCGATGGCCTGGAGCGTCATGTGCCAGATCAGCACTATAGGAATAAGATACTGCCAGGAAACTGGCAAGAGCGTGAGCATCCATGGCGCGCCCGCGTAGCAGACCGTGCGGAAGGTTTCCTCGAAGGGCTTGGAGGCCGAGCGCAAGAGGCCCAGCAGCAGATGCCCAAGAGCCGAGTCCAGGAACACGAAGGCCGTGACCAGTATGGGCGAGAGCCCGAGCCAGGCCAGGCTGCCGATCATTCCCGCGCCGAGCCCCTGGAAGCCGTCGGTGCGGCCCAGGTCAGAGAGGTTGGGTCCGAGCCCGAAGCGGAACCAGATGAGCCCGAAGATCACGGAGGCCAAGCACACCACGTTGGCAAAAAGCAGCGGGCGGATCTTGCCGGAAAAAGGCGGCAGCTGGTCGAAGAAGTCGCCCGGCTTGAGCAGGACGTTTTTCACGGTATTCAGGAGCGAGGGCACGGCTCCGTAAAGTTCGAGCTGTTCCCAGGGAGCCACGGCGTAGGGCAGGGTTGCCTTGGTCTGGTGCGCCTCCATGCCGGGTTCCGCCTGGGCCTGGGGGGATGCGGGCGCGGCGGCCGCGCGGCCCTGGGGGGACTGCCCGCCCATGGCCTGGAGCCTGGCCCATATGTCTCGCACGGAGTCCTCTCCGGCCACGGCCTCGGCCTGCTGGGTGGCCTGGGGGTCCTGCGGATCGTCAGGTCCGTCATCAGGGCCGTCGTCCGGGCCGGAAATTGGCACGCCGGGAGCGGGAGCGACGGGCATGGCGTATTCGCGCGGCAGGGGGTCGTGTTCCGCCCGATCCGGGCGATCCGGCGAATCCGCGCCAAGCCGCCCGAATTCGTCCGGAGCCGCCTGCTGGCGGGGTTCGGGGCGGCAGGACTGCGCACGGCGCATGGCGGTCTCCAGGCGTTCGACCGGGGGGAAGGGCTGCTGACGATCAAAGACGTCAGCGCCCGCGCCGGGAAAATCGGCCGGAGGGTCGCACGCAGGGGCTTCCGGCGTCGCCCAGGCAGCCTGGCGCAGGGCGCGCTCCGGGCGTTCGGACCTGGAAGGCCGGGACGGTTCCTCGAAATCGTCCATGCCGCGCGGAGCCGGGATGCGGTCGTCGTCCGGCCTGCCGAAGGGATGGTCGGATCCGCCGCCGTATTCCTGCCGGGGCTCCGGGGCGCGGCGGCGCTCCGCCGGAAAGGGCTGCGCCGAAAACTGGTCGGGTTCGTCGTCTGGCAGCCAGCGCGCCTGGGGGCGCGGCGGGATATGTCCGTAGTGTTCGGGTTCCCCTTCCGGCTCGGGCATGTAGGCCCGTTGGGAGCGCGGCTCGTAGGGGGCGTGGATGCGGGAGGGGGCCTCGGGCTCGCGCGACGGACGCGCGGGGCGGGACGGACGCGGAGGATACACGGGTTCCTCCGCCGCCGGTTCGGGCTGAACGGACGGCTGATTCCCCCTGAACCGGAAGCGGAACTGACACTTGGGACAGGTGGCTATGCTGGAGCTGGCCGGGACTTTATCCGAGGGGATGTCCCTGCTGTAGCCGCATTGCGGACAGACGATGCGCATCGGTGGACCTTCATATCTGGCTTCACGCCTTGGAAGGCCTTAGCCCGCCTCGGCGCGCAAATCAATGTCAAAGGGGCTGGAACCGGACCGTTTCCGGCCAGGCGCCAACGTGGGGCCTGGGTGTGAGTGCCGCGAAGAAGGCCTCGGGCAGCACGGGATACTCCCGGTTCTGGCGGTGCAGGCCCGAAAAGCCGCCTGCGGCGTCGAACAGGGCGTGCTTGCGGGCCAGGGCCTCGCGGTCCTTGAGCATGTCGCTCAGATGCCGGATGAAGCCCCCGCACACCAGCCCGGTGGGGCCCGCGAGCCCTTCCAGGCGCTCGTGCACGGGCCGCACGAACCGGACGTCCGGGCCGGGCCGGAACAGGCGCAGTTGCAGGTCGGGCCACAGGCCCCAGCCGATCTTGACGCCGGACGGCCCGATGCCCAGCCGGGGAAAGGCGAAGGCCGCGCAGTGCCCCTGGGCCGTGAGCGCGGGAAGGAGGGCGGGAAGCGCCGGGTCCAGTCGCTCGTCGCCGTCCAGATACAGCACCCAGTCGCCCCGGCAGGCGGCCAGCATGCGGTTTCGCTGGGCCGCGAAATCGTTTTGCAGCGGATGCGCCAGGTGCCTGACCGGAATGGGACACGGCGGCGGGGACTGCGGCGGCGAGGGCGCGTCCCAGACGACCACCGCCTCGAAGGCCGTGTCCGGCAGCGAGGAGAAGAACTGCGGCAGGCCGGGCTCGTCCGGATGCAGGATGGCCGCGACGGTGAGGCGCGGGCCGGGGGACGCGGCAGGCGCGGAGAGCGCAAGCGGCGCATAGGCCTCGTGCAGCCGCTGCACGGTCTTCAGGCGGGCAAGCGCCGCCTGGTCCGCCACTTCGGGGTTCAGCACGCACACGGCGTTCGGGCGCGTGAGCCCGGCGCTCACGATCGTGAAGGCCAGGGCCACCGGGGAGGCGTCGGCCAGGAGCGGCAGGCCCTGGCCGAACGCGCGGGCCTGCTCGCCGTCGGTCTCGCAGACCGTGAAGCCCGTGTCGGGCGCAAGCCGGGCCGCAAGCTCGCGGGCGTATTCGCCGCGCCCCACGCCAAGGAGCACGCAGTGGCCTGCGCGGACAATCCGGCGCGCAAGCGGTCCGTTCGCGTCGAAATGCGCCGAGGCAGTGGCGTACCCGCCCTGCTCCGCTTCCATGGAAAAGGACAGCACGGCCCTGCTGTAGGCGGCGAAGAGTTCGCTCAAGCCCGGCATGTTTCCCCCGGCGACGCGAGCAGTTCGTCGTAGATGCCCCCAAGCTGTCGGGCGATCTCCTGCGCCCGGTACAGCCGCGCGGCCTTTTCGCGCCCCGCCGCGCCCATGCGCCGGGCCTCTTCGGGATGCCGCCACAGCCGGAGCACGGCCTGGGCGTAGTCCTCCAGGGTGGCGGCCACCAATCCGGTGACGCCGTGCTCCACCAGTTCCAACTGGGCGTTGTCGCGGTTTCCGGCAGCGGGATGCGTCACCACCGGAAGCCCTGCGGCCATGGCCTCGGCGATGGCCATGCCGAAGGATTCCCCGGTGTCGTTGGCGTGGGCCAGAAGGCTCACCCGCCCGAAGAAGTCCGCCAGTTCCTCGTCGCGGGACTCGGACGGCAGGCATTCGACGTTTGGTTCCAGGCCGTGATCGCGCACGAAATCTTCGAACTCGGGCGTGGCCCCGATCACCAGGAAACGGAACGCAGGCTCGCTGGCCTTGAGGATCGGCAACATGTCGAAGGCCAGCCGGGACCACTTGCCGGGATCGGGGCGCGAAAGCCTGCCCGCCACGGGCAGGGAGAAGTCCCGCTCCGGAGTGAGGCGGGCGAACAGGTCCGTGTCCACGGGATTGTACAGCACCCGGTAGCGCGCGGCGTCCAGCGACGGGCTGTGCGCGGCGAGGCGCTCCAGGCAGAAGCGCGAGACCAGGAGGTGCATGTCCACCACGCCCCCAAGGGGCGAATCGTCCAGCCTGCCGAACACGTTGGTCTCGACCACCGCCTTCGGGGCAAAGCGCTTCACCGGGGCCAGCAGCGCGGGCTCCGGCCAGCCCGCGCGGTGCAGGTGGACCACGTCCGGGCGCAGCTTCTCAAGCACGGCGAGCAAATCCCCGCCCACGATCGCCGGGACGCCGCACCGGCGCAGCAGCTCGCGGCGCTCGCCGTCCACGGGGCTGTATACGAAGGGCGCAAACCGGGCGCGGTCCAGATGGCTGACCATGAGCTGCATGGCCTTTTCCGTGCCGCCAAGCCCCAAGGATTTGACGACATGCAGGACGCGGACGGCAGGAACTGGACTCATGGCCGGGTTATGGACCGAAACGGGGCCGGAGTCCAGTTGGGCAGGCGTGGCGCAAGGCCCCGCACGCCCGGGACCTGATTGACACCCCTGCGGCATGGGGCTATGCGGCGGGAGTCAGGTGCCCGCTTGTCGGGAGAATAGGGAATCCCGTGTAATCCGGGAGCGGTCCCGCCGCCGTAAGTTTCATGAAGCGCTGCCTCCTCCGAGGGCCACTGGGAGTTCATCCTGGGAAGGCCGGGGCAGACGAGACGAGCCGGAAGACCTGCCTGACCGCAGACCGCTGTTTCCGGCGCGGCAACGGGCTATTGCTGTGTTCGGACCTCCTGAGAAGGGCAAAATCGGGCCGCTTCCCTCCTGTTTGCAGGAGAGAAGCGGCCTTTTTTCTCTTCGCCCATAGCCGTAACCATACGGAGCATCGCATGAGCAACACCATCCACGCCCCAGTCAAAAAAATCCTCGCCGCCCTGTTCGTCCTGGCCTTTCTGGCCGGCGGTTTCGGACAGGCCGAGGCCCACGGGGACAAGAAGCCCGACAAAAAGGGCATCCTTCTGGTGGCCTTCGGCACCACCATTCCGGGAGCGGACTCGGCCTACAAGAATATCGAGAAGAAAGCCAAGGAGGCCTTCCCCGGCGTGGACGTGCGCATGGCTTATTCCTCCAAGATCGTGCGCCACAAGCTGGCCGCCGAGAAGAAGCTGAAGCTGGACTCTCCGGCCGAAGCCCTGGCAAAAATGATGAACGAGGACTTCACCCACGTGGCCGTGCAGTCGCTCCAGACCATCCCCGGAGCGGAGTTCCACGACATCCTGGCCACGGCCCAGGCCTTCTCCGGCATGCCCAAGGGCATGAAGCAGGTGGAGGTGGGCCTTCCGCTCATGGCCACCACCGAGGACGTGGCCAAGGTGGCCGACGCCCTGCTGGCCAGCGTCCCCAAAACCCGCCAGAGCGGCGAGGCCGTGGTGCTGGTGGGACACGGAACGCACCATCCGGCGGACGTGTACTACGCGGCCTTGCAGTACCACGTCTGGAAAAAGGATCCGTTGGTGTTCATCGGCACGGTGGAAGGCGCGCCCTCCCGCGAGGACGTGCTGGCGGAACTCGGCAAGAACGGCGTGAAAAAGGCCTACCTGATGCCCTTCCTGGCCGTGGCCGGGGACCACGCCCGCAACGACCTGGCGGGCGACGAGCCGGACTCCTGGAAGTCGGTGATGGCCGGAGCCGGGATCGCCGTGACCCCGGTGCTGAGGGGCACGGGCGACGCGTCCCCCCTGGCGGACATCTGGATCGAGCACCTGAAGAGCGCCTTCGAGAGGCTCAAGTAGCGATCATGGCCCGTGCAGGCGCGCCCTTCGGAGCGCCGGGCGCGGCTGACCAGGGTGCCTGGAGCGCGGCATGAAAAAGACCCTTCCCGTCATGCTGGCCGCCCTGGCGGCCATGATCCTGGTGGCCGCCGGGAGCGGCAGCGTGTCCGTGCCTGCGTTGGACACGCTGCGCATCCTGGCGGCGCGCCTCATGGCCCGGCCCGAGTGGCTGGCCCAGGTGCCGGACGTGGCCCAGGCCCTGGTCTGGGATGTGCGCCTGCCGCGCGTCCTGACCGCACTTGCCGTGGGCGGCGGGCTGGCGCTTTCCGGGGCCATCTTCCAGGGCGTGTTGCGGAACCCCCTGGCCGACTCCTACACCCTGGGGGTTTCGGCGGGCGGGGCGCTGGGCGCATGTCTGTGCCTGCTGGCCGGGTTCACGGGCCTGGGGGTCTTGTCCGTTCCGGTGTGGGCGCTGGCCGGGTCGCTGGCGGCATTGGCCGTGGTGCTCATGATGTCTCGCGCCGGGGGCGGGTTCGACGCCCTGACGCTCATCCTGGCCGGCGTCATGGTGGCGGCCACGCTCCAGGCGGCCATCGGGTTCGTGAAGTTCCTGGCCGGGGAGAACGTGGCCGGGCTGGTGTTCTGGCTCATGGGGGGGCTGTCGGCCAAGACCTGGGCCGAAGCGGCCGTCGCCTGGACGGGCCTTGGCCTGGGGCTTCCCGTGGCGCTCATTCTGGCCCGCGACCTGGACGCCCTGTGCCTGGGCGACGAGCAGGCACAGGCCCTGGGCGTGAACGTGTCCGGCGCGCGGCTTTCGCTTCTGGGCGCGGCCGCGCTCATGACCGCCTGCTGCGTGGCGGTGTCGGGCATCGTGGGCTTCGTGGGGCTCATCGTGCCGCACATCATGCGTCTGGCCTGCGGCCCGGCCCACGGGCGGCTTCTGCCCCTGTCCGCGCTCGGAGGCATGCTCTTGCTCCTGGCTGCGGACACGGCCTCGCGCACCCTGCCCGCCCACGAGGTGCCGGTGGGGGTGCTGACGGCGATGCTCGGCGGACCGTACTTCTGCCTGCTGTTCGTGCGGGGGCGCGGACGTGTTTGAGACGCGCGCCCTTACCGTAAGCCGGGGGGGCGCTACTGCCCTGGACGGCGTGGATATTACCCTTTCGCCCGGCCAGATGCTGGCCGTGGTCGGTCCCAACGGCGCGGGCAAGACCACCCTGCTGCGCTGCCTGGCCGGGGTGCTCGCGCCCACGTCCGGGGAGGCGCTGCTGGAGGGGCGCGCGCTCCAGGCGTGGCCCAGGCGCGAACTGGCCCGCACCGTGGCCTACTCCCCGCAGGAGTCCGAAGAGCGCTTCGGGTTCAGCGTGGCCGAGGCCGTGCTCATGGGCCGACACCCCTGGCTGCCGCGCTTCGGAAACGCCGCGCCAGGGGACCGGGAAGCCGCGCAAAGCGCCATGGACGCGCTTGATCTTTCGCATCTGGCCAAGCGTCCAGTGACAGAGCTCTCCGGTGGCGAGAAGCGCCGGGTGTCCCTGGCCCGCACTCTGGCCCAGGACGGGCGCGCCTTCCTGCTGGACGAACCCGCAGCCGGGCTGGACATCCGCCATGCCCTGGCCGCCATGCGCGTGTTCGCGGACAAGGCCGCGCAGGGCGCGGCAGTGGCCGTGGTGCTGCACGACCTCAACCTGGCCGCCATGTTCTGCCCGCTCATGCTCATGCTTGATTCCGGGCGCGTTGCGGCATATGGCCCCACGCCCCGGGTGCTCACGGCGCAGAACGTGGCGCGGGTGTTCGGGGTGCGCTCCGAAATAACGGGAAGCCACGTGCGCTTCCTGGAGGGATGATGTTTCACGCACGGGCTCTGGCCCTGCTTGTTTTCCTGCTGCTGGCCGCGACTGCCCAAGCAGAGCCCGCAAAACGTGTGGTCAGCCTGTACGCGGCCCACGCCGAAAACCTGGCGGCCATGGGGGCGGCCGACGCCCTGGTTGGCGTCAGCGACCCCATGGGGGACATCCCGGTGGTCACGGCCCGAGACGGGGCAGAGGCCATCGCGGCGCTCAGGCCCGATCTGGTGCTGGCCCGGCCCATGCACCGCTCCACGCGTCCGGGGCTTCTGGAACAGCTGGAACGCCTGGGCATCGCCGTGGCCTGCCTGCAACCAACCTCCCCCGGCGAGCTTGAACCCTACTGGCTGGAACTCGGACGCCTGACCGGGCGCGATGCCCAGGCCAGGGCCATGGCCGAGGCGTTCTCCCGCGAGGTCGCCGAACTGCGGGCCAGAACGGCGGCCATCCCCTTGGAGCGCCGCAAGCGCGTGTTCTTCGAGTCCATCCACCGCCAGATGAAGACCATAAGCCCCGACTCCATGGCGGCCTACGTGCTGGCGGGCGCTGGCGCGGTCAATCTGGCCGACAAGGCCCAGCCCGTGTCCGGCACCAACATCGCGCATTTCGGCCTGGAGCGCGTGGTGGCCCTGGGTGACACCCTGGATGTATACTTGGCCCAGTCCGGCCCCATGAACCCGGTGAGCGTGGAGGAGATCCGCGCCACGCCCGGCCTGTCCGGCCTGAAGGCCGTGCGCGAGGGCCGGGTGTTCCTGGTGGACGAGGCCCAGGCGAGCAGGCCCACGCCGCGTCTGCTGGAAGGCATGCGGGCCGTTTTTTCAATCCTGTATCCCGACAACCACACAAAGGAGGGCGGACTGTGAAGCGCCCAGCCGTTTTGTACGCGGTGGGCGTCGGCCCCGGCGACCCGGACCTGATCACCCTGAAGGCCGTGAAGGCTTTGAACAGCTCCGCCGTGGTCTTCGCCGCCGCATCCACCAGGAACGATTACTCCCTGGCCCTGTCCATCGCCGCGCCCCACATGCGCCCGGACACCCCGGTGGAACACCTGGGCTTTCCCATGACCAAGGACGCCGCCGTGCTGGAGGCCGCCTGGCAGGCCAACGCCGACGCAGTGCTCCAGGCCCTGGACCAGGGCCGCGACGCCGCCTTCATCACCCTGGGCGACCCCATGACCTACTCCACCTTCCTGTATCTGTGGCGCACCATGCGCGCCAAAAGGCCGGACGTCCGGGTGGAGATCGTCCCCGGTGTCAGCTCCGTTCAGGCAGCGGCGGCCGCTGCCGGGATCGGGCTGGTGGAGTCGGGAGAGAACCTGGCCATACTTTCCGGGGTGGACGATCCCGATCGGCTGCGCCGGGCGTTGGAAGCCTGCGACAGCGCGGTGATCCTCAAGGCCTACCGCACTTATCCCAGGCTTTTGGAGCTTCTGCGCTCCATGGGGCTGGCGGACAAGTCCGTCCTGGTCAGCCGGTGCGGCCTGGACGGCCAGGCCATCCAACACGGACTGACCGATTGCGACGCACACCCGCCGTATTTCTCGCTGATTCTCGTCAAAAAATAATCATCCCAAAAAAATCAACAGCCACGGCAGGTTGCCTCGATCACGAGGCGGCCTTTCCGTGGCTGTTCCGCGTTTGTGGCTTCGCGTGCCCTAAAGTTTTCCCGTGCGCAAACGATAAGCACTCCAGAAAGGCTGTAGTAGCGCAAGTCGCCCGTCCGGGGGGAGGGGAGAGACAGCGCCGGCAAGGATGCCACCGTCATTCAAGGAGGAATCGCAATGTCACTGGTTATCAACCACAACCTGATGGCCCAGAACGCGGCTCGGAACCTTTCCGATTCGTACACCAACCTGTCCGTGTCAACCAGGCGTCTGTCATCGGGCCTTCGCGTCGGCACCGCCGGCGACGACGCCGCCGGCCTGGCCGTCCGCGAACTCATGCGCGCGGACATCGCCTCGCTGAACCAGGGCGTGCGCAACGCCAACGACGCCATCTCCATGATCCAGACCGCGGACGGCGCGCTGGGCGTCATCGACGAAAAGCTCATCCGCATGAAGGAACTGGCCACCCAGGCGTCCACGGGCACCTACACCTCGGACCAGCGACTGATCATCGACTCCGAGTACCAGGCCATGGCCTCGGAAATCACCCGAATCGCCAACGCCACGGACTTCAACGGCATCTACCTGCTGAACGGCAACCTGTCCGGCGCGACCCACAGCGGCACAGGCCTGACCTCCACCGGCAGAATGAAGGTGCACTTCGGCGCGGGCAACCTTTCCGCCGAGGACTACTATTACATCCAGATCGACAACGCCACGGCCTCGGCCCTGGGCGTCGGCCTGGGCGCGGTTTCCGGTTCCAACGGCCGCTCCATCTCCACCCAGCAGCTGGCCCAGCAGGCCCTGGAATCCCTGAACAACGCCATCGTGTCCAAGGACAAGATCCGCGCCAACCTGGGCGCGCTGCAGAACCGCCTGCAGAACACCGTGCAGAACCTGCAGATCCAGGCCGAGAACCTCCAGGCCGCCGAATCCCAGATCTCCGACGTGGACGTGGCCGAAGAAATGACATCCTTCGTGCGCTCGCAGATCCTTACCCAGTCCGCCGTAGCCATGCTCTCGCAGGCCAACAGCCTGCCCAGGATGGCCATGCAGCTCCTCGGGTAAAAGCTTCGAAACCCTCCCGCGCGGGGGAAAGAGAGACTCCCCCGCGTGCGGATCCTCCGTGTGGCCGGGCCGCGAAAGCGGCCCGGCCAGATTGCTCATAATGACCATCACTGTACACGCCAGCCTTGACGTGCTTGACCAGGGCGGTGTGCCAGGCTATAATTATTAGAATATTTCATTAAACATGATGGCGACCTTGACCAATTAAAGGGGACGAGATGCTTGACTTAATAATTCAATCAATCGAAGAAGAGCCAAGCAACATAGTTTCCCTAATTAAGCTTTTATGCGTATACATAACATTATGCCAAACACTTTATCTCACAATCAAATTGTGCCCTTAAGCACCACACCCATGAAAAACTGGGCAACGCTTTTCCTGGAAGACTTTCACGCCGATGACGGAGTGGCTCGTTCTCGTGTAGCGATAATAATTTTACTATCCGGACAACCGACGACCATCCTGGTAAAATGGATTGACTCGCAGGCTCCACTCCTGTGGCATTGGACCACAAATTCTTTTTTGTATTTGTGGTCCAATGCAATGGCTATAATCGCTTAGAATGCTTTTTTCATCTTCCCCAATAGGCCCAGTCCACCGGCAACGACAGTCCTCCCAGCGTCCCATAGCCTATCATTTCGATACATGGCACTGCGCATCCGCTCCTCATCAGAAACAGCCTCTCCACGCATATCTCTGCGTTGTATGTCTGTCGTCAACTGGCCGTATTGCCTTCCAGAATCCCATAACGGCGTCATGCGGCCAACCCGCCTACCGAATTCCCAAAGTCCTGTTTTTAAATCATATTCTTTGGGATCATCCACCGGGAGGGAGAAATATCCGTCCATGACCTCTCCCACCGGCTTGAATGGGGCTTTAATAGCTTCTGAATGCTCTTCAGCAGTCTTGTTTCCTCGAACATTATACTGAAACGCCCTGGTCAATCGTTCATTACTGGTCGGCTCATAGCTGACTCCTTGCTTGTTGCCGGTTTCGACCATTATCTTATCAGGGTCGAATCCGAGTTGCTGTTTCAACGGGGGCCTGAGGTTAAACTCCTCTCCCGGACCGGTCGCCTCCTGAGACGCCCCGGAACCGCCAGCCGCCTTGTACGGTTCCGTGAACGCATTATAGACCGGCCTGCCTGCCGCGTCTTTGGCCAGACTCTGATTGCCAAAGAGTCCTATCTTCTTGGCCATCAGTTGCTGTGGCAGAGACAGTTTCCGGATTATTTCGCTGACATCCATATCTTGAACGGTGGACGTTCTGTCGGGTTGGCTGTCTGTTTGAATGCTGGATGGGACAGGCTCGGTTAGAGCCTGGCCTTGCCCAGTAAAATCCGTGCTTTGATTCATGCCGATTGTGTCTTCATATTCGAGGCTCATGACACACTCCTTTGTGCTTCTGTATTTGATTTAGGCCGGGTATTTCTCCCGGCCTCCTCATAACAATCCTCTTTGGCCGTTACACGCCGCAGAGTTCCAGATACTTCAGCAGGTCGCCTTCCCTGGCGCCGCCCGCCTTGACCCGCTTGACCAGCGCGGCGCGCTCGGCTGCGCAGGCCGCGTCAGACTGCCTGCCCTCTTCGATTTCCTTATTTCCACGCCACCCGCCGCTCAGGCGGTTTCCCATGGACGGGTATCCTTCTCCTGAGTCCCGCTGGCTGTGGGAAAACGAGTGCCGCGTCCCCTGCACCCCAAGACGCGTGAACAGGTCCAGCAGGTCGCGCATTTCCTTGTAGAGATCGAGATACGCTCCAGGCGTCTCTTCCACGGCCCGCAAGAAAGGGCGTTGCAGCTTGGGCGACAAGGTACGAACGAAATCGCCGATCTTCGCGTGCACCTGCTCGAACAGCGGGTCATTGGCCCGCAGGTGAGCCAGCAGCGTCTCGTTGTTCACGGCCTTGCGCTGGGCGCGGCGCATCTGGCTGGCCTGCTGACGGCTTTGCAGCATGGCCTGCCACTGCATGCGGCCCATGGGGTGCGCCATCATCTCGGGCGACGGCTGAAAGGGAATGTCGGGAATGCCGTCCCCGTCCAGATCGATGCCTTCCAGGTGCTCGATCATGCCGGGGCGGGCCTTCAGTTGGGCCAGGACGGCCTCGAAGGGCATGGTGCTTGCGCCGGGGATGGGTTGCCCGAATGGCGGGAGCGGGCGTTGGCGCTGGAACGCGCCGGATGTGCCGGGTGCGCCCGCCTGCCCGCGCGCCGCGCGGCGGGCCATGATCTGGTCGTCTGTGAGTTGAGATTCTCCGGGCTCGAATCCGGCGAAACGGTCCAGGGCGTCTTCATACAGTTGGCGCTTGCGGGCCTGCTCATCGGCGAGGCCGGTATCAGTGGGATAAGGCATACGGGGGTACCTCCGTAAGGGTATTTACTCAGGCTTCCCGCGCCGGAGCCCCCGTATGACTAGTCAGGTTCTGAAATATTTCACCCCACATAGCGCTATGTAGGAAGAAACATGAAAAAAAGAGCCGGGAAAGCGGCCCGGCCGTTTGCTCCGTACGAAGAATTCCGAAAAACCCCCTAAAGGAAAATCCGGGCCGGGCGATAAGAGGGGCACAGGCAACGCGCCACGGCCGGGTCAGGGACCCGGACGAACGGGAAGGGATCCCGGCGCGAGTGCCAGGCAAGGATGCCAATCATATTCACGGAGGAAGAACCATGTCTCTCGTAATCAACCACAACTTGATGGCCATGAACGCGGCTCGCAACCTTACCGAGTCGTATTCCAACCTTGGCGTGTCCACCCGTCGTCTGTCTTCGGGCCTTCGCGTGGGTACCGCGGCCGACGACGCCGCCGGCCTGGCAACCCGCGAGCTCATGCGCGCGGACATCTCGTCCCTGAACCAGGGCGTGCGCAACGCCAACGACGCCATCTCCATGATCCAGACCGCGGACGGCGCGCTGGGCGTCATCGACGAAAAGCTCATCCGCATGAAGGAACTGGCGACCCAGGCGGCCACGGGTACCTACACCTCGGATCAGCGTCTGATCATCGACTCCGAGTACCAGGCCATGGCTTCGGAAATCACCCGAATCGCGTCCGCAACAGACTTCAACGGCATCTATCTGCTGAACGGCAACCTGTCCGGCGCCAACCACAGCGGCGCAGGGCTGAATTCCACCGGCAAGATGAAGGTGCACTTCGGCACCGGCAACCTGTCCGCCGAAGACTACTACTACGTCCAGATCGGCACTTCCACCGCCTCCGCCCTGGGCGTTGGCATCAGCGCCGCGTCGGGATCGGCCGGACGGTCCATCTCCACCCAGCAGCTTGCCCAGCAGGCCCTGGAAGGACTGAACAACGCCATCGTGTCCAAGGACAAGATCCGCGCCAACCTGGGCGCCCTGCAGAACAGGCTGTCCAACACCGTGCAGAACCTGCAGATCCAGGCCGAGAACCTCCAGGCCGCCGAGTCGCAGATCTCCGACGTCGACGTGGCCCAGGAAATGACCAGCTTCGTGCGGTCGCAGATCCTGACCCAGTCCGCGGTCGCCATGCTCTCGCAGGCCAACAGCCTGCCCAGGATGGCCATGCAGCTCCTCGGCTAACATCAGCCAGCGGCAGCAACACCGGCAACCGGCCGGGCCGCGCAAGCGGCCCGGCCGATTTCGGTTCCGGCGCGATGATTGCTCTCTTCCGGTCACGGCGGGATGCCCCGGCAAAATATTCCTAGGGGAAAGGCCATGGCGATCGGAGATGTCACAGCAGGGAGTTTGGCAGGACAGGTCCACTTCTCGGGTTTGGGAAGCGGCACTGACTTCGACACGCTCATCACCAAACTGGTGCAGGTCGAACAGGGACGCGTCACAACCTACCAGAAGTGGAAGCAGTCCTGGCTGGACAAGAACACTGCCTTCAAGGACCTGAACTCCAAGATGCTCTCCCTGCGCACCACGCTGCAGGGCATGGACACCATCGGCGAGTTCCTGAAGAAGACCGCCGCGTCCACCAACACCTCCACGCTCACCGCCACGGCCGGAGGAGATGCCGAAACCGGCACCCATACCTTCTCCGTATTGCAGCTGGCCAAGAACAAGATGATGGTCACAAGCTCCGGCTATGCGAGCCTCACCCAGGACATCAACTCCCTGGCCACCGACGCCACCTTCACCTACACCTACAAGGGCGTCACGGTTTCCAACGCCATCCCGTCCACCGCCAGCCTGAACGACCTGGTGAACATCATCAACGCCAACGGCTCCAACAACGGCGTGCGCGCCTCCACCATCTTCGACGGCAACAATTACTATCTTCAGTTGCGCGGGCTGGACACCGGATCCAACGCGAGCCTGGTGGTCAGTCCCTCGACAACCTTGCCCGGCTTCCTGGACGGAAATTTCCTGACGACGCAGTCCAACCAGGACGCCAAACTGAAGATTGACGGCTGGCCGCTCTCCAACGCCTACATTTCGCGCGCCACCAACACCGTGTCCGACGTCATCACCGGACTGACCATGACCCTCAAGTCCTCGGGCGCGGGCACCATCAGCGTGGCCACGGACGCCGACGCCGTCGTCGCCAACGTGCAGACCTTCATCAAGCAGGTCAACGAGGTGCGCCAGAAGATCCGCGACCTCACCAAGTACGACAGCACCACCAAGGAAGCGTCCATCCTGACGGGCAACTACGGCCTCCAGATCCTCGATTCCATCATGAAGAACATCACGGCCGCGCCGGGCATCGGGTTCGACCGCAACCTGGACACCTACGTGTCGCTGGCGCCGCTCGGGCTCAGCACGGACGCCGTGGAAGGATCGCCCACCCAGGGGCTCATCCTGCTGGACGAGACCGTGCTGCGAAACGTGCTGGCCTCCAACGCCTACGCAGTGGGCAAAATCTTCGCAGCCAGCTACCAGGGCGACACCACCAGCGCCAACACCAGCTTCGCGTCCTACATCAACGGCATCACCAAGGCGGGAACCTACAACGTGAGCTACACCGTGGCTGGCGGAAAGATCACCGCAGCCACCATCGGCGGGCATCCGGCCACCTTCTCCTCCAACTCGTCCACCATCACGGGTGCGGCCGGATACGACGAGGCCGGTCTGGTGCTTCGCGTCAACAACCTCACCGACGGCACGTATTCCAGTGCGGTGAACCTGCGCCTGGGCAAGAGCCCCGAACTGGTGAGCGAACTGGCCGACCTGACCAACTCGGACACAGGTCCCCTGAACATTCTGCAGAAGAACTACATCACCATTTCGGACAACATCCAGAAGAAGATCGATTACGAAACCAAGCGGATCTCCGCCATGGAGACCCACATGCGGGCCCGGTTCTCCAAATTGGACACCGTGCTCGGCAGATACAGCCAGATCCAGTCGCAGCTGGGTTCACAGATAGCCCAGCTCACCAGCGGCAGCTAGGCAGGAGTCAGTCGTCATGCAGAAAGTAGCACAGGCGTATTTCCAGACCCAGGTCACCACCACGACTCAGGGCGACCTGCTCATCCTTCTTTTCGACGGCGCGCTCAAGTTCCTGAAGCAGGCCAAGGAACGCATGGCCGCCAAGGACTACGCGCAGAAGGGAATCCTCATATCCAAGGCCCTGGACGTTCTGGCCGAGCTTCAGGGCAGCCTGAACGCCCAGAAAGGCGGGGAGATCGCGGAGAACCTGCGCAAGCTCTACCTTTTGTGCTCCACGAAGCTGCTCATGGCCAACATGCACATGAACCAGGACCTCGTGGACGAGGTGGTGAACATCCTCAGCGGAATACGCGATGCCTTCGCCCAGATAAACACCCCGGAATTCGCGCCTCCTCCGCCAAGCGTCGCCCAGGCCAGCCGGTCCGGGACCCAGCTTGCGCCCACCGGAGCCATGGGAGCGCCTTCCGCCGGTGCGCCCATCCACAAAGCCTTCGCGGCCTATTCACAGGCGCGCAAGTAACCGCCAGGCAGCTTCCTCCGGATTTCCGGATGATGCGCAAAACGCGAAAGCGCCCGCCGAATAGTCGGCGGGCGCTTTCGCGTGCGCGGGGCACGCCTGCTTGCTGCCCTGATGCAACAGGGAAACTACACCTTCCGGCTGGCGATGAGCCCCTTGAAGACTTCCATGATGAGCACATCCGTCCGGTTGGGAGCATGGGTGAATGCGTCCATCTCCGCCAGGCGCTGCGCGCCATTGGCCAGCATGTATTCCAGAATCATCTGGTTTACCCGTATCCCGTCCGTGATCTGCGCGGGTGCGCTGAAATCTTCCATGCACGCCTCTCATTCATTCGTGGATACCCGGCGCCCCACCGGAATCCGGCCGGTTCCCGTCTTTGTCCCTATCGGCCGCCTCGATGCCCGACTTTAGGGCAGGCCCCGAAAAAAGAAAAGCGCGCCCTGAATCGTTCAGAACGCACGTTCCTGGGCTGTCCGCGCAGCAGCTGCCCGGCGCCGTGCCCGACCCCGGGCAGGCACGGAAGGCCATCCTGGACGGCCGCCTCCACAGGCGGGCGGGAGCCGCATCGGCCCCCGCCCCCATGGTTCGCGTCAGGCCGCGCTCTGGGCGTCTTCTCCCACTGCGGCGGCCACGTTCAGCTCGTCCTCGGTGAACACCTTGTCGATGTCCAGCAGGATGATGAAATCATCCCCCTGCTTGCCGATCCCCTCGATGAAGTCCGCCTTGATGGAGGTTCCCATCCTGGGCGCTGGCTCGATGTCCTTGGGCTCGATGTCCATGACTTCCTTGACCGAATCGGCCAGGGCTCCGAGCACGGTCTCCTCGCCGCCCAGGCGGACCTCCACGATGATGATGCAGGTGTTCACCGTGCGCTGGGTTTCGGGCATGCCGAACTTCAGGCGCACGTCCACCACGGGCACGGCGCGTCCGCGCAGGTTGATGACGCCGCGGATGGCCTCGGGCGTGCGCGGCACCTTGGTGATTGTGGTGTACTCCAGAACCTCGCGGACCGAGGCGATGTCCAGGGCGAACACCTCGTCGCCCAGCGTGAAGGTCAGGTATTGGTTGGTGCTCTCGCTCACAGACGTCTCCCGGGGCTAGAATTTCTCGAAATCGTCTTCATGGTCCCCTGCGCCCATGTCAAGGGCTATTCCCTTGCCGCTCTTGGCGGCCTTCTTGGGAGCGGGCCTGGGCTTGCTCTGCGACGTGAAGGAACTGCCCTGCGGCAGGGCCTTGGGAGCCGCGCGCCGTGAGCCGCCGTGCGCGCCCTTGAGCCGGAAGAAGCTCACTGTCGAGAGCAGCTGCTCGGCCTGGCTGGAGAGCTCCTCCGAGGTGGAGGCCATTTCTTCCGAGGCCGAGGCGTTCTGCTGAATGACCTGGTCGAGCTGCTGGATGGCCTTGTTGATCTGGTCGGCTCCGGCGTTCTGCTCGCGCGAGGCGGCTGCGATCTCCTGCACCAGTTCGGCGGTCTTCTTGATGTCGGGCACGATGGCGGTGAGCATATTGCCCGCCTGCTCGGCCACGGCCACGGACTCCGAGGACAGCGACGATATCTCTGCGGCGGCATGCCCGGAACGCTCCGCGAGCTTTCGCACCTCGGCTGCGACCACGGCGAAGCCCTTGCCGTGCTCTCCGGCGCGCGCGGCCTCGATGGCCGCGTTCAAGGCCAGCAAGTTGGTCTGGCGGGCGATTTCCTCGATGATGGAGATCTTTTCCGCGATCTGCTTCATGGCTCCCACGGTCTGGGAGACGGCGCGCCCGCCCTCCTCGGCGTCCTTTGCGGCCTTCAGGGCCATGGACTCGGTCTGTACGGAGTTGTCGGCGTTCTGCTGAATGTTGGAGGCCATCTCCTCCATGGAGGAAGAAACTTCCTCCACGCTGGCGGCCTGCTCGCTGGCGCCCTGGGAGAGCGACTCGGAGGTGGCCGAAAGCTGCTGCGAGCCGGAAGCGACGTTGTTGGCCCCTTCCACCACCTCGCCCATCACCTCGTTCAGGCGTTGGGTCATCTCGCGCAAGGCCTCCGCCAGCATGCCGATCTCGTCCTTCTGGTCCACGTCCAGGTCCTGGGTCATGTCGCCCTCGCTCATCTTCTGGGCGAAGGTGACGCCCTTGATGACCGGGCCGGTGATTCCCTTGGTGATGAAGATGGCCACGGTCACGCCGATGATGAGAGCGGCCACAAGCCCGATTGCCATGACCGTGGAAGAGGAGGACAGACTCTGGGACGCTTCGCTGGTGACTTTCTCAGTAAGCTTGACGCCGTACGCGGATGTTTCCTGGGCGATCGCGACCGCATCCTCGCCCACGGCGTTGCGCGCCTTGGTGGTTTCCTCCGTGGCCGCGGTGTTCTTGATGAAACTCAGCACGGCTTCTTTGTAGGCGTCCGCTGCCTTGCGGATCTCGGAAAGCTGACGAATGTTCACGTCCTGCCTGGTGATGGCCCTGATGGCCTGTTCCTTGGCCGCGATCACCTCGAAATTCTTCAGGCCCTCCTGGATGATTTTGATGTCGCGCTGCGCCTGCCCCCTGAAGTTGGCCAGCCTCATGGCGCTGGCCGCATCGATGATGTCGGTCATGGCGTCGATTTTGTCCAGGCGATCCTTGACCTTGGCGGAATCAATGTTGGGCTGCGCCAACAACTCAGCCAGTATCTTCTGCTGTGAATCCCTGTAGTCGTTGCAGTTCTTCATCAGGATCTGGGCGTTGTCCACCATGATCTTGCGATCTGCGTCCATTGCCTTCTCAAGAGCATACGACTGGTCTGCGAACCGCTTGTACTCGGCCACCTTCACGATGGCTTTGTCCGTGTTCTCTTTCAGCTTCACCAGGCCGGGGTACTTCTGGTACAGATCCTTTCCATTTTGCAAAGCTTTTTCAACATCACCCAATTCTTTCTGGGTCTGCTTCCAGAAGGTCTCGTTTCCTGTATAGACGAAGCCCCGCATGGCAAACATGGTCTGCAGCACGGAGCGCTCCATTTCGGTTGCCACCGACACTTCCGGCGCAATTTCCATTGCCAGTCGTTCTGCCTGTTTGCCCACACCCAACATGTTCACCATGGCCAAACCGCCAAGCAACCCCGCGATCAGAATAAGAATACCAAAGCCAAGGCCGATTTTCGTTCCGAGCTTCAAGTTTTTCATCTCAACGCCCTTGGTTAAAATGTTCCACAAGACGAGGGCCTGAACGGCTCACCGCTGAGAGAACCCGTAAGTCTGAAAGTGATCATGCGCTTGAACTCCAGAGAGAGGTCCCGGAGCCGAGAGGCTTGGCAATATTTATGACAGATTCCCTGTAAGGTCGCCCATGTCAACATCCTAAATTCGACAGGGTCGACGTCGTTGAAGCACTGTTCGGCAACACCCGCCGCCACGCAATTCTCCAGAAGGCCAAGATACTGATTTTTCAGTACAAGCAAATCCGCATTCGGAAAACTGGCAAGGTCCAGCCGGGTAAAGGGATCGAATCTCGCCAAAAAGACCACGCTATGGCGGCTCTGCTCAGCCATGGAGAAGAAGGAATCTATGAAGGCGTGAACCGCCTCCAGGCGCGTCGACGTATTGAACATGGCTTCCTGGGCTTCCCGATGCAGACGGGAGAATATCTCGCGCGAGACGATGAACAGCAGGTTGTCCTTGGACTTGAAGTGATAAATCACCGTTCCGGCTGAAACATTGGCGCGCTTGGCAATCTCCAGCACGGTGATCCCCTCCGCGCCCCGCTGCGCGAAAAGGGCCGTTGCCGCCTCGATGATGGTTTCGACAGTCTGCTCCGCCATGTCGTTTTTCCCCTGACTGAATGTTCATTCAACTAACAGGTGCCCCGGCGCATGGCAATGGCTCGAGGGGAAAAACCCTATTTTTTTTCGCATTTAAAATCAGATGGTTATCAGAAAGATGCATTCGCCTGTACGTTTTTTTCATGGGCAGAACCACGCAACACCCATTGACGAACCAGGCCAACGCAGCAGGCATCGATCTGAAAGTGCCGTGGTTTCCGGGCTTCTGCGTTACCCGGAGAGTTCAAGCCGGGTGCGGGAGAGCAGGCGAGGCTCCGGGTGCAGGCTTCCGGATCCAGGCCGGCGGGAGGGCGGACGCGGGTCACGTCTCCAGGCGTGCCGGATCAAGGTTGGCGGATACGAGTCGACGCGTGTTGCCGGTGCGGGAGAGCGGACGCGGGTCCGGGGCCAGGGCGGCAAGTCCGCAGGACTGCAGGACCGCCCGGCGGGACGGGGACAAAGACGCGAGGGGAAACTAGTCTTGGGAAGCCATGCCGGCCCAGACGCCTTCCCACCAGGGAGTGAAGGCCTGGCCGGTCAGCAGGCAGGGACCCAGCACCACGTCGGGGTCGAAGGTCCAAAGCGTCTTGCCCGGCACGCTCCCCAGGCGCAGGGCGGCCTCGGGAGTCGCCAGGATGTGGGGGGCGCGCATGCGCGCCGAGTCTGCGGCCAGTTGGGCCTGGTCGTGGCTGGTGAAGCGGTGCGAATCGGGAAAGATGACCCTCAGCCGGGGCGGAAGCCCCAGGAAGGCTTGGGCGGCCTTGGCGGCCACGTCCTGGTTGGACTGGGCGGCCACCAGCAGGTAGGGCTCGCCCCCGAGATCCGTGGCCGTGCGGCCGTCGTCCGCCCGCAGCCGCCAGATGCGCGGGTGCACCGTGAACACGGGCTTTTCCAGGGGAGCAAGCCTGCGCTCGGCCAGCTTGGCCCGCAGGGGAACGTCATCGGGCCAGATGTGCAGCACGAAGCCCGTGGCCCGCTTGAGCGCGCCCGCGCCCTCGCGCCAGGATCCGGCCGGAAAGGGCCGGTTCCAGCCCCGGTCCAGGTCGTGTGCGGACAGCAGCACGATGTCGGCCTTGCGGCGCATGGACAGAGCGGGAAAAAATCCATGCAGAATGAACAGGTCCGGGGAGATGGTTTTCCAGGCGGACTTGCCCGCCCGAACGGGATCGACGTCCGCCAGGATGACCGCATCCGGGCGATAGCGGGCCAGGAGCGCGGCCTCGGCCCCGCACTCGAACGCGGGGGTGCCGGCCATCACGGAGAGCGGCATGTCCTGGGGGGACGCTTCGCCCGGCCCCGTCAGCAGCACGTGGCCAAGCCCCCTGGCCTTGGCCCAGCCCATGAGCCAGGCCGAAACCATCACCTTTCCCCTGGCATGCGCATCGATGCCGCCAACGCCCACCACGGGGCAGGGAGGAGCCCAGGAGGGCAGGTATTTACGGGAGTACAGCCCTTCTCGAGCGCGCATGAAAAGAGCCGCGAGAGCGGCTGGAGGCGCCAGCACATGGCGGAAGCGCTGCTGCCAGAGTAGAAGGTCCTGCATGCCGGAATCGCCGGAGAGCCCCCGGGGTTGTCCCTGGAGCTCTCCGGCGCGAGGGTGCTTTCTAGTCGCGGTTGCTTCCGAAGATGCGCAGCATCATCAGGAACAAGTTGATGAAATCCAGGTACAGGGTCAGAGCGCCCAGGATGGAGCCCCGGCGAAGGGCCGTGGCGTCGTTCATGGGGGCGTATTCGCCCATGTCCTTCAGGCGCTGGGTGTCGTATGCGGTCAGGCCCACGAAGATCAGCACGCCCACATAGTTGAGTATCTTGGCCATCATGGAGCTCTGCACGAAGATGTTCACCACCGAGGCGATGATCATGCCGATAAGGCCCATGAACAAAAAGCTTCCCCAGGAGGTGAGGTCGCGCTTGGTGATGAGTCCGTAGACGCTCATGGCCAGGAACATGCCCGCGCTCACGGCGAAGGCCGAGGCGATGGTCACGCCCGCGTAGGCCACGAAGATGCTCGAGAGTGTCAGTCCGTTCAGGGCGCTGTAGAGCAGGAACATGCCCGTGGCCGCTCCGGCGGAGAGGCGGTTGATGGCTGCCGAAAGGCCGATCACCAGGCCGAACTGGGCCACCACCAGGATGATGAGCACCACCATGTTGCCGAAAATGAGGTTCATCATGGCCTGGCTGGAGGCGGTGAACATGGCCACCACCGCAGTAAGCGCCAGACCGGCCGACATCCAGCCGTACACGCCGCGCATGAAGGCCGACAGGCCCTGCGCGCGCGACATGGTCTGCTGGGCGTTCGAGGCGTTATACATGGGAAAACTCCTGTTGTGTCGAATGCGTGTGATATTTCAAAATAGACAGGTTACCCCTGCCTGGCAAGCGAATCCGGACCGAGGACGCGAGGATGAACGAAAATTTCATATTCGTCGTGCCAGGGAAATGCCGCTGAACCGTCCTGTCGGTCGCTTTTTTGACGGCACCGGGAGTCGGGCGGTGCCCGCGCCGCATCACGCGCCGGCGTGCCGCGCGTTGCATGCGGGCTCAAACCTTTGATTTCAGCGCCCCCGGACTGCGGGTCGGCAGGACAGGCCGGGGCTGGCCCATCATTCACCCGCTCCCTGTTTCGTGGGAGAGGCCCTCGGTGCTGTGGGATGAAAAAGAAAAAGCCCGCCGGATGTTTCCGGCGGACCCTCTTGTATAAGTATAATTATTATCGGGTGTTGATCCGTCCGGGCGCGATCGTCGGGCTTTGGGCCGGTCCAGCCGTGGTCCGGGATGTTGGGACGCAACCTGTATGTGTACAACCAGTATGCAGGGTGTTGGTTGGTCACCGCACCGGCTCACTTGCCGCTCAGCTTGACACGTATGATGCAGAACGCATGCCACTAGGAAAAGTTCCTACCCCCAAGATGATCCCCCGAGAAAAATGAACCGACTTTGCCCGGCCGATGGTATGCTCAGCGAAGGCACCATGACGGCACACACCTAAACGGCGGATTCTTATGACCAAGATCGACGACATTCTGGATCGGATCGAGCAGCTGGAAAAGGAACTGAAGGAAGAATTTTCCAAGGCCGAAGACGAACTCCTGTACACCATCCGCGACCGCAAGGTTATCTTCAGCAAGGAAATCCGGGAGTATCACCGCAAGCTTGCCTCGAAATGGTCGGACTACGTCTACGAATCCGGCTTCATGATCGTGCTGACCATCCCTGTTATCTGGCTGGCCCTGATCCCTGCCCTTCTGATGGACGTCGTGGTCTGCCTGTACCAGATCATCTGCTTCCCGGTGTACGGCATCCCTCGCGTGAAACGTCGGGACTACGTGATCATGGACCGGCACAAGCTGCGCTACCTCAACTGGATCGAGAAGCTCAACTGCATCTATTGCAGCTATTTCAACGGACTGGTCGGATTCGTGGCCGAGGTGGCCGCCAGGACCGAGCAGTACTGGTGCCCGGTTCGCCATGCGCGGCCCCTGAAGGCGGTGCACAGCCGCTACCGCCATTTCTTCCGTTACGGCGACGCCCAGGCCTACAGGAAGGGATTGGCGGAGGTGCGCAAGCGTTTCGCGGACGTGAAATAGGCCCCCAGGAGGTTCCGGGCGGGAAACCGCCCGCCCGGCACGCAGGACAAGGGCGGGGCAGGGTTTCCGGCGCGTCGCGCCCGGACTGCGGCCTCGAACCGGGTGGGAAGCTTCAAGCCGGGCGCCGCATTCTCAAGCGGCTGTCATTCGAGGACAATTTCAGAAATGAAGTTCATGGCCGCGACTCCAGAGCCGCACGGAGCCTGGCCGTGTCCTCCTCGGCGCGGGCCAGTGCGGTCAGGTCGTAGTGCTGCACCATCACGGAGTCCACGCTCCCGTCCGGCCCGCACACCGGAAACAACAGAGTCTCCAAGGTTAGGTCCACATCCGGCGCGCCCATGTGGGTTTTGGACACGTTGTACACATAGCGAGGTATGCGCACCGTTTGTCCGGCCAGGGCGGCCTGAAAGTACTCCGGAACCCCCAGCATGATGAGCTGCGGATCGTTGAACACTGTCATGTCCGGCGAGGGCATGATCCCGGCCATGAGGGCCGCGCAGCTCTTGTTGGCCTGAATCGGCCTGCCCGAACGGTCGATCCATATCTGGGCGACGGGGCTCTCGTCGAACACCGCCCGGAAGGCGTCGCGCTCCCTGGATGTCTGGACCATCACCCGGCGAAGCGCCATGGACGCGGCCTCGGAGCAGGCCAGTTCATGCCGCAGGCGCTCGATCTCCAGCAGGCATTGCTCACGAGTCTTCGACTGGTTTTCGTTTTCCATGGCACTATCGCTGGCGCGCGCATGTCGTAAGAGTGTATCTGTGGAATCTTCCGTGTCCGTCGCGCAACAGGGACGACAACGAGGGTCAATCGTGTCGCTTGCCCTCATGATTCGTCGCTGGACAGCGCTTCCATGATCGCGCCGGGGTCCATCAGGGTGATGCGCTGGCGAGACACCGCGATAAGTCCCCGCGCCTCGAAAGCCGAAAGCGTCTCGCTGACCGTCTGCTGGCAGGACCCGGTCATGGAGGCGATCTGCCCCTGGGTGAGGCGCACGGGGACCTCCGCCGGGCCGCCCCGCGCCTGGGCTATTTCGTCATGAGAGAGGCACAGCAACAGCTTCAGGAGTCTCTTCGGCACGCCGCAGGTCATCAGGTTTTCCAGCTGGCCGCTCAGGTACCGGATGCGCCTTCCAAGCACCTCGATCACCCGGCGCGAGAGCATGGGATGCTCGAGCATCAAGGCCAGGAACTCGTCGCGCCCTATCTCCAACAGCTTGCAGTCGGCCAGGGCCTGGGCCGAGCATTTGCGGCGCTCTCCCCCCACCACTTCGGCCAGGCCGAACATCTCGCCGGGCGAGCGGATGAAGAAGGTCGGCTCCTTGCCGTGCAGCGACACCCGGAAGATCTTCACCGACCCTTCATCCAGGTAGAACGACCGGGAGCAGACGTCGTTCTCGAAGAACACGATCTCGTTCTTCTTCACGCGCTTGAGCGTCGCAAGCTTGCGGAACGCCTCGAATTCCCGGTCCAGGCCGTCGAAGAAGCCCCCCTTGATGAGGTGCCAGTCCACCGATGCTCCTTGTGAATCCATGGGACAAGCATAGTAGCCCCAGGCCTCAGGTCAAGACTTTGCTTCTCCCGCAGGCAATTCCCTCCCAAAAGGAGGCATTCCCATCGCGGATGAGGCGAGGCGCGCGACCGGGCCGCGCCCCCGCAGGATGGGCAGGGCGGCTGCCGCTGCGGCGGCAGGCGCAAAAATCCCCCTTCGCTTCCCATAGGCGCCGGTCCCTCTGCGCCATTGCTGCGGCATTTCGTCCCGGACCGACGCTGCCGGTGCGCATCCGCCCGCGCGCCGCAGAACCGGCCGGGGAGAGCGGGCGCCCTCCCCGGCCCAGGCTGATCAGTCTTTTATGTCCAGGCGGTTGCGGTACTTGTAGGTGACCGTGTTGCCGTTTATGTCCGTGCACTTCCAGGTGATGCTGTTCTTGCCCATGACGGGTTTCAGCGTCGCCTTGTGGTAGCCCAGCTGGTACGGCACGCGGGTTTCGATGGCGTTTCGCGGGCACATCTTCACGCAGGACATGCAGTCCCAGCAGTCGCGGCTGGCGTGGCAGTGGGACTTGCCGTCCGCGCCCACGTACATCAGGTCGCCCGGGCAGGCTTCCTCGCAGAATGATTCCTCGCGGCCTTCGCAGCCGTTGCATTTCTTGGGATCGACTATAGGCGGCATGGTGACCTCCTTCTTGATTTTTACGTGATGAGCCTGGGCTGTAAGCCAGCCCGGCATGTGCTGCTGGGCTCCGCCCAGACCCGGCAGGGCTCCGCCCTGCACCCGCAAGGGCTCCGCCCTTGACCCGCCGGGGGGAGAAGCCTCCCCCCGGACCCCGGCTATTTGCTTCGCGACGTGTGCGTCACTTCAGTAACTGTTGCTCCGGGCGTCGGTGCTGTCCCGCGCCGGCTCGGCTCCCGGCGGCGGGCTCGGACCGATTTGAAGACGATCCGTCGCCCGCCGCCGGTATCCGGCCAGCGCGGGACAACCCCGACGCCCTCAGACAAGCTGTGATACTCTCTTTTCGAATCACCCTTTACGGTTGAACGTATCGAGGTGCGAAAACTCACCCCCAGCCCCCCTATTGAGGGTCCAGGGGGATCATCCCCCTGGCGGGTCCAGGGCGGAGCCCTGGTCGGGTCTGGGGCGAAGCCCCAGCTTATGGCTTATATCTGTCCCCTTCCACGATCTGCTCGTAGGGGCGGGTAAACGTCTCGATCTGGCCGGTTTCCAGGTTGCGGCGGCTCTCCACGTGGCAGTCGAAGGCCGGGTCCACTTCGGGGTAGTCGGAGCGGGTCTGCCAGCCCTGCCAGCGGGTCTCCTTGCGGAACTTCAGGTGGTGGCAGAGCACCTCGGCCACGTCCAGGCGGTCGATCACTTCGTGCACGCTCATGAGGTCGTGCAGGTTGGCGGCCTTCAGGTACTTCACCTGATCCTTGAGCATGTCGATGTGCTTGAGCGCGTAATCCAGGCGTTCCTCGTTGGTGCGGTAGAACTGGCTGGTGCCGCCCGCGTATTCGTCCATGAGGCGCTGGAGGCGCTCTTCCATTTCAAGGGCGGTTATGCCGTCGAACTCCATGCCGCGCAGCAGGGGCTCATAGATGCGGGCCTTTTCGGCGGCCAACTGGGCGGGGTCGGGCTCGGGCAAGGTGAGGCCCTTGATGTATTCCACCGCGCCGCGCAGGGCCAGCTTGCCCTCGGCGGCGCAACCGCCCACGAACTTGTTGGGGTTGCCGCCAGCGGTCTCGCCCGCGGCGAACAGGCCGGGGATGGTGGTCATGCGCGCCATGTCCACCCAGAAGCCGGACTGGGTGTGCCCGCCCACAATGTAGGGGTCGGAGCCGTAGATCTCGATGGGCTCCTTGACCGGGTCCTGTCCGCGGCTGGCCAGGAAGAGCACGAAGCTGGGGCGCTCGTTCAGGTAGTCGGTCATCATCTGCTGGGCCAGTTCGGGCTCCATGCCGCGCGTGTCGCAGTAGGTGGGTCCGCGCCCGGCCAGCCACTCCTCCATGGGAGCGTTGGCGCGGATGTAGCGCGGGGCCTTGTCCGCGCCCAGGTGGGCGTAGCGGGTCTGCATGATGCGCTCGCCCTTGGCGTTTATGATGGGAGCCTTGTAGCCCACCGAGATGGTGTCCACGGGGCCGCAGTAGTCCTTGGTGCGGGTGGCCACCCAGCGCTGCTCCATGGAGGTCATCTCCGCGCCCTGGCGGATGCCCACGGCGTAGCCGGTGCCCACGCAGTAGGGGCACATCCAGATCTGGTGGTGGCAGTCCGTTGCGTCGGAGGTGTAGGATTTATAGAGTCCCGCGGCTCCGCCGGTGGCGTTGATGACGGATTTGGCGCTGAACACGTAGAACTTGCCGTCGCGCACGCCGAAACCAAGCGCGCCCACGCAACGGTTCCCCTCTCCGCTGGCGTCCATGAGCAGCTGGGTGCAGACCACGCGGTTGTAGACGATGGCTCCGGCTGAGAGGGCCTTCTCGGCCATGATGGGCTTCAACTGCTCGCCGTGGATGGAGATGTCCCAGGCGCCGCGGTAGCGGATCTTGCCCTCGGCGTCGCGCAGGATGGGCAGGCCCCAGCGCTCCAGGTCGTCCACGGATTCGTTCAGCTCCCGGGCGTTGGAGAGGGCCAGGTCCTCGCGGATGGGACCGCCGCCCACCTGGGAGCGGCACCAGCGCACGAGGTCTTCAGGGGTCTTGCCTTCGGGGATGTAGGTGTTGATGGCGTCCATGCCGGCGGAACACGCGCCGGAGCGCATGATCTCGGCCTTTTCCATGATGACCACCTTGAGCGTGGGGTCGATCTTGGCGGCCTCCACGGCCGAGAAGCACCCGGCGTTGCCGCCGCCGATGATGAGCACGTCGCAGTCCACGCGGACGGTTTCGACCGCATCCAGCGAGGTGGGGTTGTTTGCCATGCGGGGCATTGAGGATTCCTCCTGTTTCTACTCTATGAAATCGGGATGTTACGCTTGGAAGCGTGCACGAGCCTAATAGGGCCAGGGCGCGGCGGGGTTCCACACGGGCAGGCCCAGGAAGGCGTACCACGGGGCCATGACGCACACGGCGTAGGCCACGGCTATGAGGATGCACACCCACCCGGCCTTGGCGTAGTCCGCCGTGGAGAACGTGCCCGTGCCGTAGGCGATGACCGCCGCCGTGATCTGCGTGGGCAGCAGATAGGCGTAGGTGTCCGTGTCGCAGACCAGCAGCGTGAAGGACACCGGGTGCAGCCCGACTTTGGGAGCCATGGCGAACACGATGGGCGCGAACATGGCCACCGCCGCCACGTTGGACAGCATGCCGATGCGCATGAGGTGGGTGCCGAACATCAGCACCAGCAGCGTCTGCCACCAGTTCATGCCCACCACCATGTGGTGGATGATGCCCGCCAGCCAGTCGGCCAGGCCCGAGGAGGTCATGGCGCTGGTCATGGTGATGGCTCCGCCCAGGAGCAGGAAGGTGCCCCAGATGGTGCGGTCCTGTACGGCCTTCCACTTGAAGGGGAACAGGCCCGGAACGAACAGCACCAGGATGCCCACCAGCCCGATGATGCCCAGCTGGTAGTTGTGCAGCACCAGGGGGCTGCCCTTGCCGGTCATGAACAAAAAGCCCACCAGGCCGAAGGCGGCCAGCATGGCCCACTCGGGGCGGGTCATGGGGCCGAGCTCCTTGTGTTGCCGGTGGATCTGCTCATGCCCGCCAGCGATCCTGACCCCGGCGGTCTTGAAGTGCAGGCGCACCCACCACTGGGTGAGCACGAACATGCCCAGGTAGGGCAGTTGCAGGATCATCCACTGGAAGTAGCCCAGGTTGCGGAAGCCGTTCTTCTCGAAGATGCCGGTCATGATGAGGTTGGGCATGTGGGCGGTCAGGATGAACACGCCGCAGATCATGGTGCCGTAGACCATGGACTGGATGACGATGGCCTTCTTGGCCTCGCGCTCCTGAGGGGTGTCGCCCAGCAGGTTGGTGATGCCCTGGATCACCGGCATGAGCGTGGCCGCGCGGGCGTTGGCCGCCGGGATCAGGAAGGCCAGCACGATGTTCACGCCGAACATGCCCCAGATGATGCGGCCCACGTCGTTGGCCTTGATCTTGTCCAGGATCGCCAGGGCGATGCGCTTGTCCATCTTGAGCAGCTGGATGATGGCCCCTGCGAAAAAGGCGAACAGGCACAGCCAGACCTCATGGGAGGTGAAGCCGGAGAACACCTGCCCCATGGGCGGGTTGTCGCCCTTCCAGGGGATGGCCCTGGTGAGAATGAGCAGCGTGGGCACCGAGATGCCCGTGATGCCGACAGGCATGGCCTCGGACACCCACATCACCGAGGCCCACACCAGGATGGCCAGCACGGCCATGCCCTCGGGCTTCAGGCCATCGGGAACGGGCAGCACCTTGTAGATGAGGAAAAAGGCCGCCCAGGCCAGCGCATAGCCCACCCAGGTCGTTTTGGGGCTCTGTCCGCACAGGGTCAGATTCTCGGAAATGTAGGTTCCGAGCCCGCCCTTGCATGAATTGACCGTTTCATCAGACGCGTTGGCCATGCGCCACCTCCTGAAGTAACCGCACGATGCGGCATGGGATGGTGGGCGTCTAGCCCGGCGAGGGGAAGAGGACTATCGCGGGGGCGATAGATGGGGGATAATTGAGGGAGGGAGTCACATTTTCGGGAGAGAAGCCTCCGGCGGCCTAAAGACGGGAAGGCAGAAGAGAATATGCCTCCGGCGGCCAGGGGGATGATCCCCCTGGACCCTCAGTGAGCTTCGCGGCATCGTGCGGAACTGCCGCTCAAGCGCCAGGAATCAGGATGCCGTCCGGCCAGGCGGCCAGATGTTCCATGAAATCAAGTTCGAGTGCGACCATCTCCTCGTCGCCCCGGCGCAGCCACTCGGACAGCCAACCATAGCGGGTGGCCAGGATGGCCGGGGCCAGCCAGCGGGCTTGGTCGGTAGGGAGGAAGCCCTCGTCCCGCACGCGGGAGAGCAGCGCGCGGGCAAAGGGCGTGTCCAGGCCGCCGTCGCCCTCGATGGCCAGGCAGCCCAGGCAGTTGGCCAGATCGTAGACAGCGGGGAGCATCCCGGCGAATTCCCAGTCGATGACCGCGCGCAGGCCGCGCGCGTCCCAGATGACGTTCAGCGGATGGATGTCGCCGTGGGAGAGCACGCGGGGCAACTCCGGGCAGGCTTCCAGGAATCCGGCCAGGGCCGGGAGCGGGAGTGAGGCGCGGGCGTGGACCTCGGGCCGGACCTGGGACAGCCGGGCCAGCAGGCTGGAAATGTAGTCCGGCAGGGAGAGTTCGCGCAGACCGGTCGGAGGTCCGGAAGTGAGCGTGACCGAATCGGCGGCGCGCCGGAAATCCCCCAGCCACGCGCCCAAAAAATCGCCAAGGGAGGCGTCGTCCAGATAGCCGGGCCGGGAAAGCTCGATTCCGGGGACGAAGGGCGAAAGCTGCCAGTGGCGGCCCCAGTCCTGAAGAACGAAGGAGCCGGTGGCGGGAACACGCAGGTACGGAGCCAGACCGGGCAGGCCGCGCTCTGAGAGATCAGAGAGAACACGCGCTATGGCCTCGCGGCTCGGCGGCTGACCCGGCGAGAGCTGCTCCAAAACGAAGAGATTGCCGTCAGTGTCTTCGATCACGCGCCGGAACAGGCATCGCTCCGGACTGCCTGGAATGGCGATGTCCAGGCGGTGGCGGGAGAACCGGACGCCGAAGGCGGCGAGGAGGTTGGTATGGAGGGGCATGGGTGAGTTATTGGAGAGAGCGGGGAGAGCGACGCGGGGAAAATCCTCCGGCGGCCAAAGGGACAAGTCCCTTTGGAATCCCGTATAGGGCCACATCCGGCGGACGGTTCTTTGAAGCCCCCTACTCCTCCTCCAACGTCGACAAATCCCCCGGAGCCGCGCCCGTTTCTTCGGCCTTCAGGAGCCTTCTCAAAATCTTGCCGCTCTTGGTGTGGGGCAGCTTCTCGCGGAACGCGATGGCCTTTATGGCCACGAACGGTCCGAGTTCGCGCTTCACGTGGCTGGTAAGCCCCTTTATCAGCTCGTCCTCGCTGTCGAAGTCCTTTTCCCAGCCCTCGGCGCGCACCACGAAGCATTTGGCGGCCTCGCCCTTGATGGAGTCCGGCACGCCGATCACCGCCGCCTCTATCACGGCCTTGTGCGCCATGAGCGCGGCCTCCACCTCGGCAGGCCCGATGCGGTGCCCGCCGATGTTCAGCACGTCGTCGGCGCGGCCCTGGAACCAGAAGTAGCCGTCCTCGTCCTTTCTGGCCACGTCGCCCGCGAAGTACATGCCCGGAATCTTGTCCCAGTAAGCCTTGCGATAGCCCTCGTCGTCGTCGAACAGGGTGCGCGCCATGGCGGGCCAGGGCTTCTTCACCACCACGAACCCGCCCTTGTCCGGGCTTGCGGGGTTGCCGTGGCGGTCCACCACATCCACGTCCACGCCGGGCAGGGGCCGTCCGGCCGAGCCGGGCTTCAGAAGCGAGATGGGCAGCGGCGACACCATGAACATGCCGGTCTCAGTCTGCCACCAGGTGTCCAGCAGCGGGCATTCGCTTCGCCCGATGTACTTGTGGAACCAGACCCAGGGCTCGGGCCCGATGGGCTCGCCCACGCTGCCCAGGAGCCTCAGCGTCGAAAGATCGTGCTTCTTGGGATACTGCGAGCCGTAGCGCATGAGCATGCGGATGAGCGTGGGCGTGGTGTACAGGATGGTCACGCCGTAGCGGGCCACGATGGCCCACAGGCGGTCGGCCTGGGGATAGAGGGGGTGGCCCTCGTAGAGCACCACGGTGGTCCCGGCCATGAGCGGCCCGAACACCACGTAGCTGTGGCCGGTGATCCAGCCGGGGTCGGCGGTGCAGAAATAGAGGTCCGTGGGTTTCACGTCCATGACCCAGCGGTAGGTGGAGTGCACGCCCACCATGTAGCCGCCGTGGGTGTGCATGAGCCCCTTGGGCTTGCCCGTGGCTCCGGAGGTGAACAGCAGAAACAGCGGGTCCTCGGCGTCCATGACTTCGGTGGGAGCCTGGGTGTGCTCCTGGCGCAGGAGGTCCTCGTAGCGCAGGTCGCGCGGCTCCACCATGTCCAACTCGACGCCCGCGCGGTGCACCACGATGACGCTCTCCACGCAGTCGCAGTTCTGGCCGAACAGGGCTTCGTCCACCACGGACTTGAGATTTATCACGCGCCCGTTGCGGTAGAAGCCGTCGGCGGTGACGATGATTTTCGGCTGGCAGCTTTCGATGCGCTCGCGCAGGGAGCGGGCGGAATACCCGGCGAACACCAGGGTCTGCACCGCGCCGATCTTGGCGGCGGCCAGCATGGTGATGACCGTCTCGGGAAGCGGCGGCAGGTAGATGAGGATGCGGTCGCCCTTCTGCACGCCCATGGCGCGAAGCGCATTGGCGAAGCGGCACACCTCGCGGAACAGCTCATAATAGGTATATTTGCGGCACTCGCCGGACTCGCCTTCCCAGATGATGGCCAGCTTGTTCTTGTTGGCGGTCAGGATGTGGCGGTCCAGGGCGTTGTGGACCAGGTTGCACTTGCCCCCCAGGAACCACTTGTAGAAGGGCGGATCGGATTCGTCGAGGACCTGGTCCCACTTCTCGAACCAGTCCAGTTCGGCGGCCTGCTCTTCCCAGAAGAGGCGGTAGTCGGCGTCCGCGAGCTTCTGGGCGGCCCGCAGTTCGGGCTGGCCCATGTTGGCCTCGCGCACCACCTGGGGCAGGGGGCGGAAGACGCGCTCCTCCCTGAGCAAGCTATCTACGAGACCGGTTTCCATGCATCACTCCTCAATTTTCTCCAAACCGTCGAGCCGCGTCCGGCGCGAGGGCATCTCGCCCCCCTATCGAGGGGTCCAGGGCGGAGCCCTGGTGGGGGCGGGGGGCGAAGCCCCCCTGAAAAAAGTTACAGCCCAAGCACCTGCTTCAATTCGCCGATCCTGCGCCTGCTGATGGGCAGTTCGATGCGGGTCTTGCCCTGGGTGCGCAGCATGAACTGTCCGCCGGGGAGGCTTGCGATCTCGGTGACGGCTTCCAGGTTCACCAGGAATTTGCGGTGCACGCGGAAAAATCCGTGCGGGCCAAGGCGCTCCTCCAGGTTTTTCAGCCTGTAGGAGGTCAGGTACTTCTGCTGCGCCGTATGCACGAAGGAGTAGTCCTCGTAGGCCTCCACGAAGAGAATGTGCGGATAGGGCAGCAGAAGGGTGCGCCCGTCCAGGGAGATGGGCAGCTTCTCGATGTCCACGGGCTTCTTCTTCTGGGTGAGGTCCCAGGCCTGCTTGAGGGCGGAGATGAAGGGGCCTTCCTCGTCCTCCTCGATGGGCAGCGACAGGGTCTGCTGGTCCTCCTGGGCGCTGGGGGAGCGCTCCTCGGGCCAGGCGCCGGCGGGCTGGGCCTGCTTGAAGCCGGGCGAGATGCCTTTCAGACGATCGAGCGTACGCTCCAGGCGTTCGGGGGCCACGGGCCAGATGAGATAGTCCGCCGCGCCAAGCTCGAAGGCCTTGTAGGCCTGGGATTCATCGTCCGCCACGAACACCAGGGAGGGGCGGACGCGCCGCGAGGCCAGAATCTGGGCCAGCTCCATGCCGGAGGTGGGGCCGGGGAGGTCGGGGCTCAGGAAGAACACGCCGTAGGGGATGGCTTCCAGCATCTCCAGGGCCTCGAAGGCCGTGGCCGCCGCGCCCAGCACGCGCAGCGACTCCACGCCCGCCAGGATCTGGCGCAGCCCGGCGCGCACGGCGGGGTCGGCGTGGACGATGAGGGTCTTGACCTGAGGCATGGAGGAGGCTCCCGTATTTCCGCCGTGTTACCGGGAATCGGCCCGCGCCGCAACCCGTTCGTGCACAGCTTCCCTACGCGGCGACAAAGCCATACGTCTTGCCAATGACTGACCAAGGCCTGTATTGAGTGTTTCAATATGATCGAGAGTTTGCAGCAAGGGAATTACCCGTTGCGCACCCCGATCCAGGAGCACTTCATGAACATGAGACTTGCAGCCGCCTGCGCGCTGGCCGCGCTGCTGATGGCCCCTGATGCGGGCTGGACCAAGAAGAAGGACAAGGACAACGACCCCTGGGACGCCCACGGCCAGCCCCTGCCCCCGGGCCAGGCGAAGAAGCCCGGCGGCGGTCCGCCGCCCTGGGCTCCGGCCCACGGCTACCGGGCCAAGCAGAAATACCGCTACTATCCGCGGTACAACGTCTATCAGGACCCGGCAAGCGGGCTGTTCTTCTCCTTCCAGGCCGGGGCCTGGGTCAAGGGCGACCTGCCGCCCGACCTGAACCCTCACCGCCTGGGCAGAGGCTACACCTTCGAGGGAGACCTGGACGAACCCTACCGGGGCAACAGCAGCCACAAAAAGAAATACAAGCCCTGACGCTTGGCGCACGCACGCCCGGGCCTTGGCTTCAACCTGCCCCTCCGGGCGGGGCAGCATCCATACTGCTTCGGAGGTCCGGGCGGACGGCGCGGGCAGGCCGTCCGCCCGGACGCATGGTCAGTACATGCCTGAACGCAACGCCTCGCCGTAGCGCTTGGCGCTCTCCAACCCGGTGCCGGAGGTCGAAGACGACGAGGAGCCCGATGTCGTCGCCTGGGGCGCGGTCCAGAGTTGCTGCGAGGGTGCAGGAGTCGACGTGGGCGCTGAGCCGAACAGGCTGCCGAAAATGTCCTGGGCCGTCTGTTGGATCTGGTTCTGCGCAACGGAATTGACCGTACTCATGAGGCTCGGCGGCGCGCCTCCGAGCGCCGGAACTCCCGGCAACCCCGCCCATCCGGCAAAGCCTGGGAACACAAAGGCGTTGCTGATCGCCGGTCCCTGAATCTGCAGAACCTGCTGCGCGATCCCGCCCATCATGGTCTGCGGCCCGGTGGACGGAATCGCCCCTCCGAACCCGGAGAAATCCATGGGGGCGGTCAAATCCGCAGGCGCACTGCCCAGGATCGCGGCAATCAGGTCGAGCTGGCTCATCTGAGCCTGCGTCACGCCCGCCATGCTGAACCCGAAGCTGGACTGCGCCGTCGGCTGGGCCGAAGCCGGGGACGTCAGACGCGGGTCATTGGGGTTCATGGCCAACAGGAACTCAAGAAGCGCGGACTCGGTCTGAGCGGGGGTCTGCGTCAGCCCTGGCGTCGGGCAAAGCAGCCACAGCCCGGCCACCACCATCATGAGGAACGACCGTACGACGTTTCGCATGATTGCCTCCAGCAGGGGTCCTGTTCCCTGCGTTGCGCGTTAGTACATTCCCGAGGTCAGCCACCCGTAATGCCCCCCGGAACTCCCGGACGACGAGGACTGCGTACCCGTCTGGGCGGTGGTCTGCGTAACTGACTGCGTGGTCTGGGCTGCCGGAGTGCCTGAATTCAGCCGGGGGTCGTTGGCGTTCATGTTCAGCAGGAAGTTGAGGATCAATTCCTCAGCCGACGTACTCTGCTGCCGGGCATTGAAGAGTTGCACCTGGTCCGAGGCGGGGATTCCCGGGGCCGCGCCGAAGGCACCCGGCAGCGCCGCCGGAGCCTGGGCCGCGGCGTTGGCCGATGCGCTGGACACGATGAGGTTGGTGAACCAGTGCAGCCCGAAGATGTCCATCGCCGTCTGATCTCCGGAAATGGGAGCCCTGCCCAGGTTGGCCACATAGGTCGGGTCATAAGCCAGAGACAACGGCGGCGCATAGGCTCCCTGCCCCAGAGCGTGAGCCGTCCCCGCGTCTATCAGGACGTTGCCGAGCCAGAACTGGGCCTGCCCCTCCGACAATTGTTGCGCGTGCCCCATGGCACCCATCGCCAGTTGGACGGACACGAAGAACAACACCTGGAAAAGCCTTTGCTTGATTCCCATGTGAACTCCTTGCCCACGCAGGGCGTGCGTAAAACAGCTGTAATGAGTGTCATATTACAATATACATGGAATGTATTTTGGCAACAACAATCACAATATTTCACAGTTCGTACTACAAACCGCAAAGAACAACCCTAACTGTAATGATAATTTTTATCATCATGCAACAACATGGCCTCACTCTCACCCACCCTTACAAGTGGTATCGTGCAAGTTATCAAAGAACAGCCAACCCAAAGCAAGAAAGAATAGCTGATTCCCGTCGTCGCCGCACCGCTTATGGCGAACATATCCCCGATGCGACGGACACCTTCGCGCCGCAATCAGTTGCCGGGACGCCCCGGCTTTGTGTACGCTGTTCCGGCATGTCTCGTGCGGCTGCCCGTCGGCTGCACCCATGCGCGGGAGGCGTCATGAACAGTTCCAGGGCATGGGTATTCGGACTCTTGGGCGTAGGCGCGTTGGCCATGCTGCTCTATTTTGTGGGCGGCAGGCCCCAGGGATTGCGGGTGGAGGAGCTCATGGCCACGCAGGTGCACAAGGGTCAGGTCGTGGCCCAGATGCGCATCGACCTGCTTACGGCCGTGGAAGCGGAGAAGAACGTGCTCCTTGCCGAGACGGTGCAGGCCGCGGGCGACTTCGCTGACAAGGCCCGCAAGGCCTCGGACGCCGTGGAAAAGGGACGCGTCGAGCTGGAAACCATCTCCCGCAGCGACGGCATCCTCCCCCAGGCCGAATTGCTCGCGCAGTTCGCCAAGGCCTGGACGGAGTTTCGCACCATCGACGCCGTGCTGCTGGAGCTCGCGGTGCAGAAGACCAACGACCAGGCAGCGCGGCTTTCGGCCACTCGCGGACTGGACCTGCTCCTCTCGTTCCAGAAAGCGCTCGAAGCGGCCATGTTCCGTGGTCCCCAGGGTGCGGCGGGCACGGCGGGTTCGCAGTTCCTGGCCGTCCAATGTTTCAAGGCCTATGCCGGGGCGGCCACCGTGCTCGGATTGCAGGCGCCCCACATCGCCGAGCCTGCCGACGCCAACATGGACGCCCTGGAGACCCGCATCGCCGCTGCCGCCGCCCAGACGCGCACCGCGCTGGACGCCGCCCTGTCCGCCGCGCCGAACCCGGCCAAGGCAGACCTGGAAAAGGCACGCGCCGTGTTCGAGGAATTCATGGCCGTGAACGCGAAGGTCATCGCGCTGTCGCGCATCAACTCGGATGTGAAGTCGCTGGCTTTGTCCATGGAGCGCAAGCGCATGGTGGCCGCCAGCTGTCTGGATACCCTGGGGGGGCTTCAGGACAGCATCAACGAACGGCTGTCAAAGGCGCGGCGTTAAGGGCGTAGGGAGCGTGTCGTAATCACGGCTTGTCGACGCGTGGAAGAAAGCCTCCGGCGGCCAGAGGGGCGTAGAAAAAAGTCAATCCGAAGCGCATTTGACACACGTGAGGGTTTGGCTTTTTCCATACAACGCAGCCGTCGAGGATTTTTCAACAGACCGTCAGCGCAGCCCCCGGCTGGTCAGGAAAATATCCAGGCTGTTGGCGAAGGCCTGCCGGTCGCGCTGGCCGAGAGGCGGCGGCCCCCCCGTGTTCACCCCGGTGCTGCGCAGTTCATCCAGCAGATTGCGCATGGTCAGGCGGCTCTGGATGGTGTCCTTGGTGTAGAGCTCCCCTCTGGGATTGAGGGCGTGGGCATCCTTTTCGATAACCTTGGCGGCCAAGGGGATGTCCGCCGTGACCACCAGGTCCCCCGCCTGCACCATCTCAACGATGGCCTCGTCCACCACGTCGAACCCCTGCCCCACCCGGATGGCGCTGATGAATTCCGAGCCGGGAACCTGGAGGTTCTTGTTGGCCACCAGGGTCAGGCGCAGCCGAAGGCGCTGGGCCGCCCGGAACAGGATCTCCCGGATGGGGCCGGGCAGCGCGTCGGCATCGACCAGAATATGCATGAAATCTCCTGCCCGGGGCAGCTTGCATGATGATTCCCCCGCGGGGGGTCGGGGCGTCCGGAACGGCCGGTTGACGGTCCGGCCGGGAAAAGCCGGACGACTCAGCCCAGAATCTGGCGGACCCGGCCCACGTCGCCGCTGGTGAGGCGCACCTTGATCCCGCGCGTGTGCACCGCCGCCGAGGTGAGGATGTCCTTGACCACGCCCTCGGTGGTCTTGCCGGTGCGCTGGTCCTTCTTGAGGACGATCAGCACCCGAAGGCCGGGGCGGATGTCCTTTCGCTGCGTTCCGTTCATGTGCGGCTCCTGAATACGTGCGCGGCCGGCTGTCGGCTGTCGGCTGTCGGCTGTCGGCTGTCGGCTGTCGGCTGTCGGGGGCTTCTATCTTCCTTGGCGCGTCCCGTCGACCGCTTCCTGCTGGTCCGGTGCATGCAATGCCGTCCTGACTGCCTTCCTGAATGCCCATGGCACACGTGGGTTTCGATTTTGTTCTCGCCTCGATTCGTGTCAGATCGCACGCAAGCTTCATCGCCCCAGGACGCCTCGCCGCGGCAAATCAAAGATCCATGCTTGTGTCCGGGCGAGTGCCCGGTCCGTACCCACAGGGAATTTCGATATGTCCCATCCTGACTGCCAATAGTGCTAAACAAAACACATTAAAATAATTGAATAAAAATTTGACACACAACCCTATGTCTGTTTTGACATAATTCAAAGTGGGCGGCAAAGGCAGCCGGACCCGGGATCGTCATGGGTCGAAGAGCCATTCTTTCAAAGGAGGCGTTCATGAACGTATCGAGGCGAGGGTTCATCAAATTTGCTGGAGCCGGGGCGGCCTGCCTGACCCTGACCCAGTTGGGGATCGATCTGACCCCCGCGCAGGCCTACGCCGCCGCGCTCAAGATCGAGGGCAGCAAGGAAGTCATTTCCATCTGCCCGTTCTGCTCCTGCGGCTGCAACACGCTGGTTCACGTGAAGGACGGCAAGATCGTCAACGTGGAGGGCGATCCGGACTACCCCATCAGCGCGGGCGGCCTGTGCGCCAAGGGCGCGGCGCTGCGCTCCCTGCACGTGAGCGAGAACAGGCTCACCAAACCCCTGTACCGCGCCCCCGGCAGTGACAAGTGGGTGGAGAAGGACTGGAACTGGATGCTCGACCGCATCGCGCGCAAGGTCAAGGACCAGCGCGACAAGGACTTCGTCCTCAAGAACCAGGACGGCCTTGAGGTCAACCGCTGGGAATCCGGCTTCTGCCTGGGCTCCTCCCAGATGTCCAACGAAGAGTGCGCCATCGCTCATCAATCTTTACGCAGCCTGGGTATCGTCCACATGGACCACCAGGCGCGGGTCTGACACAGCCCCACTGTACCGGCTCTGGCAGAGTCGGTTGGACGCGGAGCGATGACGAACCACTACACCGACATCGGCAACGCCGATGCGGTGTTCATTATCGGCAGTAACGCGGCCGAGCACCACCCCATCTCCTTCCGCTGGGTGCTCAAGGCCAAGGAAAAAGGCGCGACGGTCATTCACGTCGACCCCAAGTTCTCGCGCACTTCAGCTCGCAGCACCTTCCACGTTCCCCTTCGCAGCGGCACGGACATCGCCTTCATGGGCGGCATGTGCAAGTACATCCTGGACAACAAGCTGTACTTCAACGACTACGTGATGAACTACACCAACGCCACCTTCCTGGTGGGCGAGAAGTACTCCTTCACTGACGGCTTGTTCTCCGGCTACGACAAGGAGAAGAAGAAGTACGACAAGAGCCAGTGGGCCTTTGAAAAGGACGAGAAGGGCATGGTCAAGCGCGACCCGACCCTGGCCCACCCCCGCTGCGTCCTCAACGTGCTGGCCAAACACTACGAGCGCTACAACCTGGACACCGTGTCCCAGGTAACCGGCGTGTCGAAAGAGAATCTGGTCAAGGTCTACGACGCCTTCGCCGCCACCGGCAAGCCCGACAAGGCCGGTACCATCCTCTACGCGCTGGGATGGACCCAGCACACCGTGGGCGTGCAGAACATCCGTCTGGCGGGCATCGTGCAGCTGCTCTTGGGCAACTTCGGCGTGGCGGGCGGCGGCATCAACGCCCTGCGCGGCGAACCCAACGTGCAGGGCTCCACGGACCACGCCCTGCTCTACGGCTACATCCCCGGCTACCACAACGCCCCCATCGCCACCTGGAAGACCCTCGACGACTACATGAAGGCCAACACCCCGGTGACGGTCGATCCCAAGAGCGTGAACTGGTGGAGCAACAGGCCCAAATACGTGACCAGCCTGCTCAAGGGCTGGTTCGGCGACAATGCCACCAAGGAAAACGACTTCTGCTACTCGCTGTTGCCGAAGCTCGATCCCGGCATGGACTGCTCGCACCTGTTCCTGTTCGACCGCATGTACCAGGGCAAGATAAAGGGCGGCTTCATCTTCGGGCACAACCCCTGCCAGAGCTTCCCCAACTCCAACAAGGTCCGCCAGGCCGTGGACAAGCTGGACTGGCTGGTGGTGGGCGAGGTCTTCCACAACGAGACCACCGACAACTGGCGCAGGCCGGGAGCCGACCCCAAGAAGTGCAAGACCGAGATCTTCCTGCTCCCCTCGGCCTACCGGGCGGAGAAGGAAGGCACCATCTCCAACTCCGGCCGCTGGCACATGTGGCACTACAAGGCCATCGAACCCATCGGCCAGAGCCGCAACATGGGCGACATGTTCGTGCAGGTCATGTCGCGCGTGCGCAAGCTCTACGCCCAGGACAAGACCAAGAAGGGCCCACTGTCCGATCAGGTCCTCAAGCACGACATCCCCGAGAAGTTCGTTGCCGAGGAGATGACCAAAAAGATCAACGGCTTCTTCACCAAGGACACCAAAATCGGCGACAAGGAATACAAGAAGGGCCAGCTGGTTCCCGGCTTTGCAAACCTCCAGGCCGACGGGTCCACTTCCAGCCTGTGCTGGGTGTACTGCGGCGGCTACACCGAGGCCGAAGGCAACCTGGCCAAACGCCGCAACCTGACCCAGACCCCCATGCAGGCCAAGATCGGGCTGTACCCCAACTTCTCCTGGGCATGGCCCATGAACCGCCGGGTGCTGTACAACCGCGCCTCAGTGGACATGAACGGTACCCCCTACAACCCTGAAAAGGCAGTCATCGCCTGGCAGGACGGCAAGTGGGTGGGCGACGTGCCCGACGGCCCGGCCGCACCCATGGCCATGGAAGGCGGCAAGTACCCCTTCATCATGTGCACGGACGGCCACGGCCAGCTCTACGGCCCCGGCCGTGAGGACGGCCCCCTGCCCGAGCACTACGAACCGGCGGAGACCCCGCTCACCAGGAACCCGTTCTCGGCCCAGATGAGCAACCCCTGCATGAAGACCGTCAGCGGCAGCGAGTTCGACAAGCTGTGCGCCAACGGCGATCCCCGCTTCCCCATCGTGCTGACCACCTACTGCCTAACCGAGCACTGGTGCTCCGGCTCCGAGACCCGCAACGGTCCTGCCCTTCTGGAAGCCGAGCCCCAGCAGTACGTGGAGATGAGCCCGCAGCTGGCCCAGGAAAAGGGCATCAGGAACGGCGATGTGGTCATCGTGGAGAGCCTGCGCGGCAAGGTGGAGGCCGTGGCCATGGTCACGGTGCGCATGAAGCCGCTCCAGGTCATGGGCAAGACACAGCACCTGGTGGGCATGCCCTTCTGCTTCGGCTGGACCAAGCCCAAGTGCGGCGACGCCGTGAACAGGCTGACCCCCTCGGTTGGTGACCCCAACACCACCATCCCCGAGTTCAAGGCCAGCCTTGTGAACGTGCGCAAGGCCGACAAGGTGACAGAACTGTAGCTCCGGACAAGACAGGCCTCGGGCGGGCGCGCCCGAAGACGGCGCGCGCCCGTCCTTTCGTCAACCAGGCCGATCCCAGACCGAAAGCTACCCGAAGACGACAAGGAGCGAGACCATGCCCAAGGCAATACTCATAGACACCACGCGCTGCACCGCCTGCCGGGGCTGCCAGGTGGGCTGCAAGGAATGGAAGAACTTCCCGGCCATTCCCACCAAGCAGCTCGGCACCCACCAGAACCCGCCCGATCTGACCCACTACAACTTCAAGCTGGTGCGCTTCAGCGAGCACCTGGATGGCGACACCGTCCAGTGGTACTTCTTCCCGGACGCCTGCCGCCACTGCGTAGACGCCCCGTGCAAGAACGTCTCAACCGTTGAAGGCGCCATCATCCAGGACAAGGCC
>JBKICU010000048.1:59589-126328 GCA_046566965.1 Acidobacteriota bacterium
CGGGGCGATCCTGTACACCGACAAGACCGCCAAGGAAGACTTCAAGACCGTGAAGGATTCCTGCCCCTACGACATCCCCAGGCAGGACCCCAAGACCAAGCAGATCGTCAAATGCGACATGTGCATCGACCGCGTGCAGGCCAACCTGCTGCCCATGTGCGTGAAAAGCTGCGCCATGGGAGCCATGGCCTTCGGCGAGCGGGCCGACATCCTCAAGCAGGCTGGCGAACGCCTGGAGGCCGTGAAGAAGGAGTTCCCCAAGGCATCGCTCCTGAACAAGGACGACGTCTCGGTGATCTACCTGGTGGCCGACACGCCCACCAAGTACCACAAGTTCGCCGTGGCCGACGCCACCGACACCCGCATGACCCGCAAGAGCCTGCTGGCCGAGGCCGTGGCCCCGCTGCGCAAGATCGTGCGGAGCATGCAGGGCTAGCGCGGCGCGGGTTGAAAACATGAACCAGGTCCGTCCGGCGTCCCGGACGCCGGGCGGCCTTGTAAAAGCATTATTTTGTCCATTCCTTCCAGACTTCAAGGAGTGAATCGCACATGCAGACCAGGTCACAAGCGGTATTTGCGGCCCCGCAGGGAATTGAAGCCGCCCTGGCCAGCGCCGAGGCGGCAGTTCCGGCCCTGGCCGGGTTGTTGGGCGCTTTTGGCCCGTTGCTGGTGGAGCGCGCCCGTCTGCGCCAGTCCGCTCCCGGCTGGGTGGGCCCGCCGCCCGCCATCGATCCCGACCGTTACAGCCAGGGCGCGTTCGTGCTGGCCGACACCGGCTTCCAGGACATGAGCGGGCACCTGCCCCAGGCCGCCGCGACGCTGCTGCCGGTCATGGCCCGCTGTTTTCCTGCCCTGTCCCCCGAGCTGGCCGCCCTGGGCGCAGGCATCGAAAGCGGAGCCATCACCCCGGAGCAGCTGGCCATGGCCGGATTCGGCGAGTTCGGTGAACTTGGCGACCTGCCCGGCGTCAGCCCCCAGACCCTGCATTTCGCCGCATCCGAAATGGTGCGCCCCTTCGTGGAGCGACAGGCCGTGGATCTGCTGGCCATGGCGGCCGACCTGCCCTGGCAGCATCCCGCTTGCCCCGTGTGCGGCGGGCCTCCCAACATGAGCGTGATGCGCCGGACCTGGGATCCCTCGGAGTTCATCCAGGCCCACGGCGGACGCCGTTACCTGCGCTGCTCCTGCTGCTCCACCGAGTGGACTCACAAGCGCGTCTCCTGCCCCGCCTGCGGGTGCGAGGAGCCCGACGAGCTGGCCGTGCTGCGAGACCCGGCCCGGCCGTTCGAGCGCGTGGACGCATGCCGCCGCTGCAAGAGCTTCCTGCTCTGCCTGGACGCAGGGGAGCTGGCCGAGACGCCAGACCCCGACGTGACCGCCCTGGCCATGAGCGCCCTGGAGGAGGCCGCCAAAAAGGAAGGCTTTGCCCCCCTCGCCGGACATCCCTGGAGCGGGCTGCTGCGCGGGGAGTAGCCCGGGCGCAAAGGCCGGTGCGCACGCGAAAGGCTCTGCCCGAATGCGCCGGTGCGTGCCGTTTGAGATTTGTCCGGACTTCCTGCTTCGGCGGCTCGGGCCGCATCCACCACGCCGGTGGAGTTCGAATGTTCCGGTCGTGCGGTACCGGTATGCAGGGGCGGACCTCCCCAAGCCGCCGCCGGGGCCGCTCCTCCCCCCACGGAGCGGTCCCTGCGCTGGCCCCCTGCGGGAAGGGAACCCTCAGTCGCGGCGCAGGGGAAATGTGAGCCTGAAGCAGGTCCCGCCTTCGGACTCCATGGACCATGTCCCATGGAGCTGTCCGGACAGCATGGAGACGATCTGAAGGCCCAGGGAGGACATCCCTTCGGGGTCGAAGTTCTCGGGCAATCCCGCGCCGTCATCCCGGAAGATGACGTTCACAGACTCGCCTTCCACTGTGGCCGTGATGGAAATCACGCCTGTGTCTCGCTCCTTGAAGGCATGCTTGAGAGCGTTCGTGGTCAGCTCGTTCATGATGAGGCCGAAGGGGATGGCCTGGTCGAGGGTGAGGGTGAGGGGCGGCACGTCGATGCGGATATCCACGTCGCTGCTGCCCTGATACGCCGACTTCACCCTGGGGAGGAGTTCCTTGAGGTAATCGCCCACGCTGATGCCGGCAAGATTCTGGGACTGGTAGAGCTGGTCATGGATCAGGGCCATGGACATGACCCGGTTCTGGCTTTCGGCGAGGAGGCACGTGGCTTCGGGATTGTCGATGCTCTGCTCCTGAAGGCTCAGGAGGCTGAAGATGATCTGGAGATTGTTCTTCACCCGGTGGTGGATCTCCTTGAGCATGGCCTCCTTCTCGCGCAGGGAAACCAGCATGTCCTGTTCAGCCTGCTTGATGAAGGTCACATCCGTGACCAGCGCGTAAAACCCCTGCACATCGCCGTCCACAACATCCGGTATGCAGTAGGTCAGCCCGTAGCGCATCCGCCTGCCGAGAGGGTCGGGTATTGCGCGCAGGAACTCCTGCGGTTCGCCCGCCAGTACGGCTTCGATGTGGGGGGTATTGATCCGGAAAGGCTCTTCCCCGATGACGTCGCGCAGATGCATACCGGGGATCACTTTGGGGTCGATGCCGAACCAGCTGAGGTAGGCATGGTTGGCGAAGCGGTTGCGCAAGTCCTTGTCCCAGTACCCGATGACCGAGGGCATGTTGTCCAGGACCGTCTGGAGGTCGCGCTGGCTGCGCCGCAGATCCTCCTCCATGCGCTTTCGCTCGGTGATGTCCATCACCACGCCCAGATAGCGCGTGATGGTTCCGTCCGGCCCGTACTCCGGGCTGCCCTGGGAGGTAAGCCAGCGGATGCCGCCATCCGGGCAATTCACCTTCCATTCCAGGGCGGTGCTGCTGCCCGAGGCCACGGAAGACCTGATCTGTTTCTGCATCGCCTCCCGGTCCGAAGGATGAATGGAGGACAGCCAGGAATCGAAGGACGGAACGTCTTTCCCCGGCGTCAGGCAATAGAGGTCCCACACCTGGTTCGACCAGATGCTCTCGTTCGTCAGGAGGTCCCACTCCCAGGTTCCGGCCTTGGCCGCGTACAGGGCCAGTTGCAGCCTTTTGGCGTTCTCCCGGAGCTCCTGCTCGCTTTTCTTCAGGGTGTCGGCCGCGAGTTCTTCAAGCTGTCGCAACTCAAGCTTGCGCCGGTTGTAGGCCAGGAGCGCCCCGGAACTGAGGAGACACAGCACGACGAAAAGCCCGACCAGCTGGGAAATATTGGCGTACCATCCGGACAGAATGGCCTTCATGTCCCGTGAACAGCTCACGACCAGATATTTGTCCAGTTCCAACTTGTCGGGACGGACGGATCGAATCGCGATCAGACGCTCCTCGCCCGTAGCGCGCGTCAGGCCCTCGTACAGGTTGACCGCCCTCCCGCTCTCGACATGCCGGGTGAAGTACGCTCCCGGCTGGGCAAGGTTCCTCCCCAACATCTCGGCATTATCCGGTTTGAACAGGAACAGGGTGCCGTCGTTGTGCGTGATGCTGACCCGCATGTCGGGAGAGGAAAGGACCGAACTCAGAATGGGGGCGAAGAACTCAGGGTCCAGGATGGCCATGACCACCCCCTCGAACCTGCCGTCGGAGCCGGGGAGCATGAGACCCGCATTGACGGTGTATGTGCCAAGCACGGTGGTGTACGGAGCGGAAACATACAGGGAGTTCGGGTTCGACCTGTTCTTGATGTGACGGAAGGCCGCGCCGGACTGGAAATCCCTCCCGAGAAGCTCTGCCCTGTTGGAAGCGAGCGCCTTGCCCTGCCCGTCCAGGAAGATAAACGTGCGCACCCCGGGCAACCCGGCCTTGAGCATTTCCAGGCGCTCGTTGAAATGTTCCTGCGCGCCGCTTCTGTCCCAATCCTCCCGAAGCGAATTCAGGAGGTTCTTCATGGTGACGAGTTGGCCGCTGATGAGTTCGTCGATGGTTCTGGACTTGGCGAGGAGTTCGCTGCGTTCCCTGGCCAGGATGTTGGCCCGCTCCGAAAGCAGATGGAACGCGATGAATGCTCCCAGGGTCGCCAGCGCGACACCCAGGAATACCCAGGATGAGAGGAACCGTTTTTGGTCAAAGGCATGTGCGCGCATGTCAGCTCGCGTGATGGTGTGGAATTACGGGAAAGCCCCGCACACAGCCTTTCACATATATATACAAGCCACCGCTTATACCTCCATCCTGCAAACCGTCAGCCTTCCGGCTCTCTCGGGGAGGATCACCCGCATTTTCTACGTGGCCCAATCCGATTTGGCAAGGATGAGGCAAAAAAAAAGCTCCCGGAGGAAGCCTCGGGGCCGGACCTGCGCAAACCGGACGGGATGGATGGCCCGGGGATGCATACGCCAGCCCGTCCAGTACCCTGCGTATCCCTTCAGTCGGCCTTGTGAAATCCGGCAATGGCGTTCCGGCTTCAGGCCGGTCCCGGCGGCCTGGCCCACACCGGCCCGCTCCGTACGCGCTTCCGGCCCTGGTCCGGCCCGTTCCCGCGAATCTCCGGAGCGCGGGCTGACTATTCGCCCCTGCGCTTGGCCAGGATTCCCGCCAGCACCCAGTCCAGTTCCTCCGTGTCGATGGGTTTGGACAGGAAATGGTCCATGCCTGCGGCGAAGAATGTCTCCCTGTCCTCCTTCAGGGTGTGGGCCGTAAGCGCCACCACGTCGACCCCGGCCTTGGCCTGCCCGCTCATGCCGCCCCGGATGGCTTTCACGGTTTCTATGCCGTCCATCTCCGGCATGCCGATGTCCAGCAGCACCAGGTCGAAATCTCCCTCTTGGAGCTTCTCGAGGACCTGATGGCCGTTCCAGGCAACCTCGACCTGATGGCCCCGCAACTTGAGCAGCTCCAGCGCGAAGCGCTGGTTGACGATCTCGTCCTCGGCCAGCAGAATCCTGAGACTGCCGGGAAGATTCGGGGTACTGGCCGGCACGGAGGCTTCGGGCTGTTTCAGCTCTTCGGCCAAGTCGAAGACCGCTGTGAACATGAACGTCGAGCCCGAGCCCTCTACGCTCTCCACCCAGATTCGGCCGCCCAACAATCCTGCCAGGTTCTGGGAAATGGCCAGCCCCAGCCCGGTGCCGCCGAACTTTCTGCTGGTCGTGGAATCGGCCTGGGTGAAGTTGTCGAAGATGCTGCCCTGCTTGTCGGCGGGGATGCCGATGCCGGTGTCGCTGACCCGGAAACGAAGCGTTACGCCGCTCTCCCCGAGCTTTTCCTGCACCTCCACCGTGACGGACACCTGCCCCTTGGGGGTGAATTTGACGGCGTTGCCGATCAGGTTGTTCAGAATCTGGCGCAGGACTTTCTGGTCGCCCTCGAGGAAGTCCGGCACTTCCGGGTCCACTTCATGGAAGAGCCTGAGGCCTTTCAGCCTGGCGGTCACGGAAAAGGGCGCCAGGGTGGAGTCGATGACCTGGCGCAGGTTGAATACGGCCTTGACCAGTTCGATCCGTCCGGCCTCGATTTTCGATAGGTCGAGAATGTCGTCGATGATGGACAAAAGGCTCAGTCCCGATTGCTTGCCCAGCTGGAGGTATTCCCTGGCCCGCTCGGGGATGTCCTCGGTCAGGGCCAGATCGGTCATGCCAAGGATGCCGTTCAAGGGGGTGCGCAGTTCGTGGCTCATGTTTGCCAGGAACTGGGACTTGGCGAGGTTGGCTGCTTCTGCCAGATTCTTCTGGATCAGCAATTCGTCGGCGCGCTTCTTGAGTTCCTCGTAAAGCCGGACATTCTCCATGGCCACGGAGGCCAGGTCCGCCAGCGATTGCAGGATCCTCACCGTGCCGGGACCGGCCAGCACCTGCGTGGCCCAGTAGTTGCCGATGGCCGCGATGGGGGCTTCGCGCCTGACCGGCACCATGACCAGACTCTTGACGAAGGTGGGCCGGTAGGCTTCGGCCGGTATGCGCGGGTCGGCGTAGATGTCCTCTATCACCGCAGCCTGCTTCTCGAGCATGACCCAGCCGCTGATGCACGCATTCAGTGGGAAGTGCTGGCCCTTCCAGAGCGGTTCGATCGCGTCTTCGTCCGCGTAATAGCATTTGTCGTCGTCGCGCAGCACGAAGGTGGCCCCGTCGGAGCCGGTCAGCTTTCTGGCCGCCGTGCGCACAAGAGCCATGACTCTATCCAGGCTCTGCGCGGAGGCCAGCTCCTGGGCCACATGCGACAGCATCTCACGGGCCTTGGACTGATCCTGGACTTCCTTGGCCAGCAACCGGAAACGGACCTGACTTTCGCGTATGGCCTGATCGGCGCGCTTGGCCTCGGTGATGTCCCTGCCCACGGACTGGATTTCTTGCAGGACTCCGTCACCGTCGAAAAAGGCCTTGTTGGAGAACTGGACCCAGCGCATCTCGCCGTTGGCGTCGCAGATTCTGTTCTCTATGTTCACGATGGGGTTGGCGGGGGAAAGTTCGGTCAGGCGCTGTTCGACCATGGGGAGGTCGTCCTTGTGGGGGACGGGCTGCCACTTGCTGCCGATCAGTTCATCCCGGCCCTTGCCGATGAAACGACAATACCCCTGATTGACGTACAGGAGCGTTCCGTCGGGCGCGATCCGGCTGACCAGCTCAACCTGTTCCTCCACCAACGAGCGGTAGCGCTCCTCGCTCTGCCTGAGCGCCTCCTCGGCTTCCTTGCGCTCGGTGATGTCCTCGCCGAAAATGACGATTCCCCCGATCTCCCCTGAAGCCTCGCGCCAGGGACGGATTTCCCATCTTACCCATTTCCTGCCTCCGTCAGGACGCACGAAAACCTCTCCCTCCGAGCGCTCCACCGCACCAGCCAGACAACGCCGATGGGCATGCTTCCATCGTTCCGGAATCTCAGAAACCTCGTAATGGCTCCGGCCCAGGACGCTTTGGCTGTCCAGGCCGAAGTCCTCCAGCCAGCGGCGGCTGACCGCCAGGCAGCGCATGTCCCGGTCGAACTTGGCGATGGACACGGGCGCGTATTCCAGAAACTGGCTGAAACGGCCCTCCTGCTCCCGGTATGACGCATCGAGCAGCCCATGCTCCGTTTCACAGGAGCCCAGGTCCGTGATCCGCCGCCGTACCCCATCCAGGTCGTTCATCTGCCGAGCGCTGCCATTTTCAGTTTCCAACATGATTGTCCTTATGGAGCCGGGAGCGGAGATAGGAACAATTCCACCGATCATAACCGATTCGATACCCGGCAGACGAGGGGAGGTCAACCTGGGAACCCGGATTATCCGCCAGCTTAGTACTATACTTTGGGTGTCTTCCCTTTCCGCGCTGCCGCAAAAGCCCGCTTGCGAAAGCCGCATGGGACAGGACGCCCGGCTGGCCAAGAAAAAGGCCTCAGAGGCACTTGAGGTACCGCCGAGGCCTGAAGGCTTGGAAGCCTGAATCGTTCGAAATGGCGGAGAGGGCGGGATTCGAACCCGCGATACCGGTTTTGCCAGTATACTCCCTTAGCAGGGGAGCGCCTTCGGCCAGCTCGGCCACCTCTCCGCGAACCATTGCTCATAACTGCAACACACGCCATGGTCAAGGATCAAAATAACCCCTTCCACACGAACGGAAGGGCTGGCTGACGCGACTAAGTCCTCCTCCTGCATCGTTCCGCTAACCGGACCACCCTGAGCCTTTTCCGCAGCCACCCCAGACCCCACCGGAACCATCGTTATCCATTGCGCCATCTTGATATCCAACCCATCTGCCCCTTTGACACCAAGGGCCAGCCCCGTTACATTTCCTCACTTCATCTACCATATAAGGAGCTGTTCGCGATGCACAAGTTCGCGCGCATGGAGCGCCTGCCCCCCTACGTCTTTGCCGTCGTCACCGAACTCAAGATGCAGATGCGCCGCCAGGGCGTGGACATCGTGGACCTGGGAATGGGAAACCCGGACATCCCCACCCCCAAGCACATCGTGGACAAGCTCATCGAGGCCTCGCAGAAGGGCGTCAACCACAGATATTCCGCATCCAAGGGCATTCCGGGCCTGCGTCTGGCCATGGCCAACTGGTACCTGCGCAACTACGGCGTGGAGCTGGACGCCGACCGCGAAGTGGTGGTCACCATGGGCGCCAAGGAGGGCCTGGCCCACCTGGCGCTGGTGATGCTCCAGCCCGGCGACGTGGTCTTCGCCACTGACCCGGCCTATCCCATACACCCCTACGCATCGGTGATCTCCGGCGCGGACGTGCGCCGCATCCCCCTGGGCAAGGGCCGCGACTTCTTCGAGGACCTGCTGAACGCCACCAAGCAGACCTGGCCCCAGCCCAAGCTCCTCATCATAAGCTATCCCCAGAACCCCACCGCCGAAATCGTGGACGTGGCCTTCTTCGAGCGCATCGTCGAGTTCTGCAAAGAGCACGACATGCTGGTCATCCACGACTTCGCCTACGCGGACCTGTGCTTCGACGGCTACAAGGCCCCCAGCTTCCTGCAGGCCAAGGGCGCGAAGGACGTGGGCGTGGAGTTCTATTCGCTCTCCAAGAGCTATTCCATGGCGGGCTGGCGCGTGGGCTTCTGCTGCGGCAACCCGGACATGGTCTACGCCCTGACGCGCATCAAGAGCTACCTGGACTACGGCATCTTCCAGCCCATCCAGATCGCCGCGGCCGTGGCCCTGAACGGCCCCCAGGAGTGCGTCAAGGAGATCTGCGACATCTACCAGGACCGCCGCGACGCCCTGATAGAGGGCCTGCACCGCGCCGGATGGGACGTGCCGCCGCCCAAGGCCACCATGTTCGTGTGGGCGCAGATTCCCGAGGAGTTCCGCAAGATGGGCTCCGTGGAGTTCGCCAAGCTGCTGCTGAAGGAAGGCCATGTGGCCGTGTCTCCGGGCCTGGGCTTCGGCCACTTCGGCGACGACCACGTGCGCTTCGCCCTGGTGGAGAACCGCCACCGCATCAACCAGGCCGTACGCGGCATCAAGAAAGCCCTGTCGGGGGGCGCGTGAGTCCCGCCCTCTCCACACAGCCCGTGCGTCTGGGGCTCGCCGGATTCGGCACGGTAGGGCAGGGTCTTGCGTCCATCCTGGCCGACAGCGCCGAGTGGATCGAACGCCGCCTGGGCCGCCCCGTGGTGGTCACGGCCATGGCCGTGCGCGACCCGTCCAAAGTACGGCCCACCCCGCTGCCCGTCGGCGCCCGCTTCGTGGCCGACCCGCTGGAGCTGGCCGCAGCCGAGGACGTGGACATCGTGGTGGAGCTCATGGGCGGCCTGAACGCCGCCTACGACCTCATCCGCCTGGCCCTGGCCTCGGGCAAGCACGTGGTCACGGCCAACAAGCACCTTCTGGCGGAAAAGGGCGAGGAGCTCTTCGCCCTGGCTGCCCAGAAGGGCGTGGGCCTGTACTACGAGGCCAGCGTGTGCGGCGGCATCCCCGTGGTGCAGACGCTCAAGGAGTCCCTGGCCGGAAACCGCATCCAGACCGTCACCGGCATCCTGAACGGCACGTCCAACTTCATCCTCTCGCGCATGACCCGCAAGGGCCTCTCCTACGCGGACGCCCTCAAGAAAGCCCAGAAGAAAGGCTTCGCCGAAGCCGACCCCACCCTGGACGTGGAAGGCTTCGACGCGGCCCACAAGCTCATCGTGCTGATCCGCCTGGCCTACGGGCAGGATTATCCGCTGAGCGCCCTGCCCGTGACCGGCATCACGCTCGTCACTCCGCTGGACATAGCCTTCGCCCACGAGTTCGGGTGCGAGGTGAAGCTGATCGGACAAGCCAAACAGGTGGACGGCAAGATCATGGCCGGGGTGCACCCCATGCTTTTGTCCAAGAGCTACCTGCTGGCCCAGGTGCACGGGGCGTTCAACGCCGTGCGCATCGTGGGCGACGCGGTGGGCGCGGTGATGCTCTACGGACAGGGCGCGGGCGGACGCCCCACGGGCAGCGCGGTGCTTGCCGACATCATGGCCCTGGCGCGCGACGGAGCGGCCCCCAACAACACGGGATTTCCCGAAAAGGTGCTGCCGCCCGCGCAGATGCTGCCAGCCGAGGAAGAAACCAGCCGCCGCTACTTCCGCTTCACCGTGGAAGACAAGCCCGGCGTGCTGGCTGCGCTGGCCAAGGCCCTGGGGGACGTGGGCATATCCATCTACCAGGCCGTGCAGAAGGTGGCCCCGGACACCCAGGACGAATCCGTGGTGCCCATCGTGTTCATGACCCACCACGCCAGACAGCGCGACGTGGACGCGGCGCTCGAGAAAATAAAAGCCTTCCCTTTCGTGAAGGCCGAGCCCGTGCACCTGCGGGTGCTTTAGGAATCGAGGAGCGCCAGACGACACCGTCTGGCGCTCTTGCGCTCCAAATCGCATGCCCGTGTATCAGCTTACGCTACCCGGTCTCACCCATCCAGCGTCAACTACCTCCGCCGCCCGTGCACGTCCAGTTCGCTGCCCAGGCGGCTGCATTCTTCCAAAGAGAGCCTGACTCATGCCTGAACAATCCTCCCAAACCAACGACACGCTCCTCACCACAACGGCATGCATGGTCATGGCCTGCCTCGTCTGGTACAAGTTCGACGTCATCGGCCTCGATGCCGTGGAATCCCTGCACGTCGTCGCATCCCAGACGCCGCTCTCGTACCTTCTCGCCTGGACGACCACGGTGGAGGTCCATCCGCCGTACTTCTACATTCTCTTGAAAGCGCTCTACGGGTTCTTGTTTTCAGACTTTGGCGTAAAATCTGTTTTTGCCCTGTCAACTTTCGGAACTCTCTACTACGCCAGCAGGACAGCGCTTCTCAGTTCGCGCGGCGCTGCAAGCCTGTGCATATGCCTCCTGGCGGTCAACCCGCTCCTCATCGAGGTTTCGCGGTCCCTTCGCCCTCACATCGCTATCATATTCTGCATCACGGCGGCGCTTTACCATAGCATTCGATACACGCTCCTTGAACAGCGCAAGGACAAATATTTCATATTCACCTCCTGCATCCTCGGCATGGCCTTGCATTACATGTTTGCCATATATTTGATTTCCCAGACGCTAATTCTCGTGCTGTTCCGCAGCAAGGGGCGCATGCTGGCCAGGATCAAACTGTCGGCGGGCGTCGCTCTCGTCAGCGCCGCCCCCATCGCCTATTTCTACGCCTCTTCGACGAAAGCATCGCAGAACATGCTCCTTTCAAAGCTGCCGTACCCGGCGGTTGCCTCAGAAATTGCCGGCGCCTACACCGCTGTCGCCAAAAGTGTCTGCGGCCTGGCCTTTCCCGGTGAACTCCCCGGCATGATCGCCATCGCTGTATGCTGCGCGGCCGTATTGTACGCGACTTTCCGCGCCATGAAGAAATGCGATTTCCTGTTGCGGCCTCTGCTGCTCCTGCTGATTTTCCCGGCGATCTTCCTGCTTGCCAGCAGACACGGCTTTGTTTTCTACAAATACATTCCTCAGGCCCTCATAGCCCTTGTTCTCCTGCTGTCCATGGCACTTGGGGATATTGCAGGCCGATGGCGTCATGTTATCGGCTATGCCATCCTCTTCCTTGGATCAGCCAGTGCGTTGAGCCAGAGCAACCTAATGACGAATTACACGAGAATCAGCCCTTTCAAGGCGATGACTCCGACGCTGTCGCAGTTACTCACCAACAACACCCTGGCGTCATTTTCCGATGATGGACAGATGGAAAGCTACAATTATTACTACAACCAGGCCGTTGCCCACAACTACATCCTGGACAACGCGATCAGCCCGGACATGCGGACGGTTGATCACATCCTTGTGGGGAACCAGTTTTATCAGAAGAGCATCACTGAATACATTGCCGAGGCAGGCGAACCGGACAGCGCAAGTACGGGCCCGGAAACATTGAGGACATGGTCTCTGCCCAGGAAGCCGGTGACGTCGCTTGCGTCTTTCCCGGCCCGCTTCCAGCGCACCATGGTCCCCGGGGATTTCCTCACCCATGTGAACGGCCTGGAACGGATCATGTTCTATTCCAACTTCGGCGACGGCGTCTCCCCCACGCGGATCGGCCAGCCGGGAACATTCCGCTATGCTTTCGAGAACACGGGCGACGGCTTCCCGCACTACATCGCCATGACGCTGGATTACGAAAACTCCGGTCAGGACGGCGTTCTCCTGGTGAAGACCACGTTTGACGACGAAGAAAAGGTGACGCAATTCGGCTCAGCCGGTCCTGACCCCGTAGGCAGGGCCTTCCTTGAGATCACCCGGGACCGCCCCTTCAGGTTCTTCACGGTCGAGTTCGAACTGCTGATCAAGCCGATCACCCCGAAGTATCCGAACTGGAACCACGGCCTGACCCGGGTGAAATCCGTGGACGTGGGGTTCTACGACACGTCGGAACAGATGAACGTCTACCCCGCGAGCTTCAACCGGCACAGGCAGGGCGCCAGTTTCACCGCGGACATGTCGCGCCTTGTTCCCGCGAACGTGGTGAAAGCCGGTTCCACCGGACTGGCCTCTTTCGAGGAGGCGCGCAAACGCATCTACAAGCCCTCGGGGGCACAGCCCGCAGAGATGGAACTGGTGCTTCAGAACGTGCCCGCACACCTGGTCTTTTTTCCTCGTGTCTCGGGCGGCGATTCCAGCATTCGGGTATTTGAAACCACCGGGGGACGCACGGTCCCGGTGTTCCAGATCCACGGGATTCCCGGCGAGTGGTCCCCCCAGCAGGAAGGATATCATTTCCTGACGCCGATTTCCCAGGAGAAGACCCGGACCTTCACCATCAGGCTGGAGGGCAACGGGAGCCAGCTCTGGGACATGGGGGACGGCGTGCTGTACGCCATCCGCAAGGCCGGTTCGTAAGCCTGCGCCCCGGTGGTGTTGCGGCTCACGGCCTGATTCAAGACATCCGGTCCGTATATTTTGATAAAACTCTTCCCAACAGCAAAAGGGCCGACGCTTTAGCGTCGGCCCTTGTTTGTATTCCCGCCCTCAACGCGAAGCCATAGAGGATTCCAAAGGAACGAAGTTCCTTTGGCCGCCGGAGGCCTCTTCTCTTGCTCCCTCTTACTTACTTCCCTTCCCGCACTCCGGGCAGATGCCGTACAGGTACATCTTGTGCCGGGTGAGCTTGAAGCCGTGGCGGGCGGCCACTTCGGCCTGGAGCTTTTCGATTGTCTCGTCCAGCACTTCCACGTTCTTGCCGCAGTTCTCGCAGATCAGATGGTCGTGGTGGTCGTCGCCGTGCTGGTGCTCATAGCGGGTGACGCCGTCGCCGAAATCGACTTCCTTGGCGATGCCGGAGCCGGAGAGCAGCTTCAGGGTGCGGTAGACCGTGGCCTGTCCGATGGACTTGTAGGAGGCTTTGACCCGCTCGTAGAGCTCCTCGGAAGTCATGTGCCCCTGCTGTTCCAGGAACACATCGAGGATATGACGCCGCTGTGGGGTCATTTTCAGGCGCGTCTTGGCGGCGTAGTCTGCAAAAATGGCATGAGGGTCTTGCATTCAGGGGCTCCGCGCAATTTTTGAGGACGTAGCCGGGAAAAGGGCCGCCTGTCAAACCAAGTTGAAGCCCCTGCCGCGCGGCACGGCCGCATCCCGTCAGAACAGGGTGACGCCGAAGTCCTGCCCCATGGCCGCGAACTCCGCCGGATGGCGGGCCAGGAAGCGCTCCTCCCAGGCCAGCACGTGCTCGGCCAGGGACTGAAGCATGGCCGGCTCCACCTGCGGGAAGCGCTGCACGGTCTTCAGGAACTTCTCGCGGGTGAGGGTCATGGCCGTGGTCTCCTCCACGGCGCGCACGGTGAACAGGCTCCTGCCCCCCAGCACCAGGGCCAAACCGCCCATGGAGTCTCCCGGCCCCAGGGTCTTCATGACCACTTCCCTGCCGTTGTCCTGCCTGCCGACCTCCACCCGCCCGCAGGTGAAATAGTGGAAGGCCTCGGCGTGATCCCCCTGGCGCACCAGGCAGTCGCCGGGCGCGAAGGTCTCGGAGGTGCACAGGTAGGCCAACACCTTGCTTACGTCCAAAGGCACCCTGGAAAAAATGGGCAGGCCCCGGATGATGTCCAGAAAGCTGTCGTATCCGCAGGCGTTAGCCGTTGGCTTTTGTTCCGTGGACGAGCTCATAGAGCATCCCCTTCTTGGCGATGAGTTCCTCGTAGGAACCGGTTTCCACGATCTGCCCGGCCTTCATGACCGCGATCTTGTCGTAGCCCTTGATGGTGTCCAGTCTGTGCACCACGGCGATCACCGTGGCGCGGCCCTTCCACTTGGAGTCCAGCAGGTTCTGGATGCGGGTCTGGGAGGCGTTGTCCAGGGCGGCGGTGGCCTCGTCCAGGAGCAGCAGCGGCGGCTCCTTGAGAAAAGCCCTGGCCAGGGCCACCTTCTGGCGCTGCCCGCCGGAGAGGCGGTCGCCGTGGGTGCCCACCTGGAATTCCAGGCCCAGCTCCACGATGCGCTCCAGCATGTCCTGCTGGATGAGCAGGCGGATGATGGACTTGTTCACCCGGTCCAACACCTTGGTGCTCTCGGTCTTCAGCTTGCCGAAGAGGATGTTGTCCAGGATGGTCTGGGCGTGGATGTAGTTGTCGCGGCGATAGAAGGTGATCTTCTCGGGCGCGTTGGCGGCGATGCGCGCCATGAATGCGGCCCGGCCTTCCAGCAGCGCGCGCTCCGTGGCCTGGGGCAGGGCGGCGATGGTGTGGCGGCCCGGCGTGAAACGAAGCGCCAGGTTGAGGAGCATGGCCCGCTCCTCCGCGCCCAGGCCGTCGAACCCGGCCCCGGCCCGTTCCAGGCGCTCGGCCAGCTGGGCGTAGGCCTCGAACTCCTCCTGGAGCATGGGGGTCTGCTCGAAGAAGGAGGCGTCCGCGCCCGGCACGTTTTTCAAGATGTCCACGGTGCGAAGCGTCAGCTCCCGCCCTAGCCCCAAGAGGATCGGCTCGAGCCCGGCCTGCGCCAGGAACTCCTTGAAGTCCGCGTTGTCGGTCAGGCGCTCCGGCAGGTAGGATTCGTCGTCGGGGTTGCCGAAAATCAGGTTGGCCGCCACCGAGGAGTACAGCAGGTAGCGCCCCTCGTCGAAGAACTCGGCCAGGCTTTTGAGCTCCTCGCCCTGGTCCTCGTAGTAGGCCTCGCGGATGGCGATGATCTTCTGGACCAGATGCTCCTTCCTGCCCTTGCGGAACACCGTGTTCAGGCCGAAGCGCAAGACGTCCAGGAACAGGCCCACCTGCTGGGTGACCTCGATCAGCTCGTCCAGGCTGGGCTCGTTGGCGGCCGGGTCCTCGCCGCGCGACACCTGCCGGGCGTTCAGCGAATAGAGCAGGTTCTCCTTGATGGAGCCTTCGAAAATGAAGGGGTGCTGCGGCACGAAGCCCATGTTCTCGGCCAGGTCCGACTTGGCCATCTGGGAGATTTCGTGCCCGGCCAGCAGGCATTGCCCGCCGGAATACTTGTAGATCTGGGCGATGCACAAGGCCAGCGTGGACTTGCCGGACCCGGAGAATCCCACCAGAGCCAGATGCTCGCCCGGCTCAAGCGAGACGGACACGCCCTTCAGGAGCTTGATGCCGCCCGGAGCCTCCATCACCAGGTCCTTCACCTCGATCCTGCCGGGCAGGGTCAGGGGGGCGCGCTCCTCGGCGGGCACCAGGGCGAACTCGCAGTCCTCGGTGAAATACTCCATCACCCGGTTGTAGCTTACCTTGGCGTCCTGCCAGGACTGGTAGAAGTCCATGAGCTCCTTCCAGGGGTCGTAGAGCTTCTCGTTGGCCGAAAGGAAGGCCACCAGCGCGCCCAGGTCGAAGCGGCCGTGGATGGCCAGCCAGCCGCCCACCAGGAACAGCACGAACGGCCCCAGGGACTGGAAGAAGTTGTTGGAATTCTTGATGGCGAATTTCCACAGAGTCCAGCGCAGCCGCACCTTGTACTGCTTGTCGGTGATGTCCGCGAAGCGGGCGTTCTCGTGCTTGAAGGAGGCGTTGCCGTGGATCTCGTGGATGCCCGAGACCGCCTCGCCGATCATGGTGGACATCTTGCGGCCTGTGTCCACGCGCTCGCGGTTGGCGTCGTTGGAGCGCTTCTGCATCATGGGCACGAAGATGAGCGCCAGCGGGTAGAGCACCATGGACAGGCCCGCCAGGAGCGGGTTCAGGTAGAACAGATAGCCCGCGAAGGCCAGGAGCGTCAGGATGTTGGTGACGGGCACGGCGATGGCCTGGCCGATGAAGTCGCCCGCCGTGGCGACCTCCGTCACCAGGGAGGACACGATCATGCCGGGGCTGGCCTTGCGGAAGAAGCCGATGGGCAGGGTGAGGATGTGCGCGTAGAGCTTCTTGCGCATCTCGGCCAGGGCTTCCTGCCCGATCTTGGCCTGGAGCGCGTTGATGGCGAACTTGAGCGCCGAGGAGCTGACCACGGCGGCCAGATAGTAGGCGCAGTACATGAACAGAAGCTGCACCTTCTGCTCGCCTATGGCCTCGTTGATGATCTTCTTCTGCATCTCCAGGGGCAGAACGCGAATGGCCACGGTGACCACGATGATGGCCAGCAACACGCCCTGGAGTTTCAGGTTGCTGGTGAGCACCCAGGAAAAAAGCGAGCGTTGGTAGAGCTTGTCGGGCAGCTTGGGACTCCAGGGCATGACGCTTCCTTCTCTGCGTGTTTGCTGATTGATGCCCCGAAATCAGGCGGTTGGCAACCAAGCGGGCAAAAATCATCTGGATTTCGGAGCGCGGACGCGCTTATCTGGCCTGAACCGTGAAACATGGGCAACGCATGGAACCTCGAAGGCCCATGCCGACGGACCCGGAAATGGCCTGACCGAGCCGGGTGGCTCCGGATCTGCCGCGACGGAGGGAAAACTCCATGAAGCCGCCACAGCTTCGCACCTGGTGGTCCGACAGGATCGTCGCCATGCGGCGCGACCGGCGCAGCACCACGCTGCGTGGCGTGGCCTACCTGCTGGCCATCTCCTGGCTGGACTACGCCACCGGGTACGAGATCAACCTGAGCGTCGTGTACCTGACCCCGCTCGTCATGCTCACGGTGGCCGGGGGCTGGCGGCTGGGCCTCATCACCGTGTTCGCCTGCGCCACGTCCATCGAACTGACCGACTGGCTGGCGGGCAGGCGCTTCGACCACTTCAGCTATCATTTCTACAGCTTCGTCTCGCACAGCCTGTCCTATCTGTCGTTTCTTTTGCTCATCACCCAACTGCTGAAACTCTGGGACCAGGAGCGAACCCTGGCCGGACAGGACCCGCTCACGGGGCTGTGCAACCGCTACGGCTTCCTGACCCGGGCCGAGGAGGCCCTGCGCGACTGCGCCAGGGGGAGACGGGGGGCGCGGCTTTCCATCTGGAACGTGGCGCGCCTGCGGCAGGTGAACGCCAGCCACGGGCACGACAAGGCCGACGCCCTGCTCCTGAGCGTGGCGGACGGACTGCGCGAGGCGCTGCCGACGGCGCTCCTGGGCAGATTCGGGGCGGACAAGTTCGTGGTGCTGGAAGATCGCTGCACAGGCCAGGACGCGCCTGCCGATCAGATGAAGATCCGGGGAGTGCTGGACAGCGCCGCCTCGGAAGTGGGCGTGCCCATCGACCCGCGCCGGGCCGCGCGGGAGCTTGCGCCGCTGCACCGCACGCCGGAGGAGCTGGCCGGGCTTCTGGACGCGCTGCTGGACGAAGTGCGGTAGGGGGGTGAGGCGGGTGATGCCCGTCACTGTTCAGCCAGGGATTCCAGCCAGTTGAGGCAAATATCGCGCAGGGGCTTATCCGTGATGCGCTGGGCATTGGCAACAAGGAGCCTGACCGTCGGCTTGTCCAACCTGATGTCTTTATGCTTCTCCCAATTCTTCCAAGCATACACCACAAAAAGCATGAGTATCCTGCTGATGTCGATCGTCCGCAGCATTTCCCAGCCGATCCGAAAGTGGGGCGATGAGTTCCTGTCCCCTTTTCAACAGTATGTCACCGAGCCTCTCTTCGACCTCTTCCAGGCCAGCCTTGCCGGAACACAGATAGGCATCTATTTGAAAGGTGATGCTGACGCTTTTAATTTGGCGATACAGTTCATCCTGGGGAAGCGTCAGGATGGTCGAGCCAGGATCATCCAGGCATGCTTTGTCAATCACCATTGTCGGTGTTGGTGCATTTTCCGGGCGGCTGAAAGCGCATCTGTACGTCTTCCCGGCAGGGCAGTTCGCTTTGCAGGCGTACACTGTAACTAGAAGGAGCGCACAGAGTAATATTCTCGCTGGTGGCACAAAGAGACTCCTGGTGCGAGTTGAAACTGCGTCACATGCGATTTGTTCGAGGTGGATGCCGAAATGACGATGATCAGAGTGAACTCGCCCGCTGACACCCCACGAACATATCGTGACCTCCGAGCGGGAAAACCGTTCACGAATCCGGAGGCCACATTGGGAGTTTTCATCACTGCTTGAGCAAGGGGTCGGGTGACCGAATTCAGGTATATTACTTTCTACCCCAAAGCCCCGTGATCACTTTGGCGACGGAAAGGCCAGTGAAAAGAAAAATCGCTGAGACGAGAAACAAGGCAATGCCAAGCTGGACATTCTCTACCGACAAAAAGGAATTGCTCTTCACGATACCAGGGAACCATATCCAACCGATGAATTGATGTAACATTACAAACGAGATCGACGCCAGAAGAGATATTCGAAAACACTCCTTGTACGAAGTTGTTTTTACATTCCGAATAGCAAGAAATGCCAAGCAAGCGAACGTAGTGTAAATTGGCAAATATCGGAAACCTTCCGTGCTTTTCTGCCTTGCAAGCAGAACAAAGAGCAGATCACCAAGGAATAGCACACAGGAAATTTGGGCCGAAAGCGTGAGCATGTAGTCCTCGATAGCTTGTTCGCTACGCATGAAATTGAAAAAACCAATTCCATGCACGATATCGACTATATATCGCGCCTCATATTTACATCACCGCCAAGCTCATGTTGCCACCCTCGTCCTCATTAAGATACATCGTCAATATTCGAGTAGTGGTTCAAGAATATCCAGGCAATTCAGCCTTAGTGATTCATCCGCAATGCGATTTGCGCTGAAAATGAGACTTTTTACCTCATCCTGAGTCAGAATGAGGTCGTCAGAAAAGCTGCCCGAAGTCATCCCCTCGCGTTGTTTTCGGACGAGCATGTCGATGGTTAAAGCGTAAACCAGCATAATGATCCTGCTTATTTCATGATCTGCAGTGCTTTTGTTAAGTCTTAAAAGAAGCGGTGGGACGACCTTATCTTTCCTTGACATGACAATCTCCATAAGCGCGAGAGCATGGTCGTCCAACCCTGCCTTGTCTGCACAGAGGAAGAGATTGACCTGAGTGTCAAGGTCTGCCTTGATGAAGCCGGACTTAGCGCTCTCAAGGTCGGTGTTGAGAATTGCGTATTCAGGAGCGCCGAGACAAGATTTATCCACTATTCGTTCAAACGCGAAATGATGGTTATGGGTGCTATAAAAAACATCATCCTCAGCCCAGCAAGCATCGTGGCAGCCACAAGAAACAAAAACTATAGCGAGCAAAGACACGCGCAAAACATGTGTGAGGAGCATTGCAATCCCCTTATACGCCCTACTATGCAAATATATTCGCAGCACCCAACTACAAACAATCCCTTCAGTTATTTATCGAATGATTGCATTACTGCAGTCGGAACCTCCATTCCGGACATTCTCAGACCGGGACATGGAGGTCCGACGGCAAGTTGCTTATCGCGGAGCACGAAACATGGCAACCGACATTTCTCTATATAAATCGTTATTTGTACGATTCATATAAATCCTGCAACCGCTTCTCCCTAATTCGCTGATACGCGTCAGCTTGACATTCAAACGCATCTTTTTCGTACTTGTTGTTCTTGTATCCTCCCACACTATTCGCGACGTAACTAGGCACAGTCATGCCATTTCTCCACTGAACAGAATGCTGGATTTCATGTGCGAGAAATGCCAGGCCTTTGGCCGAATTTGGATCATGCACGCCATCGCGAAAATATATATTGTCATCATACGTTATCGCATCCATGCTCTTAGGCATAGACGGATGTCCCCCTCCAATATGCAAAGTAATTGGGTCAAGTTGTTCGTCAGTGAAACCTGCTTCCTTCATCATCCTTCTCTCGTATTCCGTCAACTTGCGGACTTCTTTCGGGGTTTTCGGCCCCAGAGTCTGGTCGTCGGCAGCAGGCGGACTTCCCAGTGATCCGCTACCATCCGTTGAGACCGGATTGGCCCTAAACTGTTGTCCGCTGCTGCCCTGTGACTTGAGCGATGATATCTCTTCTCCGTTTATTTCATAATCACCTTGAGGCTCACCTGTCACTTGAAAGACCTTATCTTCTCGTTGATGATACAATTTGCCGCCACTTGAAAAGTAGTCCCCTTTATCCGTCGCCGCCTTCTGCGCGTATCGCGTCCAACTGAACGGCTTCTCCGTATAGTTATTAAGGGGACTCCCTTCTGGTTGCGGCGAAGAATATGTCTCTCCACCGACATCCGGCAGCAACTGGTTTCCTTCGTTCATGCTGGGCGCCCAGCCTTGGTTATTCTCGAACAAACGGGTCTGACTTGACGGATTGATGAAAGATTCCTCGCTCATGTTTCCTCCTGTGAGCGTTAATGGTGACGATTCATGCGAGGCCGGGCTACGCGCCCGGCCCATTTTCCCCTCTGTTCTACAGCCCAGACAGTTCCAGGTACTTGAGCAGGTCGCCCTCCCTGGCGCCGCCCGCCTTGACGCGCTTGACCAGAGCGGCGCGCTCGGCGGCTCGGTCCGCTCCGGGCGTGCGCTCGTCGATCATTCCGGCGCTTTCGAGCTGGGGCGGACTCATGCGGCCTGCCACGGCCTGACGGACCGCTTGCCGCGGGTCTCTGGCAGCCGGAGCAAAGGCCTGATTGCCCTGCATGGGATAACCTCCGGGAGATGCTCTCCTTGTCCTGCCGGTCATTCCGAACTCCTCCATGAGGTGCTGGCGCAGCTCGGAGTACATCTCCAGGAACGCACCGGGGGTGCGCTCCACCTGTTCCAGCACGGCGCGCTGGATCTTCCCCGGCAGCGACTCCACGAAGGCCTCGATCCAGCGCTTCACGTGCACGAACAGCGGGTCATTGGCCCGCAAGTGGGCCAGCAGCGCCTCGTTGTTGACGGACTTGCGCTGGGCGCGGCGCATCTGCTTGGCCTGCACGGCCTGCTGGCGGTTCTGCATCATGGCCTGCCACTGCATGCGGGCCATGGGGTCGGCCATCATCTGGGGCGGCGGAGAGCCGAAGGGGATGTCCGGGATGCCGTCGCCGTCCAGGTCGATGCCTTCCAGGTGTTCGATCATGCCGGGGCGGGCCTTCAGCTGGGCCAGAATGGTCTCGAAGGGCATGGCGCTTGCGCCTGGGGTGGATTGCCGGAACGGCGGAAACGGGCTTTGGTGCTGGAATGCGCCAGATTCGCCGGAAGTGGCCGCTTGCCCGCGCGCCGCGGCGGGCCATGATCTGGTCGTCGGTGAGTTGAGATTCGCCGGGCTCGAACCCGGCGAAGCGGTCCAGGGCGTCTTCGTACAGTTGGCGTTTGCGGGCCTGCTCGTCGGCGAGGCCGGAATTCGTGGGATTAGGCATACGGGGGTACCTCCGTAAGGGTATTTACCCCGGCGTCCCTGGCCGAGGCCCCCATACGACTATTCAGAATCCGGAACATTTCACCCCACATAGCGCTATGTGGGAAAATTCCCGAAAAATGTCCCCCAAAACGCAAAAAGGCCGGGAAGAGTCTCCTCTTCCCGGCCCGAACAATTCATGCCGCCTGCGTCCCTCGTTCACAGCATCGCCCGCCCCCACGCAGCCCCTATAAGGGTGTGCAGAGCCCGGTGAGCATTGAGCCCTTTGCCCGCCGGAGGCTTCTCCCCCGACAGACTCTCCCTCCCCCTACTCGTCCGCCCCCCACTCTTCGCTCCCGCCCGTCACGGGGACCAACAGGAAGGCCTCGCTCCCGCCGCCGAAGTGCAGGGTCGCCCTGCAGTCCGGGCTCACTTCATACCCTGCGGGAAACTGCCCGATAAGCGGGTTTCGCGGCTCGAACTGGCGTCCCTGGATGTCCAGGCGCAGCCCCTCTCCCTTGCGGTAGAAGGTGGATGAGGGCAGCAGGGCGATCTCCACGGCCACGACCTCTCCAGCCTTCACAGGCATTGCCCGCTTGTGCGTGCGCACCGGCATGCCGAGGCTGGAAGCCCCGTCATCCAGCTCCCGGTGCGAGAGCCTGAGCCAGCCGTTGGCCACCCGGTCCAGGACGAAGCCGTAGGACCCCTCGAACCCGATCGTCTGCCCATCGCGCGTCTTGCTCACGCCGACGAAGAGGCAGCAGTCCTCTGCTCCGTCCAGGCCAAGGCGCAGGGTGAGGCTCATGGGACCGGTCAGCTCCGTGTCCTCCCGGAAGGTGTAGGCGAAGGACAGGCCGGACTGGGGCAGGTGCGCGACCGCCGTGGCCGGGGCGGCCTGCGGCGAGTCCAGCAGGCGCTCCTGCGCGCCGAGGTGCAGCCGCTTCCAGCGCGTGTGAGTCAGGGGCCAGGCGGCCTCGTGGCGGACTTCGCGCACGAGCGATCCGCTCTCGCGCACCTCAAGGCGCACGGGCGGGGTGTTCTCCATGCCGTTGTCCAGGCCCTTGAGAACGTGGTCGAAGAACCGTGCCTGGGCCGTGCGCGCCTCCTGGCCGTAGAAGGTGCTCCACTTGCCACCGCGATGGGTGAAGAGCCACTTCCGGCGCGACCCGGCCCGCATGAACGCCCGGAAGGAGCCGCCCGTGTGCAGGCACTGGTCCGAGAAGCTCGCGCAGACCAGCATGGGGACCTCGATCTTCTCAAGGTCCGGGGTGAGGCGCTCCCAGGCGGCGTCGCGCAGGGGGTGCTCCATCTGCAAGCGCCTGGGATTGTCGTGGGTGCGCCCGGCTTTGACGACCTGCCCGCTCCAGAGGACCATGAAGCCGTCCTCGCGCACGCCGCCGGGGTAGGCCAGGTCCCGGTAGAGGTCGCTGAAGCCCTCCCAGGGGCAGATCGCCGCCAGGTGCGGCGGCTTGAGCTGGGCCACGCGGTACTGGCTCAAGGCCAGATAGGACACTCCCAGCAGCCCCACCTTGCCGCTGGACCAGGGCTGCACGCCCGCCCACTCGATGAGGTCGAAGTAGTCCAGGGACTCCTCGTGGGTCAGCAGCGTGCCCGTACCGTCCGAGGTACCGAAGCCGCGCAGGTCGCAATTGACCACCACGTAGCCGCGCGGCACCCAGAAGGCCGGGTCCGGGGCCTCCCAACTTGTCCAGCAGGAAAAGGCGAACGGCTCGGGCTGGCGGAACAGGTGGAAGCGCAGGGGAATCCTGAAGCCGCCGAAGGGGCTTGGCCGGGGCATGTCGTCCTTGCCGTAGGGATGGGCGCACAGGATGACCGGGTAGGTTCCCGGCGTGGCGGGCCGGAACACGTTGACGCGAAGCGTTGTGCCGTCGCGCACGGTAACGGGCACGTCCTGCTCGAAGACCACGCCCTCCGGGGCGGGGGTGACGGTCAGCCGTGGCTTGATGAACCTGGCGATGCGCTGGATGGCGTAGGGGATGCGGCTGATGGCGGCGTGCATGGATGTGGCCTCCGCCCGCGAGGGGCTATTCGTCTGCGGGCGGGATGCCCGGGCGGGTTCCACCGCTGCGGAGGAACAGGCGAAAGCATAGCATGGAACAGGGGGAATACAACCAGCAATGACATCAGGATGGGCGGCGTCCGGCGGGGTTGGCCGCCGAACGTCTCACGGGCATGCCCCCTACTCGTCCGACTGCGCCTCTTCGTCTTCGCCGGTCAGCGCCCCGGCCTTCCTCAAGCCCTCCAGCACCGTCACGGTCACCCCGGCCTCCCGGCTGGGTGCAAGCTGAAACACCCGCCCGGCCGAGCCGCTGAAGGAGTCCACCGAGTGGTGGCTGATGGTCAGCACCTGGAGCCCCAGCTTCTCGCCGATGGCCGCGATGAGCGCGTTGAAGCGCGGGACGAGCTCGGGCCGAAGCCAGCAGTCCTGCTCGTCCAGCACCAGAAAAGGCCGGTGCAGCGCCGGGTCCAGCTGGGCAAGCCCGATGAGTCGAAGCCCCACGGACAGGATGTTGCACACCGACCCGCCCTGCCCCTGGAGGATGTCCTCCACCTGCCCCTGGTTCTCGATCTCCAGGGTGATGAAGAACTTGCCGCTCTTGACCTCCCGGCGGCTGACCACCTTGCGGTCCTGCCCCAGGATCTCGCGCACGGCGTGGGTCAGGTTGGACTCCACCTCCTCCATGAGTTCCCCGAAGAGGTCGCGCGAGAGGTCCTCCAGACGCTCCTGGGCCAGGGGAGACAGGGCCAGGAACTCCTCCACGGCCAGAAGCTCCCGGCGCGCGGCGTGGTGGTCGCGCACCAGGGACTCGGCCAGGCCCTCCAGGCGTCCGGCCTGATGGCGCAGGTCGTCAAGCTCGCGCAGCAGAGCGGGCAGGGACGCAGCCGGAGCAGAAGAAGACGGAGGAGAGGAGGAGTCAGGCGTGTGCGGGGAGGGGGTCGTCATGTCGGTTCTCTTGGGAAGCGCCGGGTGGGTGATGCAGGGAGGAAGCCTCCGGCGGCCAAAGGGACAAGTCCCTTTGGAATCCCCTATGGTTCTTGCGTATTCCTGGTGATCATGGACCGGGGCGATTATTCCGGGGCGCCGGATGCAGCGCCGTTTTCCAGCGCCGCCAGCCCGGCCCGCACCTGGGCCACGTGCTCGCGGTATCCGGCCACCAGCCGCTCGTTCTCGGCCCGCATGGCCTCCAGTTTGGCGCGCAGTTCGCCGGGATCGGCCGTGCCGTAGTCGGCGCGGGCCTTTTCTTCCAGCGCGGACAGCTCGGCCTCCAGGTGGGCCAGGGTCTGTTCCGCGCGGACTTTTTCATCGCGCAGATTCTCGTACTCGGCCTTCAACCGGCCAAGTTCGCGCTCCAGGGCGGCGTCAGGGCCGCCGACCGCATCATGTGTCGCCACCGGCAACCTCCTCGTAAAGCTCCCAGACCAGCCCCGTCTCGGGGTTCTCCGGGTTCAGGTTCGCGTGCAGAAAGTCCTTGAGTCCCAGGCCCTCCTGGGTGCGCCGCCAGGCCAGCCGCTCCAGCCCCTTGAGAAACAGCGAGTTGCGCTCCTCCGCGCTGCGTTCCGGCGGGAACTCCTGGTCCGGGAACACCTGCTCGAAAGGCAGGACGGGCACCGGCCAGGATTCGAGCTCCGTCGCGCCGGGCCGCCAGATGGAAGCCACGGGGATGCGCGTCTTGGTGCGGCGCGAGAAGGTCAGCCGGGTGATGTTGCCCGGATTGCACCAGCGCGTCGAGCCCATGGTGACCATGGGCTGGGGGCGGTGGATGTGGCCGTTTATGAGCCAGTCCAGGCCGGGAATCTCGCGCGGGGCCAGAAGCCGCTCCTCGAAATCGGGAAAGTTGATGGAGTGGTGGCTGAACCAGACCGTGGCCACGGCCCCGTGGCGCTCCACGTGGCGGGGCAGCGGCGCGGCGTCCGGCGAGCCGCCAACCAGCACGGGGCCTTCGGGCGTATCCAGCCAGAAGGCGGGACCCGGCTCGTCCATCAGGCGTATGGCTCCGGCCGCGTCCAGCACCGCCAGGGACACGTCCCGCGTGAAGCGGGCCAGATACTTGTCGTGGTTGCCCACCAGTACCGAGGGCCGGTGCGGCCGGAACAACTCGATCAGCTCCACTACCAGCCCGTTGGGATTCTCGCGCGGCCAGTGGAACAGGTCGCCGGGAAATACCGGGTGCAGCTCGAGCTCCCGGGCGCGCTCCAGGCAGGCAGCCACCTTGGCCAGCACCTGTTCGCGGTATCCCTCCAGCCGGTGCCCCGGCGGGGCGGCGGCAACGTGCGGGTCCGGGATGATGAACAGGCCCTTGCGCGATATTCTAGGCAGTTCCATGGCCACCGGCCTTCCTGAGGAATTTCTCCGGGTCCAGGCCGGAGCCGCACAACGGGCACTCGCCAAGCTCGGCCAGACGTTGCGAGATGGCGGCAGCCTTTTCGACGAGCACTCTCTCGCGCTCGGCCAGCCAGGCCCGCCCCTTGTCGATGCGTGCGGACACGGCCTGCATGGATTCCAGCAGCCCGGCCAGCGGCGCGGGGTCGCCAAGTTCCGGCGGCGCGGCCAGGGACGAGAGCGAGCCCACGCGGGACGCCGCCCGCATTGTGAGCGCGCCCAGACGTCCGATCCGCTCCGCGTCCCTGGCCAGGGACGCCACCGGGGACAGCGCCGGGGGATCGGCCAGCGCGCGCAGCCGGTCGAGCGAGGCCCGCACCGAACGCGTGCGCGCGCCGAGGCTTTCCAGGCGCGCCAGCGATCCGGCCAGCTGTCCTGCGCCAGACAGCGCGGGCGGCCCGGAGAGTTGCGAAAGGCGCGCAAGCGACGCCTTCACCCGGACGATGCGCCGACCCGCATCCTCAACCCTCTCCACTGCGGCGTGCAGCCTGGCCGAAGGGGCCAGCAGAGGCGGTTCGGCCAGGGCGGACAGCCCGGCCACCCGGCGGGTGAGGCCCGCAGCCTGGGCAGTGGCTCGTTCCAGGGCGGACAGCCTCTTCTCGAGGTGCGGCACGGCGCTGGTGCGCGCTTCCAGGTCGCGGCCCTCTTCGCGCAGCAGTTCCAGGGTGTGAGAAAGCTCCGGCAACGGAGCGAGCAGGTCCAGCCCGTGGCGCAGGCGGGCGGTGGCCTTCTCCAGGTTTCCCTGGGCGATTCTGGCCCGGCGCGTCTTTTCGCGCAAGAGGTCCTGCATGGCCATCAGGTGGGCGCTCTCGGTGGAGGAGGCCAGAAAATCCGCCAGCAGCGAGCCGGGCTGGTCCAGGAGGAAGATGGGATGGCGCTGGTCGCCCAGGTGGACGTCCACGGCTTCGCCCTTTTCGAAGCTCACCGGGGCCATCTTCAGAAGTTCGGCCACTTCCTCGGGGACCTTGCCGCGCCCCATCTTGGCGAACACCTGGGGCTCGGCGGCTCCCGGAGCGAGTATCTCGTACAGGGCGTAGGCTTTGCGGCGTATCCAGGCCACCCGCCAGCCGCCGTCCAGGAGCACCTCCACGCGGGCTTCCTTCGCCCCGTGGCGGATGACGTGGCGCGGGGCCGGATTCTGGGACAGGCAGCGAAGCGCCTCCACCACGGCGGACTTGCCGGTGTTGTTGGGGCCGCAGAGCACGTTCAGGCCGGGAGCCAGCTCCATGGTGGTGCTGGCGTGGGCCATGAAATTGGTGAGGGTCAGGGAGCGTATCACAAGGTAGCGGTCTTTTCCGCCCGGTGGTGCGGCATCAGTCCCACAGCGCGTCAGGGTCGTGTCCCGAAGCGCATCGGGCGTCGCGCGGCAGCGACAGGGTGAACACGGTTCCTTCATCCTCCCGGGTGGTGAAGTCCACCTCGCCCCCCAGGTAGCGCTCGGTCAGAAGCTTCATGCCGTAGGTCCCGAGCCCCCGGCCCAGGCCCTTGGTGGAAAAGTTGCGCTTGAATACGCGCAGGCGCACGTCGTTCGCCATCACCAGGGGGTTGTGCACCCGGAAGAGTATCCGGTCCTCCTGGACGGTGCAGTCCAGGGTGACGGTGTCGCCGGTGACCGAGGCTTCCAGCGCGTTCTTGACCATGTTGCCGAGCACACGCCGCACCAGGGTGTGGTCGCTCACGAACTCCACGCAGGCGCTGTCCGGCAGAACGCGCAGGGCCTTGCCCCGGGCCTGGGACAGGCTCGCGCCCATTTTGGCCGCGCCGTCCAGCAGTTCCCGGCTCTGCAAGGGAGAGAACACGGGGGTCAGCTCGTTGTTCTCGGCGGCCATGAGGTCCTTCTGGGCCAGAAGCTCTTCCACCAGCCGGACCAGGGACGTGTGGATGAACTCGGCGTCCTCCCGCAGCTCCTCCGGGACCTCGTGGCGCAGCATGTCCATAAGGCCCCGCAGGCCGCCGGTGCTGTTCAGCATGTCGTGGAAGAACAACCGTTCCAGAGTGCGCCGCCGCTTCTGGTCCGAGAGGTCCTGGACGCTGAACAGCAGATAGCTCGCGCCGTCGATGGTCGTGGGAGAGGAGCTGACCTCCAGGTCCAGGGCCTCCACGCCCATGTCTCCCCGGCGCAGCATGCTGCACTCCTGGACGCTCTTGCGGCCTTCCAGCCCCATGAGAATGGAGCGGACCGCGCCGCACTTGGCGCAGAACTCCGAAGTGCCGCACCCACCCGGCTCGGAGTGCGCATGGATGCATCCGAAGGCCTCGCCCGGGCGTTTTCCCAGCACCCAGTCCAGCCCCATGCGGGTGGCCAGCAGGGTCTGGCTGTTGGCCAGCACCACCTGCCTGCGCCCGTTCAGGAGAAGCACGATGACCGGGACGGCGTCCAGTGTCTGGGCGATGAAATGCCTGCACAAGGTGCGGTATTGCTCGAGAATCTGTTCAGGAGTGTCCCGCTCGGCAGGGGCGAATTGGGTCGTCGCAGCTTGGAAATCCATAAGATATCATTTCTACTCCTTTTCCGGGCCATCTTCAACCTCTGCCTTGTTGCGAATACCCTGGATGGGGAGTATCGGTAGACGCATGTTTCGATCCCCCAGCCGCACTGCCGCTTTCCTGTGCGCCTGCGCGGCGCTTATGGCCTCAGGCTGGCGCGAGGCGTTCGACCTCCTGGCCGGGGAGTCCTTCCCCGTGGCCGCAGCCGCAACATCCGCCCTGGCCGCCGCGCTCCTGGGCGGGCTGGTCGCGAAGCTCCTCTGCCCGCGCGGCGAAACCCCGCCGGAACCCGAGCAGGACGCCCCGCGCCTGTTCGGAGATCCCCTGCGGCCCCTTCCGGACCAGGTTCCGCCTGATTCCGGCTCTCCCGGCGAGGACGGCGCTCTTCGGCGCAAGGCCGAAGCCATGGCCTCGGAGGCCGCCCGCGCCCTGGAAATCGCGCGGGAGCTCTCCTTCTCCCTGCACGCCTCGGCCTCTCGCGCGCAGGATTGCGCCAGCCTGGCCGCCGACACAACCCTGCCCCTTGAGAGCGCACGGGAAGTCTACGAAAACTGCTCCGCATCGCTGACCTCGCTGGCCGCCGCCATGGAGCGCATTCTCTCCGGCGCTGCCGGGGCGTCCGCGAAGCTCACCGTCATCTCCGCCACGGCCGAACAGGCCCAGGCCCTGGTGGGCAACATGGCCGCCATCGCAGAGCAGACCAACCTGCTCTCCCTGAACGCTTCCATCGAAGCCGAAAAGGCCGGGGAGCACGGCAGGGGGTTCGCGGTGGTGGCCCGCGAGATCAGGCGTCTGGCCGACACGGCCGCACTGGGAGCGCAGGACATCGAGCGCCTGGTGCAGCGCATGCGCCAGGCCGTGGCCGCCGAGGTCATGGAGATGGACGCCTTCGCCAGGGAAACCGGGCGCGGCGAGGAAAAACTCACGGAAACCAGGGACGCCCTGGACGGCGCTGCGGCCCTGGCCGCCGAGCTGGCGCGCTCCCTGGACCGCGCCCCCGGAACACCCGGCCACACAACAAACAAGGACGGCAGCCCATGATCGCCTGGTGGCGCGACCTGAAACTGAGCTCCAAGCTTGGCCTGTGCGGCCTGAGCTTTCTGGTGCCCATCGCCTTGTTGCTGTTCCAGCTGCTCGGCCAGATGGTGGGCGACATCCGCCTGACCAAGGTGGAGATGGCGGGCGTTACCGCCATGGACCCCCTGGAGGACATCACCGAAGCCATGCCCGAGCGGCTGCGCCTGGGCCTGGCCCGCCTGTCCGGCGAAAACGTGGACGCCCCCATGGCGCAGCTGGACGTCATCCTGCGCGACCGCTTCGCCGAACTGGACCGCAGGCTCACCGCCGACGCGCCCACCCTGGGCCTGACCCGCGAACGTCTGGCCCAGGCGGGACTGCCCGAACTGGAACCGCAGGTCTTCATCAAGAACGTCCAGGAACTGGCAGGACGCTCCCCGGCCACCGCCGAGGAACTCTTGGCCCTGCATGCCAAATTTCACGGCCTGCTCACCGACCTGCGCGAGTATCTCGCCGATTCCGCCCAGCTGGTCCTGGACCCGGAGCTGGCCAGCTACTATCTGGTGTACCTGCTGGTGTTCGACATTCCCCGCGCCCAGGAGCGCCTGGGCATGCTCTCCACCTCGGGATACATGGTGCTCTCGGGCATGCCCGGAGTCGAAGCGGAGCGCACCCGCCTGCAACAGCTGAGCGCCGCCTGGGAACAGTCCGCCGTGGAGCGCATCCTGGACAAGCTGGCCAAGGCCCAGCGCGCCCTGGGGGGCGACCGCCTGAACGCCCTGCCCAGGGCCGTGCAGGTTTATGCCGAGGCCGCACGCAATTTCCTGCGTCTGGCCAAGGGGGTCGGCGCGAAGGACCCTTCCATCAGCAGGCAGAGCTTTCTCCAGGCCTGGCAGAGCGCCAGCGGGGCGGGGGCTTCCCTGTGGGACCAGTGCTATCCGGCGCTCAAGGAACTGTTGCAGGACCGCACCAAGGCCCTCCGGATCCGCATGGGCCTGGCACTGGGCGTGAGCCTGGCTTCGGTGATAGGCGCGGCGCTCCTGGCCTGGACCATCGTCACCTCCATCACCGCGCCCCTGGCGCGCGTGGCCCGCATCGCCACCACCATCGCCGAAGGCAAGGTGGGGCAGGCCTCGCGCATGCTGGAACAGTCCTGCCCCTCGGGCAGCTGCACCCGCGAACGACTCCTGGCCGGGAGCCGCTCGCGCTCCGAAACCAGCCAGCTCTACTCCGCCGTGGCCGTGATGATCCATGGCCTGGAGGAGCTCCTGGGCGCGGTGAACTCCACGGGCGGGCAACTGCAGTCCTCCGCCGGACGCATCGCGGCCACGGCCCGCCAACTGGAGGCTTCCGCCACACAACAGGCGGCCTCCACCGTGGAGGTCGGGGCCACCAGCAAGGAAATCTCCGCCACGGCCTCCGGGCTTGCCGACACCATGGACCAGGTGCTTGGCGTGGCCAGCCGTTCCTCGGCCCTGGCCGTGGCCGGACGCGAAAGCCTGGCCCGCATGAGCCAGGCCATGGACGACCTCTCCGTCTCTGGCCGCGAGATGACCGTGAAGCTTGGCGTCATCCGCGAAAAGGCCTCTGGCATCGGGCAGATGCTCTCCACCATCTCCAAGGTGGCGGCCCAGACCAACCTCTTGTCGCTGAACGCCGCCATCGAGGCCGAAAAGGCCGGAGAGTTCGGACCGGGATTCGCCGTTGTGGCCCGCGAGATCCGCCGCCTGGCCGACCAGACCGCCTCGGCCACCCTGGACATCGAGCGCACCATCCGCGACATGCAGGCCTCGGTGCAGGCCGGAAGCGCGGCCATGGACGGGTTCAAGTCCCTGGCGGACCAGACCGCCGACACATCGCGCGGGGTCAACGCCAAGCTCGGGCGCATCATCGAGGCGGGCGAGGAGCTGACGCCGCGCTTCTCCACCGTGTCCGACGGCATGCGCCTGCAGGCCGAAGGAGCGGACCAGATCAGCGTGGTCATCTCCCAACTGGCCGACAGCGCCGAGCAGACCCGCGACGCCCTGGCCGAGTTCCGCCAGGCCGCCGAAGAGCTGACCACCACCGCCGCCGGGCTCAAGGAAATCCTCACCCGGTTCGACCTGGACGCGTAGAGGCCGAACTCCCATGCTTTTCGTCACCTTCAAGGCCGCCGGGGCCCGCTTCGCCGTCCCGGCCCGGGAGGTGGAGGAGGTCGCGCCCCTGGTGCAGCTGAGCCAGCTGCCGGGCGCGCCGCCAGTCGTCGCAGGGCTCATGAACTACCGGGGCCGCAGCCTGCCCGTGGCGGACGCGTCGCTGCTCTTGTCCGGCAAGGCTTCGCGGCACTGGGCCTCCACGCGCATCCTGGTGGCGCGCGTTCCGGACGGAACGGGCGGCTCGCTTGTCATCGGGCTTCTGGCCGAGCGGCTGCTGAAAACCCTGGATATCCCGGCGGGGGACGTGGCCGATCCGGCAGCGCCTGCCGCCGCATTCGTCCGGGGCGTAGCAGCAGTGGACGGCGAGCTGGTCCAGGTTCTGGACCTGAACCGCATGCTGCCCCCCGAGTTGCTGGAAAGGCTTCGCGACGCCAGGGAGCCCGCATGAACGCTGTCCCGGCTTCCGGCATGGGCGGCGGGCGTCTCCCCGACACGTCGGGACCCTGCCCCGAGACCGTGGCCCGCGCAGCCGCCCTGGCGGGCCTGGACCTCAAGGCCGTGGGAGCGGCCAGCCTGCGCCGGGCGGTGGCGAACGCAATGTCGCGCCTGGGGGTTGACGCCCCCGCCTACCTGGAACTCCTGGCCCGCGACTCCACGGAGCGCCGCCTGCTGGCTGGGGAATCCGTGGTGCAGGAGAGCTGGCTGTTCCGCGACCCGGACGCCTACGCCGCGCTGGCGCGCATGCTGCGAAGCCTGCCCGGTGACGCCCGTCCGCTGCGCATCCTGTCCGCACCCTGCGCGGGCGGTGAAGAACCGGCCTCCATCGCCGTAAGCCTCATGCAAGCCGGATTCGCTCCCGAAGACTTCCTGGTGGACGCCGTGGACGCCAATCCTCAGGCCCTGCACCGGGGACGCACGGGTGTCTTCCCGCCCGCCAGCGTGCGCGGCGGCGTCCCCCCGGCCCCGTACTTCAGGCCCGGCGAACCGGACGGCTTCGTGCTGGACGAGCTCGCCCGCTCGCGCATCCGCTTTTTCGAGGCCGACGTGCTGGACGAATCGTTCTTCCTGGGCCACGAGCCCTATCAGGCCATCTTCTGCCGCCACCTGCTCATCTATCTGGCTCCCGAGGCCCGCCAGCGCCTGGCGTCCACCCTCTCGCGCCTGCTGGCTCCGGGGGGCGTCCTGTTCACCACCCCGGCCGAGGCCGCCGCGTTCCAGGAGCTGGGGCTGCCCACCGCGCCGCGCCGCAACGCGAATCATGACGCAGTCCCAAGCGCCGCGTCCGCTCAGGCGCCCGAAACGCGCGCGCCGGGACAGGCCCGGACCAGCCAGCCGGAAGCGACACGGGAACCCGAGCGCATTCCCGCAGGGCAGGCCTACGCCAAGGCCCGCCCCCTGGCCGACGCCGGATTCCTGGACGAGGCCCTGGAGGTGATCGAGCACGGCCTGGAAACCGAAGGGCCGTGCGCCCGGCTGTATCACCTCAAGGGAGCCGTGCTCCTGGCCCTGGGACGGGAGCCGGAAGCCGAGGCGGCCCTGCGCCGTGCGGTCTACCTGGATCCCGGCCACCTGGAGGCCTTGACCCATCTTGAACACCTGAGCCGCGCCAGGGGACTCTCCGACGAGGCGGAACGCCTTTCGAGGAGGGCCATGCGCGCGGCGCACAACACAGGAGCCGGGCAACCATGAGCGACCAGGACTCCCTGGCCGCGCGCCAACTCTTCGACCGCGAGGTCTCGCCGGACATTCTCTCGGAATGGACCGCGCAGACCGCCGCGCCCAAGCCCGCCCGCGAGGGAGCGCGCCAGGGCGTGCTGCTGGTGCGCGCCGCCGGGGAATGGCTCGGCCTGCCCACGGCCATCGTGGATGCGGCCCTGCCCATGGGGCCGGTGCACAGCGTGCCCTACCTCTCCTCTCCGGTTTTCATCGGACTCGCCAATGTGGACGGCGAGCTGTTGCCCTGCATCCGGCTGTCCGCCCTGCTTGGGGCGCTTCCCGCGCAAAGCGGCCCGGACGAGGATGGCGAAGCGGGCGGGCAGGCGCAGCACAAAACCCATCCCAGGCTCATCGCGCTCACCCTGCCCGAAGGGCGCTTCGCCCTGGCAGTGGATGAGGCCGCCGGAACCGGAGGGTACGACCCCGAGGCCGCAAGCCCCGCACCGGATACCGTCAGCCGCGCCCCGAGCCCCCTGGTGCTGCGCATGGCCGTGGTGGAAGGCCGCCTCGCCGGAATCGCCGACGCCGCATCCCTGGGGCGCGCCCTGCTTCGGAGCCTTCGCCCATGAGCCCCGATCTGGCCGACCTGTCCCTGCTGGAGCTCTTCGCCATGGAGCTCCAGACCCACCATCAGGCCATCGAGGAAGGCCTGATGAGCCTGGAAGCGGGCGCCGACCCCAAGCGCCTGGAGCCGCTCATGCGTGCCGCCCACTCCATCAAGGGCGCGGCGCGCATCGTGAACCTCAGCCAGGCCGTGGGCCTGGCCCACGCCATGGAGGATATGTTCCAGGCCGCCCAGCAGGGCCAGCTGGTCCTGACTCCGGCGCGCGTGGACTCCCTGCTTGCGGCCAACGACTTTTTCGGGCGCGTGGCCGCTTCGGACCCGTCCAGCCTTCCCGCCGTGCTGGAAGACGCGGCTGGCGAGGCCGCCCGGCTGGAGCAGGCCGTACGCGCCGCCCAGGCGGATTCCGACGGCGGAACGCGCCCGGAGCAACACGCCGTCGCGACGCCTCCCCCGGACACGCAGGACCTGTCCGCTCCCGACCACACGGAGCAGCCGGTACCGCAATCCCAGGCTTCGGCCCAGGCCCAGGCCTCCCCGGCATCCAGACCCGACGCCGCCGTGCGCCTCTCCGCGGACCTGCTGGACCGGCTCATGAGCCTGGCCGGGCAGTGCGCCGTGGAAGCGGGCACCATGGGCCGCATCTTCTCCCAGGTGCGCACCAGCGGCCGCGACTTCATGGACCTCTCCGACCTGCTGGCCGAGCTGCGGGCCGGGCTCGACGATCCGGAATCCGACCCGCGCGCCAGAATCGAGGCGGCCATGTCCCTCCTCGCGGGCATGACCCAGACCTTCGACCATGTGGTCCGCAACATGGACGGCCTGGCTCGGCGGCTGGAGCTTCTTTCGGACAAGCTGTCGGCCCAGGTGCTGGGCAGCCGCATGCGCCATTTCGGCGAAGGGGCCAGGCCCCTGCCCCGGCTGACCCGCGACCTGGCCCGGGAGCTCGGCAAGGCGGCCCAGTTCAGCCTGGAGGGCTCGCGGACCCTGGTGGACCGCGACATCCTGGAAAAACTGGAAGCGCCGCTCATGCACCTGGTGCGAAACGCCCTGGACCACGGCCTGGAGCCGCCCGAAGTCCGGGCGGGCCTGGGCAAGCCCCGCCAGGGACGCATAACGCTTGCCGCCCGGCACGCGTCCGGCCATCTGGAGGTGCGCCTGTCCGACGACGGCCAGGGCATCGACCTGGAAGCGCTGCGCGCGGGCGTCGTCCGCAAGGGTCTGGCCGGAGCCGACATGGCCGCCCGCCTGAGCCGGACGGAGCTCTTGGACTTTCTTTTCCTGCCCGGCTTCACCACGGCCGCGTCCCTGACCCAGGTGTCAGGCCGGGGCGTGGGCCTGGACGTGGTGAAGACCATGGTCCAGGAGGTGGGAGGAAGCGTCCGGGTCGAGACCGAACCCGGTGCCGGCACCACCTTCGTGCTGCGCCTTCCGGTGAGCCGCTCGGTCATCCGCGCCCTGGTGCTGCAGGCCGCCGGCGAAGCCTACGCCCTCCCCCTGTCGCGCATCGGGCGGGTGGTCCTGGCCGAACCACAGGACATCGCCTCCATCGAAGGCCGCCAGTTCCTGGTCCTGGAAGGGGCGAACATCGGGCTGGCCCCTGCCTCGCAGATTCTTGGACGGCCGGATTCCGCCCCCTGCGCGCCGGAACTGCCCGTGGTCGTCCTGGAGAGCGACGGCGCGCGCTTCGGGCTGGCCGTGGACGCTTTCCTGGGCGAGCGCGATCTGGTGGTCCTGCCCCTGGACCCGCGCCTCGGAAAAGTTCCCAATGTGGCCGCCGCCTCCATCCTGGATGACGGTTCCCCGGTGCTCATCCTGGACGACGCGGACCTGGCCCGCTCGCTGGAAGCGCTGCTGGCCGAGGGCCGTCTGGCCCGTGTGGGCTCCAGGGAGCAGCAGGGCAGGGACGCGCTGGCGCGCGGTCCGAAATCCGTTCTCGTGGTGGACGATTCGCTCACCGTTCGCGAAGTGGAGCGCCAGCTGCTGGCCGGACGCGGCTACCGGGCCGTGACCGCCGTGGACGGCATGGAAGGTCTGGCCCTGGCCCGCACCGGCGAATTCGACCTCATCCTGACCGACGTGGACATGCCGCGCATGACCGGCATCGAACTGACGCGAGCCGTGAAGGCCGATCCGTCCCTGGCACGCACCCCGGTGATGATCGTCTCCTACAAGGATCGCCAGGAGGACCGCATGGCCGGGTTGGAAGCCGGGGCCGACTACTACCTGCCCAAGGCGGGCTTTCGCGACCAAGCCCTGCTGGACGCGGTGCGCGACCTCATCGGGGAGCCCTGATGTCCCCCTCATACAACAGCCTGCCGCCGGTACTGGCCATAGGGGCCTCCACGGGCGGCCCTACGGCCGTGGCCCGGGTGCTCTCCGACCTTGCCGCGGATTTTCCGGGCGCAGTGATCGTGGCCCAGCATCTGGACGACTCCTTCAGCGACAACCTGACCGGATGGCTGGCCACCCAGACCAGCCTCCCCGTGGCCCTGGCCCGTGACGACGACCGCCTGGAACCCGGCCGGGTCTACGTGGCCAGGGCGGACGCCCATCTGGTGGTGTCGCGGACGAACACGCTCGTCTACGACCGAGGCTCCGTGAAAACTCCCTACCGGCCTTCCATCGACGTGCTGTTCGAGAGCCTAGCGAACTCGCGCCTGCGGCCCGGCGTGGCCGTGCTGCTGACCGGCATGGGCGACGACGGGGCCAGGGGACTCCTGGCGCTTCGCCGCGCCGGATGGTTCACCATCGCCCAGGACCAGGCGACCAGTGTGATCTACGGCATGCCCAAGGCCGCACGCGACATGGGCGCCGCAGACCTCATCCTCCCCCTGCATACCATCGCGGCCCTGGCCGCAAAGCACCTCCCACTCTATGACTGACCCAAACATCGACGACAACGCCGCCGTGTCGGTGCTCCTCGTGGACGATCAGGCCATGGTGGCCGAAGCGGTGCGCCGCATGCTTGCTCCGGAAGCCGACATCAGCTTCCGCAGCGTACAGGACCCGGCCCAGGCGCTGCAGACGGCCCTGGAGTCCAAACCCACGGTGGTCCTCCTGGACCTGGTGATGCCCGACATCGACGGCCTGACCCTGGTCAAATACTTCCGGGCCCACCCCAAGCTGAAGGACCTGCCCCTCATCGTGCTTTCCACCAAGGAGGAGCCCGAGACCAAGGCCCGGGCCTTCGCACTGGGCGCGCACGACTACCTGGTGAAGCTTCCCGACAGGGTGGAGCTGGTGGCGCGGCTTCGCCATCATTCCACCGGCTATACGCGCCTGCTGGAGCGAAACCGCGCCTACCAGGAGCTGGCCCGCCAGCTGGACCAGGCCGCCCGGTACGTGCGCAACCTCCTGCCCCCGCCGGTGGCCGAGGGCCGCATCCGCACGCAATGGGTCTTCACCCCCTCCGCGCAGCTTGGCGGCGACGCCCTGGGCTACCACTGGATCGACCGTGACCGCTTCGCCTTCTATCTGCTGGACGTGTGCGACCACGGCGTGGGGCCTGCCCTGCTGTCGGTGTCGGCGCTGAACGTCCTGCGCTCGCAGACACTGCCCGGCGTGGATTTCGCCTCGCCCGCCCAGGTAATGGAGGGCCTGAACGCCGTATTCCAGATGTCGCGCCAGAACGACCTCTATTTCACCATCTTCTACGGCGTGTACGACACGCGCACTTCGGAGCTCCGGTTCGCATCGGCCGGGCACCCGCCGCCGCTGTTGTTCCAGGCCTCCGGCGAAGTGGAGGAACTGCGCTGCCAGAGCGTGTTCATAGGGGCCATGCCCGGCGTGGCCTACAAGGAGGACGTGGTGAAGGTGCAGGCTCCGGCTCGGCTGCTGGTGGTATCGGACGGCGCGTATGAAATCCGTCTGGCTGACGGGCGCATGTGGAGCTATGAGGAATTCAAGGACCATGTGGCATCCCAGTGCGCGCCCGGCGGGCCCTGCTGTGCGGAAGGCCCGGACCTGGAAGCCATTCTGGACAACGCCAGGGCGCTCCTGGGGCGCGGGGTCCTCGACGACGACCTGACCATGCTTAAGGTGACGTTCCTGGAGCCGTTGCACGAGGGATAGCGAGCGTGTTTCGCCACCGTTCTTTTCCTGGGTCGCGATCTTCTCGCAGTGCGCCGGTGTCCGCCGATAGCATTCTTCAGGTGGCTCTTCCGAACGCGGCCTGTCCGGACGCGCCGGACCTGCCTCAGGCGGCGCCTGGCGGGATGTTCCGGCGTTTTGGCGCGTTTCGCAGGCCCGGGTGCTGTTCGTACGCGCCTGTCCGAGTGTCTCAAGGCCTCGTTCGCAGTGCGCCGTAATGACGGATCTTCTGGCCGCCCCAGATTGTTCTTTTTTTCCCATTCTCAATTACACTTCCTGCAATTTGATAACACGAATGTCGTGCAATGGCACGATATCGCAATACGTAGCATCACTCCCTCAAACACACCCTTTTTTAGTCCGGTTGAGACCAAATAAACCCGCACAGTCAATTTTTCATCCTGCCCGAGCGTCCGCAAATCGTTAATTCGGGCTCCTTGTTCTCCAAGTCACAATTTCCACTGGAAAAGATTCCCCTGTTTTGCTATGGGAGCGGACAGCCTGACGCGTTCAGGCCCTTTGCCTTTGGATCTACACCGCACCGGCATCTGTGGGGGAAGCCAGCGCGGGTTCGCAGTGAGGCATCACACCGACCAAACAGCCAACCTGTAACGATTTTGGGAGGTCCGTATGCGCGTATCCATTGGTCTTGCCAAGGACGACGCCGAAAAACGTCTCGAACAGAAAGGCGTCTCCCGCCGCGACTTCATGAAGTTCTGCGCGGCAGTGGCAACCACGCTTGGCATGGGTCCCGGCGCTGCCGCCGAAGTGGCGGCGGCCCTTACCGCCAAGAAACGCCCCAGCGTCGTCTACCTGCACGGCGCGGAATGCACCGGCTGCTCCGAAGCCGTGCTGCGCACCTATGAACCGTACCTGGATGCCCTGATCCTGGATACCATCAGCCTCGACTACCATGAGACCATCATGGCCGCCGCCGGCGAAGCCGCCGAGGACGCCCTGCACAAGGCCGTCAACTCGCCCGACGGGTTCGTCCTGGTGTGCGAGGGCGGCATCCCCATGAAGGACAACGGCATCTACGGCATGGTCGGCGGCCACACCATGCTCCAGATCGTGAAGGATTGCGCCCCCAAGGCCAAGGCCATCATCGCCATGGGCACCTGCGCCACCTTCGGCGGCGTCCAGGCCGCCAAGCCCAACCCCACGGGCGCCGTCTCCGTGGCCAAGGCCCTGGACCGCAAGGACATCATCAACATCGCCGGCTGTCCGCCCAACCCCATCAACTTCGTGGGTGCGGTGGTGCTGTTCCTGAAGGGCGAGAAGATCGAGCTGGATTCGCTGAACCGCCCCAAGGCGTTCTTCGGCAAGTCCGTCCACGACCAGTGCGAGCGCGTGAAGTTCTTCGATGAAGGAAAGTTCGCCAAGAGCTTCGACTCCGAAGAGGCCAAGAAAGGCTACTGCCTCTACGAGCTGGGCTGCCGTGGTCCCGAGACCTTCAACAACTGCCCCAAGGTGCTGTTCAACTCGACTAACTGGCCTGTTCGCGCCGGTCACCCCTGCATCGGCTGCTCCGAGCCCGATTTCTGGGACACCATGACCCCGTTCTACGCGGCCCGTTAGTTCTGATCCGCATTACGCTTGAACCGCAGCACACCTCACGGAGGAAGACATGGCTGACAGCAAGCCTCAGGTTATGAAAACGCCCCAGAGCACCTTCACCGGCCCGGTAGTGGTCGACCCGGTCACTCGTATCGAGGGTCACCTGCGCATGGTCGTTGAAGTTGAAGCCGGAAAAATCAAGAACGCATGGAGCTCCTCGCAGCTCTTCCGCGGTCTGGAAATCATCCTCAAGGGCCGCGACCCCCGCGACGCCCAGCACTTCACCCAGCGTTCCTGCGGCGTCTGCACCTACGTGCACGCCCTGGCCTCCACCCGCGCGGTCGACAACGCCGTGGGCGTGAAGGTTCCCGAGAACGCCACCATCATGCGCAACCTGGTCATGGCCTCGCAGTACCTGCATGACCACATCGTGCACTTCTATCACCTGCACGCCCTGGACTGGGTGGACGTGACCAGCGCCCTGAAGGCCGACCCCGCCAAGGCCGCCAAGATCGCCAACTCCATCTCGCCCCGCAAGACCGAAGCCTCCGCCCTCAAGGCCGTTCAGGACAAGGTCAAGGCCCTGGTCGACTCCGGCCAGCTGGGCATCTTCACCAACGCGTACTTCCTGGGCGGGCACCAGTCCTACTATCTGCCCCCCGAAGTGAACCTGATCGCCACCGCCCACTACCTGGAAGCCCTGCACCTCCAGGTGAAGGCCGCGCGCGCCATGGCCATCTTCGGCGCCAAGAACCCCCACACCCAGTTCACCGTGGTGGGCGGCTGCACCAACTACGACGCCCTGCGCCCCGAGCGCATCGCCGAGTTCGTCACCCTGTTCAAGGAAGTCAAAAAGTTCGTGGATGAAGTCTACATCCCCGACCTCTTGACCGTCGCCTCCTACTACAAGGACTGGGCCGCCATCGGCGGAACCTCCAACTTCCTGTGCTTCGGCGAGTTCCCGCAGAAGAGCGAGTTCGGCTTCGACGACCGCTTCCTGCCCGCCGGCTACATCATGAAGCGTGACCTGAAGGGCGTGAAGCCCGTCGATCCCAAGCAGATCATGGAGCACGTGGCCCACTCCTGGTACAAGGGCACCGACGCCAAGCACCCCTACGAGGGCGTCACCGATCCCCAGTACACCAACCTGGAGGACAAGGACCGCTACTCCTGGATGAAGGCTCCCCGCTACATGAACGAGCCCATGGAAACCGGCCCGCTGGCCAAGGTCCTGGTGGCGTACGCCAAGGGCCACAAGGCCACCGTCAAGACCGTGGACATGGTCTGCGCCAAGCTTGGCGTCGGCAAGGAAGCCCTGTTCTCGACCCTGGGCCGCACCGCCGCCCGCGGCGTCGAGACCGCGGTCATCGCGGGCGAGATGGAATCCTGGGTCAAGAAGCTGGCCGACAACGTGAAGAAGGGCAACACCAAGCTCTATCAGGACTGGAAGATGCCCGACAGCGCCCAGGGCGTCGGCTTCGTGGACGCCCCCCGCGGCGCCCTGTCCCACTGGATCGACATCAAGGGCGGCAAGATCAACAACTTCCAGCTGGTCGTGCCCTCCACCTGGAGCCTCGGACCCCGCTGCGCCGCCGGCAAGCTGTCCCCGGTGGAAGAGGCCCTGGTCGGCACCCCGATCGCCGATCCCAAGCGCCCGGTGGAAATCCTGCGCACCATCCACTCCTTCGACCCCTGCATCGCCTGCGGCGTGCACGTGATCGAGCCGGAGTCCAACGAAGTGCTGAGCTTCAAGGTGCTGTAAGAAGCTACCAAGCTGCTTGATTGATTCGAAACGAGAGGGGGCCGCGAAAGCGGCCCCCTTTTTTCATGATTTTTCCCACATAGCGCTATGTGGGGTGAAATATTTCCGAACCTGACTAGTCATACGGAGGCCTCGGCGCGGGAAGCCGGGGTAAATACCCTTACGGAGGTTCCCCGTATGCCTTATCCCACTCAGGCAGGTTCGACAGAAACCGGTTTCGCCGACGAGCAGGCCATTAAGCGCCAACGGTACGAAGAGGCTCTGGACCGATTCGCCGGATTCGAGCCCGGCGAGTCCCAACTCAGCGACGAACAGATACTGGCGCGACGCGCCGCCCGGCAGCAGTCAGGCGTGCCAGCCGGATTCTCCCGGCAACAGCCGTCCGCCCAGTTCGCCCAACGAGGCGTCAACGACATTCCCTTCGACACGCTCCTGGCGCACCTGAAGGCCCAACCCGGCATGGTCGAGCACCTGGAAGGCATCGACCTGGACGGCGACGGCATCCCGGACATCCCCCCGCAGCCGTCACCCCAGATGATGGCCCACCCCATGGGGCGCATGCAGTGGCAGGCCATGGTGCAAGACCATCAGCAGGCCGTGCAGGCTCGTCAGGCGAGCCGCGTTCAGCGCAAGGCCGTCAACAACGAGATGCTCCTGGCGTACCTGCGGACGCATGATCCGTTGTTCGGGGTCGTCCATGCGAAGGTCGAGGCTTACGTGAAGGCCCTTCCCCTCAAGCTGCAACGTCCTGTCCTGCGTGCCGTGGAAGAGACTCCGGGAGCGTACATCGACCTGTACAAGGAGATGCGCGACATGGTGGCGGCTACCATGCGCATCGGCGGCGGGATGGCCGGGAGGCATGGTCAAAGGCGTTCGGTCCGCCGTCAGGGCGCTCCCCAACTGGAGAGCGCGGGGATGATCGACGAGCGTTCGCCCGGCGCGACCCGCGCAGCCGAGCGCGCCGCCCTGGTCAAGCGCGTGAAGGCAGGCGGAGCCAGGGAGGGCGACCTGCTCAAATACCTGGAACTGTCCGGGCTGTAGCCGGAACGGAGAGTGAAGGCCGGGCATGTAGCCCGGCCTTGGCCGGACGCAATCTTTCAGAACAAATCAACAATTCACGAGGAAACACATGGTTACCGACGTAAATCATGATAGCGGCGACAGTGGTGACACCGGGGACAGCGGCGAACATGGCACATCTCAAGGTGGCGACAGCGGCCATGACACCGGTTTCGGGAACGACGATTCAGGTTTCTCCGATTCCGGTAATGACGAAAACCAGAACGGTTACGGGCATGAGAGCGCCAGCGAGGACTATGGCCATCAATTCAGTCCCGTGCAGGAACACATGGGGTTTACAACAGGCTTCGGCCCGGCGGCAGACCTTCCCAGGAACGCTTTCGGCGTGCCGGACTACAGAGGCTTCAGCATGCCGGACAACAAGGCGAATTCACTCAGTTTCGGGAAGTCCCCCGAGTCGTATGGATCGCAGAGTGGGATGACTTTCGGGACGAGCTTCAACCCGAACAGCAGCCTGCCTAAGAATGCGTTTGGCGTGCCGGAGTACAGGGGGTTCAGGATGCCAAATGGGACATTGATAGGCGTAAACGAGCAGAAGGGCGAATCATGGTTTGGCGCCAACGGCCTTACCGCTCTTGCTGGGGGTGCAAGCGTTCTTGAAAATTGGAAGACGCTCTTGGATAAAAAATCATTCATTCCTACTGCCATTAAGGTTGTGGGGACTGCGATGGCACCGGAGAAATTCCGAAAGCTTCGCGATGATATTAACATTGGAGACATCCCGAATGATTTTAGAGATGTGAGGTGATAGGGGATGATGACCCGCCTCCGGCAGCGGAAAGAAAAAGTCCTTCTGAAATAGCACGAGACGCAATGCGTTTCGGTGTACTATTAGGCGGACTTGGTATCCCATTCGGACCATCTACTGCAGCGTCTGGATTTACAGCAGGTGCAAATCTGTCTGGATATTTCAACGACAGAGACCCTTACACAACGAGACCCTTCGTAAGGGAGCGCGATGTGAAAAAAACACAAGAGGCGCTTGAGCAGTTCGAGCAAGGCTATGCTGAAATGGTAAAGGAAAACGAAGTCAAGTATGATTGATACGTAATGAACGCCTGGAGGGGAATGTGTCCCTCCAGGCCAACTTGTCGCTAATAGCATTTTTTGAGGTAGTCTGTTAAAGCCACAAGCAGAAAAAAAAACATGATGACATAATATAGCACGTCACGAAAGAATCGCTTGAACCCATTTTGCTTGTATAATTGGAACGGCTTCATTTGAATCCACATGCCATTAGATATATTACGGTGATGAAAAAAATAGCGGCAATAACGGCTTGGACAGCCCCTGCGGCACGAAATTCGGCGTCACTTTCGTAAATAAAGAAGGAGAGCATTCTCAATTTCCGTAGGCAGTACTGCATAGATTAGCGCAAATGCGATTGCAAGCTTTACGGCTTCGACCACAGCGACACGAAGCATAAGGCGAATACCCATACCTATTTAATATCACGGGGAGAAGTGAGTGTAAAGCGCTAATGCGATAATTGTTGCAGTACACAAGCACATCCCGCATGCCGGACAACAAGGCGAATTCACTCAGTTTCGGGAAGTCTACCGAGTCGTATGGGACGAAGAATGGCATGACTTTCGGGACGAGCTTCGATCCGAACAGCAGCCTGCAAAAGAATGCGTTCGGCGTGCCGGAGTACAGAGGGTTCAGGATGTCAGGCGGGGGGATGTTCTCGCCAGGCTATTTAGGTCCCCACGAAGAGAACCGGGATGATGGGCAGGATGATCCTGAAATTGCTCAACGGGCGAAACCCGTACGGGATTGGCTCGTGAGAAGTAAGATCGTGGACCCGGAGACCAGCTACATCAGTGGGATACCGAAAGAAGCATGGGATTCACTTACCCCGGAAGCGCAGGAGAAGTTTAGAGAAAGGATTGATTCTGGGGTGGAACAATTGTTTGGTTTAGGGGCTAGTCTTCCTGTGGGAGGTGCAGCCGGACTCCTCAAAGATGGCGCGTGGCTAGCTTCTCGCCTTGCAACATGGGGCAACATTGTCAATAGCGGTGTTATCGGGGCTCTTCCTGGCATTGCTCTGAATAGGATGAATCAGCCACTTCAAGAGCATCCCGGAACAGTCTGGACAGGACAGTTAGACCGAGCAGCGAGCGGAAGATACGACTAATACGATAGGGTCGTTGCAGCCTCAAAGGGTGCAACGACCCTATTGGCAAATCGTCATATAATAGTCGATGTGGAGGAAGAACATAATTAGATGAAAAACTATGCACGCCCCTGCACACTCATATACTTTGCTTTTGAGTCGATCCCGTCCGTCACTCTGGTTCATGGTGAAACTCCTAATTTGAGCAAAGAATGAATTTCCCTGAATAATATATCAATATACCTGTAGTAAGGGCACACCGAGTAAAAATATCGCACAGGAGTGTCAATTTCCATGTCTTCCTTGTGGGCCTGTGAAACATGCTAAGTCGTCCTCGCGCGTGATGTGATGTATGGCTTGCAATGTGATATTCTAACGGAAAATAAAAAGGCTCAACCTTAATAGAAGGAGAAGAATCAAAGACAACAGGGCTGCTCCCACCAATCCGGCAATCTCGTACGCTATCCTTTGCGGCCACGACAACGGCCCGTCCCCTGGAATGCTTATTTCGGGAAGAGGCGGGGCCGGGTGCTTCTCTTCGTCGTACAGCGCCTCTTGGTAGGCGTCGGACGGTTCCCCCGCATTCGGTTTGAAAGGTTTGGCGCGCAGGAACATATATCCCAGGACCAACGCCAGCGGCACTATGCCGACAAGCGCCAGTTTCAGAATTGTCCAGACGTCGCCCTGTACGCTGCTCATATAAAACTATTGTCAAGCATAGTCACCAACACATACAGTATAGGTTCACAGTCGTCAACAACTGGACCGCCCGGCATGAGGAGGAACCGTCAGGCCTGGCAAGCTGCTTCTGTTTTTCAATCGACATGGACAGAGACTATAAAAAGGTTGAATGAATGATCACTCTGCGTCGCATGAAACTATTGATCCTCAAGTTGACTGCCCTCCTCATTTTTCTATTGTTGGTGTCATCTATTTCCTTAGCAAGTATGATTGCCACCCATCAGCCGGGGACGTGGCTAGGCTGAAACAATTGTCACAGCTATACCCACGTTATCATATCAATTTTGATTGTGAATCCTATCTGGTGGTCAAGTCACTTGAGCCCATAACGGAAGAATCTCGTTTGGAAGTGGTCGATATTTACAACAAGTTTTTTGTAGACGACAATGGAGAGCTAAAACGAAAAACTACGTTTTTGACCTTAGATTTATCTGATAGCACGGGTTGCTTCCAATACCAGATCGTTTACAGTCGGCATCCAGCCGATATGTAGAACATAATTAAGGGTTTTATTGACTATGCTCCCCGTGTGTGCCCAGCACGCGTCTCGTCTTGCCGTCTTCGCTATGGGCCACCTCCAAGAATTGAGTGGCACGAAGAACCCCGACAGGTCATGTAAAGGACAAATCTCCAGCGACTCCGGAGGAGTTCCCAACAAGAGAAGGCCGCTTTCGCGGCCTCTTACTTATCAGGGAATCGCTTGCTGGAACTAATCCTCCTCCCCGCAGTTGCAGAAACACACTGGCTCGTACGGCCTCGGGGCTGGCTTTCGCCCCGCCGCGTAAAATCCGAATCTCTTGAACACGCTGGACCACAGGGTCGCGTACTGGCCGTTGGCCCCCTTGAGCGTGTCCGGCACCCGCACCCGCGTCACCCGCCAGGCGGCGTACTGCGCGGGGATCACCGCCTTCATGGACCGGCCGCACACTGTGGCGTCCAGCCACAGCTTCATGACCTGGCCGTCGCGCCGCACCGTCACCCGCAAGGCCACCGGCCCCGGCCCCACCAGGGGGGTCGAAAAAACGAGTTCCAGGTCCACGCCGGAATGCGCCAGACGGACCAGCCTGGGCATCTCCACGTAGTCCTCCTCGCCCTCCGGAGCCAGGAAGGCGAAAGGCGGGCCATCCACCAGCGCCCCGCTCCCGCGGTAGGCCCCGATTGGCGTTCCCGGCCCTGAAATCCAGCGCAAGTCTCCCGGCCAGTCCGTTCCCGGTTCGAGCGCGATCTCGCATCCGTCATAGCATGTATTCAGGCGCAGATCGCCCCTGTCCGGGCCGACGAATGCCGCGCCGGGGTCCACCACGCCGTGCCGCTCCTGCTTGTTGTCGGCAATGCGTTTCGGCCAGTCCAGGTTGCACAGGTCCCAGTCGAAGCTGACGCCCGGCTCCCACCCCTTTTCCAGGAACTCGTCCCCCACGAACCGGTCCGCCCCGGTGCAGCCGTCCGGGAAGGGATGGCGCACGGCCTCGGGCAGCGGGCATCCCGAAGCGGCGTCCTGCGGCGCCGGGTCGTCCAGGACGGTGCGGAAGAGCACCGCATTGTTGCGGTGGGTGAGGTGCGTGGTGGCCCCTTCCTTGATGAGCGAATTGCACAGCCGGAAGCTGTTGTTGAAGGCGAACACAGGTTTGTCCGGCATGTCGCCGCCCTTGTCGTACTTGTAGACCTTGCCTCCCCGGCTCGGGTCCAGCTGGTTGCCCGGCTTGTCGGTAATCCAGCCGGTGTTCGCGAAGAAGTACCAGAAGCCGCCGGTCACTTCGTCCAGGGAGAACCAGGCGTGGGCGTTGTGGATGCGGTTGTGGTGTATCCACCAGTTGGTCGCGCAGCGTTCGGGCTCCACGGGGTTGTCCCGGATGCGCACCATGTGGTTGTCGTAGATCTCCACGTTGTGGTTCTGGGCGCATTTGGATTTCTTGTCCGCCTTCATGCGCAGGCCGTTGAAGGCGTCGCAGATGGAGTTGCGGCGCACCACCACGCTGCCGGGAATGCCCAGGCTGCCGAACAGGCCGCCGTTGTAGTAGAAGTAGCGCTTGCGCTTGGAATCGAGCCACAGGATGTCGCGCCACATGGACCCCGTGGTGTCCTGGCGCCAGGCGTTGTCCTCCAGCAGGATGTGGTGGCAGCCCTGTCCGCGCGCGTACACCAGATAGCGGCTGTCCTTGGCCGACATGCCCCGCACCGTGATGTAGGAGGAATCCTCCAGGTAGATGAAGGTGGGCCAGCAGCTCTCCACCTCGAAGTTCTCGAATTCGATCCAGGCGCAGTCCTTGAGCTTGAAAAAGGCGAAGTGCTTCATCTCGGGGAGCATGGAGTCGTGGGGGACGCCACCCAGCCCGCCGTCCAGCTGCGTGGCTTCGCCCAGGCCCCGGATGGTGATGGGCACGTCCGGCTTGCCGCTCAGTTCGTAGAGCTTCACCGGGCGGCACACCGGCGGGTTGCCGGAATCCTCGTCGTAAAGCACGGGTGGCCAATACTTGCCGGGCAGAAACTGAAGGATGTCCCCCGGACGCACGCAGGGCAGCGCGTCGTTTATGGTGCGCGTCATGAACAGCACGTCCTTGCCGTCCACCGCGACGAACCGGCAGTCTCCCTTGTAGGTGATGTACAGGACGCGCCGGCCGTTCTCCTCTCCGTATGCCCGTGGCTCGCGATTATCCGACATGTACACTCCTCGCTTGCATCGCCTTTTTCTATATATACATGCAACAGGCGCAATCATGTAAGGCCCAGCGATAAAGGCACGATTCACACCCCCAAGTCAACAGCCGTTTCACGGACGTCCGGGCTTGCCCCTCAGGCCGTTGCCGGGCATTATACGCCATTCAAATCGACGGAGTGCTCATGGACGAAAAACGCAGGATCCTTGTGCTTGGCGTGGGCAACATTCTCTACACCGACGAGGGCGTGGGCGTGCGTTGCGTGGAGAAGCTGGAGAAGGAATACGAGTTCTCCGACAACGTGACCCTGGTGGACGGCGGGACGCTGGGCATGCGCCTCATGGACTATCTGCTCAACTGCGACACGGCCATCATCCTGGATGCGGTGCTGGGCGGGCAGGAACCGGGGACCATCTACCGCTGCACCGGCGACGACCTGCGAAAATCCATCGCCTTCAAGGACTCCATGCACCAGTCCGACCTGGTGGACTCCCTGGTCTACTGCGACCTCATGGGCAACCGCCCGGACGCGGTGGTCATCGGCATCCAGCCCCACGACTACCAGACCATGGCCCTGGAAGTGTCCGAGGTGCTGGCCTCGCGCCTGGACGACATGGCCGGGTTCGCCCTGAAGGAAGTGGAGGCCGCGGGCGGGACATTCTCCAGGAAGTAGGCGCTTCCCGCTTCCAGCACCACGGACCGGGCGCGGGCCTAAGCGGTGCGAACGCTCAAGGCCCTGAAGCGCCCGCACGCCATCTTCACGTAGTCGCATCCTGACGTTCGCGCACGCTGCGTAATCTTTTCCGTATTTCGAACCGGGAGCCGACCATGCCTTTCGTCCGTATTCTCGCCGCCCTCGCCGCGTCCCTGCTGCTTGCCGGGCAGCTCCTGGCGGCCGAGGCCAAGCCCTACCGCCTGACCATCCTGCACACCAACGACATCCACGCCCGCATGGCCGAGTTCAACGCCTACGGCCAGACCTGCACCCCCGAGGAATCCGCCAGGGGCGAGTGCTTCGGCGGCTATCCGCGCATCGCCGCCGCCGTGGAGGCCGTGCGCAAGAAGGGCGGCAACACGCTCCTGCTGGACGCAGGGGACCAGTTCCAGGGGACGCTGTTCTACACCGCGCTCAAGGGCCGCCCCAGCCGCGAGGCCATGAACCTCCTGCGCTACAACGCCATGACGCTCGGCAACCACGAGTTCGACGACGGCCCCGCCGTGTTGCAGGAGACCTTCCTGAACGGACTTGCCGTGCCGGTGCTGGCCGCCAACCTGGACGCCTCCCGCGATCCGGCCCTCAAAGCCACAATCAAACCCTGGATGGTCATGAACGTGGGCGGGCGCAAGGTCGGCGTGGCGGGCATCGCCAACGAGGACACGGCGCACCTGGCCAACCCCGGCCCGGATCTGGTGTTCTCCGACGCCACGGAGCCGTTGCGCCAGGCCGTGAAGGATATGAACGCGCAGGGCGCGGACATCGTCATCGCCCTGACCCATGTGGGCCTGGACCGTGACAAGGAGCTGGCCGCCGCCGTTGACGGCATCGACGTGATCGTAGGCGGGCACAGCCACAGCCTGCTTTCAAACACCGATCCCAAGGCGACAGGGCCGTATCCCGTGATGGTCAAATCCCCCTCGGGAAAACCCGTACTCATCGTGCAGGCCGAGGCCTGGGGCAAATACCTGGGCGAGCTTTCCGTGGACTTCGACGCCAAGGGCGTCCCCCTGTCCTGGAGCGGCGCGCCCATCCTGCTGAACGCCTCCCGGCCCCAGGACCCGGCCCTTCTGGCCAAGGTCAGGGGCTGGCAGGAGGAACTGAAGCCCTACCTGGGGCAGATCGTGGGCAAGACCGCCGAGTCCCTCACCGCCGAGTGCCGATTCGGCGAGTGCGCCCTGGGCAACGCCCTGGCCGAGGCCGTGCGCCTGTCGGCCAAGGCCCAGGGGGCGCGCGCCGCCTTCATCAACAGCGGCGCGCTGCGGGCCGGACTCAAGGCAGGGGATGTGACCCAGGGAGATCTGCTCACGGCCTATCCCTTCACCGACAACGTGGCCACCTTCGAGCTGGCCGGCAAGGACCTGATGGCCGTGCTGGAACACGGCGTGAGTCTCGCGGACCAGCCCGGCGCGTCCGGCACCGGCAGATTCCTGCAGGTGTCCGGCCTGCGCTACTCCTTCGATCCGCGACGCCCGGCTGGCCAGCGCATCGTCACGGCGGACATCCTGGGCCCCGACGGCGGCTACGCGCCCATCGCCCCCGACAAGAGCTATCCTCTGGCCTCCTGCGGATACCTGCTCAAGGGCGGCGACGGTTTCGCCGTATTGAAGGACCACGCCAAGCGCGTCTACGCCTTCGGCATGCCCATCGCCGACGCCTTCGCGGACTACGTGGCCACCCACTCGCCCCTGAGCCCCCGCCTGGAGGGACGCATCGTGCGCCTGGGCGACGCACTGCCCAAGTAACTCCTTGCCTCCGGCTTCCTCGAGTCGCAGGACTTCACCTGCGACTCTCTGTCATGTCATCTTGACGCGCTCCCCGGATTGAACCATTACCTTGTGACATAGTACCTGCCGCACACGCGAACGCCAGGACACCAAAACCCAAGGAAGCCGTCATGAGAAAAAGCCTGCATTTCCTCGCGCTGGTCGTCGCAGCGTTCCTGATCGCCGGATGCGCCAGGAGCGGCAAATCCCCGGAAAAGCCCGGGGACAAGCCCGGCCAGTGGAACATCCAGACCGACTCCTGGAGCGCCACCGTGGAAGCCCTGGACCTCTCCACCCGCATGGCCACCCTCAAGGACCAGAACGGCAAGCGCCATACCTTCAAGGTCTCAAACGAGGTCCAGAACCTGGACAAGGTGCGCGTCGGCGACATCGTGGAAGCGGACGTGGTGGAAGCCTACGCCATCTCCGTGCGCAAATCCTCCGAGGAGCCCTACGCGCAGGAGCTCGTTGACACGCAATACGGGCTGGAGTCCGGCCTGCCCACCAAGACAGTGGTGGCCAGCACCGAGGTCACGGCACTCGTGAAGGCCGTGGACTACGACAAACGCACCCTGAGCCTGGAAAATCCCGGCGGCGAGATCGTGAGCGTCAAGGTGCCGGACGCCGTGAAGCGGTTCAGGAGCATCAAGGTTGGGGACGAGGTGGTCACCCGCTACACCCAGAACACCATCTATTCCGTTCGCAAGCCCTGACCGGGCAGCGTTCACCTGCATTCGACCAGGGAGGGCGGGCGCGCACAGCGTCCGCCCTCCTGTTTTGTCGTCGGGCAGCAGCCCTGTTCACCCCAGCCCTCCGGGATGGCTTCGCCACGGCAGACCTGCTGAGGCATGCCTTCATGTCCTCTGTCCCGGCAGAGCCCTGTCCCCGGTGATCGCCAGCCCTGCCCGGCGGGATTCCCCCGCCCTTGACGCCGCGACGCCCCGGACCTAGCATCCCCCGTCGTGTCCACATCATCCCTTCTGCGGTCGTTTCGCCACCGGAACTACCGCCTGTACTTCTTCGGGCAGGTCGTGTCCCTCACCGGAACCTGGATGCAGTCCACTGCGCAGGGCTGGCTGGTCTACAGGCTCACCGGATCGGCCTTCGCGCTGGGCCTGGTGGGCTTCGCCACGCTTTTGCCGGTGCTCATCCTCGGACTGTTCGGCGGGGTGCTGGCAGACCGTCTGCCCAAGCGCAGGCTCCTGGTGGCGGCCCAGAGCGTGGCCATGCTGCAGGCCACAGGCCTGGCCTGGCTGACCTTCTCCGGCAGCGTGGAGGTCTGGCAGGTCATCGCCTTCGCGGCCTGCCTGGGCGTGGTGAACGCGGTGGAGCTGCCCACGCGCCACTCCTTCGTGGTGGAGATGGTGGGCAAGGAGGACCTGCACAACGCCATCGGGCTCAATTCCTCCATCTTCCACATGGCGCGCGTCATGGGGCCGCTGCTGGCGGGCGTGCTGGTGGCGGCGTTCGGCGAGGCCTGGTGCTTCGCCATAAACGCCGCGAGCTTCACCGCCGTGATCGCGGGCCTCCTGGCCATGCGCCTGCAAAGCGCGCCGCCCAAACCCTCCGCCGCCAGCATCCGCGAGCACATGTTCGAGGGCGTGCGCTACGCCATGAAGACGCCGCTGGTGCGGGCCATCCTGACGCTCATCACCATCGCCAGCGTGATGGGGTCCTCCAGCGTGGTGCTGCTGCCGGTGTTCGCGGGGGACATTTTCGGGCGCGGCCCCGAAGGGCTGGGCACGCTCACGGCGGCCCTGGGACTGGGGAGCCTTTTGGGGTCTCTGGTGATGGCCGGGAGAAGCAAGGCCACGGGGCTCAACCGCATCGCGGTATGGGGCTGCGCCGGGCTCGGCGCGGGGCTTACGCTGTTTGCCCAGACGCCCTTTTTCTGGGGCGCGGGGGCGTTCCTGATTCCCACGGGGTTCGCGCTCATGGCGCTCATGGCCAGCTGCAACACCATGCTCCAGCTGAGTGCGCCCGACGAGATGCGCGGACGGGTGATGTCGCTCTACACCATGCTGTACATGGGCATGGCCCCTTTCGGGTCGCTGTTGGCGGGACTTCTGGCCCAGTGGCTGGGCGCGCCCCTGGCCGTGACCATCCTGGGGCTGTGCTGCCTGGCCGGGGCAATCTGGGCCGGGCGGGCGCTCTGGCGCGAGTGCTGAGGCGGCAAAACTGGCGGGCGGCTCCCGGCAACCGGAAACCGCCCGTTGAAATCGATCAGTTTCTCTTCTTGCAGCAGGCCGACATGATCTTCCGGCCTCTCCTCCTGATCAGCATCACCGCCATTCTAAGAGAACCAACTCTTTTCCGGGCTGAAAAACATGAGGCTCTTGCAAAACTCATCACCAGCCGCCACCCGAAGAGAAGGACGAGTCGGTAACAAGTCGGGATAACTGCGGATTCCAAAGGGCGCAGCCCTTTGGCCGCCGGAGGCGTTCCCTATTGCAAATTTTGCATGTTCCTCACATGTTCATGTTTTTCAGCACGGCGGGGCTAGCACCCCTCGCCGCTGCCGCCTGAGCAGCCCCCGGCCTTGCACCCGCCGCCGCCCTTGGCGCGCAGGTGGTCGAACTTTTTGGTCTTGTACACCGCGTCCAGCCCCTGGGCGATGAACCCGGACATGGCCACCACCTTCACGCCCTCTTCCTCCAGAATGGCCTGGGGCGTGTCGCCAACCCCCGACACCAGCACGGCGCGGCAGTCCGACAGGGACTTGGCCAGGGTGTACCAGCGCTTGGGGCCGCCGCCGGTGGGCGGCGCGGGACGGTCCTCGACCATCTTGTAGCCGCCGTTTCCGTCCTCGCCCCAGATCTGGAAGCTTGCGGCCTCGCCCAGGTGCATGTTCACCAGCATGCCCTCCATGGTGGCCACGGCCACATAGGCGCGGGACTCGTCCACCTCGGGCACGATGGTGGAGCAGGCCTGCATGAGCCCCGAGAAATCGCGCGAGCAGTCCTTTTCCAAGAGGCCCACGGCGTCGGCGCGGCAGCGCTGGCAGTGGCGCATCTGGGGAAGATAGGTCTCGGCCATGGCCCGGATGGCCTCCACTTCGGCCTTGCCGGGTTCGGGAACCAGCTCGAACTTGGTCTCCTTGTTGGGGATGAGCGCCATGCAGTTCAGCAGATTCACGCCCATGGACTTCATCTTTTTGGCGATATCCTCGATGTGGTGGTCGTTGATGCCGGGCATGATGATGGTGTTCACCTTGACGATGATGTCCTTCTCCTTGAGGCGGCGGATGGACTCCTCCTGCTTCTCCAGCAGGATGCGCGCCGCGTCCGCGCCCCGGTACAGCACCTTGCCCACCCGCGCCCAGGAGTAGATTTTTGCCGCGATCTCCGGGTCCACCGCGTTCACGGTCACGGTGACGTGGGACACGCCGATCTCGGCCAGCTCGTCCACGTGCTCGGGCAGCTCCAGGCCGTTGGAGGACAGGCACAGGATCATGCCCGGCCACTTGTTCTTGATGCGGCGCATGGTCTCGAGCGTTTCCTTGGCGTTGGCCATGGGGTCGCCGGGTCCGGCGATGCCCACCACGGTCAGGCGCGTCTCCACCTTCATGACCTCTTCCATGTACTTGATGGCCTGGGCGGGCGAGAGCACGGAGGAGGTGACGCCCGGGCGCGACTCGTTCACGCAGTCGTACTTCCGGTTGCAGTAGTTGCACTGGATGTTGCACTTGGGCGCGACCGGCAGGTGGATGCGGGCGCAGGAGCCCTTGGCGTCCTTGTTGAAACAGGGGTGCTTGGAGAGGTCCATGGCCATGGGAAACTCCTTAGATGTATCCGTACCCGATGTCGGAATCTGACTGTTTCTTTTCGATCATGGCGTTCACCACGCGGTCCAGAAGCTCGTGTGCTCCCAGGTAGCAGAGGTGGCGCAGCCGGTGGCCGCCGAAGCGGTCGTGTATGGGAAAGCCCACCCGGATGAGGGGGACGTTCATCTCGCGGGCCGTGCGGTAGCCCTTGGAGTGGCCCAGGAAGAAGTCCGGAGCCAGTTCGCGGGCGCGGTCGGCAATGTCGTAGAAGTCCACGCCCTCGGCCACTTCGGGCATCTCGGGCATCAGGCCCTGGCAGGCGGCCTCGATGGCGGCCTTCAGGCGGCCCGACTTGCCGCCGCCGGCCACCAGCACCGGGATCACGCCGATCTCGGCCATGAAGGATGTCAGGCCCACGATCAGGTCCTCCTCGCCGTAGATCACGCAGCGCTTCTGGGAGACGTACTTGTGGCCGTCCACCAGGGCGTCCACCAGGCGGCCGCGCTCCAGGGCGTGGCGGCGGGGCGTGGGCGTGCAGGACACGGCTTCCAGGGCCTGGAAGAAGGCGTCGGATTCACGAAGCCCGATGGGCATGCCCAGGCGGTGGAGCGCCACGCCGAAGCGCGAGGCCAGGAGCCCGCCCGCGGTGGCCGCCTCGGCGGGCGGGGACAGGGTAGCCCCGAACTCGAAGGATGCCGGAGCGCCCCCCATGGCCTTGATGTCCGCGAGCGGGGTGCCGCCGGAGGGCAGCTTTTCGTAGTCTTCCAGGGCCGGTCCATCCAGGGTCTCGGAATAGTCCGGCAGGATGGCCGCCTTCAGGCCGAAGCTCGCGAACACGTCCTTCAGGTGCCGGATGTCCTCGCAGGACACGAAGCCGGGGAAGCAGTTGACCGTCCCGGTCTTCGCGTCCGCCGCGGCCAGCTGGTCCGCCACGGCGCGCACGGCGGCGGTGAAGCCCTCCATGTGCGTGCCGGAGTAGCTGGGCGTGGAGACCTGCACCACCGGGGCCACGTTCAGGTCCGCGAACTCTTTCTTGAATTCCAGAAGGATGCCGGGGACGTCGTCGCCGATGGTCTCGGTGAGGCAGGTGGTGGCCACGCCGATCATGCCCGCGCCGTACTTGTCCATCACGGTGAGCAGTCCCTTCTTCAGGTTGGCCGCGCCGCCGTAGATGGCCTGCTTCTCGCCGAGCGAGCTGGAGGCGATGTCCATGGGCTCGCGGAAGTGGCTGATGATGTAGCGGCGCATGTAGGTGGCGCAGCCCTGGGAGCCGTGCAGGAAAGGCACGCCGCCCTCGATGCCCTTGAACACCAGGGTCGCGCCCAGGGGCTTGCACAGCTTGCAGGCGTTGGTGGTGGACACGAAGGGTTCGGCCTTGAGTTTGGGCGTGATGGGCTTGGCGCTGGCGGTCGCGGGAGAAGCCTCGGCGACTGCGGCGGCGTTATCGCCCGTCGCGCACACGGCCTTGTCGCCGGTGTCGGCGAAGTTTGCGGGGCAGCTCATAACACGCACTCCTTGGGCAGATCGTCCCGGCTCGCCGCCAGGACCGGACCCGTGCGCCGGGGGACGAAGCGCCACACCGGGCTCATGACCGTGCGGTGCACTTCCAGGGCGAAGTTGTACATGCCCACGAAGCCTTCCAGGGCTTCCTTGCGCTCGTGGTTGTGGTCGCAGAACCCCACGCCCAGCTTGTAGGCGATGGGGCGCTCCTTCACGCCGCCCACGAAGATGTCCACGTCCTTCTCCTTGAGGAAGGCCGACAACTCCAGGGGGTTGGCGTCGTCCACGATGATGGTGCCGGGGTCGCAGATGGAGGCCAGCTCCTCGTAATCCTCGGGAGTGCCGGTCTGGGAACCGGCGATCACCACGGACATGCCCAGGTGGCGGAACGCCTTGATGAGCGAGAAGGCCTTGAACGCGCCGCCCACGTAGATGGCGGCCTTCTTGCCTTCCAGATCCTTCCGGAAGCCCGCCAGCCTGGGGTACAGCACGGCCAGCTCTTCCTTCACCAGGGCCTGGGTGCGGGCCAGCATGTCCGGGTCCTTGTCCTTGAAGAAGCGGGCCACGGTGTACAGGGCCTCGGCCATGTCCTCGATGCCGAAATAGGAGACCTTGACGAAGGGGGTGCCGTATGTGTCCTTCATCATCTTGGCCAGATCCATGGTGGAGCCCGAGCACTGCACCACGTTCAGCGCCGCGCCGTGGGCCTTGGCGATGTCGCCCACGCGGCCGTCGCCGGTGATGTTGGCCACGCACTGGATGCCCATGCGCTCGAAGTATTCGCGGATGATCCAGATCTCGCCCGCCAGGTTGAAGTCGCCCAGGATGTTCACGGACAAGGGCGAGACGTCCGACGTGTCGCCCGTGCCCACCAGAGTGAACATGGCCTTGCACGCGGCCAGATAGCCCTCGCGCTTGTTGCCCTTGAAGCCTTCGGACTGCACCGGGATCACCGGGATGCCCTTTTCGGCGGCCACCTTCTTGCAGACGGCCTGGAGGTCGTCGCCGATGATGCCCACGATGCAGGTGGAGTACACGAAGGCGGCCTTGGGCTGGTGGCGGTCGATCAGCTCGATGAGCGCCGCATACAGCTTCTTCTCGCCGCCGAAGATGACGTCGGTCTCCTGGAGGTCCGTGGAGAAGGACAGACGGTGCAGCTCAGGCCCGGAGGACAGCGCGCCCCGGATGTCCCAGGTGTAGGCCGCGCAGCCGATGGGGCCGTGCACCAGGTGCAGGGCGTCCGCGATGGGGTAGAGCACCACCCGCGAGCCGCAGAACACGCAGGCCCTCTGGCTGACAGCTCCGGCCAGGGAGTCGCGGTTGCAGGCCAGCTTGAAGGGGCCGTCGCCCTTCACGTGGATCTGGTCCCTGCGTTCTTCGAAGATATGGTCGGACACGGTGAGCCTCTTCTGAAATCAGCGTGTTACAGGGCCAGGCTCTTCAGGCAGCACAGGTAATAACCGGCCTGGATGGCGAGGCTGACGACCAGGGTTGTGAACATTGTCGCGGCGAATCTGGCGCTGATGCTGTTCATGTCGGCCTCCTGTTTTGTCCGGCCGGGCGGCGCTTCTTTTACGCGCCCCGGCCAGGGTGAACTGCACGTGGTCACAAGCCTACTTCCAATTCCCGTGCCATGCCATAATATAACGATTTTATTGACTAATTATTGACGGGCAACGCATTTTCGGAGCGAAAGCATACAAAAACGCAAGGACACCTACACAAATGTAGATTCCATTGGGTTCCAGGGAGGGGTTGCAGGAAGGAGGCAGATGAGCGCCCATCAACGTGTGAGCTCGCTTGTCAGGCGTCGAACGCACCCAGGGCGTGAACCATCGACACTCTCCTGCGTCACGAACCGCGTGTGCAGGGAACTCGCGGGGAAACTGCGAATCCCCTGAAACCAGCGAGGCCCGGAACCGTGGGTGCGGTTCCGGGCCTGCTGGTGGAGGGAAGGGGGCTTTTCGGGAATTGCCTGAACGGTTATCTGGCGAGGGTTTCGAGACAGTACAGGTACAGTACGCCCTGGATGCTGAGGCTCATGAACAGGGCCAGGGACATTTCCTTGAACAGATGCATTGGAAAATCCTCCGTAAATCTCAAGACCTCTCCGGACATTCCAGGTTTCCCTGGTGGGGTAGGGCCTAGTTACTGAAAATGATAATCAGCTTCAACATGTTTCTGAAAACAACCCACATGATGACCAGAGACATGGGGCCAGCCACGGGTTTCATTCTTCCCGCCCGAAATGCGGAGACCGGAGAACTCAGCCCGTGTGGCGAAAGAATAGGTAGGCGGGAATTATGACGGTTGCGCGAAGGCCTCGCGACATATCGCGTGAGATCGGGAGGATACGTGGTTCTGTTTGCGAGCGGTCCCCTGGCGCATTCCCAGGGAAAGCCCGGCCGTGACTCGTTGGCCGGGTCTTCGCGGCCGGGCCGACTTTGCGCCTTGCCGGCCGGGGATGCGGGTCTCGAGCGTGCTTCACGCCGGGAGGCGGCCGGAACGGGAACTCCGGCGCAATGGCGCACCACCGTCCAGCGGGACTCGTGAAATAGGAAACGAAGGGGAACCCGCCTGTATTCCGGAAGGACATGCCGTTCCGGGACACGGAGCCCGCCGTTACTCCGGAGAGAAATAGACTGCGGTGTTTCGTCCCCGGGCCTTGGCGTCGCCAAGGGCGGCCTGGGCCAGGCGCACCAGCACCATGGGGGCGTCACCACGCTTGGGGGTCACGGTGGAAAGCCCCACGCTCACGGTGACCACTCCCCCATGCGGAGATTCCAGGTGTGCTATTTCCAGCCGCGCGACTTCGCCCACGATGCGCTCGGCCACCAGGGTAGCCCCGTCGGCGTCGGTGCCCGGCAGCAGGGCCGCAAAGGTGTCGCCTTCCATGCGTCCCACCGCGTCAACCTCGCGGTAGAGGCTGCGCATGAGCGCCTGGGCCACGGCCTTCAGGCAGTCGTCGGCGGCCAGGGAACCGTAGATGTCGTTGAAGGCCCTGAAGGTGTCCACGTTGACCACCAGCAGCGACACGAGCGTTCCTTCACGCTGGGCCTGTGCCCAGTCGCGCGAGAGGAGCTTTTCGAAGGCGCGGCGGTTCAGCGCCCCGGTAAGGCCGTCCACCTGGGAGAGTTGCGCCACCTGGGACATGGCCGCCTCCAGGTCCATCTGCACCTGGTTGGCCAGATCCGCCACGCGCCCGGCGCGCCCCAGAAGCAGCTCGTACTCGGACAGAAGCTCCTCAAAAGACGCCATCGGGACCACGCCGCCAGGCTCCTGCACGGCAAGCGCCTGCCTGGCCTTTTCGACGACCTGGCGTTCCTTCTCGAACAGGGGGGCTATCTGGTCCATTGTCGGGCTTCTCCGGATATCAATGTGCTGCGTGCACGATAAACGCGCGACGTCCGGGCGTCCAGCCTTGAAACGCATGCCGGGGCACGTCCCAGTCGATGCGTCGCGAACGTCTTCTCATCGAGTGGACCGATCGTGCCACACCCCTTTACGTTGACCGCATCAACTGATAACGAGAATCAAAATCGCAAAGGTTCCGTTGCATGACCACCACTCCCTTCGAAAAACATCCGCCCGCCGCCTCGCGCAAGAACCCCTATGCCGCCCATGCCAAGATCGACCAGGCCATGCTGCTGAAGATGGCTCGGGCTTTCGTCAGGGGCGACACCGCCAGCCAGTCCGCCAAGGCGCTTTGCGTCAACCGCAACACCGCCAACCGCTACTACCAGATCTTCCGCGACACCCTGGCCCGCCAGGAGGAACGGAACCCATGCGACCCGCCGCAAGGCCCTCCGGTGATCGGGCTGTTCCTGACCGCCACCTCGGTCCAGGCCCGGCTCGTGCCCGAGGAGCACCGGGCGCAGGCCCTTTGCGCCCTGCGCGACAAGAGCGGCCACAAGGTCATGGCCGTGGCGTCCGCACAGGAATGGCCCGGCTACGACGCCCTGTGCGATCCTGGCGACGGCCGCTTCGTCCTGATGCCCGGCTGCCTGGTCGGCGCGGCAGGACAGGAACGCCTCACCAGGCACTGGCAGGGCCTGCGCGAACGCCTGTGCCGTTGCCGGGGCATCCCCCGCGCCAACTATCCCCGCCACCTGCTGACCTGCGACCTGGCCCAGACCCTGGGCCAGGACCAATTGCTCGCCAAGCTGCTCGCCGCCCTCAAGGAATCCCCCGGAAGCTCATCACAATGACGATTACGTTTCATTCTGTTGACAATGGAGCAGCAAGCAAGCACATGCTCTATGTCAATCATCTCAGGAGGACACCATGAACACCAATTCCAAAGGTGCGCTGCTTTTCGTCGGCGGCGCAGCCCTCGGCGCCCTGGCCGTGTACGCCCTCACCCGCGGCGACTCCAGCCTCAAACCCCTGCTTGCCGACGTGATGGCCGGAGGCCTCAACCTGAAGGACAAGATCCTGGGCGTGGTCGATCAGGCCAAGGAAAACATGGAAGACCTGATTGCCGAGGCCGAACAGGCCCGCAAGAACCGCGATACGGCTGCGGCTCAGGCAGCTCCCGCCGAGGAGACCAAGCAGTCGTGAATCCCCGCGTCGCACATGATACGCCCGGCAGGCTGAGGCTCCGCTATTCCCCCCCAGCCCTTGCCGGGCAGCTTGCCTCACGCCTGGATCAGGCGCGCGCCCTGGAGGGCGTGGACTCTGTCGAGGTGAACCCGCGCAGCGGTTCGGTGCTTGTTCATTACGCACCCCGCGCTGACATGCGTGAGGCGATTCTGCGCACCTTCGCGGGCGAAGCCGGGACCAAGCCCGCCGCCTCTCCCAAAGGCAGAGCCGGTACACGGCGCGGGCGCGGCGCGCCCAAGGCGTCGCAGGCGACCGCTGCCTCCGGGACCGAAAGTCCGCTGACGGGCGAGCTCCTGGAACCGGCCGAGCCAATGGGCGCCTGCCATACCCGGGGAGGGCCCTGCGTCGAGCCGGGAAACGAACACGGCCAGAAGGGCCAGAGCCTCATGGGCATCCTGGCCCCCGTGATCATGCGCCCCGTCCTGCCTCCCTTCCTGCAACTGGCCCTGTCTTTCAGAAGCGCTCTGCCCCGGCTGTGGCGCGGACTCGTTTCGCTCACGTCGGGCAAGCTCTCGGTCGATGTGCTGGACGCCACGGCCCTGGCCATCTGCTTCATCCGCCGCGACTTCAAGTCGCTTGGCACCATCACCCTGCTCCTTTCCGCGGGCGAATTCCTGGAACAATGGACCCGCAAACGCTCCGAGGAGAGCCTGGCCGCCACCCTGGCCTCCCAGACCGTCTGGGCCTGGGTGCGCAGGGGGTCCGAGGAAGAGCAGGTGGATGCCCGCTCCGTGAAGCCCGGCGAAATGGTGGTCATCCGCCAGGGCGCGGTGGCTCCCGTGGACGGCGTCGTGGAAGAGGGCGAAGCCCTGGTGAACCAGAGCGCCATGACCGGCGAGGTCAGCGGCGTGCCCAAGCGTCCCGGCTCCGCCGTGTTCGCGGGTACCGTGGTGGAGGAAGGCGAGGTGGTGGTCAAGGCCACCGGCTCGGCCGACGCCACCCGCTGGCGGCGCATGCTGTCGCTGGTGGAACAGGCCGAGAAGAGCAAGGCCGGGGTGCAGAGCCAGGCCGAGAAGCTGGCAGGGAACCTGGTTCCCTTCTCGCTGGGGCTCTCCGGCGCGGTCTATGCCGCCACGCGCGACCCCAGGCGGGCCGCCTCGGTGCTGCTGGTGGACTACTCCTGCGCCATCAAGCTGGCCACGCCCCTGGCCGTTCTGGCCGCCATGCGCCAGATGGCCTCCGAGGGCGTGGTGGTCAAGGGCGGGCAGCCGCTGGAGAACCTGGCCAAGGCCGACGTGTTCGTGTTCGACAAGACCGGCACCCTGACCATGGCCGAACCCACCGTCCGCGACGTCATCCCGTTCTCGGGCTACTCGCGCGAGGACGTCCTGCGCGTGGCCGCCTGCCTGGAGGAGCACTTCCCCCATCCCGTGGCCCGGGCCGTGGTGAAGCAGGCAAAGATCGAGGACATCATCCACCAGGAGGAGCACGCCCGCGTGGAATATGTGGCCGCTCACGGCGTGGCCAGCTGGCTCAAGGGCAAGCGCGTCATGCTCGGCAGCCGCCACTTCATCCACGAGGACGAAAAGATCCCCCTGGGCGAGGCCGCCGCAGTGGCCGCCAACCTGGCCGAGGAAGGGCATTCGCTGCTCTATCTGGCCATCGGGGACGACCTGGCGGGGATCATCAGCCTGGACGACCCGCTGCGCCCCGAAGCCGCCCTGGCCATCCGCCAGCTGCGCGACTCCGGCATCAAGCGCATCATCATGCTCACCGGCGACCTGGACGGCATGGCCGCCCGCATCGCCAGGCAGATCGGCATCACCGAATGGATCGCCCAGGTGCTGCCCGACGAGAAGCACCGGGTCATCGAGAAGCTCCTGGCCGAAGGCCACACCGTGGCCATGGTGGGCGACGGCATGAACGACGCCCCGGCACTGGCGCGCGCCTCGGTGGGCATATCCATGCACCAGGGAGCGGACGTCACCCGCGAGGTGGCCGACGTGGTGCTCACCACCGGCGACCTGACCGCCCTGGCCCGCAGCCGGGCACTGGCCCAGGCGGCCCTCAAACGCATCAAGAACAACTATCTGCTCATAGTGGGAGTAAACACGATACTGCTGGCCGGAGGCCTCATCGGACGGCTCACGCCGCAGTTGTCGGCACTGATGCACAACGGCGCGACCATCGCCGCAGCGGTCAATGCGCTTCGCCCGCTCAAGGCGCGGCGAGCCCTGCCGCGCGGCGACCACAAGGAGCAATGACATGCTTGAAAGCGTTCTTCCCGGACGGATCCGCGTACGGCTGCCCCAGCATCTCGCCCACAAGACCCAGGACACCATCCGCACGGCCCTGGACAAGGCGGCAGCGGGCTCCTGCATGGAATACAACCCGCGCAGCGGCAGCCTGCTCGTCACCTGGCAGTCCAGCCCGAAACGCGATGCGGCCGTGCGCAAGGTTCTGGAGACGCACATGGCGAGCGAAATGCACGCGACGCAGGAGGCACACCCTGCCGCCAGCCCCCTTGGTACGGGTTTGGCGCGCGTGTCGGAACTGGCCAAAGGGGTCAACATCCCCTGGCCTGCCATGAAGACCGTGAAAAAAGGCATGCTCATAAGTCTGGGCACGGCTCTGACCGCCCTGGCCTTCAAGAGCGAGCGGATCCACTACCTGGCCGGGGGAACCTTCGTTGCGCTCCTGTTGCGGCACGTCCACGTGTACCGCAGGCGCATGTTCAAATAGACAAAGGGCCGTCCGGACACTCCGTCCGGGCGGCCCTTCATCCAAGACCGTCCTGTATCGTCCGTCCGCACAGAGCAAAGTGCGTCTCCACCTGCCCCTCGACGCTCTTTCAGCCCCGTCTCCTCGCGCTCTCTTTTGTTGCTCATTATTTCATCCGCCCAATTTTCTTGTCAGGATCATTTCGTGCTGCTATCTATTGTGCCCAATCCTCACAGACCGCAAATCATCGCGGCAGTGCCTTCAGGTTCTGTTGCTTGCACTCCAGGACAACCCCACAAGGGAGGAGCGTCCATGTTATCAGTCAGGAACAAGCTGATCGTCGGCTTTTCGACCCTCATCCTGATCATAGTGGCGAGCAACCTGCTCAGCGGCTTGTATTCCGGACGCCAGGGCGACGAGATGGAGGAACTCATGAACGAGGACCTCCCCGTGATGAATACCACCCAGGACATCCTGCTGCTCGGGCAAAGCTACAGGCGCGCTGAAAAAGACATCCTTCTCAATATCGGCAATCCCGGCAAGCAAAAGACCTATTACGCACAACTCCGCGCCGATGCTGAGAATCTCATGAAGGCAGCAAGCGAGTTGTCGTCCCACGTGGCGGCTGACCGGGAACTTGGCGAAACCGACCGGAGAACAGCCCGGGCGGTGCTCGACAGCTTCACCACATACAACACCTTCGTCACCGCGTATCTCCAGGACCTCATCGCCGGGAAAAAAGGCCAGATCACGCCGCAGCAGGCCAACGACGACATCGCGGTCAGGAAAGACGAGTTCCATAACTATGAGAAGTCCCTCACCGTCATCCAACAGGTCGGCCGCAAGATGATCGCGGACAAAGGCGTTTCCATGGCCGAAATCACAAGCACCATGCACACCATGCAGGTCATCTCCCTGATCGGAGGACTGGTCATCGGCATCCTCAGCGGGCTCTTCTCCATCCTGTCCATATCGCGCCCCATGAAGCGGATCATCGGCTTTTCCAACGCCGTGAGCTCCGGAGAGCTGGACGCCAGACTGGACCGCCAGGGCAACGACGAATTCGCCCTGCTTGGCGGCAACATCGAAACCATGGTCGCCACGTTGAAGTCAAAAATCGCCGAGGCAGACCGCAAGACCACCGAAGCCGCCGACGAAGCCCGCCGCGCCAAGGAAGCCACCGAACAGGCCAAGGCCGCAACCCTGATGGCCGAGAACGCCAAGGCCGAAGGCATGGCCGAGGCCGCCCGAAGCATCGAGAACGTGGTCTCCGTTGTCGCCTCCGCCACCGACACCCTGCTCTCCCTGGTGGACCAGGCCCGCAACGGCAGCCAGGTCCAGTCCGCGCGGGTGCGCGACACCGTGGCCGCCATGGACCACGTGAACGCCACCGTGGGGGCCGTGGCCGCCAACGCCGCGGAAGCCGCCGACTCCACCGACAAGGCCAGGACCCAGGCAGGCGCGGGAGCCGAGCTGGTCACCAGAGCCTCGGACAGCATCGCCCAGGTGCGGGAGCAGGCCCTGTCCCTCAAGGGGGACATGGGCGAACTGGGCAAGCAGGCCGAAGGCATCGGGCGCATCATGAACGTGATCTCCGACATCGCGGACCAGACCAACCTCCTGGCCCTGAACGCGGCCATCGAGGCCGCCCGCGCGGGCGACGCCGGACGCGGCTTCGCCGTGGTGGCCGACGAGGTGCGAAAGCTGGCCGAAAAGACCATGAACGCCACGCGGGAAGTGGGAACGGCCATCCAGGACATCCAGCAGGGCACAAGCAAGAGCATCGCCAGCGTGGACGCCGCCGCGCAGACCATCGATACGGCCAACGAACTGGCCGGGGAGTCCGGCCGTGCCCTGGCCGGCATACTCGAGCAGGTCCGGCTGGTGGAAACGCAGGTGCGGGCCATCGCCAAAGCCTCCGAGGAACAATCCTCGGCCAGCCGTGAAATCAACCACAGCATCGACGAGATCGCCCAGATCACCTCGGAAACCGAAGACAACATGCGCCGCTCCGCCGAGGCGGTGGAGGACATGTCCGAACAGGCGCGGGTGCTGAGCGACCTGGTGGTGGCCATGAACTCGCAAGGCGGCGCGCAGGCGGCGCTGCCGCAAGGCAGACGGGGGCGATAGGACCGAATCGAAAGGCCGCCCGGATGGTAAATCCGGGCGGCTTTTGATTGTTTGTCGCCCAAGCACCTCAGATCAAGCACACGGGTTAATCCTCTTGCGTTCTTACGGTTTCCATATTGGAACACTTCTTATTGACATTTTTCTGGGAATAATTATCTTGTTTCCGTGCGAGTAATTGCCAAAAGCACCATCAACCTGTGGCGCGAGAAATACCCCAAGGCATCCGGGGCGTTGCAGGCTTGGGTGGAAATCATTCAAAGCCGGGACTTCAAGCACTTCCCGGACTTGAAATCAGCTTTCGGCAGCGCGGATTTGGTGAAAAAGGATCGGGTGGTGTTCAACATCAAGGGCAATCATTTCCGGCTTGTCGCCGGGGTGGATTTCCAGCGTCAGGCAGTGCTGACGATCTGGTTCGGAACGCACCAGGAATACGACAAAATCAACCCTGCGGAGGTGGCATATGAACATCCGTCCCATTAGGACCGATGCCGACTACCATGCCGCCCTCTCTCGCATCGACAACTTGTGGGGGACGGAGACCGGAACTGCTGACGGCGACGAGCTGGACGTCCTGATTACTCTCGTTGAAGTGTATGAGGGCAGGCATCACACCGTCCCCCCTGCCGACCCCATCGAGGCGATCACCTTCATGATGCAACAAAAGGGGATGAAGCCCGGAGACCTTGCGCCGTTCATCGGTTCCAAAGCGCGCGTGTCGGAAGTGCTCAATCGCAAACGCCCTTTGACCCTGGCCATGGTCCGCGCCCTATCCAAGGGACTGGGCATCCCCATTGAGATTCTTGCTCGCGAATACCAGAACCTCGGATGCGAAGGCGACGAGGTGGACTACTCGCGTTTTCCAGTCAAGGAGATCGTCAAATTCGGTTTGGTACTGGGATTCGACGCGAAGACGCAGCCGGAAGAAATCATACGCGATGTCATCGTGCGTTCCGGCAGTGATTCATGCTTCGGCCATGCTGCCAATTTCCGTCAAAGTATCCGGCGTAGCGGCAAGGACGACCCCTATGCGGTACAGGCATGGCTGTTGTGCGCCAAGGCGGCTGCAAACCAGGACAGGCCAATCGTCCCCTTCACCGGCATTGACGCGGATTTCCTTCAACGAATCGCCCGCCTGAGCCTGTTGCACGACGGCCCGAGACAGGCCGTGGAGCACCTCAAGGCCAAGGGCATCGGCATGGTGGTGGTGCGCCATTTCAACCGCACCTACCTGGACGGCGCGGCCTTCACCCTGAAAGACGGACGCCCCGTGGTGGCCCTCACGCTACGCCACGACCGCATCGACTACTTCTGGTTCACTTTGCTGCACGAACTGGCGCACGTGATGCTTGGGCACCTGGGCTCCGAGCCTGGAGCTGTCATTGTGGACGACCTGGATCTTGCGCCCGGCGACGAGAGGGAACAGACCGCCGACCTGGCGGCTCAGGAAGCCCTGATCCCTTCTGAGGCATGGGAGGCGAGCCCGCTCAAGCGTGTGCGGTCGCTTGCGAACGTGAAGAAGCTCGCCTGGGATTTGCAGATTCACCCGGCGCTGGTGGCGGGGCGCATCAGGAAGGAAACCGGGAATTTCCGGATTTTCTCGCGAGAGGTCGGCCAGGGGGAAGTGCGGAGACACTTTGCCGAATCTCCCGGCCTTTGAAAACCGGAATGGCCGCCCAGGCGATTAACCCGGACGGCCACCCAAGGCAGACAGAGGCAGGCAGGAGACAGTTTTCGTCTTACAGCAAGAGGTCTTCGGCAGCCTGGCCGTTCTC
>JBKICU010000049.1:0-40388 GCA_046566965.1 Acidobacteriota bacterium
ACCGTGACAGCCGCCAGCCCCAGCCGCCGTCAAGAACCTCGATCTTGAGATAAGAAGAAAGCCCTGAAGCGCGGCTTTGCGCGCTTCAGGGCTTTCTTCTGCGTGAATTTGAAACGGACCGGTGCTGCCCGCGAAGCGGAGAGCCGGGTCCAGGGGAGGCTTCTCCCCTGGCGGGTCCAGGGCAGAGCCCTGGCAGGGTCTGGGACGGAGTCCCAGTCTTATCCGACCAATCCCACCAAATCGTAGGTTTTCGTCTCTTCGATCACGGCCTTGACCATGGCTCCGGGCTTGACGCCGGGTCCGGACACGTAGGTGACGCCGTCGATCTCGGGCGACTGGAACCAGGTACGCCCCACGTGCAGGCCGGGCCATTCGGGATGCGGCGCGTCCACCAGCACGTCCATGGTGCGCCCTTCGAAGCCGGAGAGCCATTCCTCGGAGATTTCGGCCTGTGCGGCCATGATGGCTTCGCGGCGTTTCTGGCGGGTCTTGGGGCCGACCTGTCCGGGCATGGAGGCGGCGGGCGTGCCGTCTTCGGCCTGGAATGCGAACACGCCCAGGTGCTGGAAGCGCACCTCGCGGATGAAGTTCAGCAGATAGTTGAAATGCGCGGGCTTTTCGCCGGGATAGCCGACGATGAGGCTTGTGCGCATGGCTGCTTCGGGAAAGCGCGAGCGTACCAGGTCGATCACGCGGCGCGGGTCCTTGGCGAAGGGGCGTCCCATGGATTTGAGGATGTCCGGGTGGGCGTGCTGGAGCGGGATGTCGAAGTAGGGGAGCAGCGGCGCGCCGGCCGAGGCCATGAAGTCCAGCAGCTCCGGGGTCAGCCCGGCGGGGTAGAGGTAGAGCAGGCGCAGGCGCTCAAGGCCGGAGAGCGGCAGCAGGTTCTCCAGCAGTTGGCGCAGGCTGGAGGGGTCGGCGAAGTCCTGGCCGTAGGCGGTCAGGTCCTGGGCCACGAGGATGAGTTCCTTGCGCCCGGAGGCCAGCACGGCCTTGGCTTCATCCACCAGATCAGTAACCGGGCGGCTTTTCAGCTTTCCCCGGATGGAGGGGATGGTGCAGAAGCGGCAGGCGTGGCGGCAGCCCTCGCTTATCTTGAGATAGGCGTAGCCGGGCGGGCTCGAGAAGATGCGCGAGGGGGCGGCGTTGGCGGCGCGGCCCATGGCCAGGGCGATCTTGGCGGGCCAGTCCGGCAGCTCGTGGGTGGAGAGCCACAGGTCCACCTCGGGCAGGCCGGATTTGAGGTCCTCGCCGTAGCGGCTCACCAGGCATCCGGCCACCACCAGGAGCGGCTTGGGGGATATGTCGCGGATGGCCTTGGCCGCGTCCAGGATTTCGGCCAGGGACTCCTCCACGGCGGGCCGGATGAAGCCGCAGGTGTTCACCAGGACCACCGCGGCGTCCTCGGGACGGTCCACCGGTTTGGCGATGCCGGGCAGTCCGCCCAGCAGGTACTCGGAATCCACCAGGTTCTTGGGGCAGCCCAGGGAAATGGTGTAAATGGGTGTAGTCAAGTTTCTTGCGGTCATGTTGTCCGCACGCTATCAGGAATCGCTTGAAAGACAAATCCCCCCGTGAGGGCCTTACATGATACGTCGCCTCTTTGCCTGTGTGTTGTTTCTGTCCTTGTCCGCCACAGCCGCGTCCGCCGAGGAGCCCGACAGCTGGAAGCTCATGCTCCAGCGCAACTACGAGGAACTCCAGTACCAGATAGACTACGTGGACGGCGTGTCCCAGAACCTGCCGGGCATGGTGAAGCAGACCCGCCAGGATCTGGCGGCGCTGCGCAAGAAGCTGGACGAGCTCATGGTGCTGGCGCGGGTGTCCGGGTCGAGCCCCATGGAGCTTCGGGCCGTGCTGGCCGGGCTCGAGATTCTCAAGGCGCGCGTGGACGCCGTGACCCAGCCCTTCAGCAAGGCCGACACGGACATGAAGCATTTCCAGGAGCGCCTGACCGAGCTTGAGAACGAATTCGCCCGCCAGTCCACGGACGGCCCCTCCCAGGAGATCAACAAGGCTCTGGGGGATTTTCTGGGGGACCTGCGAAAGCTGAAGGCCAAGCTGGGACGGGTGAAGACCGTGCTGGACCAGGGCCTGAATCCCACCCGCGACATCCAGTCGGGCATCGGCAAGCTCTCACAGACCATCACCGAGCGCATCCCCCGCGCCTGGAAGGACTATTACCTCACGCCCGGCAAGGGTTTCCTGTCCGTGGCCGCCTGGAAGGAGGCCGCACAGCGCCTGACCGACCTGCCCCGGCTGGTGTCCATGTACACCACGCTCTTCGACGCCGGGGACGCCAACCTGGGGGATGTGGTTGCGCGGCTTTTGGGGCTGGCGGCGCTTCTGGCCCTGGGGTCGGCGGTGGGGCTCAAGCGCCTGGAGGCCCGCTATCCCGGCTTCAAGGTTACCCAGCCCCTGGGGAGCCTGGCCTGGATGGGACTTGGCGTGTCCACCCTGTGGGCCACGGGCGGCGCGGCCTTCGTGCTGGTGCGCGCCGAGACCAGCGCCGTGGCCGAAATCCTCCTGGCCCGGGGCGTCCTGGGCATTTCCTGGTTCCTGCGCCGCATGCAGGCCGGGGAGGCCGCACCGGCAGTGAATCCCGCGGCCTCAGCCTGGTGGATGTTCGCCGTGGCCGTGCTGCTGCAGATGCCCTGGCTGCCCGAGGCCCTTCGCGGCGGCGTGTGGGTGCTGGCCTTGTTCGCCGCGGGATGGCTGGTGCGGCGTAAATCCTCCGGGGTGGCTGCGTCGTCTTCAGTATCTCAGGAATCCGCGCAGTCCATCGAATCCGGCTCCTGCGCCGTGCCGACCGACGCGCCGTCCCGGGACGCCACAACTCCGGCGACCCCGGACCTGGTCTCGCGCGTGGCCGCCGCAGGGGGATGGATCTACCCGCTGCTGTGCCTGCCCGCGCTGCTCGGCTGGGTGAACCTGACGCTCCTGGCGGCCATGGGCTGGTTTCTGCTGCTGGTGTTTTTGCAGGCGGGACTCGGCCTGTACGGGCTGGTGGCCAGGGCCGTTTCCCGCCCGGCCGTGGACCTGACCGGGGAGGCCGTGCGCAGTTTCGTGGGGGGGCTGGCCCTGCCCTTCACGGCCATCGCCATGGCTGCGGCCTTCCTGTTCTGGCTGTCCATGGCCATGGGCGGGCGCAGCGTGTTCTGGTCCCTGGCCGGGGCGGACCTGGGCGGCGAAGACTTCAGCCTGGACCTGACCCGCCTGTCGGTCATCTTCATCGGCTTCTACCTGGCCCGCGCGGCGACCCGCGTGGCCGACCGCCTGATAGCCGAGCTGCCGTCGCGACGCCCGGACCTGGAGCGCGGCGTCCTGAACCTTCTGGAGACCATCTCCACCTATGTGGTCTGGGGGCTGTACGTGCTCATCAGCCTGCGCATGGTGGGCGCGAGCTTCACGAGCCTCGCGGTGGTGGCGGGCGGGCTGTCCGTGGGCATCGGTTTCGGCATGCAGAACATCATCAACAACTTCATCTCGGGCCTCATCCTGCTGTTCGGGCGCTCGGTGCAGGCCGGGGACGTGCTCCAGATCGGCGAGACCTGGGGCTCGGTGCAGCGGGTGAACATCCGCAACACCGTGGTGCAGACCTTCGACAACGCCACGCTCTTCGTGCCCAACTCGGACCTCATCACCCAGAGGATCGTCAACTGGTCCCACAAGAACCGGCGCGTGCGGCGCTCCCTGGAGGTCGGCGTGGTCTACGGCTCGGACACGGCCGCGGTGCACGCCCTGCTGCTGGAAGCCGCCAAAAACCACCCCAACGTGCTGACCCAGCCCAAACCCAGCGCGCAGTTCACGGCGTTCGGCGATACCGCGCTCACCTTCAAGCTGCTGTTCTGGGTGGACGATCTGGACAACGCAGCGTCGACCTCCTCGGACATCCACATGACAGTGGACAGGATGCTGCGAGAGAGGGGCATCGCGGTGTCCTCGCCGCGCAAGCCATGAGACGGCGTGTTACGGTAAATTGTCTTTGACTCCGGTTGCGAAGCGGTTAGAGAAATAGCAATGAACGATGCTTCTATCCGCCCCCAGGACGCCGCCTGCGCTCTCGATCTGGCCCGGGAGCGCACGCTGCTTTCCTCCGTGATCGATCAGATACCAGACGACATCGTCATTCTCGACGGCACGTCCTGCGTGGTCGACGTCAACAGAGCAGTGGTGGACCGTCTGGGAGGCCAGCGCCGGGACTACCTGGGAAAGCCCTGTTGGGAGGCCCTGGCCGGATTCAAGGGCATCTGCGAGCCCGAGGGCGACGTGAGCCTGTGGGAGAAGGTCCGCACGGGAGGCAAGAGCGAGCAGGTCCATACCGCGGTGGACGACAAGGGCCGCCTGCAATATTTCCGGGTGTACATCTATCCGGTGCTGGGCACGGACGGCGCGCTGGCCAACGTGGTGGTGCTGCGCCGCGACATCACCCAGGGCACCTACATCGAACGCCGCCTGCAGCAGTCGGAGAAGCTGGCCGCCGTGGGGGAGTTGTCCACCTACGTGGCCCACGAGATACGCAATCCGCTGTTCGCCATCGCCGGGTTCGCCAATTCGCTCCTGCGCTCCGGCTCACTGGACGAGAAGGCCCGCACCAAGGTCTCGATCATCCTGGAAGAGTCCAGCCGCCTGGACAAGATCCTGAAAAGCCTGGTCAACTTCGCTCGCCCCACTCAGGGGCTCGAGGGACGGGTGGACCTGGGCGACACGGCCCGACAGACCATGGACCTCATGGCCCTGGGCTGCCAGAAGCAGGGCATCGAGGTCACCGTGGAAACCCCGCCGGGGCTGCCCATGGCCAAAGGCGACCCGGAGCTCTTCAAGCAGTGCATCATCAACATGGTCAAGAACTCCATGGAAGCCATGCCGGACGGCGGCAGCCTGAAGCTTAGCTGCTTCATGCGCGGCGACAATCTGGTGCTTGAACTGTCGGACACGGGCCGGGGCATCCCGCCCGAGAACCTGGACCAGGTGTTCAATCCGTTTTTCTCCACCAAGGACAAAGGCTCGGGCCTGGGCCTGGCCATGACCAAGAAGATTCTGGACGAGGCGGGCGGCTCGGTGGAACTGGAGAGCGAACTGGGCAAGGGCACCCGCGTGCGCCTGGTGCTCGCTCCGCTCATGGCCGCCGAAGACTCCGGCATGGAAGAGCAGACCGCGCCACGGCACGATTCCCTGTGGATTCGGGGTCCTGAAGGCGCGGGTGAGACATCGGGAAATACTCCAGACCGCAAGGAAGGTGCGTAAGTGACGAAGGTCGTACTGGCCACGCGCAACCAGGGCAAGGTGCGCGAGCTTCAGGCAATGTTGGAAGGCCAGAACATCGAGGTGCTCGGCCTCGACCAGTTTCCCTGGATCGGGGAGGTCGAGGAGACGGGCGCAACCTTCGAGGACAACGCCCGGCTGAAAGCCGTGGCCGTGAGCGAAGCCACCGGGCTCATTGCCCTGGCGGACGACTCCGGCCTTGTGGTGGACGCCCTGGAAGGCGAGCCCGGCGTGCATTCCGCCCGGTATGCGGGCGAGAAAGCCACGGACGCGGACAACAACGCCAAGCTGCTGGAAGCCATGCGTGACGTCCCCGACGACAAGCGCGCCTGCAAGTTCATCTCCGCCCTGGTGGTCCATGCGCCGGACGGGCACGAGCTGGTCTTCCACGGCGTCTGGTTCGGACGCGTGGCGCATGAACCGTCCGGAACGGGCGGCTTCGGCTACGATCCCCTCTTTTTCGACCCCGAGCTGAAACTCTCCGCAGCCGCCATGAGCCCGGAGCAGAAGAACGAGCGCAGCCATCGCGGGCGGGCGCTCCGCGAGATGATGAAGTATTTCCCCGGCTTCGTGGAGACCGTGGAGCGCGAGGCGGCCATGACCCCGGAGCAGCGCGCCCTGCGCGACACCTACTTCGGCGTGAAGGGGTGGCTGAAGGCCCTGTGCATGCTCATGATGGTCGGTATTCCGATTTTTGCGGCCATGCTGGTCTCGCGCAACCTGCGCTTCATAGAGGCCCTGGAGGCTCCCGGCGGCCCCCCGCGCGACCTGGCCGCCGCCGTGGCAACAGGGCTCACGCTCCAGAACGTGCTGGCCGTGTCCGTGGGCTTTCTGATCTTCTGGGCGGGCCTTAGCCTGTACCGCCGCAAAAAGGGCGCGCTGCTTTTTGCCAAGCTGGCCTGGATGTCCGCTCCGCTGGCCTGCGTGGTGGAATACGTGGCCGCCCAGTTCCTGAACTACACTCCGGAGGTGCTCAGGATGGCCGAGATGGCCATGATCGCCAATGCCCTGCCTGTGTTCGTGGTGTCTTCCGTGTGCATCATCTACCTGACGTTTTCCCGGCGGGTGAAAGCCACCTGCATCTCCGACGGAGTCTGAGAAGACCGTCATCGGCAGCCCCGTCCGGCTTGACAGCCGCCCGGGATTCCGCAAACTGAGATCAGCCGTTTTTTGACAACTTTCGACAAAGAGGATCATTCATGTGCGGCATAATCGGTTATAGCGGTCACCGCCCCGCCGTCCCCGTGATCATCGAGGGCCTGAGGCGTCTTGAGTACAGAGGCTACGACTCTGCCGGGGTCGCCTACGTCCAGCACCGCGAACTGAAAGTGGTGCGGGCCGAGGGCAAACTGGTCAACCTGGAGAACAAGCTGGCCGAATCTCCGACACATACCGCCACTTCCGGCATGGGGCACACGCGCTGGGCAACCCACGGCCTGCCCGTGGAGCGCAACGCCCACCCCCACCGCGACGCCTCCGGCAAGATCGCCCTGGTGCACAACGGCATCATCGAGAACTACCAGGAGCTGCGCGAGGAACTCAAAGCCCAGGGCATCGCCTTCTCCTCCGAGACCGACACGGAAGTGCTGGCCCAACTGGTAGGCCTCTATCTGGGCGAGACCAAAAAGCTCGACCAGGCCCTGTCCAAGGCCCTGTCGCGCGTGGACGGCTCCTATGCCGTGTGCGTGGTGTCGCTGGAGCATCCGGGCATCATCTACGCCGCGCGCAAGTCCTCGCCCCTGGTGATGGGCGTGGGCGTGGGCGAGAACTTCGTGGCCTCGGACATCCCGGCCTTCCTGCCCTACACCCGCGAGGTGGTCTTCCTGGAAGACGGCGAGATGGTCCGCATCGACGCAAACTCCTGGCAGGTGATGGACGCCGCCACCCTGGAACCCGTGACCAAGAAGCCGCAGCACATCTCCTGGGACGTGCAGGCCGCGCAGAAGGGCGGATACAAGCACTTCATGCTCAAGGAAATCTTCGAGCAGCCCCGCGTGATAACCGACTGCCTCACCGGCCGCGTGGACCACAAGTCCGGCAAGGCAAATCTGACGGAACTCTCCGGAGTGCCCGCGCCCGAGCGTCTGACCATCGTGGCATGCGGCACGAGCTACCACGCCGGTTTGTGGGGCATGTACCTGCTGGAGACCTGGGCCAAGATCCCCACACGCGTGGAGATCGCCTCGGAATTCCGCTACCGCGACCCCATCATGGGGCCCGGCGACACGGTGCTGGCCATTTCCCAGTCCGGCGAGACCGCCGACACCCTGGCCGGAATGCGCCTGGCGCGCGAGCGCGGGGCCACCATCATCGGGCTGTGCAACGTGGTCGGGTCCACGGTCTCGCGCGAGTCCGACCACGTCATCTACACCCAGGCGGGTCCGGAGATGTCCGTGGCCTCCACCAAGGCCATGTGCTCCCAGCTGACGCTTCTGACGCTCCTGGCGCTGCACTGGGCTCAGGAAAAGGGCGTGCTGCCCGCGGACGTACGCTCCAACTGCCTGAAAACGCTCACGCACCTGCCGGACATCCTGGCCTCGGAGCTGCCGCGCATGCGCTCGCGTGCGGCGGAGCTGGCCAGGGCCTATTCCGAGGCCCGCAGCTTTCTGTACCTGGGGCGCGGAGCCTGCTTCCCCCTGGCCCTGGAAGGAGCGCTCAAGCTCAAGGAAATCAGCTACATCCACGCCGAGGGGTACGCCTCCGGCGAGATGAAGCACGGCCCTATCGCGCTCATCGACCCCAAGTTCCCCACCTTCGCCCTGGCCCCCTGCGACGAGCTCTACCCCAAGGTGAAGTCCAACCTGGAGGAGGTGCAGGCGCGCGGCGGCAAGGTCATCGCCCTGACCCGGGCGGGTGCGGACCTGCACGTGGACCACGCCTGGGAGGTGCCCGAGGTGTGGGGGCCCATGAACACCTTCATGCTGCTTCCCGCGCTCCAGCTGTTCGCCTACGAGATGGCCGACTACCTGGGCAAGGACGTGGATCAACCGCGAAACCTGGCGAAGTCAGTCACCGTGGAGTAGCCGGGCGTGCATTTGAGGATTCTCGCCGTTTTGTTGGTGGTCTTATGGGCCGGGGTTTGCTTCGCTGCGCAAGCGGAGAAGGCCCCGGCTTCGCATTCGGACAAGCTGACGTTGGCCCAGGCCCAGGCCCAGTCCAAAACCGCCCCGGCGGACACGTCCGGCGGAAAGGAGACGGCCGGTAGCAAGGCCGACGCGCCCGCCAAATCGGCCAAAAAAGTCTCGATCAAGGCCGCCAAGTCGGATGCGAACACCTCCGACAAAAAGAAATCAGCCGGGAAGAAAGCCGACACGCCCGCCAAGACGGCCCAGGCAAAAGACGCCAAGGCAAAGGCTGCCGCGGCCTGTCTGCTGCCAATCGACACGGTTGCCAAAACGCCCGTGGTCACGGACGTGCAGGTGTATTCCGGGCGCGACTATTCGCGCATCGTGCTGGTGCTCTCCGGCCCGGCGCGCCACCACTGGCAGATCCTGCCGCCGGACCCCAAGGAGCAGGGGGTTCGCCGCCTCTATGTCGATCTTGACGACGCCGTGGTCCGGCGCGGCGTCCCCGCCCGTTTCGATGTGCGCGGCGAGGTGGCCCGAAAGGTTCGCCTGAGCCATTTCAAGCCGGGGGTGCTGCGCCTGGTGGTGGAGGTGGAAAACCTCAAGAACCAGCAGGTGTTCATGATGGATAATCCCTCCCGCTTGATCGTGGACGTGCAGGGGGAGGCATCCGGGAAGGACGCCGCTGTTGCCGCAAAGCCCGAGACGTCCAGGCCCGTCGCGCCTGAAAAGAACGCGGGAAAGACCCGGCAGGGGAAATCGGAGAAGAAAGGCAGGGACGCAGCGGCAGCGTCGGCTGGGCATATCGACAAACCCGGGCTGCCGGGCATCAACCTGACCACTCCGAGCCGCAAGAGGATGGCTTCGCAGCTGGTCGAGCAGTTCGGCCTGACCGTGCGCACCGTCATGGTGGACGCGGGACACGGCGGGCGCGATTCCGGGGCGCGCGGCGTTGGCGGCCTGTGGGAGAAGAACGTGAATCTCCAGGTGGCCAAGCTTCTGGGCAAGCAACTGGAGAAGATGGGCTTCGAGGTGCTCTACACCCGCACCACGGACAAATACGTCCCGCTGGAGGCCCGCACGGCCATGGCCAACGCCTTGAAGGCCGACCTGTTCGTGTCCGTGCACTGCAACGCCCACGGCGACCCCAAATCCACCGGCATGGAGACCTACTCGCTCAACCTGGCGTCCACCCCGGATGAAGTGCGCGTGGCCGCACGCGAGAACTCCGTGGACCCCAGGTGCATCTCCGACCTGCAAAAGCTTTTGGACGCACTGATTCATGCGTCCAAGCTCACGGAATCACGCGACTTCGCCAAGTCGGCCCACGCGGCCACTCTTTCCCAGGCCCGCAAGAGCCTGGACCTTCGCGACCGGGGCGTGCACGAGGCGCCTTTCTACGTCCTGCTCGGCGCGAAGATGCCCGCCATCCTTGTGGAGATCGGCTACATCACCAACCCGGCCGAGGGCGCGAAGCTGAAAGACGAGAAATACCTGGACGGCCTGGCCAGGGGCATCGCCGAAGGCGTGAAGGCCTACAAGGAACGCATCGAGCGCTTCGCTGATAAAGGGTAGCCCCTATAGTTTTCTTGCCACCGTGCCGATTCCTGCTATGACTGTGTCAAACCAGGAGGAATCGCCATGATGAAGTGCCTGTTGGCTTTCGTGTTCGTGGTGGCCATGGCGGGCAGCGCCCTTGCCCAGACCTCGTCGTCCACCAGTGACATCGTTTCCCCGTACACCGGTCTGGAAGCGCTGATCTTCGGCGGAATGACCCCCGCACAGCAGAACCAGTACAACGGTATCCAGGCCTACGTGAACTTGAGCACCCAGATTGTCACGGCGGCCTACTTTCAGTACGTTGAGAAGAGATTCCGCAACGGCGAAACGCTCAACCCTTACGAGCAGACCATTCTGTCGCGCGGGCCGCTGGCGGTAACCTCGGGGAACCAGAGCTTCGTGACCGTGGGCACGTCCTTCACGGCCGCACCCTAGGAGGCCGGACAGCCGGGAACGGCGCGTGGCGCGCGGCACGATGGCCGCGACCAAGGGGAGCCATGCATTCGGGACTCATGGCGCGGCCATCGCGGTAGCGGCAGGTTTTCGTCCACCTTCAACTCATCCGGTCGTAACGCATGCGCAGTCTCTCGATGACCGCCGCCACGGCGTGTTTTTTCACGGCACTCCTGGCGGCGGGTCCCGGCCTGGCCGAGGTCTACACCTGGAAGGACGAGAAGGGCGTGGTCCACATGTCCGACCGCAAGGTGGAAAAACCCGGCACGGCCGTGACGGAAATGACGGGGCTCCAGGCCCCGCCAGCCACAGGCGGACGCCAGGCCATGGTCCAGGCCATGCTCGCCGCCGCCCGCAACAATCCGGGTTACGCGGAACTCCAGAAGATCGTCGCCGAGTACAGGCGCACCCACTCCTATTCCACGCTGGATTATTTCGTGTGCATCGACATGTCCCTGGAAATGTCCAACATCCTGAAGACCAGGAATTTCGTCCCCAAAGTGGTGGCCGGAAACCCCAAGGTGGACACGGCAGGGATGTCCTTCGACAAGGCCAGGCAGACCTACAACCACGCCTGGGTTGTGGTGGAGTTGCAGCCCGGGGTGCATGTGGCCCTGGAGACCACGGGAGGCTTCGTGGTGGACGAGAAGGTCCAGAACTTCGACCTGTACTACCAGGGGTTGGTCTTCAAGGACCCGAGGCAGGCCAAGGAGACGGACGCCCTGATCCACAGGATCAACGCCGACTGCCAGAAGGCCGGCGAGATGGCCCGGGACTTCGACGCCTCCTACGCAGGCGGGCCGGCCACCCAGCGGGCGCTGGAAGCCAAGGGCATGGTGGAAGCCAAGGTGAGGGAATGCACCGCCTCGGCGCAGCAATACGAGGCGCTCATCAAGAACCAGTACCGTAAACTGTATTGAAGCGACGCCTCGCTGGCGCTACGTGCCGCCCGCCGCGCCCTTTATCTTGCCCAGCAGGTGCTTCTCCATCTCGCGACCGTCTTTTCTCAGGCGGATAAGCTCTGCCTCCAGCACCCTGAGTTTGCCTGCAAGATCTTCATTAGTCCGGCGCATGGCCTCGATTTCTTCCTGGGCCTGGGCCAGCCCGTGGGTCAGTTCCCCGACCGTCTCGGCGGGCAGCATCATGCCGTTCGCGCCAACGCCTCCAGGAAAGCCCGCTCCGCCCAGTATCCCCTGCAACCGCTGCCCGATGGCCTCGGCCATGGCCGCGCCGATGCGCATGGCAATTTCCTCGCCGCTTGGCCCCGCGCCCGCGGGTTGCACCGGGACGGGCGTGATCACCGTGGCTCCGCTCGCGCCCGCGCCCTGGATGCGCCGCGAAAGTTCCGCCTTGGCATCCGACACCTGAAGCCCGGAATCCAGCAGTTCGCGGATGGCCCGGAACACGTCCAGGGCCTCAGGCTGGAACCGCTTGTGGCGGCCTTCCCCGGTGGCGGGCAGGAACTGGTCGAAGCGGTTCTTCCAGTAGTGCAGGGTGGATTCGGGCAAATCCAGGATCTTGGCGATGGCGGCGATGGAATAGAGCTTGGCGTGTGGCACGGCTGCTTCCTTTGGGAATGTTGCGCATAAATAGGGCCGGGCGAAGCCCCGAGTCAACAGCCTGATGCCCTGACGGCGCATTGTTGCGCGAAGGGACACGAAAGCTTCACGGCACCGCAACATGGAGCGGGTAGGCATGGCCGCGTACTCCACATCACTCGGAGGCCAGCCATGAATCAAATGAATCCGGCCCGACGGGCCGACGCGTTCTCCCTGTCCGGCGCCGTGAAGAATCCCCTGGCGCGAACCGTCCTGAAAGCCGTGGGCAAGCCCCTGGGCAAGGTCCTGGCCCTGGACGCCATCTCCAACCGTTTCCAGTCCATCCCGCAGGATGCCGTAGGCCGCGACTTTCTGCGCGCACTGATGTCCGCCTTCGGGTTCACCTGCACGGTGTCCGCCGAAGACCTGGCCCATATCCCGGCGGGCGGCCCCGTGGTGGTGGCCGCGAACCATCCCTTCGGGGGCATGGAGGGGCTTCTGCTGGCGGACATGCTGCTGTCCGTGCGCCCGGACGTGAAGATAATGGCCAACTATCTGCTGGGGCGCATCGAGGAACTCCGGGAGTTGTTCATCCTGGTGGACCCGTTCGGCACCGGAAAGTCCCAGGCTCGAAACATCGCCCCCATGCGCGAGAGCATCTCCTGGCTGCGCGACGGCGCATGCCTGGGGGTTTTCCCGGCAGGGGAGGTGGCCCATTTCAGGATGCGCGAACGCCGGGTGGCCGAACCCAGCTGGAGCCCGTCCATCGCGCGGATCATAAAGTCCTGCGAGGCCACGGTGGTGCCGGTGCACTTCTCCGGGGCCAACGGAGCCATGTTCCATCTGGCAGGCATGGTGCACCCCAGGCTTCGCACCATGCTCCTGGGGCGCGAGTTCGTGAACAAGGCCGAAAAGACCGTCCAGGTGCGCATAGGCCAGTCCATCCCCTTCGGGAAAATCGCCGGCATGGACGACACCAGGGCCGCGGAATACCTGCGCCTGCGCACTGAAGTCCTGGGCGGCGGCGAGAAGAAACAGAGGACCGTAAAGCGTTTCCCGGTCCGGTCCATCGCGCGGCAGGAGGCGCTCATGCCGCCGCAGGACCCCGACCTGATGGCCGCCGAAATCGGACGTCTGGCCGAAGAACGCAGGCTGCTGGCCAGCGGCGAGCAGGTCGTCTACGAAGCTAAGGCCCACGAGATACCCCTGGTGCTCAAGGAGATCGGAAGACTCCGCGAAACCACCTTCCGCAAGGTGGGCGAGGGGACGGGCAAATCCTGCGACCTGGACTCCTTCGACGCGCACTACAGCCACGTGTTCATCTGGAACGCCCGCGCCCGCGAAGTGGTGGGGGCCTACCGCCTGGGCCGCACCGACGAGATCCTGTCCGCCAAGGGGCAGCAGGGCTTGTACATCTCGACCCTGTTCAAGCTCAAACCCGGCTTCATGCATCTGCTCGGGCCGTCGCTGGAGATGGGCCGCTCCTTCGTGCGTCCCGAATACCAGAAGAGCTACAACGCCCTGCTGCTGCTGTGGAAGGGGATCGGCACGGTTGTGGCCCGCGAACCCAAATACCGGACGCTGTTCGGCCCGGTGAGCATCACCAACGAGTACCAGGCGGCCTCCCGCCAGCTGATCGCGGGGTATTTCGAATCGCGCCAGCAGATGCCTGCGCTGTCCAGGCTGGTGAAGCCGCGCACTCCCATGCGCGCCAAATCCTGGCTGAAGAAGGCTGCCAAGGCGCTGGTGGCGGACGTGGAGAGCCTTTCGGAGCTGGTGAGCTCCATGGAAAATGACCGCAAAGGCATTCCGGTGCTCTTGCGCCAATACCTGAAGCTTGGAGGCAAGCTGCTTGCCTTCAACGTGGACCGGGACTTCTGCGACGCCCTGGACGGCCTCATCGTGGTTGACCTTCTGGAGACGGACCGCAAGCAACTTGAGCGCTACCTGGGCAGGGACGGCCTGGCCGGATTCCTGGAGTATCAGCTGGGTGGGTACAAGCGCAGCGCCTGATTGACGTTTTCGTAAACGTGCTCCTGTATCCCCGCCGGGCGTCCGGCGGGGATTTTTCTTTTGTTGTTCAGGTATTTCCTGGGATTTACAAAGATTGTGTAAATTCGTGATTGCCAGTGTACAATTTTGTATTTATTGTGGTGCTGCATCAGAGCGCGCGCCGACGAACGGCGGGTCCCGTCTGGTGCCTGGAAAAGAAATGGACAACGTCAGCAAGCTCGAATTGAAGGTCCTCTACGAGATCGCCCAGATCATCGGGCAGGCGCTCGAATTGGATCAGACCATCGGTGATATTTTGCGTATCCTCTCGGAAACGCTGGAAATGCAACGCGCAACCGTTACCCTGCTCGACGAAGAGACCAACCTGCTCACCATCCGCGCCTCCCACGGCATGACTGCGGAGGAGAAGAAGCGCGGCGTCTACAAACTCGACGAAGGCGTGACCGGGCGCATCTTCCAGACCGGAAAGCCCTTCGTGGTGCCGGACATTTCCAAGGAGCCGCTTTTCCTGGACCGTACCCGCTCACGCCGGGTGGAGCGCGGGCGCATCGCCTTCCTGGGCGTCCCCATCATGCTCAAGGGGCAGACCGTGGGGGTGCTCACCGTGGACAGGCTTTTTGGCGAGGACGTCTCCTACGAGGAGGACGTGCGCTTCCTGTCCATCGTCACGGCGCTCATCAGCCAGTTCGTGCAGCTGGGCAAGCAGGTGCGCGCCCGCGAAGAGGGCCTGCGCCGCGAAAACCTGTCGCTGCGATTCAAGCTCTCCAAGAGCTACCAACGTTTCTTCATCGTGGGCCAGAGCCAGCCCATGACCCGCGTGCACCAGATGATCGAGAAGGTCGCCCCTACCAGGGCCACCGTGCTGCTGCTGGGAGAGTCCGGCACCGGCAAGACCCTCACGGCGCGCATGATCCATGAACTCTCAGACCGCGCGAAATATCCGTTCATAAAGGTCAACTGCGCGGCCATCCCCGAGAACCTGCTGGAATCCGAACTGTTCGGCTACGAGAAGGGGGCCTTCACCGGCGCGGTGGCCCCCAAGCCGGGCCGCTTCGAGGAGGCGGAGAAGGGCACGATCTTCCTGGACGAGATCGGAGAGCTTTCTGCCGGAATCCAGTCCAAGCTGCTCAGGTTTTTACAGGAACGTGAATTCGAACGCCTCGGCGGAGCCAAAACCCGCAAGGTGGACGTGCGCATCATCGCCGCCACCAACCGCGACCTGGCCGAAGCCGTCACGCTGGGCGAGTTCCGCGAGGACCTCTACTACCGGCTGAACGTGTTCCCGGTGCTGGTGCCGTCGCTTCGCGAACGCCGCGAGGACATTCCGGCGCTGCTCAACCACTTCCTGGACAAGCTCTCGCGCGAATACGGGCGCAGGCTGTCCTTCTCGCCCCGCGCCCTGGACGCGCTGGTCAAGTACGACTGGCCCGGCAACGTGCGCGAGATGGAAAACCTGGTGGAGCGTCTGTCCATCATGGTGGAGGACGAGCGCATCGACCTGGGCGACATCCCTCCCTACTTCTTCAGCGCCGGCAAGCCTGTTGCCCAGCTCCCCGCCGACGGCCAGGGCAGCCTGAAGGATATGGAGAAGCGCGAAGTGATCGGCGCGCTGGAGCGCCACAACTGGGTGCAGTCGCGCGCAGCGCGGGAGCTGGGACTTACGCTTCGCCAGATGGGGTACCGCATCAAGAAGTTCGGGCTGGAGCGCATGGTCAACGAGCGCCGGGGACGCGAGAACGGGTTGGAGATGATGTAAGAGCGTTGAGTGATTTGAATGGGATGTCCTTCGGACTGCCGTATCTCAGGGGATGAATGATCATTGTTGCGGGGGCTTTCGCCCCCGCTCTATCAATGGGATTGGTTTCGTCGCATGTCCAGGGTGTAGGTCATGTCGTTCCGTAGTATGGCCGTGCTTCGCGGACGTCGTTCTAAAGCAGTAGAGGGCCCAGGATTGTAATGATCTTGTCGATGACCCCAACGACCTTGACGGCATTTGCCACGATTTCAACTTCTTCTTTCACCTTCTTAACCGCTTCAGCGATTTCTTTCTCGGCAGCGTTCAGTTGTGCCAGGATTTGTTGCGCATTCTGACCCCATTCATCCATCGCACGGCCAATCAGGGTATCTATCTCGACCTGGAGTCTTTGATTAGCTTCCCAGATCCTGTCTGCCTCTTTGTATTTTTCCTTTCCGCGAAGAGCAAATTCAAGTTTCTGGGCATTTTGGCGAGCATCAATCAAGCATTCGATAACCTCTTGTTTGTCTGTAAGATTCCAGTGCATGGAGGTCTCCTTGATTTAAGAAAGGTTATTTCGATGCAACTTGATTCGCCTTGGCCAGTTCATTGTATATAGCGAAGAGTCGTTGGCCCTCTCTGAAGATATCCTGCATGGCAGCCCACCCCGTGGTGCTGCTCTCAAGGTCCATCGACAGCGCGGTATGCGCTGCTGGGAGGGTGGAATAGGCCCGATGCAGGGCGTCGATAACTTCAAGGTTGGTGGCAAACAACTTGTTGAGGGCCATTAACTGATCAAAGGCCTTCCTCCGGGAGCTTTCATTGGAGGAAGGCGAAGGGGTCCGGTTGGAAGAGAATCCGCTCGACTGGTAGACCAGGGACTCGGCAAGAAGGCCATACTCGTTACGCAATTCAGTCCCAAGGTTGCTGGCTCCTTCATATCCCAGTGCAGCGACTGCGGCGATCTGGCTCTGGTTCTCTTTCAGTATGCGTACGAGCTGATTCTTGCGACGTTGTTCGATTATGCCGCGACCCGCTTCAGTCGAGATGGTCGTAAACAAAGCAAAGCCTTCAACTTTGAATTGTTCTGTTCCAACCATCACACTTGTCACACCAAATTGTTTGGCGGCTTGAATGAGGTTGCCGTTCAGGTCAGTGCGCAATTTGTCGAACGTTTTGGAGTCGACAAGATCAGGACTGGCTAACATCTGCAAGGCCGTTCCGTAGCTGATCAAGGCGGTGTTAAGGGCGTAAAAACCGCGTCGGAAACGATCTACCTTGATAAACAGAGGCTCGGATTCGCTTCTGCACGCCAACGGGTCAAATGTTCCTTTCACTCTGTCGCAGTTGATCAAGAATTTCGAGATTCTGGTTACAGCCTCATTGGGACTGAGTGAGACAAGTTCCACCGTGGTCCTATCTAGGGACCAAGTGCCGACAACAGACGATGCCTGGTCTGTACCTGCCCGGAGCTCCTGCATCGAGGCCGAAAATTTGGCAAACGGTTCCGGTTGCACCTTGGCGCAACCCAGGGGCAGTGCCGCCACGACCAGCAGCACCATCAGCAGGCGGAGAGAGGATGAGTACGAATTTGTGAATGAGACTCGCAACATAGGGACCTCCATAATGTGGGGGTTGATCCTTGTGGATTACGTCGCCTCTTCTGCTCCTCCTTGTTGTGAGTGGATAATCACTAATATCCACGTGCGGAGAATTGGCAATATGATGTGTTAAATAAATATTTTGAGCAAATATATATAGATAAGTCTTACGAAGGGCATGCGATTGGCCGAGGCTGTATGAACCTCAAAACTGCCACATACGCACGCCTTGCCACTTGACCTGTCCCCGTGTCCGGTCCATCCCTCCCGGCTAAGGAGATGCCAATGAACAAGACAATTGAAATGGTTTTCCGGGCGGCGCTGGTGATCCTGCTGGCCGTTTTCGTCTGGGTCTATGCGGAAGGACGGAATGTTGGGCGCTACGCCTATTTCAGGGACGGCGACCTGGAGTTCGTGCTGGATACGACATCCGGTGTCATCTACCAGGGCGGCTACGCCATGAATCACCTGACCGGTCAGGAAGGGCCGGTGAAGAAGTAGGGCGGAGGGGGAGACGTTTCGCGGGCGGGAGGCGAGCAGGTCGCGAAAGGGCGCTCACGACGCATCCGGGGCAGGGGCTCAGGCGCTTTTGCGCGGCCGTGACGCTTGCTCGGTTTCCACGCTCAGGCTGCCTTCGCGTTCTGCCAGGCGCTGTTTGGCCTGGGAGTAATACTCCACCTGCAAGGCGTGAATGACCCGCGCCAGTTGTTCGCAGCCGTTCTTTTCCAGCGGCTTCCAGAAGGGCTTGGGGCCGGCCATGCGCGCCGCCAGGAACTGGATGCCCAGTTCCGGGCGCGTTGTCCCGTCCGTGCGGCAGTTGCAGACTTTGGCCACGAACATGTGCTTGGTGGGCTTGGGAAAGGCGTTGCCGGAGAACACCAGCTGGACGATGACCTTGCGGCCGGTCTCCAGCCAGTCCTTGTTCTGGGCCAGCACCCGTGGAGGCAGGCTCAGGCGCACGCCGCCGGCTGAAATGTTCCGGACGGCCTGATGCGTTTCCTCGGACGAGGCGGGCAGGTCCAGGATGACGTGATGGTGCAGCGAGACTTTCCGGGCGTCGTTCTGGTTTTTGTGAACCCCCCACAGGACCAGGGCGGGCAGGTGCCTGCGGTGCGGCTTGATGCGCACGTTGCGGCGCTGTTCCAGGGCGATGATGTCCCGGGGCACGGCGACGGTGATGGTTTTTCTGTCCTTGTCCGCCCGGAGGATGCGGCTGCGGAATTTGTGCAGAAGCGGCGGTTTGGCCGGATGGGTCTGCAAGAGGAAGCGGAACAGGAATATCTTGTTCTCCCAGCTCTCCTTCACCATGAACACCCGTTGCGAACTGGTCAGCACCAGTCCCTCCCTGGTGCAGGATCTGATGCTCAGGAGGTGGTGGAAGCATCGATCCCTGTCCTGCTGGATTTCCAGTTGGAACACTGCCTGCTGCCCGGCCGCAGTGGACAGGGTCCGGAAAATTCCGGGGTCGGTTTTGACCAGGGCCAGCCTGAGACCGGAAATGAGGCGCGACAGGGTACGACGCATATTGCCGCCAGATGGAACGTATGGCCGCAGCATGACATGGACCCGTTACGGTTGCGGGGTCCCGCAGTGACGCTTGTGTGGCCTCCCGGGGGGCCGGGGCGGAGCGCGCTGTTCGCGCGCTCCGTGCCGGGATGGATGATAATGCTGGTTGGAAAGACGGGAATGCGTCTTTCAGGAATCGGAAAGCAAGGCGTGACGACTCCGCGCTGCGTTTCCTTCAGGAAGCCGCCGCTCTAGTTGTTGATGCGCCAGGTTCCGTCGGGCTGGCGACAGGCCGTTCCTCTTCCGACTTCCTTTTTGCCGTCGATATAGATGGTTGAGGTGAACTCGCGGCAAGGGGTGTTGCCGGTTTCATAGGTGCGGGTCGGGGTGAAGGTGTTCTCGCTGTTGGTGTTGGGGTTGCGCCAGGCTACTGGCCTGTTGTCGCGGGCGTTCTCCAGGGCGTATGCCGCCTGCTTGCGGTCGTAATCGTCCCAGAGGCTTCCCAGGTAGCCGCCCACGGCCGCGCCCACGATCACGCCAAGAATGGTGCCCATGACCCTGGCGGTAGGATCGCTGCCGCCGATGGCCTGTCCGGCCACGGCTCCGCCCGCTCCGCCCACCACCATGCCCACATCGCGTTTACGGATGGTTCCGTCGTCGGCGCACGCCGCCAGAAACTGAAAGCAGAATGCAAAAAGAACCAACCTGGCCACATGCTGCATGACTTTCCTCCTCGAACAAAGATGGGCGAGTATATAACAGCGGCACTGGGCTTTGGCTACTGAAAGGATGTTCATCATCTGGGTCGCAATCCATTTCGGACCAGACAGGATTCCTGCTCCCCGATGCCGACTTTCGGCGCTTTCACCGCGCAGGGTGAATGCAACAGTCGCTTTCCGGCGGGAGGCAGCGCACCACCATACGTCAAGGGGCGCGATCGGCGATGACGTTGCGCGGTCGAGCGGGAAGGGTCGCCCGCGTCGGGAGAAAGCCTGCACAGTCCTTCGATCAGGCCAAGGAGGGACGGCCGAGCCTGGCGGCATAATTCCGGCTACTTCAGCACGACTGCACACTTCTTCAGAAAATCAGTGGGATTGTAGCTCATCTTGGCCTTGCGCAGCCCCTCGTCGCCCAGGTCCTGCTCGCGGTTCACGAACTCGAAGTCCTGCCCCTGCTGTTCCAGGAACATCTGGTTCACGGCCTGGTACACGCCCTTGAAGCCGGTATGGCCTTTCTCGAAATGGATCACCAGCATGGAGTCGTCCAGGGCCTCGGCCACGGTGTAGGCGATCATGCGTCCTTCCACCCGGATGGCTCCGCCCAGGAGGTTCGGCAGACGGTCCCAGTTTTTCACCACGCGGGCGATGGCCTGGTTTTCGGCCTTCAGGGTGGCGTCGCACTCGGCCTCGCGCCACTGGCACCATTCCAGCTGCATCTGGAGCACCTCCTCGATGCAGTCGGCGGTGAGGGGGTGGTAGTCATAGTCGTAAGTCTTCATGAACTGAGAGAGCAGGTTCTTCTTTTTGTGGAAGCGGTTGCCGGAGAGTTTCGTCAGCTCCTGCACGGAGTAGACGTAGTCCCAGTGCTCGCGCGCGTCCTGGGATTCCACCCTGCCCGGAAGGGCCTCCTGCCAGATCTGCGCCAGGCGTTCGGGCACACGGATGAAGGAACCGCCGCCGGTCAGGACCGGACAACGGCCCCAGTCCACGGAGTCCCACGGGCCGACCGGAGCCCAGTACACGGTGTCGGGGCGGGTCTGGCGCAGCCACACGTGGGAGTCGCCGAAGGACCACTCCAGGCCGTATTCCTCGCACCAGCCCCACAGGTTGGCGAAGGAGTAGTCGGACACTTTCTGCGGGCATTTGGCCAGCCGGGCGAGGTACTCGGCCTGGCCGTCCAGCGAGAGAGGCATATATGCTTTAGTCACGGGGATTCCTGGGTTTGATCATGGAAAACCTGGCCCAGTCCTTGAACTGGTAGATGAAGAGCAGGGCCGAGGCCTGGAAAATCTGGGAGACCAGCATGGAAAGCCACACTCCGTCGGCGGTGCCCCAGGCCTTCCAGCCCAGCCACCAGGCCACGGGCAGGCGCACCCCCCAGATGGACACACCGAATATGGTCAGCGTGTACACCGTCGCACCGGCTCCGGTCAAAGCCCCGGCGAGAATCATTCCCGTGCAGGTGAAGGGAATGGCCAGCAGGTTGTAGAGCAGATAGCTCTCGGTCTGGGCGGCCACGGCGGCGTCCGGAGCGAACAGCCAGGACAACTCCGGCAAAAACGGCCACAGGCAGACGGCCATGACGCTCATGAGCACCACGCCCAGGCCCCAGATGCGGTATCCCATGCGCTTGGCCTCGGCGCGATCTCCGGCGCCAAGGGAGTGGCCCACAAGGATGGACGCCGTCAGGTTGAAGGCGAAGGCGGGCAGGAAAATGCCTGATTCCACCTTGGAGCCCCCCGCGAACCCGGCCAGAGCCTCCACTCCGCCCGAGGGCAGCCCTCCGGTGATGGACAGGAGCACCAGATACCCCGTGTGCCACACCACCTGCATGAGCCCCGAGGGCCAGGCCACCCGGAACACGTAACGCCAGGCCACGCGAGCCCAGCGCCAGGGGGGCAGCATCCTTCTGCTGATAAGCCCCGCCCGGGCCAGAAGAATCAGGTTGGAGCACAGGCCCAGGACCATGGCCCAGAAAGTGCTCCAGGCCACGCCCATGTAGCCCATCTCCGGCATGCCGAACCAGCCGAGCCCCAGGCCGAAGTTCAGCCACGTGTTCACCACGCACCCGAGTCCCATGGCGTAGAGCGGGGCCATGACCATCTTGTGGGAACGCAGCACGGCGTTGGTCAGCAGAAACAGGTAGTTGACGGGGAGAAGCCACAGGAACAGGCCCAGGATGTCCCTGGCCGGGCCGTAGACCTCGGCGGGCACGTTCAGAAGCGACAGGAACGCGTCCTTCAGGGCCAGGCCGCAGACCACGATGATCCCGGACAGCGCCACCCCGGAGATCAGGCACAGGCCGCCGAAGCGCGCGGCGCGAAGCGTCCTGCCCGCGCCGAGCGACTGGCTGAGCGCGGCCACGGAACCGTTGGCCACGGCGATGGCCACGGTCAGGAAGAAGAACAGGGCCTGGCTCACCAGGCCCATGGCCGCCTGGGCCTCCCTGCCGATGCGGCCGCATACGTAGACGTCCGCCACCCCGATCAGGAACTGGAAGATCATCATAAGAATCTGGGGCCAGGTGAGCCGCCAGATGGAGCGGTAGGGGGTGGAGGCGTCGATGTTCATGGGGGTCCAGGGGTACGTAAGGCCGGGGGTCGGGTCAACGGAGATTTGCAGGAGATCCAGGGGGGTCTTGTGCGAAGGTGACAGTTATGTTAGTTCAGGCACAAATATGTTAGAAAAGGCATAGGGGGCGAAATGGACACGCTGAATCCCACGCTCCGGCTGCACCTCTGGCTGGAGACTTCCGGCGGGATGCTCATGGGGCTTGGCCGGGCCGAACTCCTGCTGCGCATTCAGGAGAGCGGATCGCTCAACCAGGCGGCCAAGGCCATGGGCATGTCCTACCGGGCGGCCTGGGGACGTCTCAAGGCCAGCGAGGCCATCGCCGGGGAGCCGCTGGTGGAAAAGGCTCTGGGACACCGCGGCTTCGTGCTTACGCCGCTGGGGGAGCGGCTGGCGCAGGCGTTCGCGTCCTGGCACGCCGACGTCGAGGGCTACGCGCTGGCGCGGGCCGAAGAGGCCTTTCCCTGGCCGGTGAAACCCTTTGAAGAGCAAGGAGCGAGAAGTGCTGATGCATGCGACGGTCTGCAACCTGACGCGTGAAGAGTATCTTGAGCGCATCACCGAGTTCCACAACTACGCCGCGCCGGGCCTGCTGGTGGGCGGATTCATGGTGGACGCGGCCCGGCGGGAACTGCCGGAGGGGACGCTCTTCGAGGCCCTGTGCGAGACCCAGGCCTGCCTGCCGGACGCCGTCCAGCTTTTCACGCCCTGCACCGTAGGCAACGGGTGGCTGCGCATCCACGACCTGGGCCGCTACGCGCTGACCCTCTACGACAAATATACGGGCCAGGGCTTCCGCACCTTTCTCGACCCCTCCAAGTTCGGGGCCTACCCGGAGATCGAAGGCTGGTTCCTGAAGCGCAAAGCCAAGAAGGACCAGGACACCGCAGCCCTGCAGGAAGAGATCTTCGCGGCCGGGGAAAGCATCCTGACCACCCGGCCGGTGCAGGTGAGCCCGTCTTTTCTGGGCAAGTATTCCAAGGGCGACATCGCCGTCTGCACGGTCTGCGGCGAGGCCTACCCGTCCAAGCACGGCGGCGTGTGCCTGGGCTGCACGGGCCGCGCCCCCGTGGTCCGGGCTGCGGTCAAGCCCTGCCTGCGCGCCATTCCCGTGGAGGAGGCCGTGGGCCGCCAGGCCCTGCACGACATGACCCAGGTGGAGCCCGGCAAGTCCAAGGACGCGGCCTTCATCCGCGGGCAGACTTTCGGAACGCAGGACCTGTGCCGCCTGCAGCGCATGGGCCGCATGCACGTGTACGTGGCCGGCGAGGACAACGCCGCCGAAGGGTTCATCCACGAGGACGACGCGGCCAAGGCCCTGGCCGAGGCCCTGTGCCTGGGCGGCGGCCTGGTCCAGGCCGGTCCCCCGCGCGAGGGCAAGATCACCCTGCTGGCGGCGCGCGACGGGCTGTTCACCGTGGACCGGGACCGGCTGGCCGCACTGAACGCCCTGGCCGACGTGGCCCTCTCGGTGCGCCACGACGGCACCCTGGTGAAAAGCGGGCAGCCCGTGGGAGGCGTGCGCACCATCCCGCTCTACATAGGTCAGGACACCCTGGAAGCGGCCATGCGCCTCGTGGATGCCGAGGCTCTGCCCGGACCGCTGGTGGAGGTGCGCCCCCTGCGCGCCGCCAGGGCCGGGGCGCTCATCACCGGGACCGAGGTGTTTACGGGGCTGGTGGAGGACAAATTCGCGGACGTGCTGTCCGCCAAACTCAAGGCGCTGGGCTCGGAGCTCGTCGAGGTGCGCTTCGCCCCGGACAGCGCGGCCGAGATCGCCGCCGGAGTGCGCGAGCTTCTGGACGCCGGGTGCGACCTGGTGTTGACCAGCGCGGGCATGAGCGTGGACCCGGGCGACGTGACCATGCAGGGCCTGGTGGACGCGGGCGTCACGGATGTTTTGTTCGGCATGCCGGTGCTGCCCGGCAACATGACCCTGCTGGGGCGCATCGGCGGCGTGCCGGTGATGGGCGTGCCCGCCTGCGCGCTGTTCCATGCGATCACCAGCCTGGACCTGCTGCTGCCCAGGGTGCTGGCCGGGCGCGACATCACCAGGGCTGATCTGGCCCGCATGGGCCACGGCGGCTTCTGCCTGAACTGCGCCCGCTGCACCTTCCCGCACTGCCCGTTCGGCAAGTAGGCGGGGCTTGACCAGAAAAGGAGCCCCGGCGCACCCGGTTTATTCGGGTGCGCCGGGGCTTTTTTCGCGTGCAAACTAGGCCGTTTTCCCTTCGGTGAATCCGGGGTCGGACTGCATGAGCATGTGCAGGTTGCCCCAGGGGTCCCGGAAGGAGACGGAGGTTCCCCAGGGCGCTGTCTGGGGCTCGCCCTGGAAGTCCACGCCCCTGGCCTTCCAGGCGGCGTGCTGGGCCTGGAAGTCGCTGGTCTCCAGGATGAGGAGCGGCGTCAGTTCGCCTGCGCTCTGGCGTCCGATGATGTCCCTTTCCTCCTGGTTGGAGGCCTTGTTGATGACGATCTCCGGATTGCCCGGCCCGCCCGGAGCCACTGTCAGCCAGCGCCAGCCATTATTGCCCATGGGCAGGTCCCAGGTCTTGGTGAATCCAAGCACGTCCCGGAAATAGGCAAGCCCGGCCTCATGGTCGTCCACGGTCACGAAAACATGGGAAATCACGGTCTTCATGGAGTGCTCCTGATGGGGTTCAGCAGGCCCGCAGGCAGTTGCATCCAGGATACACCAGCCATGACGGCGTGTACAGGCAGGTGCGGATATTATGCCGCTTTCCGATGCAGCGGCGAGGTCGGATTCAGCGGGTCGAGGCCTTGCCGAACACGGCCTGGTAGGAACCGTCCGCCTTCATGTCCCGAAGGGCCTTGGCAAGGTATTCCACCACGGGGGCGTGCTTGCGGTTGAGGTAGAGGAACATCTCCCGCCTGGCCAGAGGCGGCTGCAAGACTCTGGCCCCCTGGACGTCCAACTCCTGGATGAAGTGTTCACCGCCGAAGCGCTCGTAGATGATCACGTCCACGCGCTTGGCCTTGAGCAGGGAGAACAGCTGCTGCGGTGTGGCCACCTTGGTCAGTTCAACGGCCTTCACGTTCTCGTCGAGTATCTTCCAGCCCTGGATGTATCCCACGCTGTATTTGGCCAGGCTCTCCCAGTCGTTCACCACGACGGAAGGGTCAAGGGCAAAAGCCGTGAACTCGTACACCATGTTGCTCTCGGGCACCTGGATCAGCTCCGGGTAGTTCCGCGCGAGGCCCGCGATGCGGTTGTTGTCGCCGTCGATGCCGCCGGAATTGGCCTCGGCCAGGGAGCGCTCGCTGGGCAGCGTCACGAACTGTACTCCGATGCCGATGCGCAGGAAGGCTTCGCGCAGCAAGCGGTCCAGCATGCCGTTGCTGTCGGGCATGCTCAGGGGCGGGGCGACGGTGGTTCCGATGGTCAACGGCTGCCAGGCATGGGCCGGGGGGAGCGGGGACCATGCGGCAGCGAGGACCAACAGGATGGCGAAGAGGCGTTTCATGGCGCGATTCTCCTGGGCGCGTGGAGGGGCATCGTATCACCGCGTGATGTCGGCGCTTTCCCTGAATGATAACGAAGTATCCTGAAATGCGGATGCCACGGCTTGCTCCGGCGCGCAATCACAAATACCATCCCAATTCGGTCCAGTCGGGGCCGCTGGTCCGGATTGCCCCCGGAACCTGAAAGGGGTAAACCTCCTCCATGCTTCTCAGCCTGAAGATCGCCATGCTGGCTCTCTCCACACACAAGCTGCGCACTGTGCTGGCCATGCTCGGGGTGTTCCTGGGGGCATTGGCCCTCACGGGGGTGCGCCACGTGTCCAAGGCCATGGTGCGCCAGGCAGAGATCGAGGTGGAAAAGCTCGGCCCCAACCTGTTCGCGGTCATGGCCGGGCAGGTGCGCTTCAGCCGGGGAGGCGGGGCGCGTTCCCCGGGCGGAGCCAACACCTTCCAGTACGAGGACGCCCAGGCCATCATCCGTTCCCTGCCGGGAGTGGTCAAGGCCGTGCCGTTGGTGTTGCGCAACATGCCCATCCGCTCCGGAAACATCACGGTGCAGTCGCAGATGGTGGCCACCTGGCCCGAGTACACGGGCGTGCGCAACGTGCAGCCCGACCTGGGGCGCTTCTTCACACCCGAGGAGGAGCGCGAGCGGGCCAAGGTGGTGGTGCTTGGGCTGAAGATCGCCCAGCGGTTGTTCGGGGACCCGCAGAAGGCCGTGGGGCAGGTGGTGTACGTGTACCGGGCCGGGCTGGTGGTTGTCGGCGTCATGGAGGAAAAAGGCTCGGACATCTCCGGCACGGACCAGGACGAGCAGATCTTCGTGCCGCTGTCCACCTACATGCGGCGCATGGCCAACCAGACCTGGGTGACCGGCGTCTTTCTGCAGATGGCCGACGGCACCGACTACGTGCGTACCAAGGCTGCGGCCACGGCCATCATGCGCGCGCGCCACAACATCGTTGGCGGCAAGCGAGACGATTTTTCGGTGCTCACCGCCGAGGACACCATGCAGCTCAAGCAGCAGGCCCTGGATCTGGTGGACGTGCTGGGGCTCATAAGCTCCACCTTGAGCTTTGCCGTTGGGGGGCTGGGCATCCTGTCCATCATGATCCTCCTGGTGCGGGCAAGACGCCTGGAGATCGGCGTGCGGCGCGCCATGGGCGCGCGCAAGTCGGACATCATCCGGCAGTTCCTTCTGGAATCGGGCATAATGAGCGCCGTGGGTGGAGGGGCCGGGGTTCTTGCGGCCCTGGCGCTTCTTACCGTGGTCTATTCCGTGGGGAACTTCCCGTATGTCTACGACGGATGGCTCATCGCGCAGGCCCTGGCCGGGTCCGCGTTGCTGGGGCTGCTTGCCGGGGCCTACCCTGCCTGGCAGGCGGCCAACGTGGAAGTGCTTCAGGTGCTTCGCGGCAAGGGGTAGATGCGGGGCCGACGACGCGGCGGTCTGAAAACTCGCCTAAAGAGAGCTAATCCAAGAGCTCTTGTATTTCTTCTTGAAAAACATGTTCATGTTTTCAAGGCGGCAACGCTAGGCCTTCTTCACGGCGTCGATGCGCCAGCGTTCGAATCCCTTTTCGCTCGCCAGGGTTGCTGTATGCGTCCCGAACACGGCCAGAAGCCCCCGAACCAGGCTTTGCAGTCCGAAAAGGGTGGGTTTTTCCGGCGGAGTGCGCAGGAAGGCCTGCACCACGTCCGCGAGCTTGCCCTGGGTCTCCATCTCCAGCCCCCGGAAGTGCTGGAAGGCGGCCAGGGCCATCCCCGCATCCATCACGAATTCCACGCTCGGCAGGGCCGCGCCCTGGCGGAGCATCTGTGCGGTCTGGCGGAATCGCGCGTCAAGGTCCGCGCCCTGCTGGTCCGGGGCGACCTCCAGCAGCAGCGCCTGGACGTACCAGTCCAGGGCGGCGTCGAAGAGCGCCTGGTAGGTCATGCGAAACGACGGGTCGGTGTTTCGCGTGAACACGGGGCGGGAGAACTGGGGATGGATCTTCTCAGCCAGGAGGGCATGCCCCATCTCGTGCAGGTAGCGCTCGAAGGGGGGATCTTTTCGGGCGGACTCCCGGGGCCACCGGACCACGTGGACCTTGCGGACCGGGTCGGAGAGCACCTCGAATTCGGAGTGCATGTATTCCTCTTCCACCGGCCAGGAGAAACGGGCCAGCAGTCGGTCCATGACCTCCTTGCGGGCAGCGGAGCGGGCTTGTGCATTGGGGTGTTTGGCAAGGATCACAGCAGGTGCTCCCCGGTGCGGATGCCGTGGGTGCGGTGGTCCACCACGGCGGCAACTTCCAGGGGGCGGGCCGGAGCCAGCCCCTGCTTGCCCGAGAGGTCCACGCTGACCGGATGGATGGGGGTCATGTCCTGGTCGAACACCACGGTGATCTTGGGGCGAAGCGGCGTGTCCGGGTTGGATTCGGCCACCACGGCATATTCGCCGGAGCTCATTCGCACCAGGCTTCCCGCAGGGTAGACCCCCAGGCATTTGATGAAGCGTTCCAGCAGGCCGGGCTCGAAGTCGCGGCCGCGCAGGGCGTACATCACGCTCATGGCCTTGTCGGGCAGCAGGCGTTCCTTGTAGGGGCGTTTCTGGGTGAGAGCGTCGAACACGTCGGCTATGGCCAGGATGCGACCGAAGAAGCTCTGTTCGGGACCTTTGAGGCCGCGAGGATATCCGGAACCATCGTGGCGCTCGTGGTGCTCGGCAATGCCCCGGAGAACGTGCGCTGCCAGGGAGGTGCTGCCCGAGACAACGGCGCAGCTCTCGATGGGGTGGCGCTTGACGCGCTGGTATTCCTCCTCTGAGAGCTTGCCCGGCCTTTCCAGGAGGTCTCGCGGAGTGAGGGCCTTGCCAACGTCGTGCAACAGTCCGGCCACCGCGAGTTCGGACACCTGGTTGCGGTTCAGGCCAAGAAAGTCGCCGAAAGCAGCCGCCAGCACGGAAACTCCCACGCCATGGCGGACATGGTAGCCGCCCCCGTCATGGAGCCGGCTCAGGCAGATCAGGGCGTCGCGGTTGCGGGAGACGCTGGCGGCGATGTCCCGCGCGGCGTCCAGGCACTGTTGGATCTCCAACGGAACGCCCGAGGCCACTGCCTCCATGGCGTAGCGGAGCGAGGTGAGCGAGCGGGAATGCACTTCGCCTGCAACCTGCAACTCGGAGGCCAGGGGAACGCACTTGTTGGTGGTCAAGAGGGGGGGAGAGTCCCGCAACGCATCCGCCATGGCGCGGTCCACGGTGGCTTTGTCGTAAATGCGCTGGTTGTCGCGGCGCAGCTGATCCTTGTCTGTTTCGATGAACGCCTCGGAAAAACCCTCCGCACGTATGGCCTTGATGTCCTCTTCGGACTCGACGAAGCCTTCCGTACAGTACAGATAAGGATGGTCGAGCCAGGAGAGGCCCGTGTCCACCACGTACATGCCTACTTGAAGGTCGAAAACGCGGATCTTTTTCAGCATGGCCCGTTCCAGGCGGAGGTGATGGCCAACGCGCCGCGTGTCTTCTGCATAGTGCGCCTGATGCGGAAGAGCGCGGCCTGCATTCCGGCAACGAACCTGCATGCCGGCCGAAATGGAACGCGCCTTCCTGTACTCCTGTTTCTGCAATGAGTGCAAGCCTCCGTGCAGGCCGCGTCGCGGCGGGCTTTGGGGACTTGCCTCCGACGGGACGGATCGAGGGGAGCGCCTTGCAGGGGAAACCGAAACGCTTCGGCAAAACCGAGCGGTGTGGCAGCGTGAATCGGCACGGCTGAGGCAACGGCTGCCGGACGCACGGGGGACGAACTGGGAAAGAGCGGATCTGAGGGTCTGGGGATCTGGCTAGCCGGATAAGGCGAATTCAAAACAGCCGGGGAGTTCAGGAATGCACGTCCGCAAGGGGCTGTCGGAGGCCGGAGCCAACTGAAACAGTGAAGCGGGGGGGTGCTATCAGCGCAAGGGCCAAAAAAAAGCCCCCGAAGGGGGGCTGGAGGGGAGGAACCTCCAGCCCCGGAGTGGCTCTGAAGGGCCTCGCGGCCCGCGTACGGACTTATTCCCAGGAAAGGGTCAAGGTGCGTTTGCCCCATTGCAGGGCAGCTGCATGGTCGTTGCCGAAATAAATGTCGATGGTTTTGGAGTGGCGGGGGTTCATGAGGTCCATGACCTTGTATTCCCCCTCGAGCCCGGCGATGCGCACGGTGCTGTCCAGGCTCAGGCCGTGCTCGGAAATCAGGTCCGGAGAGACAGCGATGGCGCTGACGTCCGGGGTGAGAAGATCGCCGTTGGCGGCGCGTGGCAGGGACTTTCCTGCCTTGCCGGACTTGCCCACGCTCTTGGCGGTGTAGGCCATGGCCGTAACCGTGAGGCTCTTGTCGGAGCGTTTGGGCAGGCTGAACAGTTTGCCTGGCGAGCATGCCAAGGGGGCGGTGTCTTGTGGCGCCAGGCAAGCGGTCTTTTTGGCGCAGCCTGGCAGAAAAGCCATGCCCAGGAGCAGGGCAAGCGGGGCCCAAGAAAATGAACCGGAAGAGGAAGTATTTGTGGATACGCCCTGAGATTTGGTATATCCTGACGAGTTGATCATGATCAAGCATCTACCAGGATGGCGCAGGCTGGGCAAGGCGGACTCTGGAAGATGGACAAGTTTTCATCTTTGAAAGATTTGGGAGGCTGGATGCGGACATGAGAAACCCGGCCGACGCTCGCGCCGACCGGGTCACTGGCCCCAGGGGGCGGCTCGGTTTTCCCGCTGGAGTTAGGCAGACACCGAGTAGTAGCTGTAAAGCGCGTCGGTCTTCTTGGCGAGCGGTTCCGTGAAGGAAATGCCCATATCGTATTCGTTGTGCCAGGCTACGGTATAATACATGCCCTGAAGGTACGGCTGCTCGTAGTAATCATCCTTGACCTTGCCGTACATCCCGTAGGTGTCGTAGGCAGGAGCATCGCTGAGTTTGAGCCGCGCTCCGCCGGAACTGATGTCCACCAGCTTGGCGGAGTAGTACATTCCGTCTATTTCGACTGTGCAGTCATAACTGTTCGCGTGATTATTGACTGCCACCCTGTCGTAACGTCTGCGCTCTTCCATTGCGCCTCCTTTTTCATAGCGGCCAGTGGGGGTCGTATGTGTATTCCCGAAAAAAATCGAATGAAGCATTGGTTATTAGCAAAATGCGCTCCACATCCTGTTTTCAGGGGAAATTTATTCATTTCATTGTGTTGCTCAATAACATGCGTTTGGGAGAAGTGTAAGAAAACGCCACAAATGTCGGACGTCTTTACACAAGCAAGGTTTCCACGGGCCCGGGGGCTCAGATGAATCTTCCCGAGATTGTCCGCCCGCAGGCGGAGCAGGTTCCCTGCCCGGAGATCATGCCCGTCACGCTGAAACCGGAGCGGTTGAGCACCTCCTTGCCGCACCCGGGGCATACGGTCGCGTTGTGCGGATCGCCGGGCACGTTGCCCAGGTACACGTACTCGAGCCCGGCCTGTTTCCCTGCCGACCAGGCCTTTTCCAGGGTGGCTGTCGGCGTGGATGGACGGTCCTGCAACTCGAAGGTGGGATGGAAGCGCGACAGGTGCCAGGGCGTGGATATTCCGAGGTTCTCCGCGATGAAGGCAGCCATGGCTGCAAGCTCCTGATCGGAGTCGTTCAGGCCGGGAATAACCAGGGTCGTCACCTCCAGCCACCAGCCCAGCTCGCGGATGCGAACCAGGTTGGCCTTTACCGGTTCCAGTCTGGCCTGGCATATTTTCTCGTAAAATTCGGGCGTAAAGGCCTTGAGGTCCACATTGGCCGCGTCCATGAGCGGCGCGAGCTCTTCCAGGCACTGCGGGCTCATGAAGCCGTTGGACACCATGACGTTGGCCAGTCCCTTCTCCTTGGCGAGTTTCGCGGTGTCCTGCATCAGCTCGAAAAAGATGGTCGGCTCCGAGTAGGTGTAGGAGATGCTGCGGCAGCCCGCGTCCAGGGCGGTCTGCACCAGCAGTTCGGGCGTGACGGGATGCCCCTGGACAGCCTTGCCTTGCCGGGGCGGCTGGGAAAGGCTGTAGTTCTGGCAGAAGGAGCAGCCCAGGTTGCATCCCATGGTTCCAAAGGACAGGGAGCGGGTGCCGGGCAGAAAGTGGTACAGCGGCTTCTTCTCGATGGGATCGATGTTGATGGCCGCAGCCCGGTCGTACACCAGGGAGAACAACTGGCCGTCCCGGTTGACGCGGACGCCGCACCTGCCTCGGTCGCCAGGAGCGATCACGCAGAAATGCGAACACAGGTGGCAATGGACCTGCTGGTCCTTGAGCGGTTTCCAGAGTCTGGCCGGATGCATGGCATTACCTCCGTGAGGTGTCGTGTGGACCCGGAAGGTCCTGATTCGGTCCCCCGCGCTCTCGGGGAAAGTGCCGGATCCGGACATCCGGGGAGGGTCGAGTCAAGCCGGAATTCCGAACATCCTGAGTCCTGCGCGCTGGTCCGTTTTCGTCCCGCATAAGGGCCGGTGCGTCCGATTCATCACCTGGTCACGGGTGAACGGCGCCGGGCCCCCGGGGAGCCGGGGTATTCGGGCGCGGCTGCTGCCGTTGCGGCGTCCCGGGGGCGGGAGGCCGCTGTCCCTGCCCATAGCCAGGCCCATAATCAGGCCCGTAGCCCGGTCCGTACCCAGGCCCATATCCCGGTCCGTATTCCGGAGTGTTCACCTGGGGAACCACGTAAATCGGCCCCACTTCCGGGACCTCCTGTTTGCGCTGAGGCTTCGGCTCCACGACCATCTCGTTGTCGCCGCGCTCATTCACGCCGGAGCGCATGCGGTCGGGATTGCCGATGGTCACGTCGCGCCGGGGCTCGTCGTCGTCCTGGGCCCAGGCGGGAGTCGCGCCCGCGGCCGTGCAGACGGCGGCGGCAAGCATCAGGAGCAGCGCCGGTCTGCAGATTTCACCAAACATGTTCAACCTCCTTGAATTCCGACCCCGGAAGGCTTAAGAGACTGTGATTAGATTCGAAGGAGCATCACCCCTATGAGCGACCGCGCCGAGGCATACCGCCGCGCAGGAGTGGACATCGTCGCCGCGGGCGAACTGGTGAACCGCATCAAACCCCTGGCCCAGGCTACTTTTACCAAGGGAGTTATCACCGATATAGGCGGTTTCGGCGGCCTTTTCAAACTCGATCTGCAGGGCTACGAGCATCCGGTGCTTGTTTCCTCCACCGATGGCGTGGGAACCAAGCTCCTGCTGGCCTTCGAGTTCGACGGGCACTCCACCGTGGGCATCGACCTGGTGGCCATGAGCGTGAACGACATTCTGGTGCAGGGTGCAAAACCCCTGTTCTTCCTGGATTATTTCGCCACCGGAAAGCTCGAGGTGGACGTTGCCGAGCGCGTGGTCAAGGGCGTGGCCCACGGCTGCACCGACGCCGGGTGCGCCCTGCTGGGCGGCGAGACCGCCGAAATGCCGGACTTCTATCCCCCCGGCCACTACGACCTGGGCGGCTTCTGCGTCGGCATCGTGGACAACGCCAAGATCGTGGATGGTTCGTCCATCGGCATCGGCGACGCGGTCATCGGCATTGCCTCCTCCGGCCCGCATTCCAACGGCTATTCGCTGATCCGCAAGGTCCTGGCCGAGAGCGGCCTCGCGGCCTCCGACGTGCTGCCCGGCACCGGCCAGACCGTGTCCCAGGCGCTGCTGGCCCCTACGCGCATCTACGTGAAGAGCGTTCTGAACCTGCTGCGCGATTTCCCGATCAAGGGCATGGTGCACATCACCGGCGGCGGCTTCTACGAGAACATTCCCCGCATCCTGCCGCGCGGCGTGGCCGCCCACCTGGCCATGGACAACTGGCCCATGCCTCCGGTCTTTACCTGGCTGAAGGAAGCCGGAAAGCTCTCCTGGCCGGAGATGCTCCAGACCTTCAACTGCGGTGTGGGCTACGTGCTGGTGGTGGACAAGACCCTGGCCGACGACGTGCTGAACAGGCTGAAGGCCCTGAACGAGAACGCCTGGCTGCTGGGCGAGATCGAGAAGCTGGCCGCTCCGGAAGCCGAGCGGGTGGTGGTGGACGAGCCGACCATCTCCAGCAGCCACGTATAAGCCGGACTCAATTCGCGTTGAACGAAATGAAGGCCCCCTGCGCGAGCAGGGGGCCTTTTTGTCAGGCGAAGCAGGTGATGCCGACTTGATCTCCTCTACATGGAATTTGCTCTGGGCATGGAGTTCAGAACTCCGGAGGTGCTGATTTTTGTGTATTGGATGTCGTCTCCAGTGAGGAGTATGGCCAGTATGTTCACTGGGAGCATCAAAAGATTGTTGTTTCTGACCGTATAGTCATCCGACCAGACAACCAGGGCGCGTTGTACGTCGACAAGTCTTGCCGTTATGGTCATTCTGTCGAGCCGGTCTTTCCCGTCATTGTGCTTTATGACCTGGCACTCGACAATCTCTATCAGCAATATCGCATCGATGTTTTGAAATTTGCTCACATAGCTTGCGTCGGGGTTGCGGATGCGCTCCCTGTTGGCGGTGTTCAACAATTCCCGCTTTACAAGTTCCATGTCGCGATTGCTGGCAATGGCATATCCCTTTTTCCTTGCATGCTCCGTCGCTGTGGAAAGTGATATCGGCTGAAGAAAAAACGGATGGCCATCTGAATAGATGGCTATTTTCTTGCTATACGATGGGGTCTCTGCCGGTGGGTCAAGCGTTGCGTTGTGCGGTGTCTTCACTCCGGAGCAGCCAGTTGCGAATAACGATAGTGCCAGAATCACCAGTACAAGACCCCTCATAGTTCCTCCGAAAGAGTGTTTTTGAATCCTTTTGTCGCCGATATGACCCTGTCTCTGATGTATGCGTCTGTGTTGGTGATGATTTTCAGCGGTTGAGTGACTTTGTATTTCGGGGGTGAAATTGTTTTCATTGCGGAACCGCTGCTGTTTTTGATGATAGCCGTGGCATCGACGATGATGTTTATGGTCGCGGGCTCCGCTCCAGGCATGTCCGGGGTGCTATACGTTTCCATGTTCATGGCGATGTTCACGCTGTGACCGTTACGAAGCGGAATCGTATCCAGGATTCCCTCTATATCCTTCTTGTAAGGTGCCAATGCCGAATCAAGGGTCACAACCACGCGAGGTTTCGGAGCGGGAGGAGTTCGTACCGGTGCGGGGGCCGGTGCCGGGATCGACGGAGGGATGGGGGTCGGAACCGATGGAGCCGGTTGCTGTGGAGGTCGTTTATCGGGACTGGGCACAGGTTGAACTGGCGGCGTTTGCGGGATGATGGCTTCGACATGGCTTTTCACGACCATGACATATGCACCGAAGGCGACAAGCAATATGAGCAATCGGGCTACCAAGGGGGATTTCTTTGCCCATTCCCTGATTGCGTCGCTGAGCAGATCCTGAACAAGTTTGAAAAGGAACTCGAGCAGGCCGTACGTTACGCTGAATGTTGCCAGAGAATACAAGAGCGATTGCATGGAGCCATTCCTGGTTGAAGGCAAGTTGTTGTGAATAATATTATTAAATGTACGATATTAGTCAAATGTAAATGAGTGTCACTATGGCGTATTTGATTGCCTAATCCATGGGATCCCACCGGGGAGTGCGGGAGATCCAGGGGGAAGCAGGGAGAAGGAGTGAGAATTGCGCAAAACAGGGGAGGCCGGCTGCCCCATCTCCGCGAGCAGAGGGAGGAGGGGCACGCCATCGGGAAAATGGGGCTACATCGGGTTCTGGCTTGGACGAGCCGGAGTCATCACGCACGTGTACATGCGCTGGTCCTGGCCTGGGCAGGTACCTGCAACCAGGCGGTATCAGGCAGGGGTCGGCAGATCGGGTTTAGTCGCTCTCGCCCAGGTACGGGTTGAAGTAGCCGTACTTCAGCCAGGGGCAGCGCTTGCGCAGGCGCTTCATGAAGTTGGCGAGCCCCATGCTGGCTCCGAACCCAAGGCCGGAGCTCGCCACGATGGAGGCATAGAGTTCCGGGTCCAGGTTGAGGTTTCGCATCTGCACGAAGTCGGTCTTGGTGCGCTCGATCAGGTCTCCAAGGGCCGCAAGTTCTTCTTCGGTGTCGCTTACGCCCGGATGGTACAGGAAATTGAGGCTCACGAAGAGTCCGGCCGCCTTGGCCTGCTCCACCGTGCGGGCCACGTCCTCGAAGGAGTAGCCCTGCGGGCGGGTGTAGGCCGCGTAGAGCGGGGCGCGGGCGCTGACCATGCTGACGCGCATGGAATTGAACCCTGCCTCGGCAAGCGACGCCACCACGTCCGGCAGGCTGCCGTTGGTGTTCACGTTCACCGTGCCCGTGCCGCCGCGCGAGCGGTACAGCTTCGTGGCCTCGGCCAGGAGCGCGGCCTCGGTGAGGGGCTCGCCCTCGCAGCCCTGCCCGAAGCTGAGGATCGGGCGCTCGGCGCGCTCCGAGTGGGCCAGCATCACCTGGCAGACCTCCTCGGGCGTGGGCTTGAAACTGATGCGGTTCTGGGTGGAGGGAAAGCCGCTGCCTTCCTCCTGGAGGCTCAGGCATCCCACGCAGCGCGCGTTGCAGGAGCGCGAGGTGGGGAGCGGGGCCTCGAAACGTCCCAGCGCCAGATTCCGGGCCGCCGGGCAGCAGGAGGTCAGGGCGCATCCGGCCAGATGGCTGATGAGACGGTTCTTGGGGAAGCGGTTCATGAGCGAACGCGCCCCGGCGGTGATGCGTTTCTGCTGCACGCCGGTGAAGATCTGGCGCGGATCCTGGTCCACGCGCTTGGCGCAGACGTAGAAACGGTCATTGGCGAAACCCACGGCGCCGTAGGCGAACAGAGGCAGGGTGGGCGCGCCCGTGCGCGATTTGTAGGCCGTGGTGGCCGAGAGTGTGTGGCCGGGGGAGACGAAAGCCGCCACGGCCAGGTCTTCCAGCTCTTCCACCTCGCCGGATTCGGGGTCCAGACCCAGGGCGGAGCGCCCGGGCAAGAGGAACAGTTCGCTCTCGGGGGGCATGGGCATGAGCTCGTCCGGGCGCGGCAGGCCCAGTTGATCGCCCCGGCGTACCAGCATGTCCAGTTCCGGGTGGTCGTAGATGTTGCCTTCGGCGTCGGCGAAGACGAGCTTGGGGCGGATTTTGTCTGATGCCATGCGGCCTCCTGATGTGGCGAGTGTAGCCTGAAGCGGGCGGCAAGAGAAGCCGGGTGATGTGTTCCGGCCTGCCCTGCGTGCGGGCAACGCGAAAAGGGCCATCCCTTTCGGGACGGCCCTTGGCAGTCTTCGGTCTTCCAGCGATTAACGCTTGGAGTACTGGAACCTGGCGCGGGCGCCGCGCTGGCCGTACTTCTTACGCTCTTTGGCGCGGGCGTCGCGGGTGAGCAGGCCGGCCTTCTTGAGCACGGGCCTGAACTCCGGGTCGGCCTGGAGCAGAGCGCGGGAGATGCCGTGGCGCAGAGCTTCGGCCTGTCCCGAGATGCCGCCGCCGTCCAGGGTGGCGTTCACGTCGAACTTGCCCATGGTGCGGGTCAGGTTGAAGGGCTGGCGAACGATTCCCTGCAGCGCGCTGCGGGGGAAGTATTCGTCGACGGGGCGGCCGTTGATCAGGATCTGGCCGGTGCCGGGGACCAGGCGGGTGCGCGAAACTGCGGTCTTGCGACGGCCGGTTCCGTAGAAGAATTCGGTGCTCATGTTCTGCTCCGTTGATTAGGCCAGCGGCTTGGGCTGCTGGGCGGCGTGGGGATGCTCGGTACCGGAGTACACCTTGAGCTTCTTGAGCATCTGCCGACCCAAACGGTTCTTGGGAAGCATGCCCTTGACGGCCTTGATCAGCACCTGGTCGGGCTTGGTGGCCATCATGTCCTTGAGGACGGTTTCCTTCAGGCCCCCGATCCAGCCGCTGTGGCGGTAGTACATCTTCTGGTCGAGCTTGCGGCCGGTGACCTTCACCTTTTCGGCGTTGACCACCACCACGAAGTCGCCCGCGTCCATGTGGGGAGCGAATTCGGGTTTGTGCTTGCCGCGCAGACGCTGGGCGATCACGCTGGCCAGACGGCCAAGGATCTTGTCCTGTGCATCCACGATCACCCAATCACGGGTGATTTCCTTGCTGCTCGGGCTATATGTCTTCATTGCGAAATGTCCTCCATGCGACTGGGAAGAGGAGTCCTTTACGGACTTGCATCCTCCATGTCAACACCCGGCCGCATTTTTTTCTCGCCTTGAGCTTTGTCCGGGGGGAAGGTAGTTACAACCTATGCCAAACGTACGCAAGAGTCTTCTTCAGCTAATCTTCTCCGGTTCGTCCATGAAACGCTGGAACGACAAGCTCCGCCCGGCTGAACTCATGGAGGTGGACAAGCAGGCCCACAAGATGATGGTGGCCTGGGTGCTCTTCCTGCTCAACTCGCGGGACATGGACCCCCACGAGCGTTCCAGCCTGGGAACGCGCATCGTTGAGGGGGGCATCTTCGACTACCTCTACCGGCTGGTGATAACCGACATCAAGCCGCCCATCTTCTATAAGATAAAGGAGAACCCGGCCCACTACCGCCAGCTGACCGACTGGGTGCTGGTGGAACTGGAGCCGCGCGTGCGAAGCCTTGGCGAACCCTTCTGGGAGCGCCTCAAGGATTACATCTCCAGGCCCAACGAGCAGGGCCTGGACCGCAGCATCCTCTCCGCCGCGCACCTCTACGCCAGCGGCTGGGAATTCAACCTGATAAAGTCCATGAATTCCCACGACACGGAGCTCATGGAGATCGAGGATTCCTTCCGCAACGGCCTGGAGCGCCACGCCGGCCTCAAGGGCGTTCCGGAGCTCAAGGAGGGACTGTTCGGCCAGTCGCGCACGCCCATCGGCCACTTCGCCCAGGTGTGCGGGCAGCTGCGTTTCCAGAAGCGCTGGTCGCAGACACCGCGCATCCCGGAAACCTCGGTGCTGGGGCACATGTTCATCGTGGCCTGCTTCTCCTACTTCTTCGCCCTGTCGGTGAAGGCCTGCCCGGTTCGCGCCCAGAACGACTTTTTCGGCGGCCTGTTCCACGACCTGCCCGAACTCCTGACGCGAGACATCATCTCCCCGGTGAAGCAGTCCGTGGAGCAGATCGGGGACCTCATCAAGGAATACGAGGAGAGGGAGCTGGAGCGGGTGATCCTGGACCCATTGCGCCGGGGCGGCTACGGCGAGCTGGTGGAGCGGCTGTCGTTCTTCCTGGGGCTGTCCATAGGGTCCGAGTTCTCGGCCTGCGCCACGGTGGACGGCGTGGTGCGCAAGGTTGGCTCCATGGAGCTTCAGGAGCAGTACAACTCCGACGAATTCGATCCCAAGGACGGCGAGCTCCTCAAGATGTGCGATTCCCTGGCCGCCTTCCTGGAGGCCTACACGGCGCTCAGGAACGGCATCGCCTCGGACCAGTTGCAGCAAGGACTGTGGCGCATCAGGAGCAAGTACGCGTCCACGGTGCTCCTGGGGCAGGTGCACGTGGGGGCGCTGCTGGCGGATTTCGATTAGCACCCGCCAACAAACAGCACGGGGCGCGAAGCCGGGGGCGGGGACCGGGGCCCGAGCCGGGCGGAGCTTCCAGTCCCGCGTTCAGCCCCGGACCTGCCCCAGGATGCTCTCGATCTCCTCGATGCTGCTCACCAGCTTCTCCAGAGTGGCGGCCAACGCTGTCGGTGTGACGCCCAGGCGCTCGAAGCTGGCCTGGCACACGTCGTAGAGCAGTCCGTCAACCCCCTGGCCGATGCCCGCCATGCTGGCCAGCACCATGCCCACGTGCACCAGGTCCAGCGCAGTGTCCTGGAAGGGCGCCGAGCAGGGGTTCAGGTGCCAGCGCACGCAGTTGACGATGTGCTCCGGCAGTTCCCACCAGGTCAGGAGCTGCGCTCCCAGTTCGCAGTGGTCTATGCCAAGAAGGCGGCGTTCCGCCTGCTGGAAGGATATTCCCTCGGAGGACGCCATGTCCATGATGGGCCCGCCGTCGATTTCCAGGTATTTTCCAAGCACCACCTTGCCGATGTTGCTCAAAAGACCCGCGGTGAAGGTGTGGTCCGGCGGCTTGATGCCCAGTTCCGCGCCGAGAATCTCCGCTCCGACCCCCACGGCGATGGAGAAGCGCAGGAGCTCGCCGCGCTCCAGCCCGTAGCCGCTGACCTTCCCGCTGGCGTTTGGTGCAACGCCGGACGCGATCACCAGTTGCACCAGGCGGCGGGTGCCCAGCCGGAAAAGGGCGTCGCGTACGGAATTCACCGGCGCGCCGCTCTTGAAAAAGCTGGAGTTGGCCATGCGCAGCACGTTCACGGTGAGCCCGGGGTCATACTCGATGAGCGAGGCCAGGACGTTCATATCCGCGTCAGGCAGAGCCATGTAGTTCATGATGCGCATCACCGGGGCGGGTATCTGCGGCAGGGCCTTGGCTCTGGCCATTATTTCCTCACGCCTGCTCATATTTGCCACTCCTTGCCCTGCGAACTTATGGTAAGGATTCCGGTCTCCATATCCAACGCCATCGTTCTGGGTATGGAGCCGCCCACATCGCGCCCGGCCAGGGTGACGGCGTTCCTGGCGAAAAGCGAATCGAGCATCGCCAGATTCTGTGCGCCTGTATCGAACTGGTTCTGGATATGCAGCATGCGCCCGCAGCCCGCAGCCCTGAAGACCAGGGACGTCTTCTTGCACCCCAGGGAGACCATGCTGCGGATCATCAGGGGGACGCCGACGTTGACGTACATGTAGGGATTTTTGACATCTGAACTCGTGGCCCTGGGGAGCAGGCAATGAATCAATCCGCCCACCCGGGCCACGGGGTCCCAGGCAGCCAGCCCCAGGCAGGAGCCGAGGGAGTGCGTCACGAGGATGTCGTCCGCTTTTCGCGACACCTTCATGTCAGAGATGCTGACAACGATACGGTTTTTCACTCTGTAAGCCTCGCGGGCCTTTTCAAGTGGCCCCTA
>JBKICU010000050.1:0-4082 GCA_046566965.1 Acidobacteriota bacterium
AAAAACCGGGGCCGGGAGTTTCAGGCCACCACTGGTGCGCCTGGTCCGGGCTTGCGGGCTTGTTCCCGCAGTTCCCGGAGGGTTTTCTCCTCCCGACTGCGTGGGCCTCGCGGCCCTGCTGCGGAAGCGGTTCGGGTGTCCCTCCTTTTCAGGTTGGCCAAGTCCGCTGTCCGTTCGCTCGTAAAGAAGAGGGTAAACATCCTTTGCCCAGTGGCAAGAGGGAAACCTGCTCATTGTGCAAAATAATTCGTCCGACCCGCGTCCCGCACAACAAGCGGCTGGCCGCTAATACGCAGGCTCAGGTCATTGTCGGCAGGATCAACAAGTTTCACGGCCACTTCCGGACCGCCTGCCTGGAAAGGCTCAAGCCAGACTTTGGCCAGGTCCGCCTCGATCCACATGGCGTCCGTGGGCCTGGTGTGCGACCAGAATTCCGCGTTGTCGTTGGCCTGCAAGTCGAAGCGCAGCAACAGCTTGCGCACGGGCGTATCGAACCTGACGGACACGGTGCGTTGCGTATGCATGGGCGTCCAGTCCTCAGGCAGGGCCGCCGTCTGTTCGTCCAGCGGGAGGAAGCCGCTTCCGTCAGCGGAGTAGGACACCACGGAGCGGCCGGGATCGCCGGGCTGCCCGTACAGACGCGGGTAGGTGCGCATCCTGAGCGCTTCGATGGGATACGCGGAGACGATCAGATAGGTAAAATGGCAACGGGTACCGGGCTTGCACGTCACGCCGCCCTGGTAGTCGGGATGGTTCGTCCGGGCCAGATTCTCCTCATCGAACGTGTCGCGCGCATCGAAGCCGGTTGCGAAGTCCGGCGAGAACGTCAGCCGCCCTTCCCCGCCCGCGTTGATGGTCAGCACCGACCCTTCCGGCGCGATCACCGGGACCTCGATCCTGCGCCCGCCCACCTCGATCACCGGTCCCCGGAGTTTCCCGCCGAGGACCAGCCCAGCGGCCTTCAAGGTTTCCCCCTGCGGCAAACGGATGGTCCGTTCAGGAGTCGCCCGGGAAAGACGCATGCCCGCAGTGCCCAGTTGGGGGTCGTACACCGTCACCGCATCCCGGCCTTGGGCATCCCTGAGCGTGTACACCGGAACGATTCCCGGATGTTCCGCCAGGAACGGCCCCAGGGCCCCGGCGGGACTCAGGCCCGGGACGTTCCCGGCAAGCCAGGCTGCATCGCGCGACGCGAAGGCGTACACACCGCCGCCCGGAACCTCACCGGGGTTCCAGGGCACGGCTCGGATGTTTCGTGCCAGGTTCGCCGCCTGCCCGGCCAGGGCGGCCTGGCCCGCGTCCGCGCCGCCGGGGGCGTCCAGCCGGGCGCTGAGCCCGAACCCGGCCACGTTGAGGAATCCCTCCGCCACTCCCGGCGTATACATGATCTTCAGGAAGAGCTGCCCGTCGCTGCCCACGAACCGCGAGACGTCCCAGTCTTTTTTCACGGTCAGGCAGGAGCGGTAGAAGTCGATCTCCTCGAAAAAGCCGCAGTTCTCGCGCACTCCCCCGCCCTGGGCCGCAGAGAAGCTCTCCTGGCCGATTACGCCCATGCTGGTGAATTCGCGCCCATCCGGGCTGGCCAGCACTTCCAGGACGGAGTCGAACGGGATGGTGGGATGGCGCTTGTAGGCCTGGGCGGTGACGCCGGCCCGAACGTCGGCAGCGCGGGCTCCCGGCGGGACCTGGAACACGTACAGCGCGCTGGCGGGCCGGGAGTACCCGTCGGGCCGCAGCAGCCCGAGTTCCACGTCCGGAGAGAAGTTTGCGGACCGGAAGCAGTCCTCCAGGAAGGCGAAGCCCCTGAAGTCGTCCGCATAGGCGTAGCGGCCGTCCGGCCCCGGAGCCATGACCAGCGGGGCCCGGTTCACGAAACCGGCCTGGGTCACGGAGGTCCGGATTGTCCCGTTGCCGTAGCGCTCAACGGGAACGCCCGGCAGGCTCCGCTCCGCCGCCCCCGGGGCGTCGAGGCTGTTCATCACCAGGAACTCGCGGCGGTAGCCGGGAGTATCCCAGTCGCCCGCCGGGAGATACCTCCCCGGAAGATACCAGCGCTCGGCGAAGCGCATGGTGTTGCGCTTGTAGCCCAGGTAGCGCAGGGAGCGCGCTTCCCGGCCTTCGCGGGTGATCCAGTGGAACAGATCCCGCGACATGCCTATGTCGCGATCCATCTGCTGGACGTAACTGTCGAGGTTCATGACCGCCAGCCCCAGGCAGGCTGCCAGCCCGAGCCCCAGGGACACCCGCCTTCCGGTTTCCTCCGGGAAGGCAAGGCTCGCAAGCCATACGGCGCTGGCGTCCAGGCCCCGCGCGGCGCACAGCACGCCGGGGATGAACAGGAAGGCGAAATGCCTGGAGGTCAGGATCGGCTGGATGTCCGAGCGGCTGGCCAGCAGAATCGCCGAAGGCAGCACGGACCAGGACGCCAGCAGGACCGCCGCGGTCTTGTCCCTTTCGCGGGCGAAGCCCAAGGCTCCGATCGCGCACCAGGCCGCCACCAGTGCCGTCTGCCATGCGGTGGGGGCGTAGATGTGGGAGACGAAGCCGTTCAGGATGCCCAGGAAGAAGCCCGGCGTGAGCGTCTTCACCGGGTCGACGCCGGGGTTGTGGAGAAAATCCCGCAGGAAGAACGGCGCCTGGACGTACGGAAGATACGCCGCGCCCACCAGCGCCAGAACCAGGCACAATCTGAAGACGGGCCTTCCCACCGATGCGGGGGCGTGCCGCCCGCGCCGGAGCGCCCACACGGACGCCGCCGCCATGGCGGCCAGCAGGCCGACGCCCTGATACCCGCAATAGAGCATGCCCGCCGAACAGGCCGCGAAGGCCGCCAGATCCCGGTTGACCCGCGTGCGCACATAGCCCAGGCAGAAATACAGGGAATACAGGCCCAGGCAGATGAACAGGGCGTAGTGCTTGATGGAGCGCGAGGCCTCCACATGGTAAAGCGACACCGCGCACAGGAGCGCCGCCAGGAGCCCGGTCCGTCGCCCGGCCGTGCGCGAGCCCAGCAGGAAGAATCCGAACACCGTAAGGCAGCCCGCCGCCGCGCTCAGGCTCCGGGCGGCCAGGGACGTGTCCGAGATGGCCAGCACGCCATGAAGCGCCGCATAGATGAGCGGCGGTTGCAGGTCGAAGATGGTGTCCGCCGGGCCCTGGAATTTCTGCACCTGGAACATGTGCCCCAGGTCCATGGAGGCCCGGTCCAGGGTGAGGAGCTCGTCTTCCCACAGGGAAGGGCCGTCCAGGTTCCAGGCCCGCAGGAAGAGCGCAAGCCCCAGCACCGCTGCCAGCAGCGCAAAAAAGAGCGCGTCCCCCCGGCGGGGGGACGCGCTTAAATCCTGTGTCTGGCGTGAAGCCATCCTGCCTCTTTCCCGGGCCAGTTCGCGCCCGCCATGAACGTCGATCTCCGCAGCCTGTTCAATAACCACGCTGACGAGGCGCAGGAAGAAGTCAAGCCCGATGCGTATTCGGCATACGCGAGGGTTTGGCTTTTTCCCCGCACCGTAAGCCAGCGGGGATTTTCATCAGGCTGCTAGACGACTTTGTTCAGCGCGTACTCGATGATGCCCTCGGCTCCGGCGTCCTTGAGCTTGGGGATCAGGTCGCGCACCACGGCCTCGGCCACCACGATCTCCACGGACAGCCAGTCCGAGTTGAGCAGGTGCGCCACGGTGGGGGAGTTGAGGCTGGGCAGCTGGGCCAGCACGGTGTCCTTGCTGCTGCTTGGCACGTTCATCTTGAGGCCCACGAGCTTCTCGGCGCGCAGCGCTCCCTGGAGCATCATGATCATGTTCTCGATCTTGCGGCGCTTCCAGGGGTCGGCCCAGGCCTTCTTGTTGGCGATGAACTGGGTGTTGGTCACCAGCACTTCCGCGATGATGCGCAGACCGTGGGCCTTGATGGTGGTGCCGGTCTCGGTGACTTCCACGATGGCGTCGGCCAGACCCTCGACCACCTTGGCCTCGGTGGCGCCCCAGGAGAACTCCACGTCGACGTCCACGCCAGCCTGCTGGAAGTAGCGCTTGGTGTAGCCGGTGAGCTCGGTGGAAATGCGCTTGCCCTGAAGGTCCTCGGGGCGC
>JBKICU010000051.1:0-22002 GCA_046566965.1 Acidobacteriota bacterium
GCCACTATCGTATCCAGCAGGCAGTGGCAGATGGAGTGGTGCAGCACCTCCACCTGGCCGTAGGAGTCCACGGGCACGTGGAAGTTGCCGTCGCCCATGGCCCGCAACGGGTTCTCCGGCGCGAAGCCGGTGAGGGTCAACACCAGACACCCTTTGGCCCTGGCGGCCTCGGCGGCCCGCAGGATGTTCTCCGAGCGCCCCGAGGAGCTTATGGCCACCAGCACGTCGCCAGGGTCGGCGAACATTTCCACGGGCTTTTCGAAGAGGTGCGGGTAGCCGAAGTCGTTGCCGATGCAGGTCAACCCGGCCGGGTCGTTGAAGGCCAGGGCGCGCATCCCGCCGGTCTTCCAGAAATCCGTGGCCATGTGAGAGGATATCGCAGCCGAGGCTCCGTTTCCGATGAACATGAGCTTGGAACCGGCGCGGGTGCGCTCATCGAGCAGCCCTGCGGCCTCGGCCACGCCCGTGGGCAGGTCCACGGGGTCGCATCCGGGCCGGGTGTATACGATGGCCTGGGTCAGGCCGCACATGGTACGGTAGAAATCCGCTGCGGAACTTTTCATTAAGGCAATCTCCTACTGCGCAGGCCGGGCGCGACGCACTTTGAGAAAGAACCAGGCCAGCGTCGCCGCGAGAATGAACACCACGCAGGCCAGCAGCATCTGCGCCACCTGCATGGCGCTCTCATGCCTGAAATACACGAGCCCTGCAAACAAGGCCACGCCAAGGCCCTGCACCCACATGAATCCGAATTCGTTTCTGGCCTGGGAATACACGAACAGCACGTTGGCGCAGGCCAGAAGCGCCATGGCGGAGCTTATCACCGCCAGCAGCGGCCCGGCAGCCTTGTACTGCGCTCCGAACAGCAACGTCACCATGAGTTCGGAGGCCACCACGCACAGGAGCGCAAACCCGCCACCCAGCAGGAGGGTGATGCCCATGGACATCCACAGGCTCTTGTCGTTCTGGTCCCCGCTGGCCTTGGCCGTGGCGGCTTCCGTGAACAGCACGCTCATGAGCACCGCCGGGCCGTAGAAGGCGATGCGCCCCAGGATTGCGCCGGTCGCGTACAGTCCGGCCTCGGGACCGGGGCAGAAGTGGCGCACAAGCACGAGATCCAGGTTGTTCAGGCACATGGTGACAACGGAGCTGACCACCATGGCCAGGGCGTACTTGCCCACTTCCTTGTGGAATCCCTGCGGCAAGGGTTCGGGCTTCACCGGGAAGAGATCGCGCAGAAAGAGGAAGGCCAGCCCGGCCTGGAACAGGATGCCCAGCAGGCCGCAGAGCATGGCTCCGTTCACGCCCCAACCCAGGCCGGTGAGAAGCACCAGGCTGGCCAGGAAGCGGACGCAGGCGTTGCTGGCTCCCGACAGGCCAAAGCCCATAAAGCGCTGCAGGCCCTGGAGCATCCCCGTGGGCACCGGCGCCAGCATGGACAGGGAGACCAGGGCCAACATGATGTACACCGGAACGATGGACTCCAGGTGCAGGAAATCCCTGAGCAGCGGGGCCACCAGGAAGCCGGCCGCCGCAATGACTCCCACTGCCACGGTCGCGGCCTTGAGCGCCTTCCCGAACAGTCCGCGCACGCGTCCCATGCCTTCCAAGGCGAATCCCGCCGTGAACCGGGCCATGATAAGCGGCACCACGCCCAAGGGAGCGGCCAGGATGACCGTGCTGGAGTTCAAGGCGTTGAAGCTGCCGAACTCGTCGGGAGTCATGGCCCGGCCAATCGTCAACTGGAAAAGATAGTTGAAGATATTGCCCGAATTCATAAGCACGAGGATAAGGAAATTCTGTTTGAGAAAGCGTTTCACGGAGCGCTCCCGGCTTTATTCACGCATGGTGGGGGTGCAAGAGGCCAGGGCGGCCAGGAAGAGCCACAAACCGCCAAGCCCCAACAGTTCGGACAGGGGGGCGGCTCCCAACAGCCGCAACGCGGTGGCCAATACCGCCGCCGCCAGGAAGCCCGTGCAATAATGAAGCGTGGCGTTCTTTGCAAGGCTGGGAATCCTGGCCGCGAGCCAGGGTCTGAGCGCGCGCCAGACCGGCACCGACAGCACCGTGCCCACGAGCGCCACGGCGCGGAAGATTTCAGGCCCAAGAACGAATCCGCAGGCCAGCACCAGGGCCAGAAGCCCCAACCAGACCCGGACGCGGGGCGCATCTGGGCGCGCCCCGGCATCGCCGCACAGCCAATCCCCCACACGGGACAACCTCACGGGCCCGGCGCGTCGCGCCATACGCCAGACGGCCAGTCCGGCCAGCACAACTCCCAAGCCAGCCAGCCATTTGCCCGTCCTGGACGAGCCTCCTGCGGTTCCCGGTTTCCTGGCCTGCTCATCGCGGCCAAGGCTCGAAAGCTTCGGGCCGGACACGTCCGCCAGGAGCAGGGCCTCCACTTCGAGCCAGGGATTCCTGACGAACCGCACAGGAGCGGACCCTTCGGGCAGGGTGGCCCCTCCCATGGGAAGCCAGTGGGCGCTGACGGCCATCGCAGATGCTCCGGAAGCGTCCAGTCCGGCAAGTGTCCGTTCCTCCCCGGCCAGTTGCATGAGCGCCTCACCCCCCAGGACCTGCGGCCAGGTGGCCAGGCGCTGGCCGGACAAAACCGCGCGGGTGCACTCCAGCCCTGCCCCCGGCGCACCGCCCGAAAGCGCCAGGGTGATCTCCGGCCAGGGCGCGCCGCCTTGAAGCGACCCCAGGAGAGGGGGCAGATACACTGCCAGCCTGGACGCCGCGCCGGGAAGAGACAGCGTGACGGACTTGCCGCCAACAGTGAGATCCACCTGCGCAGGCCGGTCCTTCACGGTCCAATGTGTGGTGGACACGTCCAGAAGGAGCCACTGGGGCGTAAAGAGCGGTCCCGAAGGCGTGAGCTTCAGGCGGGATTCGCCCAGGCTCACGGGGGTCAGGGGATGGGCCTCGTCGAACAGGGTCTGGGCCGTGAACACGCTCTGGCGCTGGGCGTCTGCGGCCAGGGCGTTCAGCGCGGCCCGGCGCAAGGCAACTGATAATTCCGGTATCTCCTGACCCGAGGCGATGAAATGCAGGCGCACCCCGTCCACACGGGCAGGCAGTTCGGGAAATATCGCCGGAGAGCCCGGCTTCACGGCCACGCGGACGCTCTTGTCCGCGCCGTAGGCCTCGGCCACCACGGACGAAAGCCCGTGGCGCTCCCGCCCCAGTTCCAGCCACAGGCTGTAGCGCGTGTTCGCCGACGGCACAAAGGCCGCGCCGGTTTCAAGTACCAGACCGCCGCTAGACGATTCCACGCCCAGGCCATCCTGCGCGCTCGAGAAGGATAGCCGTCCGCCGGACATGAACAACTTACCGGTAAACGCCGGATGAACCGCAGCGCCGGGGCCTCCGCCAGCCGCGGCAAACGCCTGGAAGTCCAGGCTCCACAGAGGGACCTGGCTGACCAGCCCGTCCGGGGCCTCCACGTCGCAGGACGCGCCGAAGCTGGCGCACCGCTCGGCCATGGCGGCCACAATGGCCGGAACGTCGCGGCGCGGCGCCACATTGGCCAGACGCGCGGCTTCCAGCACCTGCCGGAAGGGCTGACCGCCCTGAAGGGTTTGGGAGGTTTGCGGCGACTGCAACACGCTGAAGCGCGTCAGCGTCATGTCCTTCCAGGGCGCTTGCCCCAGCGCCTGGAGGTTGGCGGCCAGTTCCCCGCGTCCGGCGAACACCTCCCTGGCCCTGGCCGGAAGGTTGCGGGGCAGACCCCGGGCCAGAAGCTCCCTGTCCAGCCCGGTGGGAACGAAGAGGATCTTCTCGACGTTGCGGTCGCGCTCCACGTCTCCCACGTTCTGCTTGAAGAACATGAGCGAGAGTTCCTTCAGCAGCACGCCGGAGCGGCCCGGAGCGATCTCGCGCAGGTGGCGTCCCACGTAGAGGCGCAGGATGGTGCGACCGTCGCCCAGGTCGAAATAGCGCTTGGGCAGCGCGTACCAGTCCAGCACCGTGCGGGCGCGGCTTCCCGGATCCAGGGCCACCACCGCGTTCACCTGCACTTCCTGTCCGCGCAGCAGCACCACGTCGATGGCTCCCAGTTCCTGCACGGGCTTGTTGAAGCGGCGCTGCAGGAAGGTGGACAGGCCGTCCTGGGAGGTGCGCCACAGGTCGTCGGGCGCGCGGTCCAGCAGGCGGGAGATCTGATAGCGCAACCCCTTGCCGGTCCAGGAGGCGCTGGCCACGGGGATGGATTCGCGCCCCGCTCCGTCCGGTCCGTCCGCCCACTGCGGCGAGAGCTGGTCCACGGTCTCCAGCGGGTCGGACACGAATACGGTCCGTTCCCCGTTGCCCGAAAGCTCGGCCACGAAGCCCAGGCATCCGGGCTGGTCCGGAGAGTCCGTCAGGTAGTCCAGGCGGGCTTCGTTGAAATCCGAAAGCCTGAGCCCTGAATCCGGCCCGGCCAGCTCCAGGCGGCGCACCCCGCCCGGCACATCCGAGGCGGGCCAGGCAGCGGCGGCCTCAGGCAGCGCCAGGGCGCGCTGCGAGAGCACCCGGGCGTACTTCACCTTGCGCATGGCCACCCGCGCCATGAGCTGGCCGCTCACCGCGGAAGCGCCGTCCGACCAGAGCGCCGGGGGAAGGGGCAGGTTTTTGGTCTCGGTGAGCTTCTGGGCGGAGGCTGGGTCCGCTGCAGTGCAGTAACCCAGCACGGCCAGCATCATGAGGACGAACAAGCGGGACATCATTGGGGCCTGCGCTTGAGGATCATGAAGCCGTCGTCCTCCACCACGGTCTCGAAGAGCCGCAGCGCCTGTTCCAGATTCTCCTTGAACACGGCGGCCAGGGCCTGGTCGCGGCAGGCGCCGTCCTTCCACTCGCAGCCCTTGTCTACCACGAACCAGGGGCGCTTCAGGTCCAGCACCACGTACTCGGCCAGGCTCTGGGTCACGGGGAACACCGGCTTCTCGCCGGTCGCTATGAAGCGCCGGAAGTCCCTGAAGGTGGCGGAGCCGGAATTCTGGGCCTGGTGCGGCTCGAACACGGCCATGGGGAAGCTGTTGGAGAAATTGCGGCTCACGGACTTGCCCCAGTTCAGGCTGTTCTGGGTGATGACCACCACCTCCGGGTCGTCCGGCAGGACCGTTTCCAGGGCGCGTATGATGCGGGTGTCGCGCGAATCCGGCCAATACCCGGAGAAGCCTCCCGTGCGCCAGAAGTGCACCGACAACGGCGAGGGCGAAAGCGCCACGTGCCCTGCCAGGAGCACCAGGAACAGGATGCCAGCCCAGCGGTCCAGGCGGCTGTGGCGCGACTGCACCAGATCCCTGGCCACCGGCAAGGCCCGGGCGAAGGCAACGATGAGCGGCGCCACAAGCCCGGCCGTGTAGTGGTTGGTGATGGAGAAATAATCCGGGCGCGTGGAGAGAAGCGACAAGGCCACCACCGGCAGGGCCACCACCAGCGGACCGGGGCGCAACAGCGGCAGGAAGGCCAAAGAGCCCAGGAGCGCGCCCAGATAACGGATTTTCTTCAAATCACCGAAGATGTTGGCCAGGGACGTCACCGGATGCGTGATGACGAACCACAGCTTGCCCAGCACGGAGCCGCCCCCGATCCAGGCGAAAGCCCCGGCCGAGACCCCGACCCCGGCGTCCATGGTGAAGAACGGTATCAGCTTTGCCGTGGCCAGCCAGAACCAGAAGAGTCCGGCGAAAAAGACCACCGTCCCTGCCACGCCGCCCCGACGCTGAAAGGCCAGGTAGATGCCGCAGGCCGCAGCCTGGATGGCGAAGGTCTCCTTTATGAGGCACAGGCACAGCGCCGCGAAGGCCGCTCCCCAGGGGTGGTCGTCCTCCACCAGGAAGAAGAACCAGAAGCCGATGGGGATGGCCAGATGGTCGGGGTGGAAATCGAACAGGCCGTTGTGCCATACCGCGAAACTGGCGAAATAGGCCAGGGCGGTGAAGGCCCCGTAGCGCCTGGCCAGAAACGGCAGGGGCAGGCAGAGCATGAAGGCCTGGGCCACCATGAGGCCAAGAGGCGCGAGCCAGTCCGGCAGCGGGCGTATCAGCCAGGAATAGGCCCAGAGCACCGGCTGGATGTGGCCGTTCAGCGCCCGCCACCACTCGCCGCCCTGGCTCATGGCCGTGAGGTTGCACACGAACACGCCCAGGTCGAACACCGTGGAGCGCAGCGCCAGATAGCGCATGCAGGCCAGGGCGGTCAGCGCGCCGAACAGCGTCAGCCCCATGGTCCAGGGCCAGCGCGGATTCTCCTCGGGGATGATGCCCAGCCTAGCCACGCGCCCTCCTCGCGCCCAAGCGGGCGCGCAGGGTCAGTACGGCCAGGGCCAGCAGGCAGGCGGACGCGGTCAGGCCGGACACCGCAAGGCCCAACAGGTAGAAGCGCTGCGGCCGGAACTCGATCAGTATCTCCAGGTCGACTCCGCCGGCCGGATTGGGGCGCACGTACCGGGCGGCGTCCGGTCCCAGGCTCTTCAGAATTTCCGGTTCGATCCACCAGGAGTTGGCGAAACCGCTGGCCTGCCAATGCAGCATCTCCGGCCAGGGCATGGGCCTGCCCTCCTGCGCGCCCGTGGCTTGCCAGGAGGCGGGCGAAAGCGGATCGAAGCCGGATTGGTCCGCGCCAACGGGATCGAGCGATCCTTCGCTCCAGGCGGCCCGCAGCGGCGGCCGGGGCAGGTTGTCGTTCTGCAGGCTGGTCAGGAAGCGCTTGGACACGAAATCCACCGTGAAAGCCAGCGTCTTTTCACCGACCACCTTGCCGCCCGGACCGTACCGGTACGCCGTGCGCGACTGCGGCGCGCCGTCGCCCAGGGTGCTCACCAAGCCGCGCGCCACGTAGTCTTCCAGCTCATCCGGCGCGGCCTGATCGTCCGCGTTGTCCTTGAACACGCGGTACCCGTCCAGGAGCGCGGCCGGGGGCGTCTGGGCCGGGGCGGGCACGGGCATGACGTAGGCGCGCCAGCCCGTGTGGAAGGTTTCCTGGAACAGGAGCGGAAAGCCCTCGGTCACGCCCGTAAGGCGCACCAGGCAGGCCGTGGGTCCGAGCCTGCGAAACTCCAGGGCCGGAGCCGCGTACTCGCGCCCAAGATACAGAAGCGCCTGACGCTTGCCGGTACGCTCCGACAGGAAGGCCCGCGTGCGCTCCTGGCCCATCACCCGCGTGAGGAGCGCCAGAAAGCGCGGGTCGTCTCCGGCCGAGACGAGCGCCTGTCCGGGGCGGTACATGTCCAGGCCCGCCACGTCCGGCAGCGACGCCGCCACCAGATCGGCCCCGTCGCCCGAGGCGTCGGCCACGGCCAGCAGCTGGTTGGCGGCCAGCACATAGGGCGCGGCCAGGGGGTTGCGGTACACGTCCACGGTGTCGAAGCGCTTCACCGGCACCAGCCCCTTTTGCAGGGCCAGGGTGCGGTCCAGCACGGGCTTGTAGTTCTTGAAGCCGTCCACCACCGGCTCGCTGCGGTAGGCGGGCTGGAAATCCTGGTAGGAAATGAAGAACTCGTCTCGCGGATAGACGAGGTACTTCACCGAGGCCAGCCCGAACAACCGGTCCAGCCGGGGGCTGGGCTGCTCGGCGAACATGGTCTTGATGATCTCGTTGCCCAGGGGGTTGTTGTAGAAGGCCAGGAAAAAGGGCTTGGGCGAATAGGCCGAGGACCACTCGTAGCCGTAGGGCGAGTCGCCGGGCCAGCTGATGCCCACGGGCGGCAGGAAGGCCACGCGGAAGCCCGCGCGCTGGTCGCGCAGGAAGGAGTACACCGCCGCGTCCTCGGAGTGGATGGGCGTGTGCTTCAAGGCCAGGGGCTGGGGCACCTTGTCCTTGGGCGAGTTGTCCAGGAGCTTCTGGCCCAGGTACGGCGAGATGAACAGGAGCACGGTAAGCAGCATGGCCGCGCGCAACAGCCACACGCGCTTTGCGCCGCGCTCCTCCCAGGCCTGGGGCAGCTGGAAGGCCAGCAGCGCATAGGCCGTGACGATCAGCGGCAGCCAGCGGGTGGTATTGGAGAACGCGGCAAAGAGGATGGGCACGAAGCCCTTGAGCAGCCACTGGTAGAAGGCGAAGCCGAAGGCCGTGCGCGACCCGCACACCAAAAGCACGCCCACCACGGCCACCAGGAACAGCCCCTGGGCCTCTGGGCGTCCGCGACGGGCCAGGAACGAACACAGGGCCAGGCCGGCAAGAACCAGAGAAGCCCCCACCCAGGGCACGCGCAGGCCCCCCGGCGCGGGGAAGGCGTATTCGGTGTCCATGCCGGGGCGAAGATCCAGGCGGATGACCGCGTCCACCGGCTGACTGGTGGACTGATGAAAGCCCTCGCGCATGGGCAGTTCCGTGTCCACGGTGACGTCGCCCTTGGCCGAGGCCGACAACCCCCAGCCGTGGCGGATGGCTCCCTTGCCCAGGTAATCCGCCAGGAACGGGGCCATGAAGTGGATGTTCATGAGCATGGCCAGGGTGAGCACCAGGCCCACGGCCACCGTAAGCCTGCCCCGACCGGGGCCTTTGGCCAGAAAATACAGGCTCAGAATGCCGAGCATGGCCGCCGACCCCACGCCGACGCTCGGGTGCAGCGACGTGAGCCCCAGAATGAGCCCGCACACGATGACCAGCCGCGCGGATATGCGCCCCTCTTCCCGGATGGCCCGCACCAGATTGAAATACGCCAGCAGCAAAAGCGGAATGAGCGCGAACCCCGCCAGCATGGGCATGTGCCCGGCCACCACCCGGCTGTAGGTGTAGGGCGAGAAGGCGTAGAACAGCGCGGCCAGGGTGGAATAGAACCAGTTGAGGCCGAGTCTTCTGGCCAGGGGCAGCATGGCCAGGCCCGAGGCCGCGACGAACACCAGCGGCAACAGCTTGGACATCCACTCGCCGCCGATGACCGCCAGGGGGGTTATCAGCTGCCAGTAGAGCAGCTCCAGCTTGAAGTAGTGGTAGCGCCCGGTCTCGAAGTAGGAGTCCCAGGTGGAGAAGTGATGCTCGGCCATGGAACGGAACTGCTCGGCGAAGCTGGGGATGCCCCAGTCCCAGGTATGGCCGACGAGACCGGGGCGCGACAGCACCCCCGCAAAGGAAAGAAGCGCCAGGGCGACCACCGTGGCGGCAGCGGCCCATGCGGCCAGGGGAAGCGGCTTTTTCACCGGGCGGACCTTGCGGGGACGCGTTCAGGAGCCTGCGGCACAAGCCGGAAGATTACGGCACACACCTGGAGAGCCTGAGCGCACGCCCACAGAGACACACGCGCTGCGGAACCGTGTTGGCGCATCGCGCAGCCCTGAATCACGCCCTGCCCTGGAAGGACTCGTCGAACACCCGGTCCAGGATGGCGCTCCAGGCATAGGAATCCATGTAGCGCAGCGCGTTCTCGCGCATGGCGCGCCACAGGCCGGGGTCGGCCAGCAGCCGCCCGATGGCCTCGGCCAGCGGCTCCACCGCGTAGTCCACCACGATGCCCGCCTCCAGGGTTCGGATGTCCTTGTGGATCTCGGGCACGGGGGTGATGATGGTGGGCAGTCCGCAGGCCAGATAGTCCTTCACGCGGCTGGGGTCGGCCCATTGGGAGAGGTTGTTGGGCGACGGTTTGTACAGCGCCAGGGCGATGTCGTAGCCGGGCAGCATGGCCAGCACATCGTCGTGGGGCTTGGCCCCGTGCAGCACCACGCCCGTACCCAGCGCGGCCAGGCGCGGTTCGTAGGGCTGGTAGACCACCCCGTCCTCCACGGCGTCGTGGGGGGTCTTGCCGATGACGTGGAGCGTCAGCTGCGGGAAGCGCTCCTTCAGGCTGGGGAAGGCCTCGATGACCATGTCCACGCCCTTGGAAGGGGCCAGAGCGCCAAGAAGCACCAGCTCGCTGGGCTCCTTGCCGGATTTGTCGGACAGCTCGATCTTTTCCAGGTCCACGCCCACGGGTACCAGGATGTTGCGCGCATCGGGCAGCCCCTGGGAGCGGCGCACCTCCTGGATGCGCGGCGAGATGTTCCAGGCTGCGTCGCAATGGCGCACGCAGAAGCGGTCCAGCCAGTGGTACACGGCGTTCAGCCACTTGTTGGAGAAACGGTCGGGCATCCAGTCGATGGTGTAGAAGATCACGAAGTCGGTGAGCTTCAGCCACTTGAGCACCACGCCCACCACGGTGTTCAGCGGGTCGGCCCCCAGGTACACGTCGAACCTGCCGCCCAGGCGCAGGAAATACAGCAGGGTGAACAGCGCGTCCTTCACGTAGGTCAGAAGCGGCGGCAGGTTCCAGCCGCCCTGGCGCACCTCGCGTTTCAGCTGCCCCTGTCTGTACTCTTTCAGGCGGGAGCGGCGGTCCGCGCAGTAATGGAAGGGGTGGTAGATGACCCCGAGCTTGTCCGACCGGGTCTTCAGGTAGTTCTCAACAGCCTCGGAGGGGCCGGAGAGGTCCGTTATGTGGCTCACCAGTACGATGGATTTGAAGCGCATGGATCCGTCTTTATTTCCCGTCGAAGCGGGGTTCGGTACGCAGGGTGTCCTGGTGCTCCAGGAACCAGCGGTAGGTGTCGGCGATGCCCTGTTCCAGGGGTATGCTGGCCTGCCAGCCAAGCTTGCGCAGGCGCGACACGTCCAGGAGCTTGCGCGGCGTGCCGTCGGGCTTGGCGGCGTCGAACAGCAGCTCCCCGGTGTAGCCGGTCACGCGGGCCACGGTCTGCGCCAGTTCGCGGATGGTCACGTCCTGGCCGGTGCCCACGTTGATGATGTCCTCGCCCTGGTAGTTGGCCAGGCACCACAGGATGGCCCGGGCGCAGTCGTCCACGTGCAGGAACTCGCGCCGTGCGTTGCCGGTACCCCACACGGTCACGCTGGGCGCGCCGGCCAGCCTGGCCTCGTGGAAGCGGCGCAAAAGCGCGGGCAGCACATGGGAGTTCACGGTGTCGAAGTTGTCGCCCGGACCGTAGAGGTTGGTGGGCATGAGGCTCACGGCGTCGAAGCCGTACTGGCGGCGGTAGGCCTGGCAGGTCTTGATGCCAGCGATCTTGGCCACGGCATACCACTGGTTGGTGGGCTCAAGCTCCCCGGTGAGCAGGTGCTCCTCGCGCATGGGCTGAGGCGCGAACTTGGGGTAGATGCAGGACGAGCCCAGGAACAGGAGCTTTTCCACGCCGCTGCGGTAGGCGGAATCGATGACGTTGCACTGGATGATGCTGTTGTTCCAGATGAACTCGGCGGGATAGGCGTCGTTGGCGTGGATGCCGCCGACCTTGGCTGCAGCCAGGACCACGGCCTGAGGGCGGACCTCGGCCATGAACCGGCGCACGCCCGCCTGGTCGGTGAGGTCCAGCTGGGAGCGGTCGCGGGTGATGACCTCGACGTTGCCGCGGCTTTCAAGCGCCCGGACCACGGCTGATCCCACCAGGCCTTTGTGCCCTGCGACGAAGATGCGAGAATGGTTCACTTGGAGTCCACCGTAGGAGGAATAGAAGCCCGCGCCTCTTACCACGGCGCGGGATGCTTGGCTAGTGCCCGGCCCGGAGCCTGGTCCGGAGCGCAGGAAACCCCAGGGGGACGCATCGCAAGATCATGGAATGCTGTTCCAGCGATCGATGCCGGAGCATGGAGAAACTCCGACCGCTCGCTCACCGGCGCCAGCCGGAGTCGTCAGTCCCGTACGCCCGGACCGGCCAGGAATTCTTCCAGCTCGACCTCTGCCGCCTGGAGCCGCCCCCGCAGCAGGGGGATGACGCCCGACAGCGCCTGCTGTTCCATGTCCGTGGCCACGGCGGCCAGATCGCGCAGGCCCGCGTTCAGGAGGTTGCCCTTGAGGCTGTGCGCCCAGTGGGCCACGCCGTTCGCATCCCCGGCGTCCCCGGCGCGCACCAGAAGGCCGATGCCCTCGGCCAGCGAGGTCCTGGTGGCCTCGGTCAGCCTCTGCACCGCGTCGCCCGATAATCCAAAAGTGTCCGAAAAATGCTTCCGGATACGCCTCTCCAGGGCGGTCACCGCGCGGACTGCCCCGCCGCTTCCTGGAACGCCAGATGGCGCTCGTCGTAGGGAGGATGGGTGAAGAAGGCCGAGCCGGATACCAGCACGTCCGCGCCCGCCTCCACCAGCTGCGCGCAGTTCTCCACGGTGACGCCGCCGTCCAGCTGGATCAGCGTGGACAGGTTGCGTTCGTCGATCATGGCCCGCAGGCGGCGCACCTTCTCAATGCTGAAGGGGATGAAGGACTGTCCGCCGAAACCCGGGTTCACGCTCATCACCAGCACCATGGACAGCTGGGGCAGCAGATATTCCACGGCGGAAAGCGGCGTGGCCGGGTTCAGGGCCACGGCGGGCTTGGCGCCCAGGCGGGCGATCTCGGCCACCACGCGCTCAAGATGCACGGTGGCCTCGGCGTGCACGCAGACCAGGTCTGCCCCGGCGTCCACGAACTCGTGCAGGTAGCGCTCGGGCTTCTCGATCATCAGGTGCACGTCGAAAAAGAGTTTGGAGCGTTTGCGCAGGGCCTTCACGAAGAGCGGCCCCAGGGTGATGTTGGGCACGAACATGCCGTCCATCACGTCCCAGTGTACCCATTCCAGACCTGCGGCCTCCAGGGCGGCCAGTTCCTCGGCCAGACGCCCGAAATCGCACGAGAGCAGCGACGGGGAGAGAATCATCAGGAGTCCCCCATGGCGAAATCGACCTTGATTTTGAAGAGCCTCTCTGCGGGCAGGTTCAGCACCTGGATGCCGGTCTTGCGGCTTATCTCGGCCAGGGCCTCGCGCACGGCCTCCATGGACGGGCCGACGTAGGTGAACCACACGTTGAAGGAGTGTTGTCGCAGATAGTTGTGGGTGACGTTGGGATGGCTGTTGACCTCGGCCACGAAGGACTCGATCCGGTCCTCCGGCACGCGGGCGGCGCACAGGGTGGACTGCCAGCCCAGCTTGTTGGACTGGAAGTTGGCGCCGATGCGCCGGATCACGCCACTCTGCTTGAGCGCGCGCACCCGGGCCAGAACCTCGGCCTCGGTCAGGCCCACCTGCGCGCCCACGTCGGCGTAAGGACGGGCGGAGATGGGATAACTCGACTGGATGATGTCCAGAATCTTGCGGTCGTATGCGTCCATGGCGTCGGAGATACCCGATGGCCGGGAGGATGTCACGCGCAGCTTGGCGGTACGGCTCCGCTTCGGAGCAGGGCCGCCCGACCACGCGAGAGGCCTGCCGGAGCAGGCTGTCGCACGCATGACACCCTATTTGGGCGCGAACAGGACCGCACCGGCCTTATGCCACAGCTGGGCGTTCCCGCCGGTAAGGCGGACGACGATGCGGCACTCCCGGCAAGGAGGAATCTCCACCTCATACCAAGCCGTCTCCGGAGTCCATAATCCGTCCTCGGCCGGCTTCCTCTGCTCGAAGAGAAGCGTGCGCTCCCCGCCGGGGAGAACATGATAGACACCCACGCTGTCGCGTGCGCCCTGGATGCGCGGATACACCCGCAAGCGCCCTGCCGCGGCGCTCCCCAGGTCGATCTCGCCTGGAAAAGCCGCATCCGCGGGAGTGAAGCAACTCCAGCCGTCCCCGTTCGGTTTGGAATCCCTGGCATTGACGGCAGTTATCCCGCCATTTTGGATCGCGTCCCGGTCCTTGGCCCAGCCCATGCCGTCCGAGGGCCGCCAGAGGACAAGTTCGGGAAACTGCGCGTCCAACTCCCAGGGAACGGGCGGACTTCCCGCGCCGACCGCTTCAACGAAGCCAGGCATTGCCAGGAGCCGCAGGTAGACATCCCTGGCCAGCAGATAATACCCGTAGCGGGTCAGGTGCAGGTCGTCGGCCCAGGCCCTCCTGACCGCTTCCGGACTTGCCAGCATGGCGTCGAATGTCGCCTGAGCATTTACGAAGGGCACGCCGCCCGTATGCGCAAGCGACGCATTGATTTCCGGCAGGACAGTCCTGCCGAAGGCCAGCAACGCCGCGAACTCTGTATTGTCTCCGGAGAGCTGCGCCTTCCCGTCCGCCCCGACGCGCATGGGGTCGCTGACCAGAACGACCTGGACTCCCCTGGCCCTGGCCTGGTCGATTACCGTGCGGATATTGTCCCTGTACCCCACCAACTCGAATTTCTCTTCAATGCTCTGGAGCCCATACCCTTCGGCCTGGCCGTTGCCCGCCTTTCCTGCCGCCTTGCGCAGCTGGGGCAGGGTCAGGGCCTTGGCCGCGTCGAGATCGTTCAACCCGTCCATGACGATGAACATGTCCGGCTGGTAGTCATCCAACAGACGCGAGACCAATCGTGCAGTATGAAGCGACCTGTAACCGAAAACCCCGGCGTTAATGACCTCGATGCGCTTTGCCGCTCCGGCCGGCGTCTTGTCGAACAAGGCCTGGAGGATCGCCGGGTAAGCGTGGACGTCGGTTTCAACACCAGCGCCGAGGGTCGTGGAGCCGCCCAGGCAGAATATCCGGTAGGTCCCGTCCGGTTTGCGCTGCTGGATTTCAGGCCCGATGAAGCCCAGCGCATTGTGGCGGAATCCGTTCATCGACACGCTTTTCTTGAGGCGAAAGCCAAGCGCATGGTCGAACTCGGCCGCAGGTTCGTGCCTGAATCCGTGATGATCGAGGAAGTGCAGACGCTCGGAATAGAGTTTGTAGGCCGCTCCGACGGCACCGGCGAGAACCAGGACCAGGAGCAAGGCGAGATATTTCTTCGTTTTTTTCATGCCGTCCTGCACGGAAGAAGCTGTGCGCAGCGCCCCCTTACCGTGTCGCATTGCCAAATAAAAGAGCGGAAAGACAGAGCCGCACAGCCGGGCCTCTCCCGCCGGGATGATTGATCCAGGCTGGGAGTCGCCACCCGGCTCCCGCTCAGGGCTCTCCTGGGATCTCCGGCGCTCTCCGGTCTGCCCGGCGCCGTCCGGCGCTGTCTGGGCTGCCCTGGGGCTGTGCAGGGCCGCTCCGGGATCTCTCTGTTGGGCTACTCGACTCGATGTCCGGGGCTGCTCTGGGCTCTCTCTGGGCTGCCCGGCCGCCGCGCCCCACGCAATAAGGCCGGGAGCGCATGTGCGGCCCCGGCCATTCGAATCATACGTTCGCGGTCGCAGCGCCTATTTCGCGCCGCCCCGTTTGGGCTCGTAGCTGCACAGCGGCTCCGGCTTCATGGGGTCGCCGCTCATGGTATACGCGCGGGCTCGGCAGCCGCCGCAGACCTTGTGATATTCGCAGGGTCCGCACTTTCCCTCGTAGGCTTTCTGGTCGCGGAACTTCTTGAACCATGTGGTATTGGCCCAGATTTCCGGGAAAGGCGTCTCCAGCACGTTGCCGCAGTCCAGGTCCAGGTAGCCGCAGGGCTGCACCATGCCCGAGTGCGAGATGAAGCAGAACCCGATGCCGCCAAGGCAACCGCGGCTCATGGCGTCCAGCCCGAAGGTGTCCGGGGTCACGGCCACGCCCTCGGCCTTGGCGCGCTGGCGCATCACCCGGAAGTAGTGCGGTGCGCAGGTGGCTTTCAGCTGCATCTTGGTGGTCTTGCGGAAGTCGTAGAACCAGTTGAGCACGGTTTCGTACTCTTCGGCGGTGATCACCTGGGCCAGGATCTCCGCGCCGCGCCCGGTGGGCACCAGCAGGAAGATGTGCCAGGCGCTCGCGCCCAGCTGCTCTGCCAGTTTGAAGATGTGCTTGAAGTTGTGCAGGTTGGACTTGGTGACCGTGGAGTTGATCTGGAACTCTATGCCCGCGTCCTTCAGGTACTGGATGCCGCGCAGGGCCTGCTCGAAAGCGCCCTTCTCGCCCCTGAACTCGTCGTGGGTGGCGGCGTCGGGGCCGTCGATGGAGATGGAGCAGCGCTGGATGCCCACCTCCTTCATGCGGCGGGCGACCTCGGCGGTGATCAGCGTGCCGTTGGGGGCCATGACGCAGCGCAGGCCCTTGTCGTTGGCGTAGGACACCAGATCGTCCCAGTCCGGGCGCATGAGCGGCTCGCCGCCCGTGAAGATGATGATGGGGTTGCCCACCTCGGGGAAGGTGTCGATGAGGGCCTTGGCCTGGGCGTTGGTCAGCTCGCCGGGATAGGGCTCGAAATGGGCCTCGGCTCGGCAGTGCTTGCAGGCCAGGTTGCAGCGGCGGGTGATCTCCCAGGCGATGAGGCGCACCGGGGGCGCACCATTCGGCAGAGTCTTCGGCATGCCGCCGGGATGCCCCAGCGGGTGACCGCCCGGATGACCCTGGGGATGCCCGCCTCCAGCGTGGCCCGCGCCGGGCGAACCGGCCAGCTGCGGGCCGGGGTGTCCATGTGCATTTGAATTCATGCTCTATCCTTGCAGACGTTCCAGAACGTCTTCCGTGAAATACGTCAGAATCAGGTCCGCCCCGGCGCGCTTGATGCCGAGCAGGGATTCCATCATCACGGCCTGCTCGTCAATCCAGTCCAGCTGTCCAGCGGCCTTGATCATGGAGTACTCGCCGCTGACCTGGTAGGCGGCCACCGGCAGGTCGAAATTGTCCCGCACCTGCCGGATGATGTCCAGGTACGGCCCGGCGGGCTTGACCATCAAAATATCCGCGCCCTCGGCCACGTCGGCGGCGGCTTCCCGCAGCCCCTCGCGCCAGTTGGCCGGGTCCATCTGGTAGGATTTGCGGTCGCCCGTCTTGGGGGCCGACTCCGCCGCCTCCCTAAATGGCCCGTAGTATGCCGAAGCGTACTTCACGGCGTAGGACATGATGGGGATTTCCACGTGGCCGTGGTCGTCCAGGGCGGCGCGAATCATGGCCACGCGCCCGTCCATCATATCGGACGGGGCCACCATGTCCGCCCCGGCCTGCACGTGCGACAGGGCCACCTTGGCCAAGAGGCTCAAGGTCGGGTCGTTCAGCACCGTGCCGTCGTCGGTAAGCACCCCGCAATGGCCGTGCGACGTGTACTCGCACAGGCACACGTCCGTGACCACCACCAGCTGCGGAAACCTGGTCTTCAGCTGCCGCACGGCCCGCTGTACGACCCCATTTTCGGCATACCCCTGGCTGCCCAGCGGGTCTTTCTCATTGGGGATGCCGAACAGGATGACGGATTTCAGCCCCTTGTCCACGGCCCTGCTTACGCGCTCCACCAAGGCCTTCATGCCCAACTGGTTCTGGCCGGGCATGGCCCCTATGGGCTTTACCATGTCCTCGGGGCCGGTCTCGGCCACGAAATAGGGCATGATCAGGTCTTCGCGGCGGATGACGGTCTCGCGCATGAGGTCGCGCATGGCCGGGGTGCGGCGCAGGCGGCGGCCGCGATGGAAGTCGTACATGACGGTCTCCTGGAAGAATAAAGAGGGGAAGAGAAGATGCCTCCGGCGGCCAGAGAGGGCTCCGCCCTCTCTGGACTCTCCCGCCAGGGGGATGATCCCCCTGGACCCTCAGTTAGCTTCGCGTAAAGTGCCGAACCTATTCAAATTTGCCTTCAAAATCCAGAAACGCGCAAAGCCGCGTTTCTGGATTTATCTTAAGATCGCCATCTTCGGCGATGGCTGGCCGCCGGGATAAGCCGCTTTGGGCGTTCCCGGCGGATACCCCGCACGCCGACGAAGCTCCCGGCATATCCCGCGAAGCCCATAGCCGGGTCCAGGGGAGGCTTCTCCCCTGGCGGGTCCAGGGCAGAGCCCTGGTCTTACTCTTGCTCTTACTTCTTGATCTCTTCCGCGGTCAGATAGCAGGCCGGGTCTTCGGCCCAGATGTCGTCGTGGTAGGCTTCGGCGCGGGCGCGGAAGTTGCCGCCGCAGATGTTCAGGAAGCGGCAGCCGGCGCAGCGTCCGCCCACATACTTCTTCTTGTCCTTGAGCTTGTGCAGCAGTTCGATGTTGGCGTCGTCCCAGATCTGGGAGAAGGGGCGCTCCAACACGTTGCCGAAGGTGTGGTTGCGCCAGAACTGGTCGGCGTGCACCTGCCCGTCCCAGGAGATGCAGCCGATGCCGCGTCCCGAGCTGTTTCCTTCGTTGAACTGGAGCAGTTCCATGACCTCGGCGGCGCGCGCGGGGTCTTCCTTGAGCAGGCGGTAGTATACGTAGGGGCCGTCCGCGTGGTTGTCCACGGTGAGGACTTCCTTCTCGTGCCCGGCGTTGAACAGCTCGCGGGTCTTGTCCATGATCAGGTCGACCACCTGGCGGGTCTCGGCGTGGTCCAGGTCTTCCTTGATGAGCTCGGAGCCGCGCCCGGAGTAAACCAGGTGGTAGAAGCAGATGCGCGGCACTTCCATGTCGCGGATCAGGTCGAACAGACCGGGAATTTCGGTCCAGTTGCGCTTGTTGATGGTGAAGCGCATGCCGACCTTGAGGCCTTCGGCCTTGCAGTTTTCGATGCCCTGCAGGGTCTTCTTGAAGGAGCCGGGGACGCCCCGGAACTTGTCGTGGATTTCCTCGAGGCCGTCCACGGAGATGCCCACGTAGGACAGGCCGACGCTTTTCAGTTCGCGGGCCTTTTCCTTGGTGATGAGCGTTCCGTTGGTGGAGATGACCGCGCGCATGCCCCGGCCCACGGCGTGGTGGGCCAGCTCGACCAGGTCCTTGCGCACCAGCGGCTCGCCGCCGGAGAAGAGCATGACCGGCGCGCCGTACGCGGCGAGGTCGTCGATCATGGTCTTGGCCTGTTCGGTGTTGATGGGGTCGCTGCCGGATTCGTCCACGGCCTTGGCGTAGCAGTGAACGCACTTCAAATTGCAGCGTTTGGTCATGTTCCAGACCACCACCGGCTTCTTGTCCTCGGAGAACTGAAGCAGGTGGGAGGGGAGCTTGCCGGAATGACGCCCGTAACGCAGCGCGTCAGAGGCTTCCACAGTACCGCAGTAAAGCTTGGAAATGCCTATCATCTGATGTCCTCGATTGTGCTGGGTTGGGTGGGACTATCACTTTTCCCCTCGGCACGAAAGGACCTGGATCACATTTTCGGCGGTGGGGAGAGGCGCGGCCTGAGCCTTGGAGATGTGTCCCCGGGCGGGGATGTCAAGGCGGAGGGAGTACGAACTGCCATCGCCATGCCGGGCGTCCGGCCGCATGCGAAGCGGCCGGACGGATTTGAAGCACCGGGGTCGGAGCTAGTTTTTCGGACGCTTGAACCAGGCCGCGATGCCCACCAGCCCGATGATCCAGCCGATGCCGCCGATGATGTCGCGCATGCGGGCGGACTGGTCCTGCTCGGCCATGCGGGACAGCTGGAGCTTCAAAGGCGCGAGCTTCTCGTCCACGGCCCTGGCCACGGCAGCCTCCACCAGGGCGGCCAGACGGGCTTCGTCCAGCGGGGCGGCGGCAGGTGACCCGGAACCAGGGACAATCGCCTGTCCGGACCCCGCAGCCTGGGGAACCGAAGCCCCAGCCGCGCCGGAGGACGAAGACGCCTGGGTTGCGACTGTCGTCTGCCCCGTCGCGGCAGGGGGTGATACGGTTGCAGTGGGAGCCGGAGCCGGGCCCGCGACCGGGGCCTGAGCCGACGCGACGGGAGCTGAGGCAGGCACGGACGGAGCGAGATCCTGCGCGCTCAGGGTGAAGTCGTTCTGATGCCCGTCCCCGGCCTTGAGCACGACCTTGAGCGGGGGTGAGACCGAGGCGGGAAGAGTTATTCTGAAGGTGCCGTCCTTTTCGGTCATGCCGCGGGCGATCACCGCGCCGGACGAGTCCAGAATCTCCACGGGCACGGTCTGGGCCTTGGCTCCGCCGGAGAAGTATCCTTCGCCGCTGACCGCGCCGCCCTCGGCCACGGCGAACACGTTCACCTTGTGGGCCAGGGCGGTCCCGGCCCACAGCGTGAAAGCCACGATCAGGACCAGGAAAGGAAGGCGGCGCGGCAGCGTTTTCATGTCGTTACTTGCCCGGCACGGGATGGAAGTACACCCAGATCACGCCGCCCAGTTCCACGGCCTTGTCCTTGCCGTCCTTCTTCATTTTGGCGTCGTCGTCGGCGAGCGCGGCGAAGCCCCACCAACCCGCCCAGGGGGCCGCGTAACTGAACACGCCCGCGCCGTCGGTCTTGACCACCTGGGTCACGTAGGCGTCGTCCGGGGCCTTGAGCGCGCCGTCCCTGTTGAAGAACTCCACTTCCACCTCGGCGTTGGCCAGGGGCTTGCCCTTGTAAAGCACCTTCCCGGTGAACAGGTTGCCCGCGTACAGGGCGAAGGGCTTGACCATGGGCACGATCTCGAGCTTCGCACCCGCGGGCTTGTCCCAGCCCTCGTCGTCGCCCAGGGCGCTGACCACGGTCTTGGTCATGTGGATGATGAACTTGTCCTCGGCGGGCTCCCAGTAGGGCTGGGGCGTCATGAGGAACTGGTACACGCCGGGAGCCTTCACCTGCCAGTCGGCCTTCCAGGCCTGCTTGCCGTCAACGGTGCCGGCGGCGAGCGAAGCGGACATGTCCTGCTTTTTTCCCTTGGCGAAAAGCTCCAGTTTGGGCTTCTCCAGGTTCATGCCCTGGTTCTCCATGGGGTGCCAGAAGCGGATGTCCAGGCTCACGGATTTCGGACCGTCCTTGGTGACCAGATTCCTGTCCGGCACGAGCATGCCGAAATGGGCCTGGGCGGGAACGGCGAAAGCCAGCACGAAAAGCAGGGCTGCCAGGGACGTCGGGTGCATGGGATCCTCCCTTGTGTGTTACCAACGATGTGATCGTGTAACCAAGGGGACACAAATGTGCAAGACGTATGCGCACATTGGAAATTACTTTTTGGAGAGCACGGCCTGCCAGTCGCCTTCGGTCATCTTGAGAAGGGCTGCCCGGATCACCAGATCGTAGCCTTGAGCGGAGAAACGGTGGTCGCGGTAGATGTCGTCCATGGTTGCGATGACCAGATCGACGGGCATGGGCAGCAGGGGCTTCACGCAGCGCTCCCCGGCGGGAGTGTCGCCGTAGCGGGTCAGGCACTGGTCCGCGGCCATGTCCCCGAATCCCTGCACGAAGAACTGCTTCTGGTGCTGGGCTGCGCTGCGCCAGCTGTCCCCGAAGGTGGCGTTGGCGCCCGGGGAGCTTACCGGGATCAGCGAATCCAGGTTGATGGGGTAGAGCCAGGGGGTCTGGAAGAGGATCTGGTCGTCGAAGTGCACGTCGCGGATGGGAGCGCCGGTCTCCCTGAACTGTATACCCTTGTCCTGCGCGGCCATGAGCGCCCGGTAGGCCACGGCCATCATGGTCTGGTTGCGGTTCATGGGGTCGGGGGCCAGATGGTCCATGTTGGTCACGGCCTGGTCCACGCGGATGTTCACGGGCATGGGAGTGTTGGGTTGTGTTTCGGCGAAGGCGCGCGCCCCGGCTGCTGCTCCCGTCATGTAGGCGATGCGGGCGTCCTTGGGCATGCGGGTCCACTGCCCGGCCAGGTTGGGGTTGCCCGGCTGGGCCGACGCGGCCCCGATGCTGGCCAGCATGAGTGCGGAAGCGAGATACAGGGCGGCGAACACGCGCATGACGGGTCTCCTCGGGTTGTTCCGGTTGATGGGGAAGCGGATGCGGCGCGCCAGAACCGCCGACTTTTCAAGGGATAGCCTACGAAACGGCTTGGTGTCGAGGCGGACTCGCGGACTTTGAGTTTTGTATTCAAAATTCTTAATACAGGATTGACCCGCCAACCCGGGGGGAGTATTTCAGGGCCAGACAGGCCCAGCCGGGCCGACGAGGAACACCCATGACCACGCCTTCCCGCCAGCCGACGCCGGACACGGCACTTATCAGCCCAATTTTGCATGAAAACCTGGACGACAAAATCTACGCCAGCGTCCGGGACATGCTGGTGTCCGGCCAGTTCGAGCCAGGGAGCCGCATCGTGCAGGAGGACCTGGCCGCAAGCCTCGGGGTCAGCCGCACGCCGCTGATCAACGCGCTCAAGCGCCTGGCCCAGGAGGGCCTCTTGGAATGGATTCCCCGGCGGGGCATCTTCGTGCGGCAACTTGATCATGCCGAGCTGATAAGCCTGTTCGAGGTGCGCGAGCGCCTGGAGCCCCTGGCCGCCGAGCTGGCCGCGCCTCACGTCACTCCTGACGAGGCCGCCGAAATGGAGGCCCAGTGGCGGGCCATGGACGCGCTGCCGGACACGCCCGAGTCGCACCGGACGTTCGTG
>JBKICU010000052.1:0-43950 GCA_046566965.1 Acidobacteriota bacterium
GGCGAGAGCCACAGCTTTTCCTGCTGCTCGGGGTGCAGCGCGGAGAGCCAGGTCTGGATGCGCAGCCAGCGCGGCTGGCGCGCTCCGGCCAGGAAAGTCGCAGCGCCCAGGCGCAGGTTCACGTAGCCTTCGGAGGCCGGGAGCATCGCGCAGATGGGGTCGATGACGCCCTTGCGCAGAAGCGAGGGCAGGGCGTTGTACCATCCGGCGGCCTTGAACCCCAGGAAGTGTTCGTAGCCCGCGAACAGTTCGTCCGCCCCGTCGCCGCCCAGGGCCACGGTGACCTTCTCGCGGGTCACGCGCGAGAGCAGGTAGGTGGGCGCGATGGAGGGGTCGGCCATGGGCTCGTCGAAGCGGGTGACGATCTCGGGCAGCAGGTCCGCGCAGTCCTCGGCGCACAGGATGTGCTCGTGATGCTCGGTGTTCCACATCCTGGCCACGGAGCGGGCATAGGCCGACTCGTCGTAGCTGGCCTCCCGGAAGCCGATGGAGAAGGTCTTGATGCGCGGGGCGAGTCCGGCCATGAGCCCGGCCACGATGGAGGAGTCGATGCCGCCGGACAGGAACACGCCAAGCGGCACGTCGGAGATCATGCGGCGTTTGACGGCCTTGGTGAGCAGGCGGCGCAGCTCCTCGCAGAGTTCCTCTTCGCTTGCGCGCACGGGCTCGGGCGCGGGCAGGTCCCAGTAGGAGCCCAGGGTGATGGTGCCGCCTTGCAGGATGAGCCAGTGCGAGGGGGGGAGCTTTCGCACCTCCCGGTAGATGGAGTCCGGCGTGGGCACGTACTCGTAGGCCAGGAAGCGCGCCAGGGTGCGCGGGTCCACGGAGAGCGACACGCCCGGCAGGCGGGTCAGGGCGGAGAGCTCGGAGGCGAAGGCGAACCGGCCGTTCTGGAGCGTGTAGAAGAAGGGCTTCTTGCCGAAGCGGTCGCGCGCGCAGAACAGGGTGCGGGTGGTGCGGTCCCACAGGGCGAAGGCGAACATGCCCTCGAAGCGTTCCAGGCAGCGCGGTCCCCATTCCAGCCATCCGGCCAGGATGACCTCGGTGTCCGAGTGGGTGGCGAAGGAGTGCCCTTTGGCCTCGAGTTCGGCCCTGATGTCCTGGTAGTTGTAGATTTCGCCGTTGAACGTGACCACGCAGCGCCCGGAGACGTGCTCCATGGGCTGTCCGCCCGTGGACAGGTCGATGATGGACAGGCGGCGATGCCCCAGGGCCACGGGTCCTTCCACCAGCAGACCCTGTCCGTCCGGGCCGCGATGGGCCAGGCAGCCGGTCATGGCCGAGAGCCAGCCGTGCGCCTCCGAGGGCAGGGCTTCACCGTTGGCCTGCACGAACCCGGCGATGCCGCACATGGGCTAGTCCTTGTCCCTGTCCGCGATGGGCAGGTGGCGCTTGAACAGTTCGAACAGGGCCCGGCCGTTGGCCTCGGGGTTGAACATGGTGCGTACCAGCGCGCATCCTGCTGCGGCCATGGAGACGGCCCGCTCGCGGTCGGAGGCCATGTCCAGTATGGCGGCGGCCAGGGCCTCGGGGTCCTTCTGGGCTGCCACCAAGCCGGTTTCGCCGTGGCGGATCACCTCGGGGATGCCGCACACGTCCGTGGCCACCACCGGAAGCCTGTGGGACAGCGCTTCCATGATGACGTTGGGGATGCCGTCGCGGTCGCCGGTTGCGTGCACCACGCTCGGCACCACCAGCATGTCGTGGCTTTTGAGCAGGTAGGTGAGCTGGTCGTGGGGGAGAAATCCCGGCATGTCCACGCAATCCTCCAGGCCCAGGCGTTTGCGCAGGCGCAGGAGCATGGGGCCTTGGAATCCCGCGCCAACCATGCTGAGTTTGAAGGCCACGCCCCGGTCCTTGAGGATCTTGCAGGCCTTGAGCAGCACGTCGAAGCCTTTGGTCCGCGCGAACCGTCCCACGGCCATGAGTTTGAGCGGCGAGGTCATGGCCACGGCGGCTTCGCCGTTCTCGCGCAGGGTGAGGCTGTTGTAGACCAGATGGATTTTGCCGGCGTGCTGCGGAGCCTGGGAAGCCAGGTAGTCCACATTGGCCCGGTTGTTGACGCGCACGAAGGCGCTTTCCGCGATCTTTTCGGGCAATGCGCCGTCCGGGGGATAGATGTCGCCCGCACGGCCGGCCATGGAAAAGGGGATGCCCGTCAGGCGCGATGCCACCCAGGCCGCCGTTGCCGGACCGCCCGCCCAGGGGGCGTGGATGTGGGAGACCCCGTCTCGCTCCAGGCGGCGCGCCAGCCTGAAGCCCGCGAAAAAGGCCCACCAGCTCTCTCCGAAGATTTCGATGTTGCACCAGCGTCGCCAGGCGATCTCTTTGGCAAGCTTCATCAGGCAGCCGGGATTGCGCTTGTTCCAGTACAGGATGTCGCGGATCATGAGCGGAACGGCGAAGAGCCCCATGCGGCGCACGCCGTAGGAAAAATCGAGCATCTCGGGGGAGCAGTTCTTGAGCTTCTTGCCGTAGAGGCTGTAGACGAGGACGTGCAGCCCTTGGCGGCGCAATGCCTGCACCTCCCGGAAGATGAATGTCTCCGAGGAGAGGGGGAACCACAGAAGAACGTAGGCAATTTTGGGAAGATTCAAGGGACGGCCTCTGGTTTGGTATCTGACGGTGTGGCGGGTTTCTAGTCCAGGCGGAAGCCCGTGTAAAGCGCGCCGGGCATTCCGGTGGAAAAACTTGACATCAACATGATTGTAACACTAGCGATGTGAGGTGGATGCGACAAGAGCGTAAACGACAGCCCCAGCACGCATCAAGAGCCAGGATGATCCCACATGAGCAATACCAACATTCTCCTTGAATCCGGTACCAATGAGCTTGAAATCGTCGAATTCTACATCGACGAGGTGTCCGATGACGGCGGCGCCTACCGCAGCTATTTCGGCGTGAACGTAGCAAAAGTGCTGGAGATCATCCGCAAACCCAAGGTGACAGAGATGCCGAGCACGCCCCATCCGGCGGTGAAGGGCACCTTCAACCTGCGCTCGCGCATCATCCCGCTCATCGATCTCTCCGTGTGGCTTGGCAAGGACATGGTGCCAAACGAAGCCCCCAAGGTCATCGTCAGTGAATTCAACAACATCACCAACGCCTTCCTGGTTTCGGGCGTCACGCGCATCCACCGGCTGAGTTGGGAGCAGGTGGAACCGCCCAGCGGCTACGTGGCCAGCTTTTCGGGCAACAGCTTCACCGGCGTCGTAAAGTTCGAGGACCGCATCGTCCTGCTCCTGGACATGGAAAAGATCATCTGGGACCTGAACCCCAGCCTGGCCATGCGCGAGGAACCGGGGCACGAGACCAAGGTCCAGGCCACGGACGACGTCTTCTACCGCGCCCTGGTGGTGGACGACTCGGCCTCCATCCGCAAGCTGATCGTGAACACCCTGCTGCGCGACGGCTACGAGGTGGAGCAGGACATCAACGGCCAGAAGGCCTGGGAGCGCCTCCAGGAAATCAAGCAGAAGGCCGCCGACGAAGGCCGCGACATCCTTGAGCTTGTGAACCTTGTGGTCTCGGATATCGAGATGCCCGCCATGGACGGCCACAACCTGTGCAAGCGCATCAAGGACGATCCCGTCCTGCGAGACATTCCCGTGGTGCTGTTCTCGTCGCTGATAAACGAGAAGCTTTTCCACAAGGGCGTGTCCGTCGGCGCCGACGACCAGATCACCAAGCCCGAAATTTCCACGCTGACCCAGCGTTCCAAAGCTCTTATCGAGGAAAAGGGGCGGCCACGCAGATAAAAAAACGCCCTGAGGTCGTTGCCCGTGAACCGTTGAAGAGGAATCGGGCGACGCCGCCTGGAAACGTCGGCACGTGCTTGGAGGTCAAAGACGTACCATGGGCATCCGGGTTGTACTCGCGGCGGCTCCCGGAGCCGCCCGGCAGGCGTATCTTGAGGCTCTTTCGGCACTCGGGGCGGAGGTGGAGGTCCTGGACTCCCCATGCGACGTCCTTGAAGCCGTCATCGCGGACAATTTCCAGGGGCTTGTGCTCGACACGCCCACCCTCATCCGCGACAAGTCCTTCGACAGGCGCATCCTGAACCAACTTGAGGGGGTATTCCCCGTCATTCGTCTGCGCTACGACCATCAGGCCGGGGGCATCCGCGGCATCTACGAGCAGCAGGAACCCGGCCAGGACGAGCCCTTGAGCTGTTTCATCCTGTCAACATGCAGGCAGTTCCGCCCGCGCTCCCTGAGAGGGGTGGAGCGGACGCCCCTGTCGCTTCCGGTGTACCTGTGCGAATCGCCCCAGGCCGGGCCGTACGCCTGCCTGGACGGGTACGAGAAAACCGCCACGCTCGATCTTTCCGTGCGTGGCTGTTTCGTTTTTACCGTCACCGTGCGTGAAGAGGGGACGCGGCTGTGGGTGGTGTTCGCCGACTTCAACGACCGGACCCCCGTGCCGTCCCGGGTAAGCTGGAGCCGGCCGTGGGGAGCGGCCAGGAAGGTTCCCGGAGCCGGGCTGGAGTTTCTGTCGCTCACGCCGGGGCAGTTGGACCAGATGGCTTTGCTCGGCCTGCAGTCCGACTGCGCGACTCTTGCCCCCGCCGACCAGGGCGTGTACAGATAGTTCCCCGCGCGCGGAGGGATGGCCGAGTGGTTTAAGGCGGTGGTCTTGAAAACCATTGACGGGGTGACTCGTCCGGGGGTTCAAATCCCTCTCCCTCCGCCACTTTGCGGGGTTGTATCGTAACGCGCAAGCCGAGGGCGTTCCTTACGGGTATGTTCCCATACCCGTTTCTCTTCCCAAACTTCACCACCTTGGACTTACCGTGTGACGCTTCCCGCGTCCCTGCCCGTATTGCACAGGAAAAGTCCGTGCCGATATGGACCACGGTGGCGGCAGCAGCGCAATTCCGACCGATCCGGAGATTTCCGGTGGGGGCGAGCCTTGGCAGGCCGGGCGATATATGTGTATTCTTGATAACCGTGGCAGGGATCCAAGCCTGCTTGCGTCCGCGGACGGGCGACCTCCTGCTGTTCCGGTGACAGTCGGATCGGTGTGGTCGCGAGAGCTTCAGCTTTGAGGGAGTTATGCACAGGCGAGCTCGGGAAATCCTGTCTTCCAACGCTTTTCTCGCATCGCTGGCCGTTTGCGGCCTGCTCCTCCTGTCCTGGCCTCTGGTGAGCGTGCTGGCCTCCATAGGCTCCTTCGGACAACTGCTCTCCCTGTTCATCATCTGGCTCGCGCTGGTGCTCGGCGGCTTCGCCTGGTCAGCGGTTCAGGGCGGCAGGGGCGAGCGCCCGCGGGACGGCTCCGGGAACCTCGCCTGCACCTGGCCTGCGAAAAAAGGTGCGAGTCGGTAATGGCTCTCTGGCTGGCGGTCACGCTCCTGGGGGCTTACGCCCTGTGCATGCTGGGCGTGGCCCAGTGGGTGGAGCGCAGTCCGGCGCTGAAAGCCAGGATCGCGTCCAGCCCGCTGGTCTACACCCTGTCCCTGACCGTCTACATGACCGCCTGGACCTACTACGGCATCGTGGGACAGGCCGCCAACAACGGGCTGGTCTTCCTGACATCCTACCTGGGACCCACGCTCCTGGTGCTGCTCTGGCCGATGATCCTGGGACGCATCCTGCGGCTCAAGAAAACCATCCGCATAACCAGCATCGCGGACTATCTGGGCGCGCGCTACGGTCGATCCCATCTGGTGGCAGGCATGGCGGCGTCCCTGGCCCTCATGGGGTCGCTCCCCTACATCGCGCTCCAGATCAAGGCCGTGCTCTCGAGCCTGGCGGTCCTGACCGGGCAGGGCCAGCACGGTCCGATCGGCTCGGCCGGAGCTTCCTGGGCCGGAGCCTCCTGGGCCGGAGCCTCCTGGGCCGGACCCGGGCTCATGGTGTTCCTGGTCGCCTTCATCATCGTGGCGGGCGTCCGCCGGATAGACCCCACGGAGCGCCATCAGGGCGTAATGGCGGTCATCGCCTTGGAATCCATGGTGAAGCTCGTCGGCTTCCTGGCCGTGGGCGGTTTCGTCTGCTACGTCATGTTCGAGAGCCCCTGGGAGATATTCCGGCGGGCCCAGGCCGTATCGCTCGGGCACTTGCTGACCGTGGGCGGCGAGGGCCGGGACTATCAGGACTGGGTTGGGCGCATGCTGCTCTTCATGCCGGTGATCCTGCTTTTGCCCAGGCAGTTTCACGTGGCCGTGGTGGAGAACTCCGAGCCCAGGCACCTCAGAACGGCGGTCTGGCTATTCCCTCTGTACATGCTGCTCATAAGCATGTTCGTGATGCCCATCGCCCTGGGAGGGCGGCTTCTTGGCTTCGAGGCTCAGGCCGGCGACACCTTCGTCCTGCTGCTGCCCCGGTTGGGGGGAAGCGCCTGGCTGTCCTTTCTGGTATTCCTGGGCGGATTCTCCGCAGCCATGAGCATGATCGCCGTGAACACCATGACCATGGCCACCATGGTCACCAACGACCTCATCCTGCCCCTGGCTGCCCGGATTCCCGGCGCGGACTGGGTGCGGCGCAGCCTCCTGCCGCTGCGCTGGGTGGTGGTAACCGCCTATCTGGGCTGCGGCTATCTGGTGCACCTGGCCATCGGCGAGAACACCATGCTGGCCAGCATGGGCATCATGTCCATGGCCGCAGCAGCCCAGTTCACTCCGGCGGCTATCCTGGGTCTGTTCTGGCGCGGCGGCACCAAGGCCGGGGCGGTGGCCGGACTGGGGGCGGGCTTCGCGGTGTGGCTGTACACCCTGGCCCTTCCCGCCCTGGCCAGAAGCGGGGTGATCACATCCGCCTTCCTGGACGGCCCCCTGGGCATTTCCTGGCTCGCTCCCGAGAACCTGTTCGGGCTCTCGGTGCTTACTCCCCTCAATCATTCGCTGTTCTGGGCCATGATCCTGAATACCGGAGGCTACGTCCTGGTTTCGCTGCTGAAAAAGCCCTGCGTGGAGGAGGCGGAGATGACTCTCCATTTCTTCGGCGCGGCCAGCGGCGCGCAGGACGTACGGACCGGAGGGGATTCCCCGAGGCACGTCCTGTTGGCGCCGCGCCTGGCCGTGCTGGAGGAGATGTTCCGGGCTTATCTGCCGCGGGACGCGGCCAGGGATTATGTGGAGGCCAGCGCAGAGAGGTCGGGCTGCTCTGGCCTGGATGTCGTGTCCGTGCTGGAGCTGACAGCGCTTTACGCCGAAGCGGAGAAAAGCCTGGGCGGCATAGTGGGCGCGGCATCGGCCCACAAGGCCGTCCTGGACGAAAGGCTGTACACCGTGCGCGAGCGCGAGGAACTCTCCTCGGTCTACGGCCGGGTGCTGGCGGACATGAAGGTGTCGCCCGACGAGCTGCGCAGGCGGGTGGATTATTATCAGGAGCGCGAAGCGCTGCTCATGGAAAACGCCCAGGCCCTGACCGCCGCCAACCAGGCCCTGGAGGCCGAGGTGCTGGTGCGCAGGCAATTCGAGCTGGAGGCCCGCCAGGCCGAGGAAAAGTACCGGTCCATCTTCGACAACGCGGTGGAGGGAATCTTCCAGACCTCGCTGGACGGGCGCATCCTGGACGCCAACCCTTCCTGCGCGCGCATCCTGGGATACGACTCCCCGGCCGAGCTCATGGAATCCGTGGTGGACATAGGCTCAGGCATCTATGCCAAAACCGGGGACCGCGAGCAGTTTCTTTCGTTTCTGCGGGCAAACGGCGTGGTCTCCAACTTCGAGACGGTCTTCATCCGCAAGGACGGCAGACAGGTCTGGATCACCCTGCACGCCAAGGCGATATTCGGTGAGGACGGCAGCCTGGCGCGCATCGAGGGCATCCTGGAGGACATCTCGGAGCGCAAGCTGGCCGAGGACCGCACCCGCCAGGCCAACCAGGCCGTGCGGGGCATCATCGACTCCATGCCTTCGGCCATGATCGCCCTGTCCGGCGGGACGCGGGTGTTCCACCTGAACCGCGAGGCCGCCGCGCGCTTCGGCATGTCCACCCTGGAGGCGGAAGGGAAGCGCCTGGGCGAGCTGGTTCCGGGTCTGGCCTGGACTCTGGACCTGGTGGACAAGGCCCTGGAATCGGGCGAGCCCCAGTTCAAGGGACGAGTGGGAGACGATTCGGGACCGGCGCGCCGCTATATCGACGTCATGGCCTATCCGTTGGCCGGGCGTGGAGACGTGGTGCTGCGCATCGACGACGTGACCGAGCGGGTGCGCGTGGAAGACATGATGGTCCAGACCGAGAAGATGTTTTCCGTGGGCGGGCTGGCGGCGGGCATGGCGCATGAGATCAACAACCCCCTGGGGGCAATCGTCGGGTCGGCGCAGAACATGGAGCGCAGGCTGGAAGCGGGACGGCCCCGCAACGAGGAGGCCGCCGCCCTGTGCGGCGTGAGCGTGGACGCGGTGCGCTGCTACCTGCAGAAACGGGGTGTTCTTGACATGGTGGGGCTGGTGCGCGAGGCGGGGTTCAGGGCTTCGGAGATCGTGCGCAACATGCTGGAGTTCAGCCGCAAGAGCGAGGGGCGCATGGCCCTGGAGGATGTGCCTGCCCTTCTTGAGAAGTCCGTGGAACTGGCCGGGCAGGATTACGACCTGAAGAAGAAGTTCGACTTCCGGCAGATCCATATGGTGCGGGATTACGAGCCCGATCTGCCCCGTGTGGAGTGCAGCGCCACGGAGATCACCCAGGTGTTCCTCAACCTGCTGCGAAACGCTGCCCAGGCCTTCAAGAATCCGGATGGCGGCGAGGGGTGGCCGGAGATTCGCCTCAGGGTGAGGCGGGAAGGGGAGATGGTCCGCATCGAGGTGGCGGACAACGGACCCGGCATGGACGAAGCCACCCGCAAGCGCGTGTTCGAACCGTTCTTCACCACCAAGCCCGTGGGCATCGGCACGGGACTTGGCCTGTCCGTGTCCTACTTCATCGTGACGGACAACCACGGCGGGCAGTTCAGCGTGGAGTCGAGCCCCGGCAAGGGCGCACGGTTCATCGTCAGGCTTCCGTTGACCCAGGCGGCACGGTAGCCGCGGCAGGCCCGCTTTCGGAAACCGCATTCCAGGGCAGGTGCCTGCCCAGCACCTTCAGCAACTCCTCGATCTCCACGGGCTTGCTCACATAGTCGTCCATGCCATGGGACAGGAAGTATTCCCTGTCTCCGGCCATGGTGTAGGCCGTCAACACGATGACCGGCACCTCGGCCTTGCTGCCGAACCTGTCGCGGTCGCGTATGGCCCGGGTGGTCTGCACGCCGTCCATGTCCGGCATCTGGGCGTCCATGATCACGGCGTCCACGCGCTCCCTGGCCAGTATCTCCAGCGCCTCGAGGCCGTTCGAGGCGCTATGGACCAGACCGCCCCTGTTCCTCAGAAGCCTCTCCACGGTGAGCCGGTTCACGGCGTCGTCCTCCACCAGCAGGATGCTGTGTCCGCGCAGGTCGGCGGGGTGATCCAGGGATGCTTCGTTGGTGGCGGCCGGTTGGGCCTCATGGAGCGGGATGTCGAAAGTGATGGCCGTGCCGAGCCCCGAGGCGCTCTGCACCGTGAGCGTGCCTCCCATAAGGTTCACCAGACGCTTGACGATGGGCAGGCCCAGTCCCACGCCGTGATGTTTGTTGCTGTAGGGGCCGTCGGCCTGGACGAAGGGTTCGAAAAGCTGCTCCAGCTTGTCCTCGGGCATGCCGATGCCGGTGTCGGCCACCGTGAAGAGCAGGCGCCGGCCATTGTCCCCGACGTCCACCTTCACCGTGATCCATCCTGCAGGGGTGAACTTCATTGAATTGCCGACAAGGTTGAACAGCACCTGGCGCAAGCGGGTTTCGTCCCCCAGCACGTATTCGGGGACGGACTGCCCAGTCTCCAACTCAAGCCGCAGGCCCAGCCGGGCCGCTTCCCCGGAGAACGTGTCCTGCACGGTTCCCAGGAGATCCGCCACGGCCAGGGATTTGATCTCCACCGTGAGCTTCCCGGCCTCGATCCTGGACAGGTCCAGGATGTCGTTCAACAGGAACATCAGATTTTTCCCGGAATTGAGCGCAGTCTGCACGAACTGGGCCTGCTCCTGGTCCAGCGGCGTCTCGCGCAGCAGCTGGAGCATGCCCAGCGCGCCGTTCAGCGGAGTGCGTATTTCGTGGCTCATATTGGCCAGGAACTCGCTCTTGAACCGGCTGGCGGACTCGGCCTGCTCCTTGGCCAGGCGCAGGGCGTCCCGGGCGTTTGTCTGCTCGGTTATGTCGCGGTTGCACCCGCGCAGGCCCATGTCCGCCCCGTCTTCGCCGTGCACTCGCGCGCAGGTGTGGCTGATGTGGATCGTCTCGCCGGAGCGCGTTATGACGCGGAATTCGGTTTCGGCATGGACGGGTTGGTCCTCGCGGGAGTCGTTGCGATGCTGGTCCCAGATGGCCACGTCTTCGGGGTGGATGATGTCGCGGATGCCGAACCCGTTGCCGGACATGAACTGCTCGGGGGAGTAGCCGGTGATGCGCTCGCAGGCCGGAGAGGCCCAGAGGCATGATCCGTCCGGGGCTTCCCAGTATTCCCAGTTGTAGGAGTTGTCGGCGATGATGCGGAACACGCGGTCGCGTTCGCGCAGCCGCTCCTCGGCCTGGCGGTGCAGCTCCATGGCCATTTCCCGCTCCTCCTCCCGCTGGCGCAGGATTCGCGAGCCTTCTTCCAGGGCGCGGGCCACCTCGTCGGTTTCGATCAGGCCGGTGCGCTCGGCGACGACGGCCTCCCCCTGCCCCAGGGCGGCCGCATGATGAATGAGGGACTGGATGGAGAGGGCGATGCGCCTGCCCAGCATGAGGGTCAGGCCGATCCCGCCGGCGGACAGCGCGAGGACCCCGCCGGCGGTCAGCCACAGCCAGCGCCACAGCTCCGCCATGAGCGTCTGCCTGGGAACGCTTATGGCCACGGTCCAGCCGGATTCGGAAGAGCGGTGGAAGCTGGTGATGATATGCACGTCGTCAACGCTCATGGTCTCGAAGGTGCCATGCTCCATGCCGGACATGGTATCCAGCCCGGACGTCGGGGGCAGCGCCTTGCCCACGTACGTGTCCGAGGCCTTGGTCCGACCCACTATCACGAACTTGCGGTCCAGGATGGTGCCGAGCCATTCGGGGGGGAGCTGCTGCTGGGTGAGGATGGCCTCGAAACGCGCGGCAGGGACGGTTATGCCCAGGTCGTAGACCACGCGTCCTCTGATGAAGACGGGAGTGTCCACGCTTATCATGGCGCGCCCGGTCACGGCTCCCTTGTAGAGGTTGCTTATGCGCGGCTTGCCGGTGGCGAACACCTGGCGCACGTGGTCGGGCACGGCCCGTTTGGGCAGCGGCTGCCCCAGCGGCAGGTAGGAATTGAGCACCTGTTGGCCGTCTTCGTCGGCCATGATCACGTCGGATTGAGGAAACGCCCGCAGCACCTCCTGCACCTGGCCGTGGAAGGAGGCCATGTCTCCGGCGGGTATGGAGGGCGAGGTCACCAGTGCGGCCACGGCCGCCTGCACCTGCCCGACTTCGCGGTCCACGAGCAGTGAAAGCGCCCGGGCGCTTTCCAACATGTGCCTTTCAACCAGAAGACGTTTCTCGTGGTAGGAATAATGGATCATGTACCCGGCGCACAGCCACACGGGCAGCACGCAGGCCGCCACGAGGCTGGCCAGCCTGAAGCGGACCGTCCTGTGACGATGATTCCACCAATTGGCAATACGCATACGGTCCCGGAGTTGACGTGAAAGCTATATTCCCCGCAGGGGAAGCACTACAATTTTACATATATTGAATAAATGTGTCCCGTGGTCAAGCCGGTAGGAAATCAAACGGGCCACGAGCCAGGACGGACCTGTCCGAGAGGGCCGGAAATGCCCGGCCCGGCTCAATCATGAGCGTCGAAGTTCCTCAGGGCCATCTCCTGTGCCTTCTTGATGTCCCTGGACAGGCCGGGGTGCAGCACGATCTTTTCCAGGCGTTGCCTGTCCACCAGGGAATGGAAAGAGGCGTGCAGAGGGTCCACCGGTTCTTCGGCCCCGCCGCTGAACACGCCCGACAGCTTATCCGCGATGAACAGCGCCGCCAGATATTTCTGGGCCGTATGGTCCAATCCGAGCGCATCGCGATGGGTCCAGGCGGCTGCGTGGTGGTGCTCCACGGCCATGGCGATGCGCTGGGGGAAACGCAGCTGATCGGCGATCACTTTGCCCGCTTCGGCGTGGTTGATGCCGAACAGGTCGTTCTCGTCCTCGATGGAGAAGCACAGATCGTACGCCAGGGTCTGATCCTCGCCCCGATCGACCAGAGGAGACGTGGCGATGACGAAGCGGCCGATGTCGTGCAAAAGGCCCATGGTGAAGAGCGTGGTCGGGTCCACCTCGTCGAAGACCCTGGCCACGTGCGTGCAGCAGACGCTGGTGAAGGTCAGGTGTTCCCATACCTGGTTGAAAAAACCCTTGAGGCGCGGATCCTCGATGTCCACCAGTCTGACCATGTGGTCCCGGTAGACCACGTTGCGCAGGTTCACCATGCCCAGGATCAGGATGGCCGTGGGCAGGGAATCCACCTCGCCGCGCAGGCCGAAATACGGGGAATTCACGCATTTGAGCAGCATGGCCGAGAGGCGCTTGTTGTCCTTGATGATGGCGGAGAGCTCCGAGAGCCTGATGTTGGGGTCTCCCAGTGAGGCCAGGGTGGCGTAGCCCGTTTCGAAATCCTTGAGGGTGTTGTTGCGCCTGCCCAGGAGCTTGAGCAGCGCGGGCGGGATGACGTGTGCGGGCGGTTCGGGCGAGCCGCCGGATTCGCGCGTGGCGCAAAAGAGCAGCTCCAATCGCTCCTTCAGCCCGGCGCGCCAGGCCTGCACCTGCTCTTCCAGGCCCTGCCGGGCAACTATGGCGGCTCCTTCGCCACGGAAATACTCGGCCCAGAGGTCCGTATGCCCGGCGTCCACATCCTTGAGGGACATGTCGCCCCACTGGATGTTCCCGATGGAAAGATCGTCGGTCGGGTGCTGGCGAGATCTGGCCAGACGGTCCAGCGCATTCTTTACGGCAAGGACCAGCCCTTTGAGACCCATCATGGCGGCCAGGTTGTCCCACATGCACAATGCTCCCGGAATGAGGATTACACCGGATAGTCCAGGATACGCCGAAATGCAGCCGATGTAGAGTCCCTATCGCCGGGCCGGGGGAAATGTAAATCGGAAATGGACCGCTCAAGAGCGAAAATGGGACGCATTCCGGGCGCGCATGGGGAAAAAGGAACGGGGAGGCCGCAGCCTGCCCGTTGGACTCATTCCCAGAAACGCCACCAGGGCGGTCTGCCCGGGCGCTCATCGGTCATCCAGCGGCGACCTCCCCTGAAGTTGATCTCATGGCAGGCGGCCGCGGCCACCGACTGGGGCCGGGTCGCGCATCTGGTCCCGGGGTTGAGGTCTTCGGCGGGCCAGGACCAGCGGCTGTCGTTCAGGATCGATTCCAGGTCAGCGGGGGTCAGAAAGTCGGACATGTTCGAACTCCTGCCGTGAAGTCGCGTTCTTGACGGCTCCGATCGGCAGTTTGTTCGCAACACTTTATAGTTGCTCCGAGGAAAAAGACGGATCAGGGCGCGACGAACAGGGCGTGCTGGTAGCGCTCCACGGCCTCGAAGATGACCACGTCGGGCTTTTCGGCTTCCACGATGTGGCGCAGGAAGCGGTGGTCCCACAGGAACACCGAGCGCTGGAAGCGCTCGGCCAGGAAGGTGACTGCGGCGGTGGAGAAGGAGTCGCGGAAGAAGACCGCCGTGGGCAGGGTCGCGTCACCGGTTTCGCGGATGATCATGGCGCGGCTCTTGATGATTGCGGGGTCCTTGTAGCCCTTGCCCTGGGCGGGTCTGGCCCTGGTGGGAGCCAGGGGGACCATGTCCACCATCCGTTCGCGAAGGGTGGCTTCCAGGAGCAGCATCTCGGCAAGGTCGCCGCCGGGAGCGTCGTATTCGCTCACCTGGTACTCCTCTTCCAAAAGCGGCGGCATGGCCGGGAAGCGCTGGCGCAAGGCCTCCACGATGGCCGCGCTCCCTGCAAAAGCCCCCCAGCCGTTCCAATGGGTGTCGGTCTTCCAGTAGGCGCGCCGAACGGTCTTGGCCTTGGCCAGGGCGTCCCGAAGGTCCAGGTAGGGGATGCCCGACTGGCGCATGGCCTCGCTCAACTGGTCCAGGCGGGTCACGGGGGAAAGCTTATGCAGCGATGCAGGCATGAATTCCCCGTACACGGTGGCCTTGTTGGGGGCGATCACCACCAGAATCGCCACGTCCCGCGCCGCCAGCCAGTCGCGGCGTTCCCGCATCAGGGCGACCATACGGGCCAGTTCCTCCGGCGTGTAGTGCCCCAGTCCCATCCAGTCCTCTATGGCCATTTCCTTGGGGAAGAACAGCCAGCCGTCCGCACCCATGACGACGCTCGACGAAGGCGACTCCCGGAACAGGGCCATCTTGATGCCGTTGGCCGTGCGGATCATGGTGTCGCGAAAAGGGAAGGCGTCGATATAGGCGCGGGCCGTCTGCCCGGCGAAGGCCTTGAAATCCTGGACGGCCAGGGAGAGCTCGGGTCGGGGCGTCTTGAGCTGTTTCTCCACTGTGCCCGGCCCTTCGGAAACGCCCAGCAGCGCCAGTCCCTGCGGCAGGACCAGGGGCAACAGCAGAAGCATTACGGACAGAATGGAGATGGCGCGTTTCATGGCGTCAGAACTGTGCATAGATGAAAGGTGTGTGCGTCCCGGCGGCCATCTGGAGGATTGCCGCCGCCAGAAGCGCCGGGGGCAAAAGGCGCGCAAGAACGGGCCGCAGCACGGACGAGGCCGCATCCAGGCGGGAGGCCAGCCAGGGCACGGCGGGAACGCTGCCGATGAGCGCCAGGACCAGCATGGTCAGCGTCGCCCGGTTCACCCGCACCATCCAGGTGTAATCGAAGCCGTTCCAGTTGAAGCTGAACAGGGCCTGCATGTAGGCAAGCGCCGAGGTCAGGTCGGCGGCGCGGAAGAACACCCACCCAAGGCCCACGGCCAGCAGGGCGTAGGCGTGGCGGGCGGGTCGCGGCAGCGCGTCCAGGACGCGTCCCAGGCCGGTGCGTTCCATGGCCAGGAACACGCCGTGCCACAGGCCCCAGATCACGAAGCTCCAGCTGGCCCCATGCCACAGGCCGCACAGTGCGAACACGATCAGCAGGTTGCGCTGCACCTTCCACGGAGCCACGCGTCCGCCGCCCAGGGGGATGTACAGGTAGTCCCGGAACCAGCTGGAGAGGGTGATGTGCCAGCGCCGCCAGAACTCGCGCACGGACTGGGAACTGTACGGGTAGTTGAAGTTCTCGGGCAGGTGGTAGCCGAACATGCGGCCAAGGCCCACGGCCATGTCCGTGTAGCCGGAAAAGTCGAAATAGAGCTGGAGCGAATAGCAGATGAGCCCGAGCCAGGCAGTGCCCATGTCCAGCTCCGCTGCGGGCAGCTTGAAGGCCGCGTCGGCCAGGGGGCCAAGGGAGCCGGCCAGCAGCAGCTTCTTGGCCAGCCCGACGGCCATGCGTGCCAGTCCCTGCCGCATGTCCTCGAGAGAGGGTCGGCCCGGCGCGGATTCCCCTGGCGGGAACATGTCCTGGAAGCGGGCGATGGGACCTGCGGTGATTTTGGGGAAGAAGGCCATGAACAGGCCGAAGCGGACCGGATTGGTCTCGGGTGCGGCTTTGTCCCTGGCGATGTCCACCAGGTAGGCGATGGCCGAAAAAGTGAAAAAGGACACGCCAAGGGGCATGCCCGAGGGAGCCAGGGGCCTGAGTATGGCCAGGGCCGGGTCCGCCGCCTGCGGGAGCTGGGCCAGTGCGAACAGATAGTACTTGGACCAGGCCAGAAGCCCCAGGTTGGCGGCCACGCCAACGGTCAGCAGGACGCGCCTGGCCTGGCCCGAGGCGCTTCCGATCCCGATGCCCAGGAGCAGATTCATGGCGATGGACGCGACGAACACCACGAGCGAGGACGCGCCGCTCAGCGCATAGAAGGCCAGGCTCGCGCCCAGCAAAAGAAGCGTCCGTCCGCGCGCCGGGGTCAGGGAATGCAAAAGCAGCAGCGCGGGCAGAAACGCCAGGAGAAAGTGTGGCGAATCGACAGGCATGGGAAGTGGTAATCGGCCAATCGTTCGGAATCAAGCCAAAACGCGTGCGCTCCGGACAACGCGCGCAAACCATCGCGTCATTGCCATCCCTAATCCATGTTGCTACAGTTTTTCAAACGTCAGGAGTCATGCGTCCATGCTTCGCTTTCTCATAACCGACGACGACGACGTCACACACGCCTTCCTGCGCCACATCCTGATGGGGCTTGGGGATGTGGGGCACGCATTCTCCGGGACCGAGGCGGTCGACCGTTGCCGCGCGGCCCTGGAGCAGGGCGTTCCCTTCACCTGCGTGTTCATGGACGTACTGATGCCTGGCATGAACGGCCTGGAGGCAGTGCGACAGATCCGCCGGTTGTACGCCGACGCGGGGTCGCCCGCGCCCGTGTGCATCCTGGTGAGCTGCGTCTCCTATGAGGAATGCCTCGCGGGAGGACTGGCTCCCGGCTCCGTGGACCGGTACATCTCCAAACCTTTCGACCTGCACACGGTCCTCACCGTTCTGGCCGAGCTGGGCATCGGGCAGGCTCCAGTCCGGACGGCGGGCGAGGGCTTCTGGTGAAAAGCGACAAGCCACAGAAGACGTACAAAATCGGCCAGATTGCCGCGCTGCTGGGGCTCAAGCCCTTTGTGCTGCGCTTCTGGGAGACGGAGTTCCCTGCGCTCAAGCCCATACGCACCCCCAAGGGCCAGCGCCTCTACACCGAGGACCACCTGCGTCTGCTCAAATCCATCCAGCACCTGATGCATACCGAAGGCATGACTCTTGAAGGAGCACGCCGCAAGCTCGCCGAGCACTCGCGCCAAAGCGAGCTGAAAACCCTGGTGTGCAGGGAGCTTGAGGAAATTCGAAGCCTGTTATGTTCCAAGGACGGAGTATGAACGTCAAACGATATGTCGTAATTTTCATGATATTGGCCTGGGCGGCGGTCCAGGCCCTGGCCGACACGCCCAAGCCCGCCGGAACCATCGACGAACTGGTGGGCCAGGCCGAGGCCAGGTCCGGCCAGGACGCCCCGCGCAAGCTGGCCAAGGGCGCGCCCGTGTTCGCCAGGGACGTGATCTCCACGCCCACGGACAAGGACAAGGCCCGCGTTGCCTTCGCCGACGGCTCCGCCCTGGAGATCGGGCCGCAGTCCATGGTGGCGCTGAAGGACTTCGCCTTCGACGAGGCCAACAAGGACAACTCCCGCCAGAACATCGCCATGGGCAAGGGCGTGTTCCGCTTCATCACCGGCAAAGTGGTGGCCCAGAACCCGGACAACCTGAAGATCGAAAGTCCGCTGTCTGTCATCGGCATCCGGGGCACCACCACGGACCACTGGATCAAGGTGAAGCCGTCCGCCCCCGGAGAGGTGGAGGCCGAGCTGCACGCGCTGCGCGAATCCAAGACCCGGAGCGAAGTGATCGTGGAGGCCGAAGGACAGAAGATGGTGCTGAACAAGCCCGATCAGGTGGCCTGGGTGCGCCCCAACCTGCCCGGAGCGGTGCGTTCGCTCACCGACGACGAGAAGCAGACCTTCGGCAGGACGCCGGTTACCCGCGCGCCCTTCGACCCGCCCGCCCGGTCCAGTTTCATCGGCGGGGCCAATTGACACCTTTCGCAACGCGAAATATTCTAACTGGATGAGAAAAGCCGGGACAAAGGATCTTCATACATGAACATCGCGGCCATTCTGCTGGCGGTCGTTCTCGCCCTGCCCGCAACCGTCTGGGGCTTCAGCTTCTCCGAGGAGGCCCAGAAGGAATCCTCGGCCCGCCAGGCCAAGTCCGCCACGGCCCAGGCCCAGCTCTCCGAGCCCTGCCGCGCCAAGATCAAGGGGCAGAAGATCGCCCTGATGATCGCCGAGCGCCACCAGGGCATCACCAGCGTGAACGCCTCCAACCAGGGCGACCTGTTCCACCTGCTGAACTCCCGGCTCCAGGGCGTGGGCCTGTCCACCATCACCCAGCAGGAGATCAACGCCCGCGTGGCCAGGGCCGAGGCCGAGGCCATCCTGAACAACGACCCCGACGCCGCCCTGGCCGCATCGAAGAAGCTGGGCGCGGCCTTCTTCCTGAAGGGCATCATCTCCGCGCGCTCCGGGGCCAACAAGATGGTGCGCGCCAACGAGGTCACCGTGGACATCAACCTGACCCTGTCCGACGGATCGGGCCGGGTGATCTCCCAGGTTCGGGCCACGGGCCAGTCCTGGGCGGGTTCCGACGTCATCGGCGCGGCCATGTCCGTGCTGGAGGACGAGGCCGGTTCCCTGGTGGCCCGCCTCTATTCCGATTTCTGCGCCCGGGGCAAATAATCCCAAGTCATTCAAGGCCATACTCAGCCACAAGGATCATTCCCATGAAGACCCTGCGTCCTCTGTATCTTCTTCTGGCGCTTCTCGCCTGCGCCTTTTCCTCTCATGCCCTGGCCGCCGAATCGAAAACCATGGTGGTCACGGCCGAAGGCCTGGCCGACCCCAACGCCGACACATACAAGCGCGACAAGGGCCTCCTCGTGGACGACCTGCGCGCCGACGCCAAGCGCCAGATCCTGGAGAAAGCAGTGGGCTCCTACGTGGAGACTTCCACGCTCATGCAGAACTATACCCTGATCCACGACAAGGTGCTCTCTCGCGCCCAGGGCCTCATCAAGCGCGTGATCAAGGAGAGCCCGCCCTGGGTGGGCGAGGACGGGTTCGCCCACATGCTCATGACCGCCGAGGTCTACGTGGGCGACGTGAAGTCCGCCCTGACCGAGATGGGCCGCATGGAGCGCGTGAGCCTGCTGAAGGACCTGGGCAACCCCCGCGTCTCCGTGGTGATCAACATCCGCGACGCCGAACGCGGCGCGGACATCAGGCCCGAGCGCTCCGCCGTCGCCGAGAACATCCTCAAGGAGCGCATCAAGAGCTTCGGCTACCGGGTGTGGAGCGAGGAGCAGTCCACCAGGCTGAAGACCGAGCTCATGGAAACCAGCCAGCTGGCCGGACAGACCGAGGCCACCATATCGGCCTCCCAGGTGAAGGCCGCCGACTTCGCGGTGGTGGGCGAGGCCAAGTTCAAGACCGTGTCCGCCAAGCTCCAGGCTTCGGGGCTGGAGGTGAAGAAGTACGTGCTCACCTCCTGGAGCGTGAAGTGCGTGGATAACCACACCGGCGAGGAGATCTACTACAACAACCAGATCCCCAAGAAGCAGAGCTGGGCCGACGAGGACCAGGCCATCGAGGAGATCGGGCGCATGATCGGCGCGGAGTTCTCCAAGGAGTTCTTCGAGGAGCATCTTCAGGCCCCGGCCAAGACCTACCAGCTCCAGGTGCTGGGCCTGCCCAGCTACGACGCCGGGCAGCTGCTGAAAAAAGAATTCATCGGGCTGCGCCCCGTGCTGAACATCGATTTCCGCGATTTCGACCGCTCCGGCCTGTCGCTGTACGAGGTGGAGTTCGTGGGCACCCGCGCCAACTTCAACCAGCTTCTGAACACGGGCATCCTGGGTCCCCTGAACGCCAAGCTGGGCGAGGAGGCCTTCACCCTGGAATCCTCCCACGGCAACACCGTGCGTGTGGCCTTCCGCTCGCGCCTGAAGGCCGACGAGTTCATGGCCAGGCTCCAGGGCAGGGTTCCGGCCGGACTTGCCAGCGCCTCGCCCGAGCGCATCCGCGAAGTGGTCAAGACCGAAGAGACCCTGAAGAAGGTGTCCGAGGTGGCACCGGACGCGGCCCGGCGCGTGGGGGAGCAGGGCCTGCTCAAATCCGACAAGGCGTTGGACGCGGTGAAAAATTTCTAGCAGGACGTCCTGAAATCTGTCACTTTCTATCAGAATAATGAGGTGTTGCCGGGTCATGTAACGGGGCTTCCGGGCAGGTGGGAGATGTACGAGACGCATCTCCCGGCGTCCCCCAACGAGGGTAAAGGGAGGAGAAGAGGCATGGTCATGAGGAATATGGGGATGCTTTTCGTATTGCTGGCCGCCCTGCTGGCGGCGGGATGCCAGTCCGCATCGCAACAGGCCAACAAGGAGGCGGACGCCGCCATGTACCAGCCGGTGGAGTACGCCAACGCGTCCAAGCCCGGCCCGCAGGTGGTGGTGATCCCCGGCGCGGTGAAGTCCCAGAACGCCACCTTCGCCCAGAAGTACGGCCCCAACAACATCGCCGATTTCGCCGAGATCGAACTGGGCAAGGCCAACTTCAAGGTGCTGGAACGCCAGGACCTGGGCGCCATGCTCCAGGAGATCGAGGTGGCCGCCAACCTGGGCGACGCCCAGACCCTCAAGAAGTTCAAGAAAGGCAGGATGCAGGCCACCAACTGGCTGATCCGCTTCGACATCATCAAGGCCGAACCCGTGGCCCAGGTGGAGAAGAAGTTCGACGGCACGTACCTGGGCATCATCACCGGCGCGGCCGTGGGCACCGCCACGGACAGCTGGGGAGCGGGCGCCGCCAGCGGCGCGGCCGTGGGCTCGGTCAAGGCCGAGGAGGCCAGCGGCGTGTGGATCGTGGGCATGCGCTACAAGGTGCTCGACGCCAACACCGGCGAACAGAAGGCCACCGACTACTTCGAGGACAAGATGGAGATCACCTCCAAGGGCGGCGGGGCCCTGGGCTACACCGAGAAGAAGACCACCGGCACCAGCCTGGACACCATGGTGCAGCGTCTTGTGCAGAAGTCCGTGCAGAAAATCGATGCAATGAAATAACCGGAGGCAACATCCATGCGCCGCGTCACTTCGCTCATCCTCGTCTGCCTGTGTCTGGCCCTGGCCGCCGGTTGCGCCAAAAAGGCCCCTCCCATGGAACCTTCGGCCCAGGAGTTCTTCGACTCGGGCATGCGCGCGTTCAACCAGGAGAACTACTCCATGGCGCTGTCCGATTTCGAGATGGCCGTGGCCAAGAGCCCGAGCTTCGTGGAGGCCAACTACTACGTGGGCCTGTCCGCCTGGAAGCTCAACATGATCGACAAGTCCAAGCGGGCCTTCATCGCCACCCTGAATCTGAACCCCAACCACATTCAGGCCCGTGAATCGCTTGGCATCCTGTCCTACAACATTTCGGACTTCACCGAGGCCAAGCGCCATCTCGAGGCCGCGCGCAACCTGAACTCCATCAACCCTCAGGTGTACTACTGCCTGGGCAGGATCTACGTGATGGAAGGCCGCTGCCCCGAAGCCCTGGAGGTGTTCCAGAGAGGCTTGGCGGTGGACTCCACCTACCTGCCCCTGAAGACCGAGTTCGACAACGCCAGGCGCACCTGCGGCAAGGGCGGCGGCACCAAGGCCCCGCCGGTGATCTACGAGAAGAAGTTCCGCGGCGGCGGCAAAGCCATCGACCCCAGCGACTTCTAACATGAAACGCATCTTCCTGGCGGCCGGGGTCCTGATCCTGGCCGCCGTCCTCTTCGCGGCGGGAGCGGCCACGGCGCAGACTTCCGGTACTTCCAAGGTTCCGATGCCCCCGGCCAAGGCCCAGGGCGGCAACAAGGCCCTCATGGAAGACTGGGTGCGCAAGAAGCAGGCGCTGCGCAACCAGGTCTACGAGGATCTTCGCCGCAAGGGCCTGCTTCCCAGGGACGGCGTGGTCAGTTTCGACGCCCTGGTCAAGCCAGACCCCCAGAACCCCGGCAAGGTCACGGTGAAGATCGAATCCCTGACCATCACGGAGCGGCCCAAGGGCCAGGGGCAGGGCGGAGCGTTCCCGCAGGCCAAGAACGACCCCATCTTCGGAGCGCGCACGCCGAACGGCCAGACCCAGGCCGTGGAAGCCTCCATCCCCATGGGGGGCGGGACCATGCGCGAGACAATTACCATTGTCGGTGGAAAACCCCAGGAACAGGCCAGACCCTGATTTCCGGGCGCACGAGGAGCAGACCATGCCCCGACCCCGTCATGCCGCAATTGCCGTATCCGTGCTGCTTTCCGTGTTGGTGACCGCCCTGTGCGCCCAGGCCCAGGGCAACCGCCAGCTGATGACCGAGAAAATGGCCCGCCAGGACATGAAGCGCCAGATCGTGGAGTCGGTCATCGGCTTCAAGGTCAAGAGCGAGTCCGAGTTCGGCCTCACCGAGGACGCCCAGTACCGCGTGGACACCAAGGCCGCCGCCCTCATCAAGGGCATCAAGGTGGACAAGATGATCTACGATCGGGAGAAAGACGTGGCTTTGTGCATCGGCCATGTGGAACTCGGGCGCGTGCGCAACATCGTGGGCGAGCGGGTGGAGTTCAAGAACGTCACGGTGCAGGGCTTCGGCTTCGGCTCCATGACCGAGTCCTCCAGGCCGCCGCTGCGCGCGTTGCGTGCCGCCATGCTGAACGCCTACGACGAGATGGCGGCGCTTCTGGTTGGCGAGAAGATCCTGAGCCGCTCCGGCGCGGAGAATTTCATCTTGACCAAGGACTCCAACCGCTCCAAGGTCTGCGCGGCCATCTTCGGCGCGTACGTGCCGAACCCCGACGTCAACTCGCCCAACCGCGGCTGGGGCTGGGACGAGACCGGCAACGGCTTCGTGCGCCTGGCCCTGGATGTGAGAAAGGCCCGCGACATCATGGGCAACCTGATCGTGTACACCGGGGGCGAGAATGTGCTGGAAGTGCTGGGACGCGGCGCGCAGAAGGACGAACTCTCGCCCCAGACCCCGGAAGGCGGGCCGTCGATGATCCGCCCCGGCGCGCCCAAGACCCAGTATCAGCCCCTGGACGTGCCCATCGGACAGCCCAAACCCCAGACCCAGGGACAGGAAGTCATCGGCAGGCCCGCGCAGTAGACGGGCGCTTCGCCGTCCGGCAGGCGAGGGCGAGGCCGGGAAGGTTCGGGCTCCGATGCCTTCGAAGAACTGCCGGAATAGCCTTTATGTCGCCGCCTGTCGCCCTGCACGCGCGGCAGCCGGGAAAGGACGCTTGCCGGAACGGCCTTTCGGGTTATCTGCAAGATGGCCTGGAAGTTGCTCTTTATCTCTCAGGAAGGCCATGGAGACTGGAAATGACGAAATATCATAAATTTACCCCCGCCGTGCTGGCAGCGCTCCTGATGTGCGCCACGGCAGGGCAGGCCCAGGCAGGCCCCCTGGACGAGGCCTTCGCGCCGCGTCCCGTTCCGGGGCTTGCCGTGGCATCCCTGGAGGTCCCGGTCCAGCCGGCGTCGAAGGCCGCACCGGCCCCGGCACAGGAGCTGGCCGCGCCGACGGCCCCGGAGCCGGAGAAGGGTTTCTGGGACCGCACCCGTGAATTTTTCGGATTCTAACCATCGGAGGACGAGTTTCATGCGCGCTATCACCACCGTGACCCTGGCCCTGCTGCTGACCGTGTTTGCGGCAAGCGCCCAGGCCCAGGGCAACAAGCAGCTCATGAGCGAGCGGATGGCCCAGCAGGACCTCAAGAGGAACCTGGTGGAGGCGGTCATCGGCTTCAAGGTCAAGAGCGAAACCGAGTTCGGCCTCACCGAGGACGCCAAGTACCAGGCCGACACCAAGGCCGCCGCCGTGATCAAGGGCATCAAGATCGACAAGATGATCTACGACCGCGAGAAGGACGTGGCCCTGTGCTTCGGCCACATCGAGCTCAAAGACGTGGTCAACGTGCTCGGCGAGCGCATCAGCTTCAAGGACGTGCGCGTGGAAGGCTTCGGCTTCGGCACCATGACCGAATCCTCGCGCCCGGCCCTGCGAGCCCTTCGCGCCGCCCAGATCAACGCCTACGACGAGATGGCCACGCTGCTGGTGGGCGAGAAGATCCTCTCGCGCAGCACCGCCGAGAACTTCATCCTGACCAAGGATTCCAACCGCTCCAAGGTCTGCGCCGCGGTGTTCGGGGCCTACATCCCCAACCCCGGCATCGGCTCCCCCAACCGCGGCTGGGGCTGGGACGAGTCCGGCAACGCCTTCGTGTTCCTGGAGATGGACGCCCGCAAGGTCAAGGACGTGCTGGGCAACCTGATGGTCTACAAGGGCGAGAACATCCTGCGCGTGATGGGACGCGGCGCGCAGAAGGACGAGCTGTCCGACGCCCCCGACGGCCAGAACCCCAATCTGGTGCGCGACCCCGGCTCCAAGACCCAGTACCAGGACCTGGGCATGCCCGGCTCCAAGCCGCCCGCCCCCCCGCAGGACCTGACCGGAAAGCCCGCCCAATAATGCGAACGCGAACGGGGAGGCCAAAGCCTCCCCGTTTTTGTCCGTCATGCGCCACACATTCCCCATGCCGTCAGAACCGTCCGACACCATGACCACCCCCGCCAATTCCCCGAAGATACTGACCGTTTCCCCAGCCGAGGCCGGGCAGAAGCTGGTGCAGTACCTGGGGCGCGTGCTGGGAAAAGACCTGCCTGGTTCGGTGCTCATGCGCTGGATACGCACCGGGCAGGTGCGCGTGGACGGCAAGCGCGCCAAGCCCTTCGACCGCCTGGACGCCGGGCAGGCCGTGCGCCTGCCGCCTTTCGCGGAAATTCCTCAAACTGAGCAAAGCGTCACCCCCCTGGACCTGCCGGTGCTGGCCCAAACGTCCGACTGGCTGGTGATCGCCAAACCGGTCGGTCTGCCCGTGCATCCCGGCAGCGGCTGGACGGACTCGGTGCAGACCCGGCTGGCGCAGGCCTATGCCGGGTCTGCCTTCGTGCCGTCCATCGCCCACCGCCTGGATCGCGACACCTCGGGGGTGCTGCTGGTCGCCAGGACGCACCGGGCGCTGACCATGGCACACGCGCTGTTCAAGAGCGGGGGCGCGGCCAAGGAGTATCTGTGCTGGGTGCGGGGGCGCTGGACGCTGTCGGGACTGAACGAACCAGTGGACATGCTGGACCGCCTGGAGAAATCCGGTCCCGAAGGGCGCGAGAAGATGGTGCGGGCAACGGGGCGTGAAGGCAAAGAGGCCCGGCTTAGGGCCACGCCGCTTATGATCCGGCCGGAGCACACGCTCGTGGCCGTGCGGCTGTTCACCGGGCGAACCCATCAGATACGCGCGCAACTGAGCCTTCGCGGCCACCCCATAGTGGGCGACGCCAAATACGGAGGAGGCACTCCGCCCATGCTGCTGCACGCCTGGCGGCTGGCCGTGGGGCAAGACGTCTTCGCCTGCCCGCCGCCCTGGACCGGGCGGTGGACAGTGGCGAACGACTTGTTGGAGGAGGGTGCGCCGCGCTGAAGGGCTGGTGGAATTCTTCTCCGGACCTCACCAGGGCTTCGCCCTGGACCCGGCAGGGGATGATCCCCCTGCACCCTGCATCCGCTTCGCGTAACGCCCCGCTCCTGTGGGTGACAGGATGGGATAATAAGGGATTCCAAGGGGCGCAGCCCTTTGGCCGCCGGAGGCTTTCCTCCTGCGGATTGGCGCTACTTCTTCCCGGAAAAGGCCTGCCGGGCCATCTGCCCCAGCACCACGGCTCCGGCCTGGGCCACGTTCAGGGATTCGAACCCGCCGGGCATGGGGATGAACAGGCTCCCCTCGCAGCGCTTGGCCACGCCCGGACGCACGCCCTTTTCCTCGCCCCCCAGCACCAGCACCAGCGGGAAGTTGAAGTCGGCCTTGAACACGTCCCCGCCTTTGGGTCCGGCCTCGGCCTTGTAGATGGTGAACCCGGCGTCGTAGCAGGCTTCCAGCTCGCGCGAGAGGTTGGTGCACAGGCGCACCGGCAGGCGCTCCAGCGCTCCGGCGGAACTTTTGGAGGCCGCGCCGCCCAGGCGCGCCCCGTGGTGCTTGGGCACGATGAGCCCGCCCCCCCCGAGCGCCAGGAGCGTCCGGGCAAGGCTCCCCACGTTGCCGGGGTCCTGCACCTGGTCCAGCGCCAGGATCACGGGCAGGGGGGCGCGGCGAGCGTTGTCCAGAAGCTCGTCCAGCTCGACGAACGATTTCGCGGCCACGAAGGCGGCCACGCCCTGGCGGCAGCCGGGCACGCTGCGCTCAAGCGATTCCTCGGGCAGGAAGCGGAAGCGGATGCCCGAGGCCTTGCAGGCGTCGATCAGTTCCTTGATGTCCTGGCCTTTCAGGCCTTGGCGCAACACCACGTGCTCAATGCTACCAGGGTCGCGTGCGACCAGTTCCAGGACCGGTTTGCGGCCCATGACGACGTTGTCCATGATCCTTCCTGCGGTACGTTCTGCATGTTCGGGGTGCATGAAACACCCCCGCGTCGAAGCAACATAGCGCAGTACGGCAATATTACAAGAGTTTCATGCAGAAACTTGCTTGCACTTTTTGCTTTTAATGGGTAATTGGCCAAACATCGAAGAAAAAGCACAATCAATCCAGACCGGAACACGGCCGCGCCCTCTCCTTCCTCCTTCCAGCGGCTTGCCAGTCCCGGAGGACACATGCCCGTATCGCCGCGACTGTTTCTGAAACTCCTTCTCGTCTTTTGTCTGGCCTTTTCCGGCGCATGCGCCAAGAAACAGGTCTCCGACAACCAGGACATGAAGCCCAACCTCGATCCCGAACTCTCCGACGACTTCCTGAAGATCAAGCGCCCCAGGCCCCTCACTCAGCAGGAGAAGGAGGCCCTGGCCTCCAAGACCGACATCCCGTTCAACCTGGACGTGCAGGAGACCGAAGAGGTCCAGGCCTTCCTGACCTACTTCACCCAGGAACGCCGCGACACCATGGAGCGCTGGCTGGAGCGCGCCGCGCCGCATCTGCCCTACATCCGCGCCGTGCTGGCCACGCACAAGCTTCCCCCGGACATCATCGCGCTGCCCTTCATCGAGTCCGGGTACAACACCATGGCCTACTCGCCGGTGGGCGCGGGCGGCATGTGGCAGTTCATGCCCGCAACGGGCCGACGCTTCGGCCTCTCGGTGGACTGGTGGGAGGACGAGCGCCGCAACCCCTATCTGGCCACCATCGCCGCCGCCAAATACCTGGGCGAGCTCTACAACATGTTCGGCGACTGGAACCTGGCCCTGGCCGCCTACAACTGCGGCGAGGGCAAGATGAGCCGCGTGATCAGCCAGTCCGGTTCCAACAACTTCTTCGACATCGCCAAGAACCCGAACCTCCTCAAGCAGGAGACCCGCCACTACGTGCCCAAGTTCCTGGCCGTGCTCAAGGTCTTCAAGAACCTGAAGGCCCTGGGCTTCAAGCCGGTCAACTGGGGAGCGGGGCAGGTGCTGGAAGAGGTACCCATCCCCGGCGGCACCGACCTGGCCGCCCTGGCCGAGGCCTGCTCCATGAGCTGGGACGAGTTCCACAAGTACAACTCCGGCTTCCGCCGCCAGGTAAGCCCCCCGGACCGCGCGAGCCAGGTCTACGTGCCGGTCACCAAGAAGGACCTGGCACTGGCCTACCTGGCCAACCCGACCTGCGTGGCCAACCGGGGCATCCGTTCCTACACCACCGCCGGGACCGACTCCTGGTGGAACATCTCCAAGCGCACCGGCGTGCCCATCGCCGCGCTTCGCCAGATGAACCCCTCCGTGGGCGACGCGGTGTCCCCCGGCCAGACCGTGTACGTGCCGCTGGACAGTTCCTCCCAGGATTCCGCCCTGGCCGACCTGGACGACAAGCCCGCGCCGCGCGCAGAGGTGGCCAAATCCCAGATCCACAAGCTCAAGAAGGGCGAGAGCCTGGCCGCGCTGGCCAAGCAGTACGGCGTGTCCCAGACGGATATTCTCAAGGCCAACAGCCTGAAATCCGAAAAGCAGCTGGCGGCGGGCAAGTCCATCACCATCCCCGGCAAGGTCGTCGCCGCCGGGGCAGCCTGCCCGCCCGTGCAGCCCAAGTCCGGCGCGGCCGTGGCCGAGGCCAGGACCGTGGAGGTCAAGAAGGGGCTCACCCTGTCCGCGGTGGCCGCCGCCAACAAGGTGGACGTGAAAACCCTGATGGCCGCCAACGGCATGAACTCGGAAAAGGACCTGAAGGCCGGAATGAAGCTGAAGATTCCGGGCGAAGTGGCAGCCGCGCCCGTTGCGGCCCAGACCGCGCCAGCCAGGCAGCCCGAAGCCCCGGCCAAAAACCAGGCCCAGGCCGAGAAGCTGGCCGCCCTGGCCAAGGGCCAGCAGCCCGCGCCCCAGCCGGTCGCGCAGGCCGCCGCCCAGGCTCCTGCATCGCCCAAGGACGTCAAAGCTGCTCCCGTCCAAGCCGTCGCATCGCCGTCCAAGGACGCCAAGGCCCAGGCCGCACCCGTCCAGGTCGCTGCCGCCAAGAGCCAGCCCGCGCCCGCACCGGTTCCCGCAAAGGACGCGCACAAGCCCAGCGGCCCGGTGCAGTACAAGGTGGAGAACGGCGAGACGGTCTGGAGCATCGCCAGAAAGTTCAAGGTGGACCCGGTGGCCCTGCTTACCTGGAACAACCTGGACAAGTCCGTGCACCTGAAGCCGGGCGACCGGCTTAAGATCAACGTGCAGTAGCGCGAGCAATTCCCGAAAAACAAGGGCGCGCGCCGGACATCCGGCGCGCGCCCTTGTTTTTTCTGGAGTGCTGCAGGCTGCAGCCTCGGGGCGAGGAAACAGCGGCGTCAGTTCGAGACGCCGCCGGAAGGTCTCCATGGCTCAGCCCGGGCGAAACGGACGCACACGGTATTGCCGTCGCCCGGACCACCCTCTGCTTCGATACGTGTGAACCCCGCGCCTGCCGCGAGCGCAGACGCTACTCGCCGAGCCCTTCAAGGCCCTTCATGGCCTCGTCCACTTCCCAGCCGTCGTGCACGATCTTGCCGAGCGCCTGCAGAAGCCGGGTGGGGTCCTTGTGCTGGAAGATGTTGCGGCCAACAGAGAGGCCCGAGCCTCCGGCCTGCACCGAGTCGAACACCATGCGCAGGAAGTCTTTCGTGGTGGCGGTTTTGGGGCCGCCCGCGATCACCACGGGAATGCGCGCCCCGGCAACCACTGTGGCGAACGACTCGGGGTCGCCCGTGTAAGGCACCTTCACCACGTCCGCGCCCAGTTCCATGCCCACACGCGCGCAGTGCGCCACCACTTCCGGCGAGAACTCGTCGGAGATCTTGGGGCCGCGTCCGTAGACCATGGCCAGCACCGGGATGCCCAGCCGGGCTGCGTCGCGGGTGATGCGCCCTGCATCGGCCAGCATTTCGCGCTCGGAGTCGTCGCCCAGGTTCAGATGCAGGCTCACGGCGTCCGCGCCCAGGTACACGGCCTCCTCCACGTCGCAGACCAGGGTCTTGGCGCCGGGGAAGGGCGAGAGATTGGTGGAGGCCGACAGGTGCACCACGAGCCCGATGTCCCGGCCGCGCGCCCGGTGTCCGCCGGGGACCACGCCCTTGTGCATGAGCACGGCGTTGGCCCCGCCTTCGACGATGCGGGTGACGGTGTCGCGCATGTCGGTCAGTCCGGCGATGGGACCCACGGTGACGCCATGGTCCAGGGGGACGATGATGGCCCGGCCGGTGTCGCGGTTGAAGATGCGTTCGATGCGGATGGTTTTGCCGATGTGCATGGTGTTCTCCTGCATCCGTTTTCCGGGGTGGAAGCCCGCTCCCGGCATGAAAAAGGGGCCGCGAACGTCTTCGTTCGCGGCCCCGTGGAAAGGCGCTTCGTGTTGTGTTCCTACGATATGCCCGGCCACGTCCCGCGATTGCGGACGGCGTAGGAATAATAATAACGGGAAAAGTCGCGGGCAAGGCTCTTGCTCATGAAAAGGAATTTAGCCATGCTGGCCCCATGCTGTCAAGCCGCTGCCGAAACGGAGGATGGTCATGATCGTCACGGTACGGTGTTTGTCTTCGCTTGCCGGGGTGCAACCTGCGTCGCCGCAGATGGAGTTCCCGTCCGGGGCGCTCCTGTCCGACGTGTATCAGCGGCTTGGCCTGCCCCCGGACGCCGATGTGGTGGCCATCATTGATGGAGGCCCGGCAAACCCGGGGACACCCTTGAAGGACGGTGCGGTCATCGAGCTTGTGCCAATGGTCGAGGGAGGTTGAGCCCCTTTCCCTGATGGTGATTTTGACATAACATGAATCCATGGAATCGTGCACTGCCCCATCTTCCCGCCAGGAATCGCCCCGACTGGCCGACAGCTTCGGCCGCGTGGTCAACTACCTGCGGGTGAGCGTCACCGACCGATGCAACCTGCGCTGCATGTACTGTCGTCCGGTGCAGGACTTCAAGGCAATCGAGCATTCGGACATTCTGTCCTACGAGGAATACCTGCGGGTCATCAAACTGGCCGCTCCCCTTGGGCTCACCAAGATCCGGCTCACCGGGGGCGAGCCGCTGGCGCGCCGGGGCTTCCATCGTTTCCTGGACGAAGTGATGAAGGCCGCTCCAGGGATGGACGTGCGCCTGACCACCAACGGCACGCTGCTGGCCGGGCAGGCCAAAACGCTCGCCGGCCTCGGGCTCAAGGCCGTGAACATCTCGCTCGATTCGCTCGACCCCGCAACCTTCCACCGCATCACCGGGGCGGACCTCTTCCATCAGGCGCGCAGCTCCATCGACGAATGCCTGGAGGCCGGAATCCGGGTGAAGGTGAACGCCGTGGCCCTGCGGGGGCTGAACGACCACGAGCTGCCCGCCTTCCTGGAGCTGGCCCGCACCCACCCGCTGGACGTGCGCTTCATCGAGTTCATGCCCATCGGCGGCGACACCCTGTGGGACGACACCCTGTACTGGCCCGCCTCGGACATCCTGGAACGCGCCGGGCAACTGGCCGAGCTCTCGCCCGTGGTCTACGGCGACGAGGGGCACGGCCCGGCCCGCATGTGGAAGATCGAGGGCGGGCAGGGCCGCCTGGGCGTGATCTCCGGGTTGTCCGGACACTACTGCCTGAGCTGCAACCGCCTGCGCCTGACCTGTGACGGCAGGCTGCGCCCCTGCCTGTACTCGGACACCGAGTACCGGCTGCGCCCGCTTCTGCGCTCGCCAAAGTCCAGCGACGCCCAGGTGCTGGAGGTGCTCAGGCGCGCGTTGGCGAGAAAGCCCATGGGGCATAAACTACTGGCTGAGCGGGGCAGGCGCGGCGTGTGCGCCAAGTCCATGACCTCCATCGGGGGCTGACGCGTGGAAAAAGGCTTTCTCGATCTCATTTCGTCCGATGCGTTCCGTGCACTGCTGGCGGGGTTTCCCCCGCTCGAAGCAGAGACGGCCCCCCTGGAAGCGGCTCTCGGGCGCTACCTGGCCCAGGACCTGCTCTCGCCAGAGGACCTGCCGGTCTTTCCCCGTTCCAGCATGGACGGCTTCGCCGTGCGCGCCGCCGACTGCTACGGGGCCACCGAGACCAACCCCGGCTACCTGGATCTGGCGGGCGATCTGGACATCATCGCCGTGTCCGCCGAAAAGCTGCGCCCCGGCTGCTGCGTGCGGGTGGTCACGGGTTCGAGCCTGCCGCCCGGCGCGGACGCCGTGGTCATGGTGGAGCAGACCCAGGATCTTGGCGCGGACACCATCGAGATCAGAAAGGCCGTGGCCCCGGGCGAGAACATGATGCAGGCCCGCGAGGACGCCGCCGCAGGGCAGGCAGTGCTCGCCGCCGGGACGATGATCCGCCCCGCCGAGACCGGTCTCCTGGCGGCGCTTGGCGTGGGCCTCGTGCCGGTTCGCAGGCGGCCTGTGGTGGCCATCCTCTCCACAGGGGACGAGCTGGTTCCGGTTGCGGACAAGCCCAGGCCCGGACAGATACGCGACGCCAACGCCCCGGCCCTGGCCGCCATGTGCGTTCAGTCCGGGGCGGTCCCCGTCTGCATGGGCATCGTGCCGGACCGGGTGGAAGCCATCGCCGAGGCGCTCGCGCAGGCGCTCGATAAGGCCGACGTGGTCTTTCTCTCGGGCGGAAGCTCGGTGGGCGTGCGCGACCTGACCATCGAGGCCCTGTCCCATCTGCCGGACACCACTGTGCTGGCCCACGGCCTGACCGTGAGCCCGGGCAAGCCCACCATCCTGGCGCGCTCCGGCAACAAGGCCATCTGGGGCCTGCCGGGCCAGACCGCCTCGGCCCAGGTGGTGATGTTCGTGTTCGGCTGTCCTTTCCTGTCCCACCTCGCGGGCGACACAGAGGCGTTCACGCGCCTTCGCCCGGAAATCCAGGCAGTTCTTTCGCGCAACGTGGCCTCGCGCCAGGGGCGCGAGGATTTCGTGCGCGTGCGTCTGGAAGAAAACGGCGCCGGCCAACCCAAGGCCGTGCCGGTGCTCGGCAAGTCCGGTTTGCTGAAAACCCTGGTCCAGGCCCAGGGCCTCATCCGCATCCCGGCCGGCCTCGAAGGCCTGGAGGCCGGCACAAAAATTCAGGTGACGCTCTTATGAACGTGAAGCGAAACATCTACTTGCGCACCATTCCCATTCCCGACGCACTGGACCTGGTCAAAGGCGCGCTGGAGCGCGGAAAGCTCGTGGGCGTGGAATCCGTGCCCGTGGAAGAGGCCCTGGGACGCATCACCGCCAGGCCGGTCATGGCCCGCCTGAGCTCCCCCACCTACCACTGCGCGGCCATGGACGGGATCGCCGTCAAGGCCGAGTCCACCTATGGGGCCCGCGAAGGAAGCCCCGTCACGCTGCTGCCCGGTACGGATTTCGGCATGGTCAACACCGGCCAGCCCCTGCCCAAGGGCATGGACGCCGTGGTGATGATCGAGCACGTGGTCTTCGGCGAGGACGGTTCCGCCAGCCTGGAGACGGCGGTGGCCCCCTGGACCCACGTGCGCCGCATCGGCGAGGACATCGTGGCCACGGAGCTGGTGCTGCCCCGCAGGCGCAAGCTCACGGCCTACGATCTGGGCGCGCTGCTCTCCTGCGGCGTGTGGGAAGTGGAGGTCTACGAGAGGGTGCGCATGGCGGTCATCCCCACGGGCGACGAGGTGCTGGATTACACCACGCATCCCGTGCCCGGACCGGGGCAGGTGGTGGAGTCCAACTCGGTCATGCTCTGCGCCCTGGCCCAGGGCTGGGGGCTGGACGCGAGGCGCTACCCCCCGGTTCCCGACAACATGGAGAGCCTGTCGCGCGCGGTGGAGGAGGCCCTCAACTCCAAGGCGCACATCGTGGCCATCCTGGCCGGGTCGTCTGCGGGCAGCAAGGATTTCACCCGAGGCGTGATGGAACGTTTCGGCGATGTGTTGGTGCACGGCATCCAGGCCATGCCCGGAAAGCCGTCCCTTCTGGGCGTGGCACAAGGCAAGCTTCTGGTGGGCGCGCCCGGCTATCCCGTTTCGGCCGTGGTCTGCTTCGAGGAGCTCCTGGCCCCGTTGGCCGCGTGGCTGACCCGGTGCGAACCGACACCCAGGCGCACGGCCATGGTCACCCTGGCCAAGGACGCCCCCTCCAGGCCGGGACTCACGGAATTTCTGCGCCTGGCCGTGGGGCGTGTGGGCTCGGGCTACACGGCCCTCCCGTTGTCGCGCGGGGCGGGCCTCATCACCACGCTCACCAAGGCCCAGGCAGTGGCCAGGATAGCCCCGGACAAGGAAGGCATCGCGCGCGGCGAAGTGGTGGAAGTCGAATTGCTGGTCTCCCCGGAGGAGCTTGAGCGCACCCTGGTGGTTGTGGGCAGCCACGACATCACCCTGGACCTGCTGGCGGACGAACTCATGCGCCAGGACGTCCCCCTGCGGCTGGCGTCCAGCCACGTGGGCAGCCTGGGCGGGCTTACGGCGCTGGGGCAGGGAGCGGCCCTGCTGGCCGGGATGCACCTCCTGGACACCTCCACAGGCGACTTCAACTTCTCCTTCCTGGAAAAGCACCTTCCCGGCAGGAAGCTGGCGGTCATCAACCTGGCCATCCGCCATCAGGGCTTCATCGTGCCCCCCGGCAACCCCAAGGCCATCCAGGACGTCACCAGCCTCTCGCGCACGGACGTGGTCTTCGTGAACCGCCAGCGCGGCGCCGGCACCCGCATCCTGCTGGACTACCATCTGGCCCTGGCCGGCATCGACCCCTCGTACGTGCATGGCTACACCCAGGAGGAGATGACCCACATGGGCGTGGCCGCCAACGTGCAGAACGGCGGCGCGGACTGCGGCCTGGGCGTGTACGCGGCGGCGGCTGCGTTGAAGCTCGGTTTCGTGCCCCTGGCCCGGGAGCGCTACGACCTGGTGCTGGAGGAGTCCAGCCTGGATGAGCCGCGCGTGCAGTCCCTGCTGCGCGTGATCGAAAGCGACGCCTTCAAGGCCAAGGTCAAGGCCATGGGCGGCTACGAGACCACCTGGACCGGCCGTCGCATGCAGCCGGGCATGGGCCTGCCTCCGGCCAACCTGGACGTGGCCGGCTGAGCCCGGCCAGAAGCCGCGCGATTGCGAAAAACGAACGCGCCGCGAGCCCCTGCGAGGGGCCCGCGGCGCTTTTTGCGTCCGGAGCGACGTTGGCGGATTATGGGGCAAGCGCGGCAGAATCGCCGGTTTCTATCCCAGGTAGCGGGTCCACAGGGCCGAGAGGGGCATCACCAGGAACAGCGAGGGAATCATGTTGGCCACCGGGAACTGCTTGATGCCGCAGATGCGAAAGCCCGTGGCGATCATGATGAGGCCTCCGCAGGCCGAGAAGTCCGCGGTCATGGCCGGGGTGGTCAGAGGCATGACGAGCGCGGCCCCGAAAAAGAGCGAGGTCTGGATGATGAACTGGGGGATCACCAGCGTGACCACGGTGTAGCCGAGGGTGGCCGCGAAGATGGCCGAGGTGAAGAGGTCCAGGATGGCCTTCACGATGAGAAGCGTCGGGTCGCCGGTCATGCCTTCGCTCATGGCCCCGAAGATGCCCGTGCCGCTCACGCAGAAGAGCACCATGATGGCCACGAATTTCTCCAGGAACTCGTCGTGGCTCAGGTCGCCGGAGGGTTTGGCGAATTTCTCGATAAGCGTCCGGGCCTTGGTGGCCAGCTTCTGGATGCCGGTCTCCAGATGGACCAGCTCCCCGAAGATGGACCCCAGCACCAGGGCCAGCACCATGGGCGGCAGGGAGTGGACCTTGACCACCATGGCCACCCCCAGCCCGAGCGAGGCGCATCCGAAGACCAGGGGCATGCGCTCGCGCAGGTTGCGGCTCATGCGAGACCCCAGCAAGGCTCCGGCCAGGCTGCCGATGACCACTGTCGTCCCGTTCACGTACGGACCAATCATGTTTTCCCTCCTTGGCGCGCGGGCGTTCCCCGACCGGGCTCCCGTTGCGATGAAGGCGCTTACTCCCCACGGGCCGGGGCGGCAAGGGGACATTGCTTCGCGGGATGAACCACGACCTGGCGGGGCTTGCCGTGCGGATGCTTGAGACGCAGTGAGCGCAAGGCAACGCCCGATCCCTGCCCGGTCCCTGATGTCCCGGAGGTCGCGCAGGGCCGGCACCTCGGGGACGGAGCAGGCAGCGGCGTCTGGCGCGGCAACCCCTTGCTGCGAAAATACTGAATCGTAAATTCAGGTAATAATGAAATATTTTTTGTGCCTTTCTTCTTTGAAAGGTTCCGCGCGCGTCTGCCGTGTGGATTTCCTGGAGGCTTTTGAGTATGCTCCGCCGCTGCGGCCTTCCGGCCGCTCCTTTTGATTTCAAGCTTGATTTCCCGCTCCAAGGAGACCTCATGCCCGCCGTGACCATACCTGCCGACCTGCCCGTGCCTCAGCTGAACCAGAACGCCAGACTCGTGCTCTCCAAGCGCTATCTGCGCAAGGGACCCGACGGCGAACCCATGGAGACCGAACAGGAACTGTTCTGGCGCGTGGCCCGGTCCATCGCCGCCCAGGAAGCCAACTACGCCAAGTCCTCCTGCACTGCCGAGGAACTGGCGCGGGCCTTCTACGATCTGATGATCTCCTTCAAATTTCTGCCCAACTCCCCCACGCTCATGAACGCGGGCACGGACCTGGGCCAGCTGGCCGCGTGCTTCGTCATCCCCGTGGGCGACTCCATGGACGAAATCTTCGACGCGGTGAAGCACGCCGCGCTCATCCACAAATCCGGCGGCGGCACCGGCTTCTCCTTTTCGCGCCTGCGCCCGGCCAGCGCCCGGGTGGGCTCCACCGGAGGCGTGGCCTCCGGCCCGGTGTCCTTCATGCGCATCTTCAACACCGCCACCGAGCAGGTGAAGCAGGGCGGCACGCGCCGAGGCGCCAACATGGGCATCCTGCGCGTGGACCATCCGGACATCCTGGAGTTCATCCGCTGCAAGGAGCGCGAAGGCGACCTCAACAACTTCAACATCTCCGTGGCCCTGACAGAAGCCTTCATGCAGGCCGTTGAGGCCGACGAGCCCTACGACCTGATCGCCCCCCACACCAGGGAGGTCAAAGGGCAGCTCAAGGCGCGCGAGGTGTTCTCCATCCTGGTGCAGAAGGCCTGGGAATCGGGCGATCCGGGCATCATCTTCCTGGACCGCATCAACCGGGACAACCCCACCCCGGCCCTGGGCGAGATCGAGTCCACCAACCCCTGCGGCGAGCAGCCCCTGCTGCCCTACGAAGCCTGCAACCTGGGGTCCATCAACCTGGCGCTCCTGGCCACGGACACCCTCGAGGGCGTGGACTGGGACGAACTCAGGCGCGTGGTGCACCTGGCGGTGCGCTTTCTGGACAACGTCATCGACGCCTCGGTGTATCCGCTGGACCGCATTACGGACATGGTTCGGGCCAACCGCAAGATCGGCCTGGGGGTCATGGGCTTCGCCGACCTTCTCTACCAGTTGGACGTGCCCTACGACTCCCAGGAGGGCCTGCGCCTGGCCGAGAAGATCATGGACTTCATCCAGAACGAGTCCAAGGCCGCGTCCAAGATCCTGGCTGACGAACGCGGACCGTTCCTGAACTTCGAGGGCTCCACCTTCGCCAAGCGCAAGCAGGGGCCGTTCCGCAACGCCACCACCACCACCATCGCCCCCACGGGCACGCTGTCCATCCTGGCCGGATGCTCCTCCGGCGTGGAGCCGCTGTTCGCCCTGTCGTTCGCGCGCCACGTCATGGACGGCGAGAAGCTGGTGGAGTCGAACCCCTATTTCGAGGCCGCCGTGAAAGCCGCCCAGTGCCACTCCCCCAAGCTCATGGAGGAGGTGGCCGCCAAGGGGTCCATCGCGCACATCTCCTACATCCCCGAGGACATCCGCCGCGTCTACGTGACCGCCATGGACATCGAGCCGGTCTGGCACCTCAAGATGCAGGCCGCCTTCCAGAAATACACCGACAACGCCGTGTCCAAGACCGTGAACCTGCCCAACTCCGCCGTGCAGGACGACATCTGGCGCATCTACTGGATGGCCTACGAGCTTGGCTGCAAGGGCGTCACCGTGTACCGCGACGGCTGCAAGTCCGCGCAGGTGCTGTGCACCGGGGACGGGACCAAGGAGGCCAAGGCCGACGAGCGCGCCGAGACCAAGGTGCGCCACCGCCCCGACGTGTGCTACGGTTTCACCCAGAAGGTGAAGACCGGCTACGGCGACCTGTACCTCACCGTGAACGAGGTGGACGGCAAGCCTTTCGAGGTGTTCGCCACCATCGGCAAGTCCGGCCGCTCCATCACGGCCAAGGCCGAGGCCATCGGACGCCTGGTGTCTCTGGCGCTGCGCTCCGGCGTTGACGTGGCCGATGTGGTGGGGCAGTTGAAGGGCATCGGCGGCGAGAACCCGGTATTCCAGAAGAAGGGCCTCCTGCTCTCCGTGCCGGACGCCGTGTCCTGGGTGCTGGAGCACCGCTACCTTCAGGGGAAGGTGCTCGCCGAGGACTTCCACTCCCTGAACGCGCCCACCTGCCCCGAGTGCGCCCAGGAGCTGGTGTTCGAGGAAGGCTGCTACGTGTGCAAGGCCTGCGGCTTCACCAAGTGCGGCTGATCCAAGGAACGCGATGATCTCGGCAGTCCAGCTGACCCATGCCTTTGGCGACCATTTCGCCCTGCGCGCCGTGAGCTTTCGCGTGCGCAAGGGCGAGTTCGCCTTCCTGACCGGGCACTCCGGCGCGGGAAAGACCACGCTGTTGCGCCTGCTGCACGGCGACGTGGCGCTCCAGCGCGGCAAGGCGTCCATCGCGGGGTACGACCTGGCGGGCATCCGCAAGAGCCAGCTCCCCTTTCTGCGCCGCGACGTGGCCGTGGTCTTCCAGGACTTCAAGATCCTCATGGACCGCACCGTTGAGGAAAACGTGCGCCTGCCCCTGGAGGTCAGCGGCCTCTCCTGGGACCAGATCAAGCGCCGGGTGGACTCGGTGCTGGCCTCCCTGCACCTGAGCCGCATGGCCGGGCTTCTCTGCCGCAGCCTCTCCGGAGGCGAGCAGCAGCGCGTGGCCATCGCCAGGGCCATGGCCGGAGGGCCCAAGGTCATCCTGGCCGACGAGCCCACGGGCAACCTGGACTGGGATATGGCCCAGCGCCTGATGGAGGTGTTCAAGGAGTTCCATGCCCACGGCGTGACCATCCTCATGGCCACCCACAACCAGGAGATCGTGCGCACCACGCCCCAGGCCCGCGTTCTGAGCCTGGAAGCGGGATTTCTGCTTTCCGGTGGCGAGGAGGCCCCTCCCGGCGGCTTCCCGGGTTCCGGGCGCGATGCGGACGAGCTGCGGCGCGAGGCGGGCAATGGCGAGATGTTCGAGTTCTCCATGAAGCCCCTCAGGGACGAGCGGTCATGACCATGTTCGGCCGCGCCATCGCCCGGGCCTTCACCCAGTTGGTGCGCAGCCCCGGCCTGCACGCCATGGCCGCCCTGGCCCTGGCGCTGACCTGCTTTCTGGCCGGTGCCTTCGCCCTGTTCCTCACCAACCTGGATTCCCATCTGCGCAAGCACCAGGGGCACGCCCAGTTCCAGATCTACTGGAAACCAGGCACGGACATGGCCCAGGTGCGCAAACAGTGGGAGGCCATCCGCTCCATCGCAGGCGTGGACGAATTCATGGCCTTCACCCCGGACCAGGCCCTGGAGAGCCTGAAGCGCTCATTGGGCGACGGCCTGGACTTTTCCTGGATGGGAGCCAACCCCATGCCCGCCACGGCCCTGGCCTCCCTGCGGGTGGTCAGCGAGGACACCCGTCCGGCCGGGATATTCCTGGAACGCCTCAAGGCTCTTCCCGGCGTGGACAAGGTGCGCATCAACCCCATGCAGCTTGACGTGGCCACGGCTCTGCGGTCGTTGTCCATGCAGGCCCTGGTTCCGCTTTCGCTTTCGTTGTCCCTGGCCATCGCGGTGGTGGCCTATCTGGCCGCGCGGCTGTGCCTGGAGGGCCGCAGGGCCGAGGTGGAGATCATGCGGCTTGTGGGCGCGCAGGAATGGTTCGTGCGCCTGCCCTGGGCCGTGAGCGCCGGAGTCACCGGCCTGACGGGCGCGCTTCTGGGCCTGGGGGCGCTGTACACCCTTCAGCTGGCGCTGTCCGGCGTTCTGTACGAGCCGCCCTTGTGGATACGGCTCGGACCCCTCCCGTTGGAGGAGGCCGGGGCCATGCTGCTCATGGCGCTGGCCATGTCCTTCCTGGGCGGCTGGCTGGCCGCCAGAGAGTAGCTGTGTCCAGTCCCGGCGGCCACGGCGATGGCGGGCTCATCGCCTGGTTCGGCCGCGAATACTTCGCCGGGTCCTTGCGCGCCCTGGAGCGCCGCCTGCTGGTCCATTCCTACCACGAGCCGCGCCTGTTCACCTGGGAAGACATTCTGGCCGTTTGCGGAGAAGCTCCCCAGGTGCTGGTTCTTGGCGACCGAAGCCATCCCCCGCCGTTTTTGGGCCTGGAAAACTACCCCTGCCTGACGGTTTTCTTTAGCGTGGACAGCCACATACACTCCTGGCACCGCTTGTACTCCCAGGCCTTCGACGCCTGCCTGGTGGCCCTGAAGGACGACCTGCCCGGCTTCGCCAAGGGCCGCCTGGGTCCGCAGCGGCTTCTGTGGACTCCGGCCTTCGCCCCGGACCCGCAGCACATGCCCTGGACTCCGGTCGAACCGGAGTGGGACGTGCTCTTCGCGGGCACCGTGAACCGGGAGACCACGCCGGGGCGGGTCGCGTTTCTGGAGGCCTTGGGGCGGGAACTGCCCGGCCTGGAAGTCCGCCAGGGGCATTTTCTGGAGTTGTTCCCCAGGGGGAGGGTGATCCTGAACGTGGCCGAGAGGGGTGACCTGAACTACCGGGTGTTCGAAGCCCTGGCCATGGGCAAGCCGCTGCTCACGCCGCGCATCGGCAATGGGCTTCTGGACCTGTTCGAGGACGGCGTCCACCTGCTGACCTACGCGCCCGGCGACGCGGCGGACTGCGCGGCCAAGGCCCGCTGGCTGCTGGAGCATCCGGCCGAAGCCGAGGCCATGGGCCGTTCGGGCAAGGCCCTGGTGGACGAGAAGCACCGGGCCAGCCACCGGGGAGCGGCCTTCGCCGCCTTCCTGGACGACCGTTTGGCTGCGGGCAACCAGGAGCGGCTCTCCCTGGCCCGGGCGCTTCACGAGAACGTGCTCAAGCCGCTGCACCTGCATTTCGCTGAAATCTCGTCCGATCCGGCCTTTTCCCGGGCCTATCTGGCCGACGCGCGGCGCAGGTAGGGCTGCCGCAGATGGCGCTTGACTCACATGGCAGGGGCAGTTTGGAAAACCCTACTGGAAAAGTCTTGTTTGCTCAGTCGATGCGGCGTATGCAGCAAGCGACGGACTCCCGGCGCGGCATTGAGCGCCATTTTCCCGGCATTACGGAAATTCGCCCCTGTTTTTTCTTCTCAAACGCGTTATGTTCCTAAACGACGCCACACTGCCCGCATCCGGCCTGCGCCGCCCTGTCCAGGGTCACGATGTCCGCAGCGGGACCTGCCAGAGGCATGAACCGTGGACGCCGGTGTGAAGCCCGCGTCGGAAACTTCCGCATCACGTTCGAGATTTGACATGGAGTGCTGCATGGACTTGGCATTTCGGAATGTTCTTGCGTCAGCTTTCTTCGTGCCGCTAATATTTTTTGTCCCTGCCGTCCATGCGGCTTCGGACGTCACCCTGCCGGACCAGGCCTGCGGCAAGGACGGCCTGGTGGCCCTGGCGCAATTGCGCGAGAGCCTGATCGCCTCCTTCCGTGTGAAGGACGCCAACTCGGACGGCAGGCTGACCATGGGTGAGCTTCTGGAGAACGCCCGGGAAGTGTTCCTGGAGATGGAAACCAACAGGCGGGGCTCTGTGAGCCTGGAGGATCTGCTGCATTACCGCTGCGGCACGGCGGGCCTGGCCAGGACCGCCGTGTGTCCGGGAAACATCCCCATGGGTCAGGGGCTGTACCGCCACATGGACCTCAACGGGGACGGCAAGGTCGACCCGGCCGAATGCCGCGCCGTGTGGACCGAACAGTTTGCCTTGATAGACGCGGGAAAAACCGGGCGCATCACCCCGGAGCAGTTCGTGGCGCGCTGGCGCGAATGGTTTGCGCGCATGGACGTGAACCACGACGGCGCAGTGAGCCTGGACGAATACATGCTGGACCAGATGGGCGCGGCCATGGCCGGGAACTGAGTCGCTGAACCGGCAATGCGAACGCGGCGGCAGGGAGCTGATCTCTGCCGCCGCGTTCGCATTCGAGAGGGAAATGACGCGTCTGATGAGACGGGCGGGTCGGGCTGCGTCTTCGGGCTGCCGCATGCAGCCGCTGATTCGTGGCCTGTTTGTGAAACGGCCATGCCGGTCACGCCCTGCCGGGACTTCCGGCCAGGTTTCGCTTCGCTTGCGGTGCGCTACACGGCTTCCTTCAGCGCCTGGGCCTGCCCGAACCGCTCCATGCCCAGCCGGGCCAGTTCGGGGTTCGGGATGTGGCTCGAGATGTTGGTGGCGGTCTGCTTCACGGTGTGGCAGGCCCGGCAGGCGGGCAGGGGATCGGGAGTGTTGACGCGCTCGCGCGCGGCCACGCGGGCCGGATGGTTCCAGACGTCGAAGAAGCTCGATTCGTTCAGGTTGCCGCAGCCGCCGCCTCCGCCGCAGCACAGGTTCACCTCGCCGTCGTAGCGCACGAAGAGGGTCTTCCAGGGTTCGCGGCACAGGGCCGAGGTGCGGTCCTGGTGCGTGGGCTGTACGGCCATGGCCGCCAGCTCCGAGAAGAGCGGCGGGCGCTCCAGGCGGATGTCGGCGGCGCGGGCCATCTCCACGGCCTTTTGCATGTGGTGGTCGGCGTACTCCTGGTGGAAGAACAGCGACTCTTCCAGCATGTGCTCATGGTGGATGGTGCAGGTGGACACGTACAGCGAATCCACGCCGAGATTCCCGGCCATGGCCGCCAGCCTGCCCAGTTCCGCGATGTTCGAGCGCATGGCCACGAAGCCAAGTTGGATGGAGGGCAGGCGCACCCCGCGCTTGATGCGAAGTTCCAGCAGCGTGCCGATGTTGCGCAGCACCTTCATGAAATTCCCGCCGCGTACGCGCTGGTAGGTGTTGGCCGAGGCGGCGTCCAGGCTGATCTTAATCTGCGACAGCCCGGCATCCAGAAGCATTTCGCACTTGCGCTCGGTCAGGAGCGACCCGTTGGTCACCATCCACAGTTCGCAACCCGCCCTGGAACCGGCCTTGAGCAGGCGCTCCAGCGGCGCGTACAGGAGCGGCTCGCCCCCGGTGACGAACAGGGTGCGCGCAAAGGGCAGCACCTCTTCCAGGCGCGACAGGGCCACGTCCGAGAGCTGTTTGTCGGAAGCGCGTTCAGCCTCCGCGCACATGATGCAATTGTAGTTGCACTTGGCCAGGGGCATCACGGTGATGAGTTCGGGAAACGAGTTCACCGAGCCCACGTGGTTGGACATGTACACGGTGTTGGCCAGCGAGTTCAGGTCCTTCAGGTTGTTGGCGTATTGCATGGAAGGTTCCGCTCCTTGGAGAGGGGGCTAGCTGGCCGCCCGTTTGTGGATGAGTTCCCCGCCCAGGAGCTTCTCGGCCAGGGGCCTTGAGAAGTGGGTGTAGATGGCGTCGGCCGTCTGCATCTTGGCGGAGCAGGTGCGGCAGGCTTCCGGCTTGTCCGGACCGTTCACGGTGCGGCGCAGCTCCTGAAGCGGCGCTCCGTTCCAGATCTCCATGAAGTCCTGATCCTTCAGGTTGCCCATCACGGGCGCTCCGCCGCAGCAGATGGTGCACTCGCCGTCCATGTTGACGTTCAGCAGACGCCAGGGTTCGTCGCAGCGGCTGTTCACCCTGGTCTCGCCCAGGGACTCGTGGCTGAAGAGGGCAGGGAGGTTGACGCGCATGCCGATCTGCCTGGCGGCGGCCGCAGCGCGCGCCATGCATTCGTCGGAGTAGTCCTGGTGGAAGTAGAGCGACTCGCCGATCCAGTCTTCCCTGTTGCAGTTCATGTAATAGACGTTCACCTGGTGGATGCCCACGGAGTCGGCCAGGGCCAGGAGCTTCGGCAGCTCGCCCACGTTGGACTTCTGGGCCACGAAGTTGAACTCCAGGATGGGCCACTCCAGGCCGTGCCTGGCCTTGAGCCGCGAGAGCTCCAGCACGTTGTTCACGAAGCGCATGAAGTTGGCGCCACGGATGTGCTTGTAGGTCTTGGCGGTGCCCGCGTCTGCGGAAAGCTTGATGTTGAAGACCTGGTTCTCGACGATGAAGTGGCGCATGGCCTCATCCATCAGCGACCCGTTGGTGGTGATGCGAACCTTGGTGGCGGTCTTGTTTGCCAGGGCCACCGCATCCTTGAAGTGCGTCCAGATCATGGGCTCGCCGCCGATGATCTGCATGGTGTCCGTGAAGGCGAGCGCGTCCTCCAGCTTTTCCACCATCTCCCAGGGCATCTCGCGCTTGTCGTAGTGCGTCTGGTAGCACATGCGGCAGCGGTAGTTGCAGTTGAAGGTGGCAGTGAGCATGATCTCCCGGGGAAATGTGGGAATTTCGCCCACGGCGTTTTGAGCCATGGCCTGCCAGAGGGAGGAGTTCATCAGGGTGGCGTGCTGGGGATAACGCATGGGGGGACCTCTCAGGCCGGGGCGAGGCTTCGGCGCGGCCGGCGGACGGCATTTTGACGCAGCAATCGCGAAGGCTGCGTGTGCGGGACAGGCCCGGAATGCCGTCTGGTCGGTGCCATGGGGTGCCTCGGCTCCAGTGTGGTATGCCCGCGTGGCGGGTGCCGAGATCTTATGCAGGATATATGCCGAT
>JBKICU010000053.1:0-78873 GCA_046566965.1 Acidobacteriota bacterium
AGGGTCCAGGGGGATCATCCCCCTGGCGGGTGCAGGGCGGAGCCCGCCGGGGTTTGGGGCGGAGCCCCAACGTGGCTCTTACCAGGGTTGCCAGCCACGGCCACCCCGGGCGGCGTCGAAGTCGGCCTGGAAGGCGTCGGGCAGATGCTCGGCCTTAAGCCTGTTTCCGGTCTTGACCACACTCACCACATCGAAGCGGCAGGGCAGCGCCCACAGATCGTTCTCCGACAGGTACTCGCTGGCAGCTTTGACGATGCGCTTTCGCTTGCGCTGATTCACGGCGTCCGTTCCAGAGCCGAGGGTCGAGTCCGCGCGGGTCTTGACCTCCACGAACACCAGGGTGTCGCCGTGTCGGCAGACGAGGTCCACTTCGCCCAGGCGGGTGCTGTAGTTGCGCGAGAGGATGCGCATGCCGAGGGAGGCGAGCAGGCGCGACGCCTCGTCCTCGCCGTCGCGGCCGAGGGTCAGATGCCCGGCAGGCATCCATGGACTCCGGACCGCGAGGGATTTTCGGGCAGCACGCCCCTGAAGGTGAGGCGGTGCTGCCTGCAAGGGCCGAGGGCGCGCAGAGCGGCCAGATGCGCGGCGGTGCAATAGCCTTTGTGCATGGCCAGGGCGTAGCCGGGATGGCGTCGGTCCAGGTGTTCGAGCAGCCGGTCGCGGAAGGTCTTGGCCAGTACGGAGGCTGCGGAGATTGCCGGTTCGAGCGAGTCTCCATCGACGATTGCCCGCTGGGGCAGGGGGGAGACGAGCAGATGGACCGGGATGGTCTTGTTGCCGTCGATGAGCAGCGAGGCGGGCCGGAGTTTCATGACGGCCACGGCGCGGGCCATGGCCCGGAAGGTGGCCTGAAGGATGTTGATGCGGTCGATTTCAGGGGGCCAGATGACGCCCAGCCCCCAGGCCACGGCTTGGGCCTTGATGGCGGGCTCCAGTTCGGCGCGTTTTGCGGGGGTGAGCTTCTTGGAGTCGTCCAGGCCGGGAAGGCGATAGGAGCGCGGCAGGATGACCGCTCCGGCCACCACGGGGCCGGCCAGACAGCCGCGTCCTGCCTCGTCCACTCCGGCGTGGGAGGGGTGCTGAGGGGGGGAGGGGCGGGAGGCTGGCATGTTGGCTCCTGAAAAGAAACAGGGAAAAACCTTCCGTTGCCGGAAGGCTTTCCCCCGGCCCCCTGATGATGTCGCGAGGCCGGGGGCGGGCCGAAAAACGCGAAAGATCGCCTAGTTGTTCCAGGCGTTCTTGGACTTGATGCGGGAAGCCTTGCCCTTGAGGTTGCGCAGGTAGTACAGGCGCGAACGGCGGACCTTGCCCTCGATCATCACTTCAACGCGCTCGATGAAGGGAGAATGCATGGGGAAGATGCGCTCGACGCCGACGCCGTCGGAGACCTTGCGCACGGTGAAGGTGCTGTCGGTGGTGCCCTTGCGGACCCTCAGGACTGCGCCCTGGAAGACCTGGATGCGCTCTTTCTCGCCTTCCAGAATGCGGAAATGCACCTTGACGGTGTCACCGGGCTTGAACTTGGGCATGTCCAGGCGCAGGTGCTCGGTTTCGATCTGACGGATGATGTTCATTGCCTGTCTCCTTCCTTATGACTGGGCTTCACCGGGAAGCTCAAAAAATGTCTCCGAGTATGCGGTCCGTGAGGATCGCGGCGGCGGCCCGCACCGAAAGGTGGTTGTAGCCGCCGAATGGCCGTATCGGGCTAATCTGGCCGTGCGTCAGAGCCAGGGCTTCGGGCGCGAGTCCCGATCCTGTTCCCAGCACCAGAAGCACCGGGCGTTCCCCGAGGCTTTGGCGCACTTCCTGCGGAGTCACGGCTCCGTCGGGGCGGGCGCTCGTGGCCAGCACCAGGGGGTCCTGTCCGCAGGCGTCCCGGACCTGGGCGATGGCGTCCTGCAGGGTCGCCGTCACCCGGACCATCCCGAGCGCTTCGGCCCTGTCGGGGTTTCCCTTTCCGCCCGCTCCGGCGGTCCAATGTCCGAGGAGTGTGGCGGCCAGGGCCTGCTGGTCCTCCAGGGGGGTGACCGCAAAAAATCCCGCAAGTCCATATGTTCGGGAAATGCGGGCTATATCGTGCAGGTCGAGGTTGGTCAAGGACACAGTGACCGTATGGCCGAATTTATTCAGCACCGGGCCGTGGACCAGGGCGATGTGAAGATTGCGCGCCAGGTGCGTGCGCGGCTTTTCAGCCAGAAATGTGCGGTCCTGCGGGGTGAGAGGCGCGTCGGCAAGGATCTCGGGGCGCCTCGCCAGCGTCTGCAGGAGCGACTGCTCGCGCCGCCAGGAGCGGACCTTGGCGTGGTCGCCGCCAAGCAGCACGTCCGGCACCGTGAGGCCCTCGTAGGTCTCCGGGCGGGTGTAATGGGGGTATTCCAGCAGGCCGTGGGAGAAGCTCTCCTCGTCGCCGGATTCCTCCTTGCCCATGAAACCGGGGAGCAGGCGCGCCACGGACTCGATCAGGCACAGGGACGCGGCCTCGCCGCCCGAGAGCACGAAGTCGCCCGCCGAAACAAGCTCGATGGGGAAAAGCTGCAACAGGCGCTCGTCGATGCCCTCGTAGCGCCCGCACAGAATGGTCAGATTGGGCTCGGCGGAGAGCTCGCGCGCGAAGGATTGCGTCAGCCTGCGTCCGCGCGGGGAGAGCAGCAGAATCCGGCCGGGGGTCTCGATGGAGCGAAGCGCCCGCGCCAGCGGGTCCAGGGACATGACCATGCCCGGCCCGCCGCCGTATGGGCGGTCGTCCACGGACTTGTGCCTGTTCAGTGCGAAGTCGCGCGGGTTCACCAGATTGAAGTCCACGATGCCCTGCTCGCGGGCCTTGCCCATCAGGGCGCAGGACAGCGGGGAATCGTAGAATTCCGGGAACAGGGAGAGGATGGTGAAGCGCATGATTATTTCCCGGAACGCAGAGCGCGGAAGTGTCCATGAGGTGATGGTAACAAATTTGCCACCTCATGGTAAAATTGTCACCACGCGCAGGAAAACTCCAGCCGATCGGCCAGCTACAAATCCAGAAGCCCCGGCGGCGGGTTGATGGTGATCTTTCGCGCGGTGGCGTCGATCTCCGGCACGGTCTCCTCGTGGGCGGGCAGCAGGATTTCCTTGCCGTCCACGCCGCGGATCAGCCACAGATCCTGCCCGGGTACGTCCATGAAGCTCTCCAGCACGCCGACCTTGGAGCCGTCCGTGAGCACCACGTCGTAGCCGACGATCTCGTGCAGGTAGACTTCCCCTTCGTCCAGCTCAGGCAGGTCTTCCGGGCGCACCACCACCTCCATGCCGCGCAGGGCATCGGCGGCGTCGCGGTCGGCCACGCCTTCGATAGTCAGCAGAAGCCGTCCCTGGTGGGGGCGGCAGCTGAGGATTGTGACGGGACGCTCCGGTTTGCCGGGCGCGCGAAACCACACGCGCGAGCCGGGCGCATAGAGCGAGGGGGAGTCCGCGTGGTTTGCCACGTGGAACTCCCCCCGGATACCGTGAGGTTTGATCACCTCGCCGATGACCACCAACTTGGCTTGAGTCAATCCTTGGCCCTCCCGGGCTTTATTCCAGGATTTCCAGCACCGAGCGCTTGCGCATCTTGGTGGACGCCGCGCCCAGAATGGTGCGCATGGCCCTGGCCGTGCGCCCCTGCTTGCCGATCACCTTGCCCAGGTCCTCTTTGGCGACCTTGAGTTCGATGACGGACGTCTGCTCGCCTTCGATTTCCTTCACCGAAACGGCATCGGGATTATCGACCAGCGATCTGGCGACGTACTCGATCAGATCTTTCAACATGTGACGCCTCCCGTGTGGTTGCACGCGACCCGGCGCCGCATCGTCAGAAGCAACGGACTACGACTTGATGCCGGCCTTGCGCAGCAGGGCGGCGACGGTGTCGGTGGGCTGCGCTCCGCAGGCGATCCACTTGGCGACCGCGTCGGCGTCGATCTTGATGTCCGCGGGCTCGACCATCGGGTTGTAGTGTCCGACGTACTCCAGAGCGCGGCCATCGCGGCGGGTAGCGCTGTCCATGGCGACGATGCGGTAGAAGGGACGTTTTTTGCAGCCCATTCTGGTCAGTCTGATTTTCATAGCCATACTTGATTCACCCCCGATGAGGATATGTAACGTGTTTTCAATTTCTGGCAAGTCCGCCTTTCCGCGATGAGGAGAGGCGCGTCCCGGCCTTTAGCGCTTCTTGTTCTTCTTCTTGCGCTTGTCCCTTTCCTTCTTCTTCTTGGTGGGGCTGCCCTTGCCGGACATGGCCGTGGCCATGCTGCCCAGGCCCGGCATGCCTCCCATGCCTGCGGGCATGCGCCCGCCCGGCATGGCCGGCATCTTGCCGCCACCACCCATCATGCGCTGCATCATCATGCGCATCTGCTCGAAATTCTTCAGAAGCGCGGTCACGTCGCCCACCTGCACGCCGGAGCCCTTGGCGATGCGCTCCTTGCGGCTCTGGTTGATGACCTTGGGCTCGGTGCGCTCCTTCTTGGTCATGGAGCCGATGATGGCTTCCAGGCGGGCCATCTCCTTCTCCGGCATCTGGATCTCGCCCAGCTGCTTGGTCAGCTTGCCCATGCCCGGAATCATCTTGAGGATGGTGTCCAGGGAGCCGAGCTTCTTGACGCGGCGCATCTGGGTGCGGAAGTCGTCCAGGGTGAACTGGGCCTGGCGGAGTTTGCGCTCCATGTCGGCGGCTTCGCCCGCGTCGAACTCCTCCTGCGCTTTCTCAATAAGCGAGAGGATGTCGCCCATGCCCAGAATGCGCGAGGCCGCGCGGTCCGGGTGGAAGATTTCCAGGTCGGAGGCTTTTTCGCCCACGCCCACGAACTTGATGGGCTTGCCGGTGACTTCCTTGATGGACAGGGCCGCGCCGCCGCGTGCGTCGCCGTCCATCTTGGTGAGCACCACGCCGGTGATGTCCAGGCGGGCGTTGAAGCTGTCGGCCACGGTCACGGCGTCCTGGCCGGTCATGGCGTCGGCCACGAACAGGATCTCGTGGGGGCCCACGGCGTCCTTGATGGCCTTCAGCTCGTCCATCAGGACTTCGTCGATGTGCAGGCGGCCGGCGGTGTCCAGGATGATGGCGTCCAGGCCCTGGCGCGCGGCCTCGGCCACGGCGTCGCGGCAGATGTCCACCGGGTTCATGCCAGGCTTGGACGGGTACGCCGGAACGTCCAGCTGCGTGGCCAGCTTGTGCAGCTGGTCGATGGCCGCGGGACGGTACACGTCGGCGGGCACCAGGTAGGGCTTGCGCTTGTGGTTGCGCCGAAGCCACAGGGCCAGCTTGGATGTGGTGGTGGTCTTGCCGGAGCCCTGCAGGCCCACCATCATGATGATGAGGGGCTTGTTGCGGAAGTCCACGGTCTGGGCTTCGCCGCCGAGAAGCTGGAGAATCTCGTCGTGGACGATCTTCACCACCATCTGGCCGGGCGTGAGGGACTTGACGACGTCCTGGCCCAGGGCGCGTTCGCGCACGCGCTCCGTGAAGGCCTTGACCACCTTGAAGTTTACGTCGGCTTCAAGCAGGGCAAGGCGAACCTCGCGCAGGGCCTCCTGGATGTTGTTCTCATCCAGGCGGGCGTGGCCGCGTATTTTCTTGAATACCGACTCTAAGCGGTCTTGCAGGCTTTCGAACATGGTCCCTTCTTACTTGGCGAAAAAATTAAGCCCTCCCGGCTAACGCAGGGAGCAGGGGCTGTCAAGATGAAAGTGGCTCCGGGAAGCACGTCGTCCGCCCTGAGCCGCCGTTTTCCGGTCGCCAGGGGCGCTAATACCCTTTGGTGGCCCGCGCGAACCCTTCCGCCGCGTTCTCGATCACCTTCTGGTCCACGCAGAAGGTCAGGCGGAAGTATCCCGGCATGCCGAACCCCGTGCCCGGCACGGCCAGCACACGCTCTTCGCACAGCTTGCCCACGAAGGCGATGTCGTCCCCTCCGGGGGCTTTCGGGAAAAAGTAGAACGCTCCGGCGGGCATGGAGAACTCGTACCCCGCATCCGTGAGCACCTTGGCCATGGCGCCCCGCCGCTGTGCGTAGATGCCGGCGTCCACCTGGTGGCCCAGGGATTTCAGCAGCAGGGCCTGCCCGATGGCGGGCGCGTTCACGTAGCCCAGTATTCTGTTGGTGAACACGATGCCGTTCATCAGTTCCTGCTTGCCGGGCATGTGGGGCGTCAGAGCCACGTAGCCGATGCGCTCGCCCGCCAGGGACAGGTTCTTGGAAAAGGAGCTCACAACGACAGTATACGGATAAATCTTGGGCAGCGACGGCACCACGGCCCCGTCGTAGGCCAGGAACCGATACGGCTCGTCCGCCAGCAGCAGGATGGGCTTCTCGCGCTTTTCGTTCAGGGCCTCAAGTCCGCGCGCCAGTTCCTGCAGGGTCTTTTCCGAGTAGATGCAGCCCGTGGGGTTGTTGGGCGAGTTGAGCATCACCACGCGGGTCTTGTCGGTGATGGCGGCCAGCATGGCGGGCACGTCCAGGTCGAAATCGGGCGGGGCTGCGGCCACGGTCACCAGCTTGCCGCCGTGGTTGCCCACGTAGAAGCCGTATTCCACGAAGTAGGGGCGCGGGCAGAGCACCTCGTCCCCCTGCGCCAGCACCGCGCGGAAGAAGGCGTTGATGCCGCCAGCCGCGCCGCAGGTGAGCAGCAGGTCGCTTCCCTGGAAGGCGATGCCCTGTTCCTCGCTGACCTGCGCGGCCAGCGCTTCCCGCACGTGGGGATACCCGGCGTTGGGCATGTACCCGAAGGCGAAGGGCTCCCCGGCGCGCGCGGCCAGGTCGGACAGGCACTCGCCCACCACGGGCGGGGCGGGCAGGTCCGGGTTGCCCAGGCTGAAGTCGTACACGCGGTCGACGCCATGGACCTTCTTCATCTCCGCGCCCTGTTCGAATATACGCCTGATCCAGGACCCCTTGGACAACGCCTCGCTTATCTCGGTCGACAACATGCTCATGGCCTGCTCCGTTTGTGCTTGAGTGAAGTCCGCCCTGTATCCTGCCCCGGCGCATACTTCAAGCTTGCCAGAACCCCAGGAAGTGGCTATGTAACCCGCGCCTCTTTGAAAACCGCGCCCTTGCGGGCGTTCATCATGCGTTGCCGGCTCCCGCCGCCCTGGCGGGTCTTTTCGAACCAGTTTCCATCCATCGCGTACGGACTATGAACCACATTCCAGACATCCTCGCTCCAGCCGGTGACGCCAATTCCTTCCTGGCCGCCATATCCGCAGGCGCTGACGCCGTGTACTGCGGCCTCAAGCATTTTTCCGCCCGCATGCAGGCCGAGAACTTCTCCATACAGGAACTCGCGAGCCTGACCGCTCTGGCCCACGACAAGGGCCGCAAGGTTTACGTGGCCATGAACACCCTCACCAAGGCAGGCGAGGAGGGCAAGGCCGGCCGCCTGGCCGACCGTCTGGCCAAGGTCGTCAAACCCGACGCGCTCATCATCTCCGACCTGGGGCTGGCCGACGTGACCCGCCAGGCCGGATTCACCGGCGAGCTGCATCTCTCCACCCTGGCCAACGTCACCTCCCAGACCTGCCTGTCCGTGCTGCCTTCGCTTGGCATCAGCCGCGTGGTGCTGCCGCGCGAACTGGGCGTGGACGAGATGCGCCTCATGGCCGAGGCCTGCCCCGAGGGCGTGGACCTGGAAGTGTTCGTGCACGGCGCGCTGTGCCACAACGTGTCGGGCCGCTGCTGGTGGTCCAGCTTCCTGGGCGGCAAGTCCGGCCTTCGCGGCCGCTGCGTGCAGCCCTGCCGCCGCGTGTTCTCCCGCAAGGGACAGCCGGGCCGCTACTTCTCCTGCCAGGACCTCTCCCTGGACGTCCTGGCCAAGGCGCTCCTGACCATCCCCCAGATCAAGGCCTGGAAGATCGAGGGACGCAAGAAAGGCCCGCATTACGTGTTCTACACCACCACGGCCTACCGCACCCTGCGCGACGCCCCGGACGATCCGCAGGCCAAGAAGGCCGCGCTCTCCTACATCGAGCAGGCCCTGGGCCGCCCCACCACGCACTACGGGTTCCTGCCCCAGAAGCCCCGCAACCCCGTGGACGCCCAGTCGCCCACCGGCTCCGGCATGCTCGTAGGCCGCCTGACCATGAGCGAGGCCCGCCGCTATTTCGTCAATCCGCGCCAGCCCCTGCTCCCCGGCGACCTTCTTCGCCTGGGCTACGAGGACGAGGCCGGGCATCAGGTGGTGCGCGTCTCCCGCACCGTGCCCAAGGGCGGCCGCTACGACCTCACCCTGGCCGGAAAAGGCAAGGAACGCCCCCGCGCGGGCATGAGCGTCTTCCTCATAGACCGCCGCGAGCCGGAACTCGGCAGGCGCATCGCCGCCCTGGAAGCCGAGATGCGCAAGTATCCCGACGCCGGCTCCGTGGAGTCCTCCTTCCAGCCCGTGGTGCCCAAGCCCTACAAGGCCCCGCGCGGCGTTCGCGCCGAGTCCGTGCACATCTGGCGCCAGCCCCCCAAGGGCCCTGCCAAGGGCGCGGCGGGCGTGTGGGTGTCCGCCACCAAGACCCAGCATCTGCCGCTCGGGCGCGCGGCGTCCACCTGGTGGTGGGTTCCGCCCGTCATCTGGCCCAACGAGGAAAAGGACTTCCTGGACATCCTGGACGTCATCCTCAAGCGCGGCGGCAAGCGCTTCGTGCTGAACGCCCCCTGGCAGACCGGACTCTTCGGCAACCGCAAGCGCCGCGAGATGGAACTCTGGGCCGGGCCGTTCTGCAACCTGGCCAACCCCCTGGCGCTCGGCAAACTCAAGGAAATGGGCTTCGACGGCGCGATCATAAGCCCCGAACTCTCCGGAGCCGACATCCTGGACCTGCCCCGCAAGAGCCCGCTGCCGCTCGGCATCGTGGTCTCCGGGCTGTGGCCGCTTGGCATCAGCCGCACCATGACCCAGGAGGTCAAGGCCTGCGAACCCATCGTCAGCCCCAAAGGCGAGACCTGCTTCGTCACCCGCTACGGACAGAACCACTGGATCTACCCCAACTGGGAGCTGGACATGCGCGACAAGGAAGAAGCACTGGTCAAGGCCGGATTCCTGCAACTGATCCACATGCGCGAACCCATGCCCAAGAGCATCGAACGCAAGGATCGCGGCTGCGTGTTCAACTGGGACATCGGCGTGATGTAAGAGGGAGAGGCGCTGGGCTCCGCCCAGACCCGCCAGGGCTCTGCCCTGGACCCGCTGGGGGAGAGGCCTCCCCCAGACCCGGCCTCTAGCTTCGCGTCGTGTACGGGGGGATTGGGGTTGGGTTGATGGTTGGCGGCCGGGGCAGGAGGGTGTCCCGTCCGTGTCCTGGCGGGCGGGCTAGAACCGATTTGAAGACGATTCGTCGCCCGCCCGCCAGAACCCGGTCGTGACACCCTCCAACCCCGGCCTTGGCTACTGTGGCGATTTTGTAGAGAAAAAGCCCTGAAGCGCGGCTTTGTGCGCTTCAGGGCTGAATAAACAAGATCATGAGCTGTAACGATTCGTTACGCGAAGCCCACTGAGGGTCCAGGGGGATCATCCCCCTGGCGGGTGCAGGGCGGAGCCCTGCCGGGGTTTGGGGCAGCGCCCCAATTCTCTTCGCCCGCCGGAGGCCTTCTTACGCATTCGGCGGCGCTATCGGCTTCAGTTCGATGTCCGAGAGCAGCCACTTGGTGCCTTGGCGTGTGAAGACCAGCTGGAGCACGGCGTTGGGGCGGAGCGGCGCGCTGACCACGTAGCGGTCGAAGCCGAGGAGTTCCGTGCTGGCCTGGGCGAAGAGCCGCTCGGACGGCGTGCGCGGGGTTTTGTTGGGGGGCGTGTGCGCTCCGGCGGCGGCTCCGCGCAGGAGCGCCAGCACGCCTTCGGGCGTGGCCAGGTTCTGGGTGATCGCGCCCAGCACCGAGTCGGCCAGGGCCTGGCCGAGCATGCCGAAGAGGCCGGAAAGGCCTGGCGGGACGTCTGGTCCCAGCGGGGCGGGGAGCTTGGCGGCTTCGCGGTTCTTCAGGTTGGAACGCAGGGCCTGCGTATCCAGCCAGGGGGCCAGCAGGGCGGGGTCGTCGCGGTCCATGGCCAGCTGCACGGCCTGATAGGCCTTGGAGGGCTGGGTGTAGAGCCAGGCTCCGCCCACGGCCATGGCGGCTATCAGGACGCAGAGTATGATTGTGTTGCGCATGTTTCTCCCGCTGTTTCGGCTCTTGCCGGAATAATGTGAAAGTGCCGGGGCCGTCACGTGTCTATGCTCTCATGATGGAAAATCTTCAAGGAGCATGGCGTGAACGCCCGGATGGGCAGCGGGCGGGCCGTTCGCTTGACTTCAGGCAGGCAAGGGCCGTATCGGGCCATCGATCAACAAGGACAGAGTGAACATCCATGCGTTTTATCGACGAAGCAAAAATATACGTTTCTTCCGGCAAGGGCGGCCGCGGCTGCATCGCCTTCCGCCGTGAGAAGTTCATCCCCTACGGCGGCCCCAACGGCGGCGACGGCGGCAAGGGCGGCGACGTGATCTTTCGCGTCTCCCCGAACCTTCTGACGTTGTACGACCTGCGCGTGAAGCGCCGCTACATGGCCAAGAACGGCCAGATGGGCCTTGGGAGCCAGTGCAACGGCAAGAACGCCGACGACCTGGTTGTGGAGGTGCCGCGCGGCACGTTGATTTACGAGCTGAACGAGGACGGCACCGAGCATCTCGCAGCCGACCTGACCGAGATCGGCCAGGAGTGGATCGCGGTGCACGGCGGGCGTGGCGGCAAGGGCAACATGCACTTCAAGACCTCCACCAACCGCGCCCCGCGTTTCGCCCAGCCGGGCGAGGACGGCCAGGAGAAGAACCTGCGCATGGAGCTTCGCCTGCTGGCGGAGATAGGCATCATCGGCCTGCCCAACGCGGGCAAGTCCACGCTCATCTCGGCGGTTTCGGCGGCCAAGCCCAAGATCGCGCCGTACCCCTTCACCACGCTGACCCCCAATCTGGGCGTGCTGCTCGGGGAGGACGGCATGCAGCTGGTGGCCGCGGACATTCCGGGGCTGATCGAAGGCGCGCACGAGGGCCAGGGCCTGGGGCACGATTTTCTGAAGCACGTCTCGCGCACCAGGGTGCTGGTGCATCTGCTGGCCGCAGAGGAGACCGGGGGGGACGACCCCTTCGCCGGGTTCTCCCTGGTGGACGACGAACTGGTGCGCTACGACCCCGGCCTGGCCGAGCGTCCGCAGCTTCGCGCCGTGAACAAGATCGACACGCTCTCGCCCGAGCGGCTGGCCGAACTGAAGGCCCTGGCCAAGGAGCGGGGGTTGAGTATCCGGTTCATTTCGGCCAAGGAAGGCGACGGGCTGGAACGGTTGGTTGAAGAAATGTGGGCCGTGACCGCAAAATTGAAGGAATCCGAATCGGAATCAGAGAAGGAGCAGCAAGCATGAAACGCATCGCCACTCTTCTGACGGCGCTTGTTCTGGCCGGCCTGCTGGCGGCCTGTTCCGGGGTGCAGCCCCAGAGCGTGAGCCTTCACCCCGAGGTGAAGTCTCCCACGGGCAACGTGGGCAAGGGCAAGACCCTGGCCTTCAAGGTGATGGACGCCAGGGCCGACAAGGTGGTGGGCTATCGCAACGCCGACGGCGGACGCAGCGCCTCCATCAGCGTGGAGGGCGACCTGAGCAAGGCCGTGGGCGAGGCCGCCGAGCGCACCTTGATCGGACTGGGCTTCAAGCCCGCGTCCTTCAAGGAGAACGCGCCCCTGTCCCTGGTGATCACCATCCGCGAGCTGAACTATAGCGCCCAGGGCCTGACGGTCACCCGCAAGATCGCCACCAAGTGCGTGCTGTCGGCCCGTGTGGTCAACGGCCCCGGACACTGGGAAGGCTCCTTCCCCGTGGCCCAGGAGAAGGAAGTTGTCACCGCTCCGGACGAGACCGCCAACGCACGCTTCATAAACGACGTGCTTTCGGAGTCGCTGACCATGCTGCTGTCCGATCCCGAGATGGTGCAGTACATGGCCAAGGATTTCCTCCAGAACAAGACCATCACCGGAGAGTAGCTCCGGGGAAGCTGGCGAGGATCGAGAAACCTTTCTCCTTCACGGGGAAGCTTATCGATCCTCCCAGCTGGTCAGACAGCGTCTTTATCAGCTGCATCCCCAGTCCCCGGCTTCCTCCCCGGGCCAGTTCCTGCCGGATTTCCGGCGCCATGCCCACCCCGTCGTCCTCCACCAGCAGCGACAGCTGTCCGTCTCCCGTCTCCAGGCGCACCAGCACCTCCCCTGTTTCTCTTCCGGCAAAGGCGTGCTTGAAGGCGTTGGTCACCGCCTCGTTGGCCAGAAGCCCGAGCGGCAGGGCCTTTTCCAGGCACGCGGACACGGCGGGCAGCTCGAACCGCAGGGATATGGACTGGCCGGGGCGCGCGTGCGCGTCCCGGATGGAGCGGCTCAGGGACTCGATGTACCCGGCCATGTCCACTTCCGAGTATGTCTGCGTGGCGTAGAGTTTTTCATGGATAAGGGCGATGGAGCGCACCCGGCTTCTCATCTGCTCGAAGGCCTCGGCCACCTCGGGGATGTCCTGGTGCTTGTGCGACTCCAGGCTCATGAGGCTGGCGATGATCTGGAGGTTGTTCTTCACCCGGTGGTGCACCTCCTTGAGCAGGACCTCCTTCTCCTTCAGGGAGTTCAGGATGTGCTCCTGGGCCAGCTTCTGCCGGGTAACGTCCCTGCAGACCCCGCGGATGCCCGTGAAGCGCCCCTGGGCGTCCCGCATGGGGCGTCCGCTGGTGCGCAGGCATACGCGCCTGCCGTCGCGTGTGACGTGCCAGGCTTCGAAATCCGTGATGGGGCGCAGGGTCCGCGCCACGCTCTCGAAGAGGGTCCGGACCTCGTGGTGTTCGCCTTCCGGGAAGAAGTCCGTGAAATGTTTGCCCAGGATTTCGCCCGGCTCGTAGCCCATGATTCCCTGGACCTGTCCCGAGGAGAAGGTGAAGCCGCCCTGGGCGTCCATCTCCCAGATCCAATCGGACATGCTCCAGGCGATGTCCTTGAAGCGCTTGCGGCTGGCGCGCAACTCTTCCAGCACCTTGCGTGTGCGCTCGTCGCGGCGCTTCAGGGCCAGGGCCATGGAATCGAAGGTCTGCCCGAGCCCCGCCAGTTCCCAGGGGGCCATGCCCACCCGGGCGCGCACTTCCAGCTCGCCCTGCGCGATGCGCTTCGCGGCCAGGGAAATGGCGCGCAGGGGGCGGATGATCCAGGCCTCCCCCAGAGCCAGGGCAGCGCACAGAGCCAGCAGCGTGGCCGCGATCATGAGGCCCAGGTCCGTCCACAGGCCCTCGGGCGAATCCTCCATGTGGTGGCGGACGGAGTGCAGGATGATGAAAAACGACGGGAGAGCGGCCAGGATGATGAGCGCCGCCAGATAGGCGCGTGTGGGAATGCGGGAGCCCGATTTCATGTCCGTGTTCATGGCTTTCTCTCCCGGTGGGCCTGGAAGCCGCCGCGCTGTCCGAACGGAAACGGACGCGGCGGGCGCCTGGACGACGATTTCAGATTTTTCCGCGCATGACGGCGGCGATGTCCGGTGCCTGCTCGGGAAGCAGCAGGCGGACTGTGGTCCCCTTGCCTTCGGCGCTTTCCACGGTGATGCTTCCGCCGTGCTCCTGAACGATGCGGTTGGCCTTGGTGAGCCCCATGCCCACGCCCACGGGCTTGGTGCTGTAGAACGGGTCCAGAACATACTGGAGCTCCCCCTCGGGGATGCCCCGGCCGGTGTCGGTGACGGCGATCTCCATGGCTCCGCCGCCGTCCTGGCCGGGATGTCTGCGGGCGGCCAGCCGGATGACTCCCCCCTGGGCCGGCAGGGCTTCCACCGCGTTGGCGACCAGTTCCCGCAGCGCAAGTCGCAAAAGTTTCGGATCGGCGAACACCTGCATGTTATCCGACCCGGCCTCCACCTCCCACACGGGGGTCTTTCCCAGGATGAGCGCATGAGCCTCGCCGGCCTGGACCCCCGCCCGCAGCATGTTCTCGACCTGGGTCATCTCAAGCCGGCCCAGGTGGAGATTGCTGTATTCCTTCACGGCGGTGGTGATGTTTTCGATGCGCCGGGCTGCCTCGATGATGCCGTCCAGGTATTCCAGGTAGGATTGGCGCATGCTGGGTTTCTTGACCAGAAGCCCGGCCAGCCCGCCGATGATGGTGGTGGGGTTTCTGAGCTGGTGCGCCACCGCGGAGGCTATCTTCTGCAGGCTTTCTATTCGAAGCGCCACCTGCGCGACGACTTCCTGCCCGGCCCGCCTGGCCTCCTTGAGAGCTTCTCCGGCCAGTTGGGCCTTTTCCTCGGCCTCGTCGCGCCGGGCCTTTATCTCCTGGATGTTCTGGCGCAGCACCACGGTCATGCGGTTGAGCGAAGCCTGGAGCCTGGAGGCCTCGTCGCTTCCTGAATCGTCCAGGCGCACGCTCAGGTCTCCGGCGGCGATGCGCTCCGCCGCGCCCGTGGCCTCGGCCAGTGGGCGGGCCACGCTGCGGGCGATTACCAGGCAGGCCAGGAAAAGTACCGCCAGCATGACCGCGAAAACGGCCGTTGACCCCGCGAAGGCCCGGTTGAAGAGGTCCGCGATCATGGCGGCCACAGCGGCCTCCTCGCGGGCCACCTTGTCGATGTACACCCCCGTGCCCACCCACATGTCCGTTCCGGGAATCATCTCGGCGTAGGACAGCTTGCGCTCCAGCTGCCCGGAGGGCTTGGGAAACGCGTAGAAGACGTACCCGCCGCCAGCGTGGGCTTGCTCGGACAGATCGCGCACGTAGTACACGCCGTTCTGGTCCCTGAAGTCGTTCAGGTCCTGGCCGACGAGATCCGGCCTGGGCGGCAGGGCGATGTTGGTGGTCCCGGTGTAGACGAAATAATAGCCGGAGCCGTCCTCCTCGAAGCGGATCATCTCGACCAGGCTCCGGGCCAGTTCCTTCTGTTCCTCGGGGGTGCGGGTGTAGGTCATGGCTTTGGCCAGGGCCAGGGCCATGGTGTGGGCTGCGGTCTTGATCCTGCTTTTCTCGCCCTGAAGCATCACCGACTGGGTATGCTGCACCACCAGCACCTCCAGGCGCGAGGCGATGGCCTCCACGAAAAACAGCGCGACGGCGCAGAACAGGACCACGAGTCCCACCAGGCCAAGCAGCCGGGCGGCTATGGAGATACGCCTGAGCATGACTTCCCCCGCAGGTTTCCGGACACTGTCACCTGACTCGTAACGCGAATGCATCAGAAAATCACGTGCCTCGCCAGCGTCCCCCGGCGACCGCAGACGTCTTTTGACATGCATCGAGGAGTTCAAAGTTTCCTGAATAACGAAGCGCAGTTGGCTGCCAGATTCACCCGCAGGTTCCAGCAGGCGGGGGAGTGTCTCCCCATTTCCTTGACTCAAACTTGCCTGGCGTCTAAATACTGGAGTGATTCTCCATAATCCGCCTTGTTCACATAAAAGCCAGGGAGCATGTAATGAGCAATTTCAAAACCAAAGACGGCGTTTCCATCTACTACAAGGATTGGGGCACCGGGCAGCCTGTTGTGTTTTCGCACGGGTGGCCGCTCAGCGCCGACGCCTGGGACGCCCAGATGGTGTTTCTGGGCGAGCGCGGCTACAGGGTGATCGCCCATGACCGGCGCGGGCACGGTCGCTCCGACCAGACCTGGAACGGCAACGACATGGACACCTACGCGGACGATCTGGCCGCGCTGTTCGAAACGCTCGACCTCAAGGACGCGATCATGGTGGGGCACTCCACCGGCGGGGGCGAAGTGGCCCGCTACATCGGACGCCACGGAACCTCGCGCGTGGCCAAGGCCGTGCTGCTGGGCGCGGTGTCGCCGCTGATGCTGAAGACCCCGGCCAACCCGGGGGGATTGCCCATCGAGGTCTTCGACGAGATCCGCGCTAAAACCTTCAACGACCGTTCGCAGTTCTTCATGGACCTGACCATGCCGTTCTACGGGTACAACCGCGAGGGAGCCAAGATTTCCCAGGGCGTCAGGGATTCGTTCTGGTACCAGGGGATGCAGGCCGGGTTCAAAAGCGCCCTGGACTGCATCAAGCAGTTCTCCGAGACCGACTTCACAGAAGACCTGAAGAAGTTCGACGTGCCCACTCTGTTCGCCCATGGCGACGACGACCAGATCGTCCCCATCGGGGCATCGGCCATGCTGGCCTCGAAGATTGTGAAGAATTCGATCCTCAAGGTCTACCCGGGCGCGCCGCACGGCCTTGCGACCACCATGCAGGATCAGTTCAACGCAGACCTGCTGGAGTTCATCAAGTCCTAGCCAAGAGCGTCTTCTCCTTCCGGAGCGGAGAGAATCCGTTCCGGAAGGAGGCTCGCTCTCCGACGACAGCGCTTTTGCGATGCTTTGCTTTGATGGAGTTCGCATCGTGAAAGGTGTTGCCGCCCGCGCTGTCGGGCATGGCAGCCCCGCCTTTCTGGCCTTCGCCCACGGCGTGCCGCGTTCACGACTGGACTCCCGGTCCGACCCAGTGTAAGAGCCATCGGCTTCCCTCCGCTTACCGCCCGCAAGGCGGCTCCGTTGAATGAAAGAATGCTTCCCCGCGTGCGGCGCATGGCGGGAGACCACCCATAAGGTTAAACGAAATGGCACTGAGCATCGGCATCGTCGGCCTTCCCAACGTCGGAAAATCCACGCTGTTCAACGCCCTGACCAGGGCACAGAACGCGCAGGCCGCCAACTATCCCTTCTGCACCATCGAACCCAACAAGGCCATCGTGGCCGTGCCGGACGAGCGCATGAACGCCCTGGCCCGGCTGGCCAACCCGCAGAAGGTGATCGGGGCCACGGTGGAGTTCACCGACATCGCCGGACTGGTCAAAGGCGCGAGCAAGGGCGAAGGCCTGGGCAACAAGTTCCTTGCCAACATCCGCGAGACCCAGGCCATTCTGCACGTGGTGCGCTGCTTCAAGGACGACGACGTGGTGCACGTGCACGGCTCCGTGGACCCCGTGGGCGACATCGAAGTCATCGAGACCGAGCTGATCCTGGCCGACGCCCAGGTGCTGGAGAACCGCATGGACCGTCTGCGCAAGCAGGCCAAGGCGGGCAAGGAGCACCAGGCCAAGCTGGCAGCCGCCGAGAAGCTTTTGGCCCATCTGATGGAAGGCCGTCCTGCCTCCACCCTGGAAGGCGCGAAGGATGGCGCCATGGGCGAGCTGTTCGACGAACTTGGCCCCATCACCGCCAAACCCGTCATCTACTGCGCCAACGTGGACGAGGCAGGCCTGGGAGAGGACGGTCCCGAGGTGCTGGCAGTGCGCGCCTACGCCGCCAGGACCGGCGCGCCCGTGGTCAAGGTGTCGGCCAAGATGGAAGAGGAAATGGCTTCGCTCTCCGACGAGGAACGCGCCGAATTCCTTGAATCTTATGGAGTCGAGAGTTCCGGACTTGACCAGGTCATACGCACGGGCTACGCAGTTTTAGGCCTCGTGAGTTATTTCACAGTCGGACCCAAGGAAGTGCGGGCTTGGACCATAGAACAGGGGTGGAAGGCCCCCAAGGCGGCTTCGGTCATCCATACCGATTTCGAGCGGGGTTTCATCCGCGCCGAAGTCATTTCGTTTCAGGACTACACGGCCCACTCCACGGAAGCGGCCTGCCGGGCGGCAGGCGTGCTGCGCCAGGAGGGCAAGGAGTACGTGGTCAAGGACGGCGACGTGATCCATTTCCTGTTCAACGTCTAGACGGGCGGGGATAGTGCGCTGGTGCCCATGACGGACAAGAAAGAGAAACAGGCCGGCGCGCCAGCTTTTTGGCCACGGGACGAGGCCTGTTGCTGCGTGATGGCTTCGGCCATGAACGACGCCCTGGCCGTGCTGGACCATTCGTTCGGGCTGGTTGCCTGCAACGCGGCCTTCCGGACGCTGATGGGGCGCGAGAGCGTCTCGGTGGGCGAGCGCGTTCCGGACATGTTTCCGGCCTCCTGCCGCGAGGAACTCGTGCGGCTGCTGGCCGCCGGGCGCGAAGGCCAACCCTGCCGCGCCGAACTCGGCCTGGACGAAAGCCTTCTCCAGGAGGGCGAGCCTCGGGGCATGCGCGCCCTGGCCTCGGTCACGCCCCTGGCCTGCGGTTCCGAAGGGGCCCTAGGCCTGCTGCTGGTCGACGTGTCGGCCCTGGTGGAAGACCGCGAGGCCCGCAACCGCGAAATTCTGCGGGCCTTGCGGGAATCCGAGCGCACCGGCTGGACCCTTCTGAACGCCACCCTCGATTCGGCCTTCCTCTTCGACCGCGACGGAGTGATTCACGCCGCCAACGAGCACGCGGCCCGCAAACTGGGCTTGACCGGGGCCAAGACCATGGTCGGCAGGTGCATGAGCGAGTTCTTCCCGCCGCATGTGTTCGAAAAGCGCCTGTCCAATCTGCACCGGGTGTTCGATACGGGCAAGCCGCTGCGCGTGGAGGACGAACGCGCGGGCATCATCTTCGACAACAACCTGTTCCCCGTGTTCGATGAGCAGGGGAGCGTCTCCAAAGTGGCGGTGTTCGGCCACGACATCACCCTGCGTCGCGAAAACGAGATCCAGTTGCGCAAGCGCGCGTTCCAGCAGGGCGTGGTGGCGGAACTGGGCATCTTCGCCTTGTCCAACCTGAGCCTTCAGGACATTCTGGACAAGACCTGCCGGCTGGCGTCCATGCTCTTCGAGGCCGAGTTCTGCGAGGTGCTCGAACTGAACCAGGCGCAGGACGACCTGCTGCTCACCGCCGGAGTTGGCTGGAACGCATCCCTGCTGGGCATGCACCACGTCCCCCTGCACGGCAGCCAGGCGGGCCTGGCCCTGCTCTCCAACGCCCCGGTGGTGGTGGAGGACATGCGGAACGACCCGCGCCTGACCGACATCGAGTTCCTGATCTCCCGCAGAATTTCCAGCGGCATGAGCGTGGTCATTCATGGTGCCGGTTCTCCCTTTGGCGTGCTCGGCATCCACTCCATAAGAAAGCGCCATTTCACGGGGGATGAGGTCAGCACCTTGCAGTCCGTGGCCAACGTGCTCTCCGAGGCCGTGGTGCGTTTCCAGGCCGAGAAGTCGCTCCAGGCGCTCAGCGAGCGCAATACGGCAATTCTCGGGTCTGTGGCGCAGGGGATTTTCGGGGTGGACGAAGCGGGAAAGATAACCTTCGCCAACCCTGCGGTGGAGAGGCTCACGGGCTTTTCCGGCCCGGAGCTCCTGGAGGCCAACGCGCATTGGCTCCTGCACCACACCCGTCCCGACGGCACCGTGTACCCCGAGGAGTCCTGTCCCATCTCGCACACCCTGGCGGACGGACAGCAGCGCCACGTGGAAGAGGACGTTTTCTGGCGCAAGGACGGCACGAGCCTCCCGGTGGACTATTCCTGCACGCCGCTCTTCTCCCAGGACCGCCTGGAAGGAGCGGTGGTGGTGTTCGAGGACATCACCGAGCGCAAGCGCGCCCAGGAGCGCCTGCGGCGGCTGGCCTTTTTCGACGACCTGACCGGGCTTCCCAACCGCACCCAGTTCAAGCTGCGCCTGGAGTCGGCGTTGGCCAAGCCCCAGTCCGGAACCGGGTTCGCGGTGCTCTTTCTTGATCTGGACGACTTCAAGGTGGTCAACGACGGGCTGGGGCATTCCCTGGGCGACCGGCTGTTGCGCTCGATCAGCCAGCGGCTGCGCACGGCCATCGGCCCGCGCGGGCTGCTGGCGCGCCTGGGCGGCGACGAATTCGCCGTGCTTCTGGAAGACCTGCTGGACCCCACGGAAGCCATGGCCATGGCCGGGCGCATCCACAAGGAGCTGGCCAGCCCGGAGCGCCTGGAGGACTACGAGATATTCATCTCCGTCAGCATCGGGCTGGTGCTGAACGAGGGGCGCTATGAGAACGCGGAGGACGTCCTGCGCGATGCGGACACGGCCATGTTCCGGGCCAAGATCCTGGGCAAAGGCGAAAACGTCGTGTTCGACAAGGCCATGCACGACGAGGTCCGCTCGAGGCTGATCCTGGAGAACGACCTGCGCCGCGCCCTGGAGCGCGACGAACTGTTCCTGGTGTACCAGCCCATCGTGAACCTCTCAGACCTGCGCCCCTCAGGATTCGAGGCCCTGCTGCGCTGGCAGCATCCCGAGCGCGGCCTGGTGAGCCCCATGGAGTTCATCCCCGTGGCGGAGGCCACCGGGCTCATCCTGCGCATCGGGGAGTGGGTCCTGGCCCAGGCCTGTTCCCAGCTGGCGTCCTGGCGCGCGTCCATCCCCGGCATGGACGGCCTGTCCATGAGCGTCAACCTCTCCGGCCGCCAGTTCATGCAGCGCGACCTCGCGGGCCGCATCGGGCGCATCCTGGAGGAAACGGGCCTTCCTCCCGGCGTCGTGAAGCTCGAAATCACCGAGAGCGTGCTGATGGAAAACGCCGAACGCGCAGTGGAAATGCTTCGGGATATCAAGAAACTGGGGCTCTCGGTAATGATCGACGATTTCGGCACGGGATACTCTTCCCTGGCCTACCTTCGCCGCTTCCCGGTGGACGCCCTGAAGGTGGACCGGGCTTTCGTGCGCAATCTGGACACCGACCGCGACAACCTGCACATCGTCAAGGCCGTGGTCCAGTTGGCCCACAGCCTGGAGATGGAGGTGGTGGCGGAGGGCATCGAGGCCGTGAAGGAACTGTCGGTGCTGAAGGACCTCGACTGCGGCATGGGGCAGGGCTACCATTTTGCCCGGCCCCTGTCGGCGGGCGCGGCCCAGGAGTACCTGCGCCAGACCCTGGCATAGCCCACGCGACGCTAGGCCGTGCCCCGAAGCGCCAGCTCGGCCAGGGCGTTCAGGCAGGCCGCCGCCAGCGCGGACCCGCCCTTTCGGCCGCTGATGCCGATGAAAGCCGTGTCCGTGCGCGTAAACAGCAGCGCCTTTGATTCCGCAGCGTTCACGAAACCCACGGGCATGCCCACCACCAGCTCCGGCGAGATGGTTCCCTGGTCCATGAGCTCCATCAGGCGAAGGAGCGCCGTGGGGGCGTTGCCCACCGCGTAGATCACCGGTCCGGAAATACTGGCGGCCTTGTCCACGGCCACCCTGGCCCGCGTGGTGCCGAGCTTCTTGGCCGTGGCGATGACGTCGGAATCGTTCATGTAGCAGGCCGTGGCTGCTCCCAGCGGAGTCAGGCGTCGCATGGGGATGCCCATCTGGCACATGCGCGTGTCCGTGACGATCACCGCGCCAGAGCGCAGCGCGGCCACGCCCGCCTGCACAGCCCCCGGCGAAAAGCGCAGGAGGCTCAGCAGTTCGAAGTCCGCGCTGGTGTGCACCAGCCTGCGCGCCACTTCCCATTCCTCCCCCTGGAAGGGGCGGGGTTCGGGGACTTCGGAGTCGATTATCGCAAAGCTTCTGCGTTCGATGCCCACCGGATCGCCGGGGCCGGTAATGCTTGCCATGACGCCCGACTTGCCTGGATTGCTCTGATAGTTTTCATGCATGAACATGCTTGTACCATCTGCCGGGCTTCGCGCCAAGCTCCGGTGCGCTTGACAAAGCGGAGTGAATGATTTTGAAGGGCTGGCGGTGTTCATGACGCCTCAGGCGGGATGAACGGTCCGAGAAGTACCGGGAGTACCGAATGAAGGTTGGCGAACTCAGGCCCGGAATGCTGCTGTCCCAGGCTGTGCATGATGTGAACGGGCGGCTTCTCATGGGCGAGGGAACCTGTCTGTCGGAGCGGTTTCTGGGTGTTCTCAAGGCCTGGGGCATCGCCGAGGTGGCCGTGCAGGGCGAGAAGACGTGCACTCTGGACGAAGCCGGGGACGGCCTCCCCGCGAGCCTCGTGGCCAGGGCGCAGGAGATCTGCGCAGTCAGGCTTTCGCGCAGCGACCTGGACAATCCTGCGGTGCAGGACATCTTCCGCCTTGCCGTGGCCCGGGTCGGCCACCTCTTGGAAAAGGGCGAGCCCCTCGCGCCTCCCTCGCTGGGTCAGCCCGGCGACGATGGCTCGGACCTTCCTCCCCTGGACCTGGAACAGTTGGCTGCGGACGACCTTCCCATGGACGCCGTGCCCGAAGTGCTGGCCCGCCTGGCCCAGTTGATGGAAAATCCCTCCGCTTCTTCGGCCGAGGCAGCGGAGATCATCCAGTGTGATCCGGGGCTCGCGGCCAAGCTCCTGAAGATCGTCAACAGCCCCCTCTACGGCTTTCCCCAGCGCATCGACACCATTTCCCGCGCCGTGACCATCATCGGCGTGCAGCAACTTTCCGCGCTGGCCCTTGGGGTCACCGTCATGGGCGTCTTCAGGAACATCCCCAAAGACCTTCTGGACATCAGGCAGTTCTGGCAGCACAGCCTGGCCTGCGCCTGCGGCGCGCGCGCCCTGGCCTCAGCCTTGGGGCTGCCGAACACCGAGCGCTATTTCGTGGGCGGCCTGCTGCACGACGTGGGGCTTTTGTTCTTCATCCTGCACGTGCCGGAGCGGGTGCGGCTGGTGCTCTCGCAGGTGCGCGAGCGCGGCGAGAACCTCCAGGCCGCCGAACGTCGCTGCCTGGGCACGGACCACGCCATGGCGGGCGGGGTGCTCCTGTCGGCCTGGCATCTCCCCATGAGCCTGATGCAGGCGGCCGCTTGCCACCACGATCCGCTCGCGGCCTCCGTTCCCCGGGACGCCACAATCGTGCACGTGGCGGATTACCTGGCCGAGGCGCTGTATTTCGGCTCCAACGGCCAGTCCGTGCTCGCCCCCCTGAACACCGCAGCCCTGGCCATGCTCGGCCCTCCACCCGGAGTTGCGGCCCAGGTGGCGGCGCGCATCGAGGAGCAGCTTGGGCAACTCGAATCCATTTTTCTTGGCGGAAGCTGATCCATGAGCGCGCACGACAGCCTCTTCACCGAACAGGGCGATCCCACCCCGGCCTCCAGGCTGAACCACCTGGAGGAGACCACCCGGCTGGCCCTGTCCGCACTGGATCAGGCCGCCGCGCTCTCGGACTTCTCCCTGAGCCTTTCCCGCCTGGGAGGCCCGGAACCTCTCCTGGATCTCTGCCTGGAACGCCTGGGAGGGCTGCTGCCCTTCATCTCCCTTGGCGTCATGCTGGTGGACGAGGCCGACTCCTCCTTCTTCATGGCTCGATGTTCGCCTCCCGCCGCCCAGCCCGGCCTGCAGGCTTTCGTGGACCAATCCATCGAGAACGGCCTGTTCGCCTTCGCCCTGCGCGAGAAGCGCGCCGTCCTCGCCCCGATCGCACCTCCGGGCGTCCCCCCCGGCGCGGACGGCCCCTCGCATTCCCGGCACCTGCTGCACGTGATCACCACCGCCTCGCGAACGCGCGGCATGTTCGTGGCCGAGCTGGACTCCGACGCTCCGAACGTAAGCGAAGTGACCCTCTCGATCCTCTCCATCATCCTGAACAACACCGCCCAGGGGCTGGAAAGCCTGTTCCTGCACCAGCGCATCCAGGCCATGAACAGCTCCCTGGAGGCGAAGGTCGCCTGTCTGGCCAGCTCCGAAACCGAGCTCAAGGCCAATCGCGACAACCAGGACCGGCTCATCAGCGAGAAGACCTCCGAGCTGCACGAGGCCATGGGCCGCCTGGAAGAGGAAATAAAAGAGCGCAAGAAGGCCGAAGCGCTTCTCGCCGCGCTCAACCAACGCCTGGAAGCCAAGGTGGAGGTGCGCACCAGCGCGCTCTTCCGCAAAGTCGCCGAGATGGAAGCCGCCAACAAGCAGCTCAAGCAGCTGGAACGCCTCAAGTCCTCCTTTCTCTCTTCCGTGTCCCATGAATTGCGCACGCCGCTCACCTCGATCCTGGGCTTTGCCAAGCTCATCGCCAAGGACTTCGAACGCTTTTTCCAGCCAGGTGCCGACACGCCCCTGGCCCCCAAGGCCGAGAGGCTCCTGCGCAACCTGGACATCGTGGAGAAGGAATCCGAACGGCTTACCCGGCTCATAAACGACGTGCTGGACCTCACCCGCATCGAGTCCGGCAAGATGCCCTGGCGCTACGAACCCCTGAGCGTCTTCGACGTGGTGGCCGACGCCATGATGGCCGTGGGAGGCCGCCGCGAGAACCGGCCCAACGTGGACGTGCGCCTGGAACTGCCCGACGCGCTCCCCCAGGTGAAGGCCGACCGCGACCGCGCGTTGCAGGTGCTCATCAACCTGCTGGACAACGCCCTCAAGTTCACCATGGAAGGCTCCGTGACCGTGCGCGCCTGCGTGGACCAGGACGACATGATGCTCGTCTGCGTGGAAGACACCGGGCCGGGCATCTCGCCCGAGGAATCCGAAAAGATCTTCGACAAGTTCCATCAGCACGACCGCAAGGACACCCTCAAGGACAAGCCCGAAGGCACCGGCCTTGGCCTGGCCATCTGCAAGCACATCATCGACCACCACGGCGGGCGCATCTGGATGGAGCACGCCCCGCGCGGCGGCAGCATCTTCTGCCTGACGCTGCCGCTGGCCGGGAAAGAGCTGACGAACCTGCCGTAGCTTCCCCCCGTGGACTTGGCGCTGGAGCCGGGCGCTGCCCGGACCCGGCGGGCTCCGCCCTGCACCCGCCAGGGCTCTGCCCTGGACCCGGCAGGGGAGAAGCCTCCCCTGCACCCGGCTATCCGCTTCGCGTCGTGCGCGGAATCTGGGCATCCTCCGGGAATGCTTGAAAAAATGCTTTATGTTTGCGGGCTGAACAGGTAGCGTCCCTCCGCATCTTGCCTCCTTGAATCCACGAACACCTGTTTACGAGGCGTGATCACCGCCCAAGCCGGAAGGTCAGAAATGAAACACTTCGTCCTTGTGGCGGTCATGTTCGCCCTCATCATCAGCGTGAGCGGATCAGCCGGTGCGGCCCGGCTCAATCAGTTTGTCGGGTTTGGCGACAGCACCCTGGACAGCGGGTATTTCCGCTATCATTCGACAGGAAACGCGTCAGTTGATGCGGCGCTCGTCTCCGCCATGGCTGCCGGGGCCCAGGGAGGGTTTGCCGGGCCCGGCGTGATGACCACCACCATGTTGGCGGGAAGGTTCGGCCTGAACGCCCTGCCGGACGGCGGCGGCGGGACCAACTACGCCAACGGCGCCACGTATACGGCTTCCCTGCGCTCCTCCGCCGGAGTCGCTTCCGCTCCCGGCAGTTTGCCCGGGAACGTGTCCACGCTCCAGCAGATCGCCAATTACCTCGCCTCCACGGGAGGAGCCGCCAACCCCCACGGCTTGTATGTGGTCAACAGCGGCAACAACGACCTCATCTTCGTGCAGAACCAGGGCGCGGCCTGGATTGCGGCTAACCCCAACTTCCTGAGCGGCCTGGCGTCCCAATTCGCTTCTGGCGTGGCGTCCCTTCAGGAGGCCGGAGCCCGGACCATCATTGTTCCCAACACCTTCTACACCACGGCCTTGGCCGGTCCCGGCGGCGTCATTCCCCCCGCCAACGCCGATGCCTACACGCGCGCCATGGCGTATGAGAACATGAAGTGGTCGAACCTGACCGCCGCAGGCGTACGTTTCATCCCTGCGGACCTTCATACCGTGTTTCGATTCGTGTCGATCTACCCCGGACTGTTCGGTTTCACTCCTGCATCGGTGCTGTCGGCCAATGCCCCGTCTCCGGTCGCCGCGCTGGTGACCTCCTGGGCGGACATCACCCCCGTCCAGATGCAGACCTATCTGTTCATCGACGGCAAGCACCTGACCACGGCGGGCCAGCAGATCGAGGCGGATTACGAGCACAGCCTTCTCGTCGCGCCGGCTCAGATGTCGCTCCTGGCGGAAGCCCCGGTGCAGGGCGGTCTGGCCCGCGCGGCCACCATTCAGGGGCAGATCGATCTCTCCGCCCAAAATCGCGGCCCGAACGGCGTGAACGTCTGGGCCAGCGGCGGCGTCGGTTCCCTGAATCTCAAGACCACCACAGGCTTCCCTGATTCGTCCGGCACGCCCTTCGCCGGATCGGCGGGCGTGGACTACCAGACGCATTTCGGGCTCATCCTGGGCGCGGCCTTCACCGCCGGAACCCAGACCCAGAACTTCTCCCAGGACGGCGGCCGCTTCGACCAGAACGATCAGGCCTTCAGCCTCTACACCGCCTACAAGGCCGGGCCGGTCTGGGGCAACGCGGTGGCGTCCTACGGCCTGTACCAGGACAAGATCGTCCGCCCGGTAACCCTGGGACTCTTTCCCGACCACAACAGCGCCGACACCACCGGGCACTCCCTGGCCCTGGCCCTGCGCCTTGGCGGCGACATCACGCTGGGGCCCGTGACCACCGGCCCCGTGGCTGGTCTGGTGTTGCAGCAGGTCACCATCAAGGGCTTCACCGAGACCGGCGCCAGTGGCGTCACCGCGCTGTCCTTCGGCGGCCAGACGCGCGATTCCATCGTCAGCCAGCTGGGCTGGCGCGTCCTGATGGATGTGGATCGCTGGCAGCCCTTCGCGGAAGCGAAATGGAACCACGAGTTCGCGGGCAGGGACCGCATGGTCAAGGCAGCCATCACCACGGCTTTCGCAGCGCCCTATTCCATGGACGCGGCCCCCGTGACCACCGACTGGGGCACCGCCTCCATCGGTACGACCTTCAAGATAAACGACATGGTGTCGCTGCGCGGTTCGGTTTCGACCATGTTCTCCAACCCGCAGGTGGCGACCTTCGGCGGCGAACTGGGCGTGAACGTCAGCTTCTAGTCGGGATTGCTCGCCGGGCTCCGCCCTGCACCCGGCTCTTAGCTTCGCGTCGTGCGCGGAAGGCTTGAGTAGGTTTGGCGGCGGGGGCAGGGGGTCGTCCCGTTCGTGTCCTGGCGGGCGGGCTAGAACCGATGTGAAGACGATTCGTCGCCCGCCCGCCAGAATCCGACCGTGACAGCCCCCAGCCCCGCCACCCTCGCCCCGATGCTGGGTCCCGATCCATAGCTCCGACCCACAATTCCACCATAGCGTCGACGCTGAGTCCGATTCACAGTTCCGACCACCTGTAGCGTCGCCCTTGCGCCCATGAATTGAGCTCCGGTCTGGACTTCCGGCCCTAAAGCTCCGACCTTGAAAACCGATCCTGGCAATGCTCCCGCTTCCCGATTTCGAGATCCGGCTCCGAGTTCCGGTCATGCGTCTCCTGGCATCGTCGAAAGAAATGATTTCAAGAACACAAAAGCCCTGAAACGCGGCTTTGCGCGTTTCAGGGCTTTCTTGCGAGTTTACTGAACAGGAACGGTGCTGCCTGCGAAGCGGATGCAGGGTCCAGGGGGATCATCCCCCTGGCGGGAGAGTCCAGAGAGGGCGGAGCCCTCTCTGGCCGCCGGAGGCCCTCTTACTTGATCACCACGGTGGACAGCGCGTTCTTGGGCGAGCCGGAGATGATCTTGCGGCTTATGGCCAGATAGACCAGCGATTTGCGCTTGGGGTCGTAGATCCTGGTGATCTCGGTGTCCTTGAAGACCAGCGACGTGCCTTCGGAGAAGACCTTCTTGGTCCTGGGCAGTTTGTCGGGCAGGGTGGTGGGGCAGGTCTGCACGCATTCCAGCGAGAATTCCGAGGGGTCCTCGGCCAGCCCGACGCTGCCTTTGATGCCGCCGGTCTTGGCCTGGCTCAGGTAGCAGGTGACGCAGGAGATGTCCGGGTCGTCGAAGGCGTAGACGCAGACCTTGTGGTTTGCGCCGAGCAGTTTCCATTCGGTGGTCAGGCACTCGACCTCCTCGGCGCGGGCGGTGGCGGCGGCGAGGGATATGCAGACGAGCAGAGCGGCGAAAATGCGGACTGGCATAGGGTCCTCCGTGGAGCCGGGTGATGATCGGCGGAGAATAGCGGAAACGGGTGGGCTGGTCGAGAGGTGAGGCGGGAAAAGCGTTGGCGGGATTGACTGGGTGCGAATCCAATATACAGATAGAGAGTCACCCGAATCATCGCGGGAGGGAATCCATGGCCAGAATCACCATTGCCGACCTGGAAGATGATGTGGTGAAAGTGTTGAAGCACCGGTCCGAACTCCACGGGCGCTCTCTTTCGGAGGAAATCAGGGCCGCGCTGGGCAGGGAGACCGCCCCGGACAGGGCGCAGGCCTTGGAGCGGCTGGCGCGGAAGCGCAAGCAACTGGCCTCGGGGGCGTTCCCGGAGCCTGGAGCAGATGAGGGCGTCGACGTCGAAGAGCCGGGGGAGCTTGCGTACTGATGCCGGAGCTTCAGGTCGCCCCCGCGAGCGGGGACAGGCGGCCGCGGGGCTATCCTCGTGCGACGCCCCGTCAGAACCCCGCCTCGGACATCTCGATGAGCTTCCCGGCGCTGGCGGCGTCCACGGGCCTGGAGAACCAGTAACCCTGCGCGCTGCCGCAGCCCAGCGCCTCCAGGCTTTCCAGCTGTTCGACGGTTTCCACGCCTTCGGCCACCACGTCCAGTTCCAGGTTGCGGGCCAGGGCGATGATGGTGCGCACGATCTCCTGGTTTTCGCGCGGGTCTCCCTCGCCGCTGATGAAGGAACGGTCGATCTTGAGGCCGTCGATGGGGAAGCGTTGCAGGTAGGACAGCGACGAGTATCCCGTGCCGAAATCGTCCACCAGCAGCTTGACCCCCAGTGACTTGAGCTTGCCGAGCTTGTCGGCGGAGCTTTTGGCGTCGCGCATGATGACGCTCTCGGTGATTTCCAGCTTGAGCTTGCGGGGCGGGATGCGGTGATCCTCGAGGCCGCGCCGGATGAACTCCACCAGGTCGGGCTGGCGGAACTGCTTGCTGGAGATGTTCACGGTCAGATACAGGCCGTGCGCCTCGGGGTGCTCGGAGCGCCACTGGCTGAGTTGTCGCATGGATTCCGCGAGCGCCCATTCGCCCAGCGGCACGATGAGGCCGGTCTCCTCGGCCAGGGGGATGAAGCGGGCGGGCGGTATCATGCCCAGGGTGGGGTGCTTCCAGCGGGCCAGGGCCTCGAAGCCTTGCAGGCTGCCGTTGCGGATGCTGACCACGGGCTGGTAGTGCAGGGTGAGGTCGCCGTTTTTCAGGCCCTGGCGCAGCTCGTTCTCCATGCGCAGGTTTTCCACGGCCAGGGCGTGCATCCTGCTGGTGAAGGCCAGGCGGTCCTTGCCGGACTCCTTGGAGCGGTACATGGCGATGTCCGAGTCGCGCAGGATGGCCTCTGCGGTCTCGTAGCCCTGGGTCTTGAGGACGATGCCGATGCTGGCCCCGCAGTAGACCTCGTTTCCTGAAATCTGGAAGGGGCGGTCCAGCACTTCGCGTATGCGGTCCGCCACCTGGATGACCTCCCGCGAGGAGGCCACTTCCTCCAGGAGCACGGCGAACTCGTCGCCTCCCAGGCGGCACACGGTGTCCACAGAGCGCAGGCAGGTCTCCAGCCGCCGCGCGATCCCCTTGAGCAGCACGTCCCCGGCCAGATGTCCCAGGCTGTCGTTTATGCGCTTGAAGCGGTCCAGGTCCAGGAGGAGCACCGCGAAGTGGTAGCCGGTGCGGCGTTTGCCGCGCTCCATGGCCCGGCTCAGGCGCTCCATGAACAGGTTGCGGTTGGGCAGGCCGGTGAGGGCGTCGTGGAAGGCCTGGTGGGTCAGCTGTTCCTCGAAACTCTTGCGCTCGGTTATGTCCTCGTAAATGTAGTAGATTCCCTCGATGCGCCCGCCGATCAGGATGGGGTAGCCGAGCACGGACACCGGGATGAGCATGCCGTTTCTGGCCTTGCGCACGGTCTCCTTGCTGACCGGTTTGCCCGAAGAGATGACCTTGTTGAAGCTGGCGGCCTCGGCGGCCAGGTTTTCCGGCACGATCAGGTTGCGGTTGTACTCGCCCACCACGTCCTTCTTGGCGTGCCCGAAGAGCCGGGTGAAGGTGGGGTTCACATCCAGGATGCGGCCTTCGGGGCTCAAAAGCGCCATGGCCTGGGGGGAGCTTTCGAAGAGCATCTTCAGGTGGGCGCGCTCGCGCTGAAGCTGGTCCTCGGTGCGCTTGCGGGCGGTGACGTCCCGTACCACGGCGGTGAGGAAGGTCTCCCCGTGCGCGTCGAAGCGGTTCAGGGCCACCTCCGCCGAGAAGCTCGAGCCGTCTTTGCGCTGATGCAGCCATTCGAAGTTCTGGGGTTCGCCTGCCAGGGCCTTGTCCAGGAGCTGCCGGGCCTTTTCCCACGAGGCCGCGCCGCCGGCCTGTTCGGGCGGCGAGATGTCCTCGAGGGTCAATCCCGGCATTTCGTCCGGGCCGTAGCCGAACAGTTCCAGTGCCTTGCGGTTGGTGCTGACGATGGAGTCGTCCTTGAGCGTGAGGATCCCGTCCGAGGCGGACTTCACCAGCGAGCGGTAGCGTTCCCGGCTGGCGGTGAGGGCGTCTTCGGCCTGCTTGCGGGCGGTGACGTCCGTGACCGTCCCCTCGAAGAAGGCCACGCCCCCGTCCTCGCGGCTCACCACCCTGGCGTTCTCGCTGATCCAGATGACCGAGCCGTCCTTGCGGTACACCTGCGATTCGAAATTCTTGATTTCTCCGGCCAACATGATGGCCTCGATGAACTGGTCGCGCCTGCCGGGCTGCACGTAGAGCTGGGTTTCGATGTCGCGCAGGCCGGTCATGAGGTCGCGGGGGCAGTCGTATCCGTATATGCGGGCCAGGGCGGGGTTCACTTCGATGTAGCCGCCCTCGGGGGTGGACTGGAAGATGCCTTCGGCGGCGTGCTCGAAGATGGACTGGTACTTGTTCTCGGCCCGCAGGAGATTCTTCTCGGTGTCGCGCAGCTCCTGGATGTCGGTGTAGACTGCGAAGAGGGTCTGTTCGCCCTGGCGCTGGGAGGCCGGGAACAGGCTGATCACCACCTGGATGAGGCTGCCGTCCCTGCGCTGGCGGGTGGTTTCGACGCGCCCCACCCCCCCCTGGCGCACGGTTTCGGCCAATTGTTCGATTTCCGTCTGGCGTCCGGGCGGAATGATGAGTCCCTGCAGGCTTTTTCCGGCGATTTCCCGGTTGGAATAGCCGAACAGATTCTCGAAGGCCTTGTTGGCCGAGATGATGGCGTCGTTGTGGTCAATGAGACAGATCGCTTCCGGAATCTTTGAGAAAAGATTCCAGAAATAGCCGGAAGAATCTCCAGACGAGTGGTTCGAACCGGGAATGTTTTCCATACTGCCTTGTACGACGCCGGTTGCGACGCCTGTGTAACCTGAATGTTCGTGAAAGTGAGTATTAACGTTTTTGTAAAAGTAGGCAAGAGTGCGCATGGTGCTAACGGCGGTTGGCGCCTGTGAGCTGTCCGTTAGCACCGCGTCAGGATGATTTTTCAAAAATATCCTTTAATTTCCATGTTATGAAATAATAGGCCGGTTGGCATCGGCCTTGCTTTGGAGTGAAAGACGGCCCGGTCCACGGTTGCGCCCAATTTTTCCCGGGCGCGATACGAAGCGGGCGCGACAACAGGAGAGGCCCCGATCCGGCGGTCAGGATGCCAATGCCCGCCGCCGGATTGCCGATTGCCGGGAACGCCCGCGCCAACACGAGAGGAGGTTGTCATATGAACGTGCTTGTGGCTCACGACGGTTCCATCCAGGCTGACAAGGCTTTGGGTGTGGCCATTCAGATTTCCGGCAAATTCGGCGGAAGGCTGGACATCGTCACCGTGGTGCCGGACCTGTGCCTGGCCTCGGAGGAACTCTCCAGCGACGAGTGTGAAATGGTCGCCAACAGCCTGGCCACCGAGGCCAGGGGCCAGATGAAGAAGGTCGCCGATTCGCTGGGAGCCAAGGGGCTTGCGGCGCAGATCGTCATCAAGAACGGACGCCCCGCCGAGGGCATCGTGGAAGCCGCCAGGGAACTGAACTCGGAGCTCATCGTGGTGGGAAGCCACGGCAAGCACGGCGCTGCCAAGATGTTCCTGGGCTCGGTCTCCTCGCGGGTGGCCGAGATGGCGGACGTGAACACTCTGATCGTGAAGTAGACGTCGGAAAGCAAGAAACCAAAGGAGTGGATAGCAATGGAAAATAGAGGTGCAGGCGGCAACCTTATGGCCATCGTGCCGGGCCTGGCCCTGATGGTGGCCACGTTCCTGTTCGCCAACTGGGCCGAGGAAGCGCTCAAGCCGATCGACTTTCTGGGCTACAAGCAGTTTTTCTCGCGTGTTCTCAACCTGAACTACATCATCATTTCCATCGTCATGGGCGTTCTGTACCGGAACGTCCTGTTCAGGGGAACGATTCCCGCGTTTCTGGCTGACGGCTTCCGCACCACGCGCCTGTTCATCAAGACCGGCGTCATCATGCTGGGCTCCATCTACACCCTGGGCGGCCTGGCCAAGCTGGGCTTCCAGGCGGCCTTCCTGATCTCCGTGTTCGTGTTCGGCTCGGTGGCCCTGGTCATGTGGCTGGGCAAGCGCCTGGGCATGGACCGTTCGCTGATCGGCGTCATGTGCGCGGCCTGCGGCGTGTGCGGCGTGTCCGCGGCCGTTGCCACCAGCCCCGGCGTCAAGGCCAAGCCCGCCGAGGTCGCCCTGGCCATCGCCACCATCCTGGGTTTCGGCGTGCTGACCATGTTCGTCTCCCCCTACCTGGGCAACATCTTCCACTTCTCCGACTACCAGTACGGCGTGTGGGTCGGCACGGGCATCCTGAACTCCGGCCAGGTGCTGGCCGCCTGTCTGGCCTTCAACCCCCTGGTGGCTCCCGGCACCGCCGTGGCCTACGGCGAACTGTGGAACGTGATGCGCGTCATCATCATCCCCTTCGTGGTCTTCGTGATCACCGTCTGGTACTGGAGCGGCAACAAGGACGACGTGGAGGCCCAGAACGTGAGCCTCTGGCAGATCCTGAAGTCCAAGTTCCCCATCTTCGTGCTGGGCTTCGTGGGCATGACGGTCCTGTCCTCCCTTGGCCTTCTGGGCCAGGAAGGCTCCGAGACCTCGCATCTGCTGCGCACCCTGATGCAGTGGATCTTCGGCATCGGCATGGTCGGCCTGGGCGCCTACATCGACTTCGGCGAGATCAAGGCCGCCGGCGGCAAGCCGCTGATCGTGGGCCTCACCGCCGGAACGATCAAGTACGTGCTGGCGCTCATCATGGTCCTGACCATCATCCCCAAGTCCGCTCCGTTCTAGGAGGAGGAACGCATGTCCGCTGCTGCAGCAAAGAACACCAAGCTCACCGTATTCAAGACCGATCGTCACGAGGACTTCGGAGCAATCTGCTTCGCCGTCCTGGTCGCCGCCTGCGTGATGGTCTACATGGCCTTCTTCCTGGACAAAGTGACCATCAACGCCCCCGCCGACGGCAAGCTCGTCGAGATGAAGGTGGCCATTGGCGACACCATCAAGGAAGGCCAGCCCCTGTATTCCTATGAAACCGTGAAGAAGAAGTTCGTCGAGGGCAAGCTGGAAGAGACCAAGGCCGTGGAGACCTTCAAGTCCAAGACCCCCGGCAAGGTGATGGAGCTCAAGAAGAAGCCCGGCGACGCCTTCAAGAAGGGCAACGGCCTTCTGGTTGTGGAACACGTGAAGGGGACGCTCCCCTAATGGGCATCCTGCTGGCCCTGGACGAATCCACCCAGGCCATGGACGAGGCCGTGCGGATTTCCCGCGAACGCGGCGAGAAACTCACGGCCCTGTTTGTCCTCGACGGCAACTGGAGCGACTACACCGGCCACGACTGGCTCTCCGGGTCCACCGTGCGCGGCAGCTACATCGAGTACGCCGGGCAGGAGGACGTGAAGGACTCCGAGCGCCTGACCGCCGAGCTGCGCTCCAGGGCCCAGGGCATCGACCTGGAAGTGAAGATCGTCCAGGGCGTTGTGCGCGAGGAGATCCTCAAGGAAGCCCAGGCCGGAGGCTATGATCTGATGGTCATGGCCCATCCCTTCTGGCGCGGCACGGCCACCGTGCGCGACACCGCCAAGGATCTCTTGGGCAAGCTGCCGTGTTCGCTCTTCCTGGTGAACACGCCGGTGCGCGAAATATAACCCCAGGCCCCCGGATGGACGTTCGTTCCGTCCGGGGGTTTTCCGTTGCCTCCGGCTGCCTGCCAGGGCCGGGCTTGGCCCGGATATGCAAGCCCTTGGTCCGGAGCCGGCGGAGACGGCCTGTATGGGCTGCGTGGCCGTGCCTGCCGGGTTTGGCGGTATTCCCCGGGCCACAGGCCTGATTGACACCCGTGCCGCGCGCCCCTATCTCTTCCCGGTTCGCCGGACTCCTTCAACTTCCGCGTGACGCGGCCTTCGCCGGGGATGGACATTCATGAAGATCGCCGGACTTCGCACCAAGCTCTACCTGCGCCTTCTGGGCGTGATCCTGGGTATCGGCCTGGTGTTCGGGCTCTCGCTCAATCATTACCTGCGCGTGCTCATGGAGACCGAGGTGGCCGACAAGGCCAGCCTGGTGCTCTCCAACGTGCTGGCCATGCAGACCTACGTGCGCGAGACGCTTCGCCCCACCATGTACGACTCCCTGCCCCCGGAGTCCTTCGTGATCGAGGCCATGTCCACCTCCTACATCACCCGCAAGGTGATGTCCGATTTCAACGCCGCCAAGGACAAGTTCACCTACCGCCGCGTGGCCCTGGACCCGCGCAACCCCGAATACGGGGCCAACGAGATGGAGCGCGCGCTCATCGCCCATTTCAAGGCCAACCCCTACGAGACCCAGGTGGAGCGCTACTTCACCGTGAACGGCGCGGAATACTTCCTCATGGCCCGGCCCGTGGTCTTCGACGAGTCCTGCCTGTCCTGCCACGGCAAGCCCGCCGACGCGCCCAGGGTGCTCCTGTCGCGCTACGGGGACACGCGCGGCTTCGGGCGTTTCGACGGCGAGATCGGCGGCCTGGACGGCATCATCATGCCCGTGCAGAACGAGGCCGTGGCCATAAGCCGGGCCATCGTGAACTTCGTCCTGTTCTTCGCCTGCGGAACCATGCTCATCATGCTGATGAACCACATCTTCTTCGACCGCATGACCGTGGTGAACATCGGCAGGCTCGCAGCCCTCATGCGCGAGCGCTTCCCGGCCGAGGCCGGGCGCACCCTGGACAAGTCCCCCCGGCGCGACGAGGGAGAGATCGAGGGCATGATCGAGGATCTGGAGCGCTTCGCCGACCACCTGCGCGACGCCAAGGAGCAATTGCGCGACTACGCCTCCAACCTGGAGGACAAGGTGTCCGAGCGTACCGCCGAAGCCCGCCGCGAGGCCGAGGCCCGGCGCGCCGACGTGCGCCTGTTCCTGTACGTGCTGGAGCTTTTCGTGAAGGGAACCGACCGGGCGAGCCTGCTGGACATGGCCCTGGGGGCGGCGGCCCAGCGCTTCGGGGCGCGCTCCGCCAGCTTCTGCTGCTTCTATTCCATGAACAGCCAGGTCTGGCCCACCTGCACCCAATGCCCGCCGTTCACTCCTGCCCAGATGACCGCCCTGCTGGAAGGCGAAGCCGTGTATGAGGCCGACGAGGCCATCGTTCCGGTGCAGGCGGCCAACACCGTGCGCGGGGCGCTGTCCCTGCGCTGGGAGGGCGACGCGGGTCTGTCGCCCCACGAGCGCGAGGTGTTCCAGGCCGTGGCCCGCCAGCTGGGCATCGCCCTGGAGAACCTGGAGGCCATGGAGAACCTCCTGCGCCAGAAGACCGTGCTGGAGTCCATCTTCGAGGGCATCGCGGACCCGCTGTTTCTGCTGTCGGCCTCCGGAGAAGTGCTCCACGCCAACGAGAGCGCGGCCCAGCTTCTGGCCGGGCTGCCCGGAGGCGCGTCCTCCCTGGACTTCGCCGCCCTGTGCGCCGAGGCCGGGCGCATGCCCGGAGCAACCATCCAGCGTGAGGCCCTGCTGCCCGGCGGGCTCTCCCTGACCCTGCGCGCCTATCCCATGAACGACCTGGGCGGTCCGGGCCGCACCATCGTGTACGCCCGCGACAACACCACCGAGAAGACCATGCTGGCCCGCTTGCAGCAGAGCGAGAAATCCATGGCCGTGGGCATGCTGGCCGCGGGCATGGCCCACGAGATCAACAACCCCCTGGGCGTTATCCTGTGCTACGCGCGTCTGCTCTGGGACGACGGCAAGAGTCCCCATGCCCAGGACCTGGACATCATCATCCGCTACACCCTCCAGGCCCAGAAGGTGCTCGAGGATCTTATGCGCTTCGCGCGCCCCAAGCCCGAGTCCCTGGGCACGGTGAGCCTGGCCGAATCCGTGGAGTTCATCGCGCGGGTGTTCCGCGGCAAGGCCGCCAAGAGCGGCGTGGACATCCGCGCGGACATCCCGGCGGACCTGCCTCTGGTGCGCTCCAACACCTCGGCCCTGGAGCAGATCCTCACCAACCTGCTCTTGAACGCCCTGGACGCCCTGGACGAAAAGGGCGGTGACAATGGCGGGATTCTCCTCGCCGCGCGTCATGACGTGCAGGCGGGGGAAGTGGTGCTCACCGTGCGCGACAACGGGCCGGGCATCCCGGCGGAGAATTTGAGCCGCCTGTTCGACCCGTTCTTCACCACCAAGAGCGTGGGCAAGGGCACGGGCCTTGGCTTGTCCGTGGTCTACGGGCTGGTGCGCGACCTGGGCGGAAGCATAGATGCCGCAAACGACGGCGGGGCGGTGTTCACCGTGCGGCTCCAGGCCGCGCCGCAAGACGCCCCGGAGGAAGGCGATGACTGATTTCCTGACGAGCGACGCCATCCTGGTGGTCGACGACGAGAGCCACTTCGCCAAGGGCGTGGCCCGGCTCATCCAGAAGGGATTTCCCAACCATCCGGTCATCGTGCGCGGCAGCGCCGCCGAGGCCCTGGAAGCCCTGCAGGAGCGTCCCTGCGCCCTGATGCTCACCGACGTGCGCATGCCCGGCCAGGACGGCTTCTCGCTCCTGGAGCAGGCCCTGACCCTGGAGCCGGCGCTCACCGTGGTGATGCTCACCGGTTTCGGCAGCGTGGAGAGCGCGGTGAAGGCCCTGAAAAGCGGCGCGTTCGACTTCCTCACCAAGCCGGTGGACCAGGACGTGCTGTACCGGGCGGTGTCCCGCGCCCTGGACCGCGCGGCCCTGGCCCGCGAGAACCGGCGGCTGCGCGCGGTGATCGACCAGGACGGACCGGGACAGGCGCTCATCGGCGAGAGCCCGGCCATGCGCCAGCTCCTGGCCGAAATCGAGGCCGTGGCCGCCAACGACTATTCCGTGCTGATCCTGGGGGAGTCCGGGTCCGGCAAGGAGCTGGTGGCCCGGACGATTCACCGCCTGAGCAGGCGCGGCCAGCGCACCATGGTCAGCCTGAACTGCACCGCGGTGCCGGAGCAGATCCTGGAGAGCGAGCTGTTCGGGCACGTGAAGGGGGCATTCACCGGGGCGGTCAAGGCCCGCCAGGGGCTCTTTCTGGCGGCGGACGGGTCGAGCCTCCTGCTGGATGAGATCGGGGACATGCCCGTGCACATCCAGCCCAAGCTTCTGCGCGCGCTTCAGGAACGCGAGGTGCGCCCCGTGGGCGGCAGCGAGTCCATCCCCGTGGACGTGCGCATCCTGGCCTCCACCAACCAGAACCTGGACGCGCGCATGGCCTCGGGCGAATTCCGCGAGGACCTGTACTACCGCCTGAACGTGCTGACCGTGCGGGTCCCGTCGCTTCGCGAGCGTGCGCGGGACATTCCGCTTCTGGCCATGCATTTCCTGGAGCGCACCTGCCGGGAGCTGGACAGCGGCAGCAAGGAGTTCACCCCGGACGCCATGGACGCCCTGGCCGCGCGGCCCTGGCCGGGCAACGTGCGCGAACTCCTGAACTTCGTGCGGCGCGCGGCAGTGTTCTCCTCCGGCCCCTACATCACCGAGGCCCAGGTGCGCCTGCTGGACGCCCAGGTGAAGGCTCCGGGCTCGGCTTCCATGGGTTTCGAGCCGTATCTCGAAGCCAAGGAGCGCGTGATCGACGACTTCACCCGCACCTACATCCTGCACCTTATGGAGCGCCTCAAGGGCAACGTGACCCAGGCCGCGCGCCTTTCGGGGCTGGAACGGGTGTCCTTGCAGAAGATCCTGAAGCGCATGGGCATCGACGCCGCCAAGTTCCGCCCGGCGGGCGAGAGCTGGGAGGAGTAGGCTGACGCGCGCGCCCTGCTTTTGGCGCTATACAAAATGTAAGTATATGCCATTCTGGACCGTACTTGCCGTTTTCGCCGGTTTGCCCCAAGACTGCACGGTAAGAAATCGCCACGCGCGTTCGCAAGGAGTCACCCATGAAAGCCATAGCCATCAACGGCAGCCCCCGGAAGAAGTGGAACACCGCGACCCTGCTGGAGCACGCCCTGGAAGGGGCCAGGGGAGCCGGTGCGGACACCGAGCTCGTGCACCTCTACGATCTGGCATACTCCGGCTGCATCAGCTGTTTCGCCTGCAAGAAGATCGGCGGCAAGAGTTACGGGCGCTGCGCCGTGAAGGACGGAATCACCGATTTGTTGGAAAGGGCTGCGGAAGCCGACGTGCTGATCCTGGGCTCGCCTGTGTATTTCCACTGCGAATCCGGCGAGATGCGCTCTTTCATCGAGCGCCTGCTGTTTCCCTACCTGACCTACACGCCGGGCTACGCCCCCATCTTTCCGGGGCGTCTCCAGGCCGGACTCATCTACACCATGAACGTGTCCGAGAAGGACGCGTCCAGCATCCTCTCCGTCACCAAGGGAGTGATGGCCCGCGTGTTCGGCAACTGCGAGATGCTCCTGTCCACGGACACCTACCAGTTCGAGGACTATTCAAAGTACCTGTCCACTGCCTGGGACGCGCAGGCCAAGGCCAAGCGCCGCGACGAGGTCTTCCCGCAGGACTGCGCCCGCGCCCTGGACATGGGAGCGATGCTGGCGGCTCAGGCAGCCGGCGGGCAGGGAGCGGCCTGTCCCGGGAGCTGATGGGAGTCCGGGTTTTGCCTTCGGAGCGGGAGGAGGAACAAGGACCAGCGGAACGCATTGGACTCTGTGGTGCGGCCTGCCGAGATGCTGCCCGGCAGGCTCGCGGCGCGATTTTGAAAGCAGACAGCGCGCCTTATGCGTAGCTTCCCGGCGTCCGCCCGACGAGTTGGGACGTCGCCTCTAGAAGCGCACCAGCAGCGCGCCCAGCAGCGCCAGCAGCACGTTGGCGAAGGCGTAGGTTCCGGCGTAGCCCAGTGCCGGAAGCGAGCTTCTGGCCGCAAGCGTGACCACCTTGAGGCCGGGCGTTGAGGTCATGGCGCCGGTCATGGCGCCGAACAGCAGGGCCGGGTTCATGCGCAGGACGATGCGCCCGAAGGCCAGGCCTCCGAACAGGCTCACAGCCGATATGGTGAAGCCGCACAGCACCAGTTCCGGCCCCATGCCCACCAGGGCCTCCAGCACGCCTTCCCCGGCCTTAAGCCCCACGCAGGCCATGAAGAACAGAAGCCCCAGTTCCGAGAGTATCCAGCGCGCAGCAGGGGGAACGCGGCCGAAGGTGGGCGACACCGAGCGCGAGAACCCCAGCACCAGGCCTGCGACCAGGAGCCCTCCTGCCTGCCCCAGGCCCACGGTGAGGTCTCCCACCTTGAATTTCAGCGCCCCGAGCGCCAGTCCCAGCATGATTCCCGTGACGAAAGCGATGAGGTCCGTCTCGATGATGGCCCGCTCCACGTAGCCCAGAGCCTTGATCACCGCTTCCAGGCGGTGCTTGAGGCCCGCCACGGTGAGCACGTCGCCCTTTTCCAGGATGATCTCCGGGCGCGGCGCGATGGGAATGTGCGAGCGCACCAGCCGCACCGCGGTGCAGCCCTGGCGCGCGATCACGGACATCTCGCCCAGGGGGCGGCCCGCGGCGTCCTGGCTGGACACGATGATGTCCACGGTGTCGATGGAGTCGGACAGCAGGTCCAGGTCGATCACTTCGCGCCCCACGCGCTCGGCCACCATGGGCACGCGGTCCACGGGCACCGTCACCGAGACCACGTCGCCTTCGGCCAGGGCGGTGCCCGGCTCGGGCTGGAACACCGAGCCCTCGCGCTTGATGGCCTGAATGACGCAGTTGCCGCCCAGGCACAGGTCGGAGCGGTCGAAGGTTTTCCCGATGATATCGGGACTCTGCACCACGAAGGCCCGCAGTTGCGGGGGCGGCCCCATGGGCTCGTGGTGGTCGATGGACTCGTCGCGGTAGCGGTGTTCCTTGGAGAGGGCCTGGGCCTCGGCGGCCAGGTTCACCCGCAGGATCACCGGCGCGAAACGAATCAGCGCCAGGATGCTGAAAAGTCCCACGATGTACGCGACAGCATAGGCGGAGCCCATCTGCACCAGGGCCGGGGCCGCGTTGGGCGTGGCCTGTCGGAGTGCCTCCTGAGCGGCCACCAGGGTGGGCGAGCTGGTGAGCGTACCGGCCATGAGCCCGGCGGCCGTGGAGGCGGGAAAGCCCAGCCAGCGCCCCATAATGAGGGCGGTGGCCGCTGCCAGCAGGCCCACGGCCAGGGTCAGGGCCAGATACCGCGACCCGTCGGCCAGCAGGATGTTGAAGAAGCGCGGACCGGCGGTGAGGCCTATGGAGTAGATGAACAGGGTGAAGCCGATCTCCTGGATCATGGGCGGGGCCTGGAACCCGAAGTGGCCGAACAGCATCCCGGCCACCATGACGCCAACCGGCGCGGACAGGTGGAAGTGCCACAGGGACAGTTTGCTCAGGGCGTAGCCGCAGGCCAGTACGGCGAAGAAGAGAAGCAGGGGCTGCGCGGAAAAAAGCGCGGCAAGATCGATTACCATGGTTGTCAGCTCCCGGCGCGCGGTCCGGTTCGGGTGGCGGCGATAGTGGACCTGGCGGCTTCGCGTTGCAGCGCGTCCAGGTAGCCGTCGGCGTAATCGAGATAAAAGGCCAGCCCCTTGGAGAAGTTCTTGCCGAGCAGGCCGTCCAGGAAGAGCTGGCTTATCTCGCGTTTTCGCAGCAGCACATACTGCGAGAGCAGGAAAATCTGGCGGGTCTGGGCGTCCAGCTCCGCCAGGATACGCGTGAGCGCGCTCCTGCCGCGCGGCTGGTACATCCAGAAGTAAAGGAAGTCCAGGGAGTTGACGATCACCGCGTTGGCCAGGTCGCTGCGCCTGTGCATGAGGGTGTTCACGAACTTCTTGGGATCGGCCAGCATGGCCAGCACGTCCTCGGAGGGAAACAGCAGTTCCAGCTTCTCCTGCACCGTGAGCATCTGGGCGATCTTCTCGCGATAGTCGCGCAACCTCTGGCGCATGTTGTTCTCACGGTCCGCCAGGCCCTCGATCACGCCCGCCACGCAGTCCGAGGCCAGCTTGGAGAGTATCGCCGCCCACTGTTGCAGCACCTCTGCCGCCGCAGCCGGATTCTCCGGGGAGAGCACCCAGCCCAGCCCTGCGCTCATGGCCATGGCCAGGGGAATGGAGAAGGCGCTGCGCAACAGGTTCCACAGGGCCGCCTGGCGCGGAAGGCCGCGCAGCAGGTTGTGGGTCATGATGTACACGCCGTTTATCATGGCCATGATGGTGTAGAGCAGCGTCGGGTCGTTGGCCACGGTGATGTTCAGGGTGCGGTCCAACAGCAGGGTCTTCACCAGGAAATCCAGGAGCGGCACGGAAAATCCCGTATAGAAGAGCGACTCGCACAGTCGGCTCCAACTGACGTAATTGTTCCATTTGAGAAGCGGCGTGCGCGAAAAGCCGCCTCCCCCCAGTACCGACTGGATGATGTTGCGGAGGCCGGTGACGGCGAACCAGATGAAGGCCCCGAACCAGGCGAGCACCCACCAGTCCTTGCTGAGGGCGAAGGTCAAAAAGGCCGGTATGAAGCCTGCGGTCACCAGCAGGACGTTGCGCAGAGGGTTGTTCATGTACTGGAGCAGCGGTGTCTGCCCTGCGTTCGCGGCAGCCTTCTTTTCCAGCACGAAATTGTTTCCGCAGCCCTTCTTCACGCCGCCCATGATGAGGATGTTGCTTTTCGCGTTGCCTACGGGGTGGAACTCGCCGATCCGGAAGTTTCGCCGGGCCTTGTAGCCCACGGGGCGCAACAGGGGATAACGCCTGGCGAAGGCATAGAGGGCGTTCAGTCCCGGGTGCGTGCTCTCGCGGGGCTCGTAGAGCAGTTGGGGTTCCACACGCATGCCCACCACCATGGCCCCGAGCTGGTCCTCGGAAAGGCCCAGGCGGTCGCTCTGCACCTTGAGGGGCAGGGTCTCGCGGGCCACCATGCCCATGCCGTGCCCCCGGCAGGATTGCCCGGTGGAGTCCGAACCCAGGGATGTGCGAAGCGGCCTGTCGCGGTAGTGCGCATGCAGGGCGGGCACGGCCTGGAGAACCTGCGCCATGCGTTCGCGGCGCTCCGGGGCGTCCGGGGATGTGTCCTCTTCCAGTTGGGCCATGCGGCCGAGCACCCAGCGCTTCAGGGGGATGACGCTCTTGGCGTTCACCACTTCCTGGAGTTCGGCGATGCGGGCGCATTCCCGGGCGTTGCCCATGGCCGCATTCTTCAGGTTCACCACTTCCAGATGAGTGATCCTGCCCGCGCAGTCGCAGAGGATTTCCAGCACGTCGGCGGCGGTCAGGCCGAAGAGGTTCAGGATGAAGCGGCTACCCACCCGGAGCGTGGCCACTGAGTTTATGAGCGCGTCGGGAGGCTGGGAGGGGCAGTACAGGGCGAACGCGCCGTCAGGGTCCTCCGGGTTCATCTCCGGCGAGACGATCTGGTCCAGGTAGTCGTCGACGATGGACTCGGCGTCCAGGTTGTTCATCTCCTCGACCAGGCTCTCGAGGTGGGCCTTGTCCTCGGGATTGTCGACCGTCAGGTACTCGGCCTGGAGCTCGACGAAGCGGTCGTTCAGGTGCGGCAGCAGCATGGAATGAAGGTATTTGCCCAGGTGCACCAGGGAAGCCTGACCCGCGCCTACGGATTCATGAAAGCCCTCCACGCTGGGCGGGGACATGTTCAGGCCGAAATATGCGTTGAAATCCGGTAGGATGGTGTTGTTGAACTCGCTCAGGACGTGCAGGAGCTGTTCCTCCTGGAGCCTGGCCAGACTGCGCCCCTGCTGCATGAAGTCGGCCATGGCCGGTTCGCGCAGGAAATTCAGGAAGTCGGACGGGCCGGTGAAGCCCCGGGGCACCCAGATGATCTTTACCGGCTTTCCGTGGAATCTGGTGGTGAATTCGATGCCCACCCGCACGGTGATGCCCATGATGTCCGCAGCCTGGAGCAGTTCCTCGGCCACGCTTGGCAGCACGAAGTTGTAATAGATCACCGTCAGGTGGCGGATGCCCTTGATCCAGGCGTCCATGATGAGGTGGGTGGCGGATTTGCGCCCTTTGGTGTTGGCGTCGTGGACGTGGTTGTCGAAGCAGATCTGCACCCAGTCCTCGGGCATCATGAGCAGGTGATACCGCTTGAGCAGGCGGGCCACGATGCGCGGCTTGCCCGTGGCGGCCATGCGGAAGTCGTGGGCCAGTTCCAGGCGGCGGCGTTCGTCGCCTTCTGTGCGCACCAACTCCTTCATGATCTGCATGAGCACGCGGGCGGTGTTTCGCCGCAGGTGCGTGACTGCGGCGTTCATCACCTCGCCCTGCAGCGCGCGAAGCGCCACAAGACGGTCGTGCGCCTTGCCGATCTCCAGCGATCCCAGCATGTTGGCTGCGGCATAGGCGATGCGTAAGCCCTGTGTCGCGGCCAGCTCCTTCACGCCTCGCGGGTGCAGGTAAGGGGTCAGCAGGTGCTTGAAGCCGGAGAGATCCTCGCGCCCAAGAACATCGCTGACGATGCGAAGAAGATCGTGATCCTTGCGGTCAAAAAGAAGGCGGTTGCGCAGCCTGTCCGGGATGAAGCCCATTGATGTCCGTTCGCCCTGTAAAAGTGTCCGTATAACGCCCCAATATACAAACCATTCTCCCTGATCGGCGAGTGTGTCAAGCCGATGGGGCGCAAAGGCCCGGAGATGCGGGGGCCGGGGAACCGTCCGCAGGCGATGATGCGTTTCCGAGGCCGGGGAATTCAGCGTGCGGGCCGCAAGCCGATGGCGCTGCCTTTTATGTCGTAGAGCACATCGTAGACGTTGAAGAAGCTGCCGCCCAGGATGTTGTGGGTCTTGTCTCCCTGGGTGAGCTTGAATGTGTCCCCCCATGGGGTGGATGTGCTGGTCAGGGACACGACGGGCATGCCCTCGAAGGCAACGGTGACGCGTTTCCCGCCTGGAATCAAGCCGCCCGGAGGCGCGCTTTTCGAGCCGGGCGGCAAGGCGATGATGCTTGCGGAGCTGCCCGAATCCAGCAGGAATCTTCCGCACAGGGGCTTGTCGTCCGTTCCTTCCAGGCTGATGCAGCCGGGCAGGGAGTTGACCGCGAAAAAGGCCTCGCGCCAGGATAACGTCAGTTTGTTGCGAGGCAGGGGGAACATCGTGAACCCCGAGCGGTTGGCGGGGGTGAGACCCAGGGTGAGCTGCGCCCGACCGCCGGGACCGCGCCCCTGGATGATGAACCCGTTCGACAACTCCGGGGGCAGGTACTCCAGGGGATTGTCCAGAGAGGTCACGTTGCCCAGGCCCACGCCCATGATGCCTGCCGGGCCTTTGTCCCCGAATATGCGGGCCGGACAGTCCGGGCGGTCCTTGGCGCAGGTGGCCTTGTTCACCGCCAGGATGAACACCGGCTCGGGCGTTGTGGCCGTGCCCAGGGTGACCTGGGTTCTGACGATCTCGCCCTCGAAGGTGGTGCCGTCCAGGAAGACCTGCTTCATGCGACGCCCGGTGCGCTTGACCGGTGCGTTGCCCAGGCGCGAGGCCATGATCATGAGCCCCTTGGAACCCGAGTCCAGGAGCACGGGGATGGGAGCGCCGCCGCCAAGGCTCAGAGGGACCCAGTATCCGATGCGCCTGCCGTCGGGCAGGCGGTCGGCCAGTACGATGGAAGCAGGTTCCCGGGCCTGCGCGGGAAATACCGACAGGACGCCGCAAAGCAGGAGTGCCAGCGCAAGAAGCGCGCAGACGCTCACCCGTGAGGCGGACGACCGGCCCGGGGCTTGCCCAGTGTCAGTCAGCCATGGGGCGCCGCTGAGCGTGCCGTGTACACTTCCACGCCTGCCTGCCGGACCGGAGGCGGGGTGCGGCTCCGGTCGTGGCGTGCGCGCACGCGGGGAAGACGGCCTTGCGACAACGTCAGAAGATGCGAAAAAGGCGGTACGTCCGGGCATTTAGTCCTGCGGGGCGTGAGGCTGGGAGCGCCCGCGTGGTCAGAGGGTGAGCATGGTTGTCAGGCTGGCACTATGTCCCGGCAGAGAGGCCTCGTCAATCGCGCAAGCAGAAAGGCCCGGCCGTTTCCGGCCGGGCCACGCGATCAAATCAAGTGAGTCATGAAGCTTAGTAGCGGTAGTGCTCGGGCTTGAAGGGGCCGTTGGGGTCGATGCCCATGTACTTGGCCTGCTCGGGGGTCAGCTTCTCCAGCTTCACTTCCAGGCGCTCCAGGTGCAGGCGGGCCACTTCCTCGTCCAGGTACTTGGGCAGCGTGTACACGCCGATCTCGTACTTCTTCTGGGCCAGGTCGATCTGGGCCAGGGCCTGGTTGGTAAAGCTGTTGGACATGACGAAGCTGGGGTGGCCCGTGGCGCAGCCCAGGTTCACCAGGCGGCCTTCTGCCAGCACCAGGATGCTGCGGCCCGACTTCAGGGTCCACTTGTCCACCAGAGGCTTGATCTCTTCCTTGGTGCAGCCGTTGTTGCCTTCAAGGTAGTGCATGGCGATTTCGGAGTCGAAGTGGCCGATGTTGCAGATGATGGCCCCTTCGCGCATCTTTTCCATGTGCGCGCCGGTGATGACGTCCGCGCAGCCCGTGGCGGTGACGAAGATGTCGCCCTGAACGCAGGCCTCGGCCATGGTGGTGACCTCGTAGCCTTCCATGGCGGCCTGCAGGGCGCAGATGGGGTCGATCTCGGTGACGATCACGCGCGCGCCGTAGCCGCGCATGGAGCTGGCGCAGCCCTTGCCCACGTCGCCGTAACCCGCCACGACCACCACCTTGCCGGCCATCATCACGTCGGTGGCGCGCTTGATGCCGTCGGCCAGGGACTCGCGGCAGCCGTACAGGTTGTCGAACTTGGACTTGGTGACCGAGTCGTTGACGTTGATGGCCGGGAACAAAAGCTCGCCGTCCTTCATCATCTGGTACAGGCGGTGGACGCCGGTGGTGGTCTCCTCGGAGACGCCCTTGATCTTGGCGGCCCAGCCGGTGAAGCGGGTGCGATCGGCGGCCACGGAGGCTGCCAGACGCTCCAGGATGATGGCGAATTCCTTGTTGTCGGTGGCCTTGTCCAGGATGCCGGGGTCCTTCTCGGCCTTGACGCCGTGGTGGATGAACAGGGTGGCGTCGCCGCCATCGTCCACGATCAGGTCCGGGCCGGAGCCGTCAGGCCAGGTCAGGGCCATCTCCGTGCACCACCAGTAGTCTTCCAGGGTCTCGCCCTTCCAGGCGAACACCGCGGCGGTTCCGGCCTTGGCGATGGCGGCGGCGGCGTGGTCCTGGGTGGAGTAGATGTTGCAGCTGGCCCAGCGCAGGTCCGCGCCCAGCTCGTACAGGGTCTCGATGAGCATGGCGGTCTGGATGGTCATGTGCAGGCTGCCCGCCACCTTCAGGCCTTTCAGGGGCTTCGACGGGCCGTACTTGGCGCGCACGGCCATGAGGCCGGGCATCTCGTTCTCGGAGATGATCATCTCCTTGCGGCCCCATTCGGCCTGGGACATGTCGGCGACTTTGTAGGGAAGGCTCAGATCAAGGGGCTTTACGGTCATGCGGTTTCCTCCGGGTTGGACCTGCGGGCTACGTACAGCCCGAGTTTCAGGCCCAGTTTGACTGGTTTCGTGTCGATGGTGTGCACGGTGAATCCGGCCTGGGTGAGCCAGCCGGACAGTTCCTCGGGATCAAAGCCCAGCCAGCGGTCGCCGAAGCGCTCGCGCATCAGCTCGCTTGCGTGCTTGAGGTAGTCCACCACCACAAGCGTGCCGCCGGGGGCCACCACGCGCCGGGCTTCGCGAAGCGCGGCGGCGGGGTCGGAAAGATGGTGCAGGGTCAGGCTCAATACCGCAGCCTGCACTTCCGCGTCGGCCAGGGGCAGATGCTCGAGTTCCCCGACGCGAAGGCTCGCCCCGGCCAGGGCCACCTTGCGCCGGGCCAGCTCCAGCATGGCCGGAGAGGCGTCCACGCCGATCAGCCGTCCGGCCTTGGGGGCCACGGCGGCCAAAAGCTCGCCCGGCCCGCAGCCCAGGTCGGCCACGGCCTCGCTGGCAGGCAAAAGATCCAGGATCAGGGCGTCCAGGTCCACGTCGCCCAGCACCTCGCGGCGCATGGCGTGCCAGTCGGGCGCGATGGCGTTGAAGAAGCGCCGGGTCTCGCTGTTGCGGGCCTCCAGGGCTTCGCGGGCACGCACGAGGTCTTCCGGCGGGCCGCAGTCGGTTATGTGGGGGGCCACGGCGTCCAGGAAGGCTGATTTCTCCGCACCATAAAACACCCACAGGCCGTCGCGCCTAGCGGAAAGCAGCCCGGACTCCACCAGGATGCGCAAGTGGCGCGAAATGCGCGACTGGCCCATGTCCAGAACGCCGACGATCTCGCCCACGTTCAGTTCAAAGCGCAGCAGGATGCGCATGAGCCGAAGCCGCGTCTCGTCGGCCAGGGCCTTGAAAGCAGCCAGGGGCACGCAGGGACTCACGCGCGCCTCGAAGAAAGAATCCTGTCCGCAGCCAGCCCGCCCAGAAGCCCCCAGAAGGCCGAGCCGATGCCGAAGAAGCTCACGCCGGACACCGTGATCAGCAGCGTGACCAGGGCGGCCTCGCGGCGGTCGGCGTCCTCCATGGCCTGGGTCAGCCCCGAGGAGATTGCCCCGAACAAAGCCAGTCCCGACACCACGGAAATAAGCGCACCCGGAAGCGCCGTGAACACGCCCACCAGGGCCGCGCCGAACACCCCCACCGCCAGGTAGCACGCGCCGCAGGCCACTCCGGCCACGTAGCGCTTGTCCGGGTCGGGGTGGGACTCCTGCCCGGTGCAGATGGCGGCGGTGATGGCCGCAAGGTTCACGCCGTGGCAGCCGAACGGAGCCAGCACCAGGGAGCACAGGCCGGTGAGGGTCACTATGGGCGTCGCCGGAGTATCATAGCCGCTGGCGCGCATAACCCCCAGGCCCGTGGCGTTCTGGCCGGTCATGGTCACCAGGAACAGCGGCAGGCCCAGGCCGATCACCGCCCCAAGGCTGAAGGAGGGCATGGTGAACACCGGTACGGCCAGGGAGGCGTCCACCGTGCTGAAATCAAGCCCGCCCGTGAGTCCCGCTGCCGCGAACCCCGCGCCCAGCGTGCAGACGACCGAGTAGCGCGGCGTCAACCGCTTGGCCGCCAGATACGTGGCGATCATCACACCCGCCAGCAGCGGCGCGTTCTTCAGCCAGGCGAACACGTCCACGCCGAACTTGAACAAGATGCCTGCCAGCATGGCCGAGACGACGGGCTTGGGGATGCGGTCCATCATGGCCTGGAACAGGCCGCTGGCTCCGGTGACGGTGATGAGCGCGGCGGACACAACGAACGCTCCGATTGCCTCGGGATACGGATAGGCCGCCCAGCCCGCCGCCAGGAGCGCCACGCCGGGCGTGGACCATGCTGTGATGACCGGCGCACGGTAGCGAAGCGACAGGTATATGCCGGTGAGCCCGCTGCCGATGGAGATGGCCCAGATCCAGCTGGAAAGCTCCTGGGGCGAAAGCCCCGCGACCTTGGCGGCCTGGAAGATGATGGCCGCAGGCCCGCCGAAGGACACGGCCACCGCCACCAGCCCGGCGGTCAGGGCGGAGAGGGAAAAATCGCGCGGGAGCGAACGTGGTGTGGGGGCTGCTGCTGCTTCCATGAATGCGTGAATCCTCATATCAAGATATGTTGATATAAGGAAATACTGAATCAGGAGCTGGAGGTCAAGCAGGAAATCAGGACGGGTAGACTGACAGAGAAGCTGGAACTGGGCTCCGCCCAGACCCGCCAGGGCTCTGCCCTGGACCCGGCAGGGGAGAAGCCTCCCCTGCACCCGGCTTTCCGCTTCGCGTCGTGCGCGGCTGGTGTGCCATGGACCGGGGTGTTATAAGCCAGATGCTGCGAGATGGGGGCTGTGAGCGGGAGCTGGGGGGCTGGCCCGCTCGTGTCCTGGCGGGCGGGCTAGAACCGATTGGAAGACGATTCGTCGCCCGCCCGCCAGAACCCGACCGTGACATCCCCCAGCCTCCGCTTTCAGATTTCCAGGCCCAGCTTTCCGGGCCCAGCCCACCGCGATCGTGAAACGACGATGTGAAAATCAGAAATCCCTGAAGCGCGCTTTGCGCGCTTCAGGGATTTCTTGCGGGATATCTGAAACGTAACGGTGCTGCCCGCGGAGCTCACTGAGGGTCCAGGGGGATCATCCCCCTGGCGGGTCCAGGGCGGAGCCCTGGTGGGGTGCAGGGGCTTGCGCCCCAGCGTCACGCCTACATTTTGTCGCGATCGACGATGGCGGCGGTCAACTCGGCTTCGCAAGCCAGTTCGCCGTTCACGGTGGCGCGGCCTTTCATGCGCCAGAGGCTGAGCTTCTGCTTGGCCTCGAAGCATTCCAGGGTGAGCTGGTCGCCGGGCACTACGGGCCGCCTGAACTTGGCGTTGTTTATGCCTGTGAACATGAAGAGCTTGTCGCCGAGTCCTTCGCGCGACAGCCCGAGCAGCAAGCCGCCGGCCTGGGCCATGGCTTCCAGGATGAGTACCCCTGGCATGATGGGCTTGTCGGGGAAGTGTCCCTGGAAGAAGGGTTCATTGAAGGTGACGTTCTTGATGGCGGTGAGGGAGCTGTCCTTTTCGTAGGCCAGGACGCGGTCCACCAAGAGGAACGGGTAGCGGTGCGGCAGGAGCTTGAGGATTTCGGTGACGGGTATGGGCAGTTGGGCCATGTCGCCTCCTGTAGGGTAAAAAAAAGGCGGCTCCCGGCAGGGAGCCGCCTGTTGATGAGCGTGGGGTTATTTCGAGCGCTTGGCAGCGGCGTCGAAGTCCTTGGTGATGTCGGCGGTCACGTCCAGTCCGGGCGCGTAGTAGAGGGAGGCGCGCTTGTCGACGATCAGCGAGAAGCCGTTCTTTTTGGCGTAGTCGCCGACGACCTGGGTGAACACCTTGAACAGGGGCTCCATGAGCTTCTTCTGTTCGGCGTCCAGCTGCTGGGCGAAGCCCTGCTGGTCTTCCATCATCTTGCGGGCCTTGGTCTCCAGTTCAGACTGGGCCTTGGCGCGGGCTTCGGCGGACAGGGCGGCGCTCTTCTTCTGATAGTCCTCGCCGAGGCGCTTGATCTCTTCGTTCTGGCGCTGGATGTCGCGCTCCTTGCTTTCGACCTTGGCCTTGAGGTCGGCCATGGTCTTCTTGCCAACTTCGGAGTTCTGGAGAACTTCGTCGGAGCTTACGACGCCGACCTTGTCGGCAGCGTTGGCCAGGATGGGCATGGCGACGATAACGGTTGCAAGCAGCACATATTTCAGCAGATTACGCATTTCTCTCATTCTCCTTGTGATCCTGGCGGTTCGCGGTGCTCGTTACAGGTCCTTCCTGGCGGCACGGCGATGCTAACATACCCTTTTGCAGTGAAAGTCAAGCCCTAGTTAGAACGTGTTGCCCATGGTGAAGCCAATCTGGAACTTCTGCTGGTTGTTCTGGATGTTGTCCAGAGCGTATCCGCCTTCCACGCGGATGAGTCCCATGGGGGAGAACCAGCGGATGCCCGCGCCGACGGACTTCATGAACGAGATTTCGAAGCCGTCGCGCATGCGCCAGATGGTGTTGCCCGCATCGAAGAAGCCCAGGCCGTAGACGCCGTACTGCTTGCTGATGGGGAAGATGTACTCCAGGTTGGCGAAGTAGGTGGTGTCGCCGCCGATGCGCTCACCGGTGCGGTGGTCCTTGGGGGAGATCTTGTCGGTCTCGTAGCCGCGGACGTTGCCGATGCCGCCCAGGTAGAAGCGTTCGAAGACGGGGATGTCGCCGAAGCCGTTTTCGAAGAGGAACCCGGTCTGGGCGCGGGCGTGGAAGACCGTGTCCCAGGGCAGGGGGTGGTAGTAGTTGAAGCTGTAGTAGGACTTGATGTAGCCCCTGTCGCCGCCGAGGCCGGCGTATTCCAGGGACACTTCGTTGATGGTTCCCTTAGTGGGCTTGGTGCGGCTGTCGGTGGTGTCGCGCGAGGCTCCCACGATGACGGCGCTGGTCCAGTGGACGCCCTTGGACTCCTGGATGACGTAGGAGGCCAGGGGGTTGGTGCGGTACACGTCGTCGCGGGTGAGACGGTAGTCCCAGCGCAGGTTGGTGTACTCGCCCAGGGGATAGGCGAAGCGGAGCATGCCGCCCTGGGACTGCTTGTAGTAGTCGGAGTAGGCCCGGAACGTGCTGAAGGCGTCCACGCCCGCGGAGAGCTGCGAGTCGTAGACGGCGGGGTTGGTGAAGGAGAGCACGAAGCGGTTGGTGATGCCCGAGAACATGCCCTGGAACTGCGCGCCGTAGCCCTTGCCGAAGAGGTTGCGTTCTTCGACGGAGCCGCCCACGAACACGGAGTCGTAGGTGGAGTAGCCGACGCCGGCGGAGATGGAGCCGGTGTTCTTGTCCTTGACCTTGACGCGGATGTCCACTTCGGCGGGGTTCTCGGTGGGCACGGTCTCCACGTCGACCTTCTCGAAGTAGTCCAGCTTGTTCAGGCGTTCGTTGGAGCGCTTGAGCTTGGAGCCGGAGAACAGGTCGCCGTCGGAGAGGCGCAGTTCGCGGCGGATGACGTTCTCGCGGGTGCGGTCGTTGCCTTCCACGGTAACGCGGCGCACGTACACCTTCTGGCCCTTGTTCAGGATGTAGGTGACGTCGACGACCTTCTCCTCGGGGCGCTTCTGCATGTCGATGTCGGTCTCGGCGAAGGCGTATCCCATGTCGGAGTAGGCTTCGTTCAGCTTGGCCATGTCGTCGCGCACCAGGGAGCGGTCGAAGAATTCCTTCTTCTTGGCGGCCTCGGAGAGCTTGGAGATCTCGCGCAGCTTTTTCTCATCGAGCAACAGGTCGCCCTTGAAGCCCACGTTGCCCAGCTTGTAGCGCTCGCCTTCCTCCACCTGGATGGTGATGGTGATGCCGTCGTCGGCGATGTCCACCTGGGGTTGGCCCACGCGGGCGTCGATGAAGCCGCGGTTGGAATAGTAGTTCTCGATGGCGGCGGAGTCGCGGTCGAGCAGCTCCTCCTTGAGGACGCCGGTCTGGAGGATCCAGGAAAGGAAGTTCTTCTCCTTGAGGCCCATCTGGTCCTTGAGGTCGGAGACGTCCACCTGCTTGACGCCCTGGAAGGCGATCTTCTTGATGTAGAGCTTCTTGGCTTCCTTGATGACGATGTTCAGCCTGGCCAGACGCGGGTCGGTCTGCTCCAGCTTGTACTCCACGGTGGTCTGGTAGTAGCCTTTCTTCCTGTAGAGTTCGCGGATCTTCTCAAGGTCGTCGGCCAGGACCTGCATGTTGAGCACCGAGCCTGCCTTGGTGCCCATGGCCTCCTGGATGTCGCTCTTCTTGATTTCGTCGTTGCCCACAACGCTGATGGCCTGGATGCGCGGCTTTTCCTTGACCGCGAACACCACGCGCTTGCCGCCGCGCACGTCGTCCACGCGGATCTGCACGTCGTCGAAGTAGCCGAGTTCCACCAGGCGCTTGAGGTCGTCGTTGACGGTCTTGGAGTCGAAGGGGTCGCCCACCTGGGTCTTGACCTTGAGGAGCACAACGTCCTTTTCCAGGGCGTTGTTGCCTTCCACGTCGAGTTCCACGACCTTTATTCCGGAAGCTGCGGGGGCGACGTCGGGCTTGATCTTCTGGGCCAGCTCCTCCACGGCGGAGGGCAGGGCCATGACGCCGGGGCGGGTGACGAAGATGGCGGCCGGTTCGTCGGAACCGGAGGCGGCGACGGTCTTGGCGTCGATGGAGAGGGCTTCGCCCACCTGGCTCACCGTGCCGAACACGGCAAGGGCGGCGCCGGCGGCGCGGGCGGCCTGGCGTGCTTCGGAAGCGGAGGTCACTTCCTTTTTGCCCTTCAAAGCTGAAACGGCCGCGGCGGAGTCCACCACGGCCACGCCCTGCTGTTTCAGGCGTTCGACCAGGAGCTGGCTGACGCTTTTGCGCAGCGCTTCCTTGTCCCCGGGGGCGTTGACCGCGAAGGGCAACACCAGCACCTTGCCCGCTCCGGCCTGGGCGAAGGCCTGTCCGGTGAGGCAGAGAAGCAGGGTCGCGAGAAGGGCGAGGGTCAGACCGGTACGCTTAGGGCCGCGCAGAGAGTTCTCCACCATGCAGTTCCATCCGTCGGCCCATGAGTCGGGCCAGGTTTTGGTTGTGGGTGACCACCACCAGAGTCATGCCAAGATCACCGTTGAGCGCAGCCAGCATTTCGCCGACACGCTCTCCGGTGGCTTCGTCGAGATTGCCTGTGGGTTCGTCCGCAAGCAGGACCTTGGGGCCCAGCAGCACGGCACGGGCTATGGCGGCGCGCTGACGCTCCCCGCCGGACAGCGTTGTTACCCTGTGAAGCAGTCTTTGTTCAAGCCCTAAAAGCACCAGGGCGCTCCGGGCTTTGTCCATGGCCTCGTTTCTGTCGATGCCCGCGATAAGTGCGGGCATGGCCACGTTTTCCAGGGTCGTGAATTCCGCCAGCAGGTGGTGGAACTGGAACACGAAGCCGATGTCGCGGTTGCGAAGCTGGGCCGCCTCTGCGGGGCGCAGCCTGGAGATGTCCTTTCCGTCGAACTCCACGGTGCCGCGGGTGGGCGTGTCCAGCGCGCCCAGCATGTGCAGCAGCGTGGACTTGCCGGACCCGGAAGCACCCAGAATGGCTACGGATTCTCCGGGGGCGATGTCCAGGTCGATGCTGCCCAGGATGCGCACGGCCTCTTCGGGGCCGGCGTAGTCCTTGCCCAGGCCGCGAAGCGAGTACAGCGGCCTAGTCATGGCGCAGGGCCTCCACAGGTTTAAGAGAGGCGGCCTTGCTGGCCGGATACAGCGTGGAGAGAAAACAGAGGATGAAGGCCGTGGCCGCGATGACGGCCATGTCCGACCACACCAGCTGCACGGGCAGGGTGTCCATGGGATAGACGCCGGGAGGCAGCTTTATGAACTGGAACTTTTTCAGCAGCAGCGCCACGGACACGCCCAGGGTGAGTCCCATGACCGTGCCCACCGCGCCGATGATGCTTCCCTGGAGCAGGAAGATGCGCCGGATGGCGTCCGCCGTGGCTCCCATGGACATGAGGATCGCGATGTCGCGGGTTTTTTCCATGACCAGCAGCACCAGCGAGGTGATGATGGAGAAGGAGCCCACCAGCACGATCATCATGAGCACCACGAAAAGCCCCAGCTGTTCGAGCTTGAGCGCGGCGAAGATGTTGCCGTTCATGTCGATCCAGGTGCGGGCGTAGTAGGGCATGCCGCCCAGGGCCTTCACGATTTCGCTCGAGATTTCGGGAGCCTTGTCCGGGTCCTTCAGGCGCACGTCCAGGTACAGGACGGCGTCGGACTTGAAGCCGAGCATCTCCTGGGCCGCGGCCAGGGACACGAAGGCCGAGGAGGAGTCGTACTCGAACATGTGGGTCTTGAAGATGCCCGCCACCTGGAAGATCTTCACCTTGGGGGTGAAGCCCACGGCGGAGCCGCGAAGGGACGGAGTGAGCACATTCACCGTGGAGCCCACTGCCACGCCCAGGCGCGAGGCCAGCTCCGATCCCAGGAGGATCGGCGGCACCTCGGATGGCCTGGACAGGGCCTGGTCGTCCCCCTCCACCATGTCCTTGTGGAGCGTCAGGACGTTGCGGGCGCTGTCTGGGTCGATGCCGCGCAGGATGACGCCCTTGGGCGATCCCGCCTTGGAGAGCATCACCTCGGAGTACACCACCGGGGTCACGGCGGTGACGCCCTCGACCTTGGCGACCTTTTCCATCTGCGCCGGATAGTTGCGAAGCGGAGCCCCGGCCACGCCGGTGATGACGTGCGAGGACAATCCCAGGAGCTTGTCGCGAAACTCCGTGGAGAAGCCGGTCATCACGGCCATGGTCACGATGAGCGCCGCCACCCCCAGGCCCACGCCCAGCACCGACATGAGCGAGATCACCGAGATGAAGGAGTGCTCCCTCTTGGTGAGCAGGTACCGAAGGGCGATGAACAGCTCGAATTTCATTCGGCGGCGACGCTCTCGGGTTTGAGCAGCGGGAACAGGATGACCTCGCGGATGGAGGCCGAGTCGGTCAGCAGCATGACCAGCCGGTCGATGCCGATGCCCTGGCCTGCCGCCGGGGGCATGCCGTACTCCAGGGCGCGGACGTAGTCCTCGTCCATGTAGTGGGCCTCGTCGTCGCCCGCGTCCTTTTCGGCCACCTGCTCCTCGAAGCGCAGGCGCTGGTCCACGGGGTCGTTCAGTTCAGAGAAGGCGTTGCCCATCTCGCGCCCGCAGATGAAGAGCTCGAAACGGTCGGTCACCTCGGGGTTGGCTTCGTTGCGCCTGGACAGGGGCGAGATGTCCGTGGGGTAGCCGTAGATGAAGTGCGGCTGGATGAGCTTGGGCTCCACGAACAGGTCGAAGATCTTGGCCTGGAGCTTGCCGAGCTTCTCGCCCTTGAGGACCTTCTCGCCGTGCTTGAGCACGTGGGCCTTGCAGGCTTCGTAGTCGGTGTAGATTTCCGGAGGGACGCCGCCGATCTTCTCCAGGGACTCGTGGAATTGCACGCGCTGCCAGGTCCCGGCGGTCAGGTCGATGTCCTGGCCCTGGTAGGTGATCTTTGTGGTGCCGCACACGTCCCGGGCCAGGGTGGCGTACATCTGTTCGGTCAGGTCCATGAGGTCGTCGAACCGGGCGTAGGCCCAGTAGAACTCGCACATGGTGAATTCCGGGTTGTGCCGGGTGGAGATGCCCTCGTTGCGGAAGTTGCGGCCTATCTCGTAGACCTTCTCGAAGCCGCCCACCAGCAGGCGCTTCAGGTACAGCTCCGGCGCGATGCGCATGTAGAGCTGGAGGTCCAGGGCGTTGTGGTGCGTCAGGAAGGGCTTGGCCGTGGCGCCGCCGGGGATGGCCTGCATCATGGGCGTCTCCACCTCGACGAAGCCGCGCTCGTCCAGGAAACGGCGCAGGCCGGAGACGATGCGGGTGCGAATCTTGAAAATCTCGGCGGTGCGCGGGGTGACGATGAGGTCCACGTAGCGCTGGCGGTAGCGGATCTCCATGTCCTTCAGGCCGTGGTACTTTTCCGGCAGGGGGCGCATGGACTTGGTGAGCAGGCGCACGGTGGCGCTGGAGAGGGTCAGCTCGCCGGTCTTGGTGCGGAAGAGTTTTCCGGTGACGCCGACCACGTCGCCGATGTCCAGCTTCTTGAACAGGCCGTAGGCTTCCTCTCCCATGTCCTCGCGGGCGGCGTAGCACTGGAGCCGGGCGGAGGCGTCCTGGATGTGGAAGAAGGCCACCTTGCCGAAGGAGCGCATGGCCACGATGCGCCCGGCCACGGAGAACACCCGGTCCAGGGCCTGGAGGGCTTCCTCGTCCAGGGCGTCATGGTCGGCGAGGGTGCGTCCCAGGTCGTCGGTCTTGACGAAATCGTTGGGATAGAGCGGGATGTCCGCATCGAGGTACTGGCAGGCTTTGGCCACCCGGTTCTTGATGACCTCGTTGAGTTCATCGCGGTTGGCCAGGGCGTCGAGCAGGGGATGGAACCGCTCGACCTTGTCAGATTTTACCGGCAGCTTGTACTCGCGGCGGCGAGGCTTGTCTTGGGATGCCAAAGGAACTCTCCGTGGTCGAAAAAGAGGGACGAAAGGAATCGGCATGCCCTAAGTCAAAACCCTGTGAGCGTCAAGAAACGGAAAAATTTTGAAAAAAAAAGGTTGACGTGGAGGGCCTGTTTTCATAAACCGTCTTTCCGCGACGCGAGGCGCCACAGCGCAACGCCAAGCAGGCACGGGAAACCGTGCAGGCCTTCCGTTCCCCGGTAGCTCAATCGGCAGAGCGTCTGACTGTTAATCAGAATGTTGGGTGTTCGAGTCACCCCCGGGGAGCCACGAAACCACAAGGGTCCTGGACGAAAAGTCCGGGACCCTTTTCGTTTTTTGCAGGGTCGCCCGCTCCGGTTCTTCTGATATAGAAGAGGCTCGGTATTCAGTCGGAAGAGGCCCCATCGCGTGCCGCCGATTCTTCTGCCGTCGCGTTCCCAAGGGACGGGACACGGGGCGTCTGCGCTCGGGCATGTCCCCCCTCCTGAACGGCCCATGTATATGGAGACGTTATGAGGCCGGGAACGGCGCCGCATTAAGGAAAAGACAATTTCGAATACATGTCAGTTGCCGCAGGCTTCTGATGACTATTGCAAGAGTCCTGTGCCCTGGGGTATTGAATTGAATAGATTGGCAGGTCCCAACTCCCTTGGCATGGTCAACCGCATAGGGATGGCGGTTCTCATGGACATGATGACACGTGACGAATTGGAATCTGAACTGAAGGCGGCCCGCTCACGCATAACCGAACTGGAAGAGGCCCTTGCCTCCGGTTCGTGCGCTTCGAATCGGTCCAGTACGCTTGCGAGCCTGAATCCGAACGCGGCCCTTGACCTGCGCGAATCCGGCATTCTGCTGGAACAGGTGCTGAACGCGCTGCCAGCCCGTGTCTTCTGGAAAGATGCCGACCTCAACTACCTGGGCGGCAACAAGGCCTTCGCCGCAGACGCCGGATATGACCGCCCGGAGGACATCGTCGAAAAAAGCGATTTCGACATGGCCTGGACCGAGCAGGCCGAGGCCCAGCGCGCCGGGGACCGCGCGATCATGGCCAGCGGCGTGGCTATGATCGGTTCCGAGGAGGCTCGGATTACTTCCGATGGCGGGCAGAAATGGATACGGATCAACAAGATCCCCCTGCTCGATGCGGACGGGGTCATAAAAGGCGTATTGGGCGCTTATGAGGACATCACCCGGGGAAGGCAGACGGAACTCGCTCTCCGCGAGAGCGAAGCCCGCTCCCGCAGGCTGCTGACTTCGGTGGCCAGTTGTACCTTCACGGCCACTCTCGATAGCGGGAACGTTCCTCGCATGATTCATGGTTCCGAGTGCGAGGCCGTCACCGGCTACACCTCCGAGGATTACGAAGCCGATCCCAATCTGACGCAGAAGATGATCCACCCCGAGGACAGGGAAGCGGTCCGGGACTGCACCCGGCGCTTTCTGGACAGCCACGGCGAAGGCTGCTCGGAGATCTCGCACCGCATCTTCCACAAGGACGGCAGCGTCCGGTGGATATCCAGCACCGCTGTCCCCAGGCGCGACGCTTCTGGCCGGATGACCTCCTACGACGGCCTCTTCGTGGACATCACCGAGCGCAGGCGCATCAGGGACGAACTCCTCCGGGCCAAAGAGGCGGCCGAGTCGGCCCGCAGGGCCAAGAGCGAGTTCATGGCCAACATGAGCCACGAGATCAGGACTCCCATGAACGCCATCCTGTGCCTGACCAGGCTGGCGTTGCGGGACGAATTGTCCGGCGAGCAGCGGAGGTTCCTCGAGGGGGTCCTGGAAGCCGGAACATCGCTCAAGCAGATCATAAACGACGTATTGGATTTTTCCAGGATCGAGGCAGGACGCCTGGACCTGGAGTCGGAACTCTTTGCGTTGCGCCCCTTGCTGGACACGATCGTGGAGGCCTTTGCGCGCAAGTCGCACAGCAAGGGCATCGCCCTGAAGCTTCACGTGGACGACACCGTGCCGGATGTCCTTCAGGGCGATCCGGAACGCCTGCGCCAGGTCATCGCGAACCTCCTCGGGAACGCTCTCAAGTTCACCCGGGAAGGAATGGTGGAGCTGTCGGTGTGGCCGCACCAGCCCGTCCAGGCCCAGGAAGGCGATGCACAGCGCGTCCGGCTCCTGTTCATGGTGCGCGACACCGGCATAGGCATCGCCAAGGACAAGCTGGAGACCATTTTCGAAAGCTTCACCCAGGCGGACTCGTCCACCACCAAGCTCTTTGGGGGAACCGGCCTGGGCCTTGCCATCTCCAAAAAACTCACGGGCATGATGCACGGCGACATCTGGGCGGAGAGCGAGCCGGGATCGGGATCCACGTTCAAATTCACGGCGGCCTTCAGCGTCCCCCCCGGCCAGTCCGGCGAAGGCGTCGGTGCTGCGCGGGCCATTCCCGTCCCGACCGGGGACCATGGAACCCTGCGGATACTGGTGGCCGAGGACGACAGGATGAACCAGATGTTCGCCGAAAGCTTCCTGAAGAGGGCCGGGCATTCGGTGGCCATCGCGGCCAACGGAAAACAGGCAGTGGAGATGCTCGGCCTGGAGCGCTACGACCTGGTCCTCATGGACATCGCCATGCCCGAGATGGACGGCCTCGAAGCCACCAGGATCATCAGAAGCTCGAAGTCCGGAACGTTCGATCCGGACATCCCCATCATCGTCATGACCGCCCACGCCCTGAAAGGCGACCGCGAGCGGTTCCTGGCCGCAGGGGCGGACGGCTACATCGCCAAGCCGGTGGACCTGGACGAACTCACGCGAGAGCTGGAGCTGGCCATGGAAGGGAGCGCCCGCAGGGCGGCCCCCTCCGGGGCCGGCCCCCATCATGACGAACAGGAACTGCCCGACCTGGACACGGCCTGGTTCGACTCCCATTTCGGAGACAAGTCCGATCTGCAGGAAAAGCTTATCGACATCTTCAAGGTGGAACTGCCCAGGCGGCTTGGGGAAATACGCGAGGCCGTGAACGGGGGGAACCACGACCGGCTCGCGGAGTCCGCCCATGCCCTCAAGGGCGCTTCGGGGGTCATCGGAGCCTCCGCCGTGCGCCAGTGCGCTGCGAACCTCGAACGGGCCGCACGAAGCGTCCCGCCGATCCAGGCTGATCAATTCCTGCTGGAACTGGAAGAGGCGACCGGCCGGGTGATGGAGCTGCTTTTGAAGGAATTTCCCTGAGCCAACCCCTGCGCAACGCGGGCCTCAGGGACGAATGCCCCAGGCAAAGGATCGCCATGTCCATCGTCTATCTTGCGGGACCTCTTTTTTCGCACGCCGACCAGGCCTGGCACCGGGCTGCCAAATCCCGCATCGAGGCCGAGACGGGCCACATGGTCATCTGGCCCTTCGAACTGTTCGACCAGGACGAAATAGCCAGATGGGGCGCTGACGCCTCGCGAGTGGTCATGGCGGACTGCCGGGACGCCCTGGCAGCCAGCGGCCTGATGGTGGCCCTGCTGGACGGCGCTCAGGTGGACGACGGGACGGCCTGGGAGATCGGCTTCGCGCACGCCAGGGGCATCCCAGTGATCGGCATCAGGACGGACTTCCGCCAGGCCGGGGACGTTCCGGGCGCCACCGTGAACGCCATGATCCAGGCGAGCTGCGACGTTATCGTGAGGACCGTGGACGACCTGATAGAGGTGCTGAAAGGTCGTCCATGACGCCCTGCGGCGGCTTTCCGTACAGACGCCGGGCGAGCCGTCATGACGGCCGGACCTCTGTCTCCGGACGCCCGGGGCATCCTTGCATCGCGCGTGACGCTTCCGGGCATGACGCGGGCGTCCCTCGGCCAATGCCGTGGCGGGCCGCTCCTGCTCACCCGTCTCAACCAGTCGTCCGCTTCGACGGTTACCCCGCCGGATAGCCCACCGTCTGGGCCAGCGTGACCATCTGGTCCGCCCCAAGGTTCATTTCCTTGGCGAGGGCGGACTTGTCGCCATTGGCCCGGACCACTGTCGCCAGTCCCAGCGAGGCGCACGCCAGATACACGTTCTGGAAGATGGACCCTGAGTCGTAGCCCGCGACGAGCAGCTTCTCTTCCGGCGCGGCGTCGCTCATCTTCGAGAAATCGACCACATAGATGAGGTTCAGGGGAGCCGTGGCCACGAAATCCTGCCTGCCGGTCAGGGCGCGGACGTCCTTGGCCGAAACGACGGCCAGGGCGTGGCCCATGGCATCGTACCGGTACAGGCCGCCCGGCAGTGCCGCATAAACGGTCATTTCCTGGCGGTTCTTCCATGAGGGGGCGGTGCGCTTGCCCGATCCGTCGGACCTGTTGATGCCGAAGGCCGCCCACAGCAGGTTGGACAGCACCTGCGGTTCCAGGAGCCTGGAGGAAAAGCGCCGGGTGGAGCGGCGCTCCATGAGCGCTTCCATGAGGGGTTTGCCGCCGGTGGTCCGGGGCGGGGGAAGGGCCATGTCCTGCGCCTGGGCCGATGCCAGGCCGGGTGAGGCAACGCCGGCGGCCAGGACTGCGCTGGCCGCCAGGACGGCTCCGGTTTCGATGAATTCGCGGCGGTTCATGGAATCCTCCTTGATCAGGCAGGTGGCGAGGTTGGCGCGCCTTGTGCGGCGGGTTCGCGCGGCAGCAGCATGGAGAACGTGGTCCCCTTGCCCGGAGCTGAACTTGCCAGCAGCTGGCCGCCGTGGTGCTCGGTGACGATGCTGTAGGATACGAACATGCCAAGGCCCGTGCCCTCGCCCGGTCCCTTGGTGGTGAAGAAGGGCTCGAAGATGCGCTTGCGCACGGCCTCGTCCATGCCCGGCCCGTTGTCCTCGATGTCCAGGCGCATGAAGTCCCCCTCGGGGAGTATGCGGATGCACAGCCTTGGAGGAACGACCGGGTCCGCGACCGAGGCCATGGCCTGCACGGCGTTTCTGAGGATGTTCAGGACGACCTGCCCGATCTTGGTGCGCGAACAGGGCACGGGGAAGGACTGCGGGGAATAGTCCTTGAGAATCTCAATTTTCTTGAAGTCGTAGCGCTTTGCCAGGTCGTAGTCGCTGGAGATGATGCCCAGGACGTTTTCCATGATGGCCGCGAGGTCGCACGGCTGCATCTCGGAGTCCCCCTTGCGGCTGAACTCCAGCGTGTTCCTGACGATGGTCGCGGCCCGCTGCCCGGCCTCGCGGATGTCGTCCAACGCGTCCAGGATCCCCCGGCGGCGCATGTAGACAGACATGGCCTCGTAATCAAGGCCCAGTTCCCCGGCCACCCGCTTGTTGGCATCCAGGCTTTCGAAAAGCCGACGGTGGAGGTTCTGGACGGACTGCATGACGATGCCCAGGGGATTGTTGATCTCGTGGGCCATGCCGGCAGCCAGGCTTCCAAGCGACATCATCTTCTCGGCCTGCACAACCATGTCCTGCATGCGCTTGAACTCGGTGATGTCCCGGACCACGCCCAGGATGAAGGCCCTGCCGGAGCTGTCGGTGTAGGGGGTCTTCCTGGTCAGGAAGTTGCGCATGGAGCCGGTGTTGTCGGGCAGGCATTCCTCGAAGAGGTCCTCGCGCCCGCTTTCCATGACGGCTTCGTCCTTTTTCCTGATGAACGCGGCGTGTTCCGGCGGGAAAACATCGAAATCCGTGAGCCCGACGACGGCCTGGGGGCTTCTGCCGAACAGTTGCGCGGTGGCGTCGTTGGACAGCACGTAGCGATGTTGCGCGTCCTTCACGAAGATGGGGTCGGACGTGCTGTTGATGACGTTCTGGAAGAAATCGCGGGACTGTTCGATTTCCCGGGTGCGTTCGGCCACCATGCGGCTCAGGCGCGTGTTGAACACCAAGAGCGCCACTCCCGCCGCCGCAGCGGCCAGTGCGGCGGCGCCTGTCGCCATCAGGAAGGTGCGGACGGTGTCTCGTTCGCGCTCCTCCTGTGCCTGCTTGAATTCGGGATACAGAAATCCCTCCAGGCTGTATCCGGGCTGCAACATTCCCAGGCGCTCGTAGGTCTGCGCGATGTGTTTCCAGCGCGCCGGGTTCATGTGTCCGATCTCCACCATTTCGGGAAGGATCAGCTTGCGCATGGCCTCGGCCTCGTACAGCAGCTCTTCGCGAGTTTTCGAGGTGGGGTAGCGCGCCAGGATCAGGTCCGCAATTTCCGCGGGGTTGGCCATGGCGTAGCGCCAGCCGTCGCCCACGGCCCGCAGGAGCGCTTCGACCCTGCGCGGGTGTTCGGTTATCTCGGCCTCGGAGGTGGTGAGGCAATCGCCGTAGAAGTCCACTGCGTAATGGTTCGGGTAGATGATGCCCGGAGCGATCCCGCGCTGCTCCATGAGGAAAGGCTCGTTGGTGAGGTAGGCGGACATGGCGTCCACAGTGCCGTTCACCAGGGAATCGATGCTCCAGGTGTGCGACACCGCGGTATAGTCCTTGGGAAAGACGCCCTCGTTGGCCAGCATGGCGCGGCATTCTGGGTCCGTGGGGTCGGTGAACATGATCCGCCTGCCCATCAGGGACTGGGGAGTTGTGAGGCTCTTGTCGCGCCGGGTCAGCAGGATGTTTGGCGAATGCTGGAATATGACCGCCAGAGCCACCACCTTTCTGCCTTTCTGGCGCTGGAGCAGGATGGCCGTGGAATCAACCGCGTAGTCGGCCTCGCCTGTGAAAAGGCGTTCGGACGGGGTGAAGCCGGGCACGCCTTCGATCAGTTCGACGCGCAGACCCTCCCTGGCGAAGAACCCCTTTTCGATGGCGGCATAATACCCGGCGAACTGAAACTGATGCTTCCACTTCAGTTGCAGACGGATCAGCGAAGGCTGGCCGTGGGAGATGTTTTTTGAATCGGAGGCCCGCGCCTGGGGCAGGTACAGGAGCGAGGATAACGCCAGGAGGAGCGCGAACGAACAGGCCCGCGCCAGATGCCGTGCCGGAGCGTTCCCCCTACGCGGAACGGAGTGACGCACGGAGAGGAGGGCGGGATACTGGTGAACGCGTTTCATGAAAGTGTGTATTCAGTGCCGGAGACACGCTCCGGGATGGTGTGAAAGCATGTGCCTGCTATCAGCGTTGCGTGTGGTATTTGTCAAGAAATGGCTCGGGGAAGGCAGTGTGACGCCTTTACGTGTCCGCCACTGCCGTCCTGGCGTTACGGGAACGGGAAATCACGCCTGAAACAGGACCATTGAGGATGCAATCTGGTCCGGTAGACGAAAAACAAACCGGCTGCCGACCGCGGGAAACAGGGGCAACCGTGAATCCCGCTCCGAAACTCGTTATTTCTTGAATTTGCCGGACAGTTTGCCCTTGGCCAGAATGTGGCCTTCCACAGCCAGGAGGAACTCCTGCTTGGTGGCGTTCTCGGGCAGGTCCAGGGCGGCGTCCAGGGCGAACACCTCGATGAGGTAACGGCGGGTGAGGCCGGAGGGCGGGCAAGGTCCGGTGTAGCCAAGCTTTCCTCCGGGACCCTGCAGTTGCATCCCCTCGCCTTTCAACTGTCGGGTTCGAGGCTGGTTCTCGGGCAGGTTGGCGAGGTTTCCGGGGAGGTTGTAGGCCATCCACAACGCGATTCCCGGTTTCGAGGAATGCTGTTCGGTCATGAGGATGGCCAGGGTCCTGGTCCCTGCCGGGGCTCCGCTGATGCTCAGGGCCGGGGAGTGCTCCCCTCCCTCGCATCCTGAGGATCGAGGCATCTTGTCGCCGTCCTTGAAGGCCGGACTTGCCACGGTGAGGCTGGCCGCGAGGCCGGCCCCGCTCCACAGGAGCAGGGCCAGCACCACAGTCGCGAATGTCTGGAAAACGCGAGCCATCGCGCCGCCTCAGCGCTCCATGCGCCAGGTGTAGGCCTTCACGGTGTTGGCCAGCAGCATGGCGATGGTCATGGGGCCGATGCCTCCGGGCACGGGAGTGATGGCCGAAGCCAGGTCCTTCACGGCTTCGAAGTCCACGTCGCCGCACAGACCCTGCTCTGTGCGGTTGATGCCCACGTCCACCACCACGGCTCCGGGCTTGACCATCTCGCGGGTGACGAACCTGGCCCGGCCGATGGCCGCCACCAGGATGTCGGCGGATCGGCACTCGCCCACGAGGTCGGGCGTGCGGGAGTGGCAGATGGTCACGGTGGCGTTGGCCATGAGCTCGGCCCTGGCCAGCATGAGGGCCATGGGCTTGCCCACGATGTTGGAGCGCCCGATGACCACGGCCTTCTTGCCCTCGCAGGAGATGTCGTAATGCCTGAGCAGTTCCATGACGCCGGCTGGCGTGCAGGGCATCAGGCAGGGCAGCCCGATGCACAGCTTGCCCACGTTGACGGGATGGAAGCCGTCCACGTCCTTGTCGGGGTCCACCAGGGACTGCACGGCCAGGAGGTCCAGGTGGCGGGGCAGGGGAGCCTGCACCAGGAGGCCGTCGATTTCGTGGTCGGCGCTCAGTTCGCTAACCAGCGCCTCCAGGGAGGACTGGGTGACGCCCCCGTCGATGCGGTGGGCGCTGGAGGTGATGCCCGCCTCGGCGCAGGCCCGTTCCTTGTTGCGGACATAGACCTGGGAGGCGGGATCATCGCCAACCAGGACCACCGCCAGGTGCGGGGCGCGTCCGTGGATTTTCTTCAGTCGTTCGACATCCGCCGCGAGTTTCTGGCGGATGGAAAGTGCGGTGGCCTTCCCGTCGAGAAGCTGCATGCCGGTATCCTCTGGAAAGAACAGAATATTCCGGGGCAAGGCGGGAGGAAACCCGGCCAACCGGAGAAGCGAGAATAGGATAAATGAACGGGCAATGCAAACCGGGAACCCGAAGCGCGCGTCCTGTCTGGCCCGCGCATGGATGGTGCAGAAGCCGAAGCGAAGGCCGGGATTGGAGCTGAGGCGTATAAGGCGGCAGGCCAGGGGAAGGCCTGCTGGCACGCGGCCTCTTGCTGATTCTGACGGGGATGGCCGGGGTGTGTTCTCCGGACTGCAGCCCTGCCCGAACGCTGAATTCCTGGCGGACAGCCCGCTGGGGCGGACCCGTTCTGCGCGACGGGGCGCGCGTGCGTTCAGGCCCTCGGGCGCAGGCCAAGGTTCACGTTCTTCAACAGGGCGCGGCCCTGGGCGTCCGGCAGAGTCTGGATGTAGAACTCCAGGGAAGCCTTGAAACCGGCCAGCGCTTCCTCGGGCGTCTCCCCGAGTCCGTGGCAGCCGTTCACTCCGGGACAGTGGGCAAAATAGCCGACTTCGTTTCTGGTCAGGACGACGTGGTATGCGCTGGTACTCATGTTTGCGTTCTCACTGCAAGAAGGTGTTCTTGCAAGTGTATGCGATAAACGCGGCATTTTGTCCAGGTGCAGTGCGTGACGTTTGCGCGTCACGTTGAAAAAAGCCGGGCCGGGAATATCCTCCCGGCCCGGCCAGTGTTTCGCGTCCGCACGCGACGATGCAAAAGTCGTCAGTGTTTTCGCCGGAGTGTCCGCGCAGGTCGCGACATCAGGCCTGCTTTCAGACCCGCGCGCCGCTCAGCTTTCGATGGGCACGCGCGTAGGCTTCACATCCTCCGACTTGGGTATGGTGATCTTCAAAACGCCCTTGTCGAAACTGGCGGACGCCTTGTCGGCCTGCACTCCCGCGGGCATGGCCAGGGAGCGTGTGAAGCTTCCGTAGCGGATCTCCCGCGAGAGCACGGTCTCGCCGTCCTTCTGCTCGCTGGTCTCGCTTTTCTGGCCCCGGATGGTCAGCACGCCGTTATCCAGGGTCAACTCCACGTCCTTGGGGTCCACGCCGGGCAGCTCGGCGCTCACCAGCACCTCGTTCTCGGTTTCCTTGACGTCCACCGAGGGGGTGATGTCCTTCATGGCGGCAAAGCCGGAGAAGGGTTCGCGCATCATGCGTTCCATGGCCTCGAAGGGGGATGGGAACCTTCCGGCCGGGTCGCTCCTGCGCAGTGCGGGGAAGAATTGTTCCAACATACGTACCTCCGTTTGCTGCGGGCCGCGCCTAAAGCTGGCAGCCCGTTGAGGAAGTCGATTCGCGCAGCCTGTTCAAAAAACGCGCTGGCAAGGCGCAGAAAAAAGTCAAGCCCGATGCGTATTCGGCATACGTGAGGGTTTGGCTTTTTCCCTGCAACGCAGCCGGCGGGGATTTTTCAACAGGCTGCTAGCCCATCTGGATGTCGATCTTGCGCGGCTGGGCTTTTTCGGCCTTGGGCAGGTGCAGCTCCAGCACGCCGTTCTTCACGTTGGCCTTGATGCTGGCCTTGTCCACGATGTGCGACAGGGTGAAGCCCCGGTAATATTCGCCGTTGCCGAATTCCACGTGGATCAGCTTCTCGCCGTCGGGCGTGGGGTAGGCGGTCCTGCCGGTCACCTTGATCTCGTCCTCGTTCAGGTCGATGATCAGGGATTCCTTGGAGACGCCCGGAATATCCATGTAGATGTAGAAGCCGTCCGGGGTCTCCACGATGTCGGTGGCGGGCTTGGCGCGGGGCAGGCCCTTTTCCTCGGTCCTGGTTTCTTCGCTCATTGTCTGCTTCCTCCGCTATCAGGCGATGTCGATGGAGATTTTCTTGGGCTTGGACGACTCGGACTTGGGAATAACCACTTCCAGCAGGCCGTCCTTCATCTTGGCGGTCACGCGTTCGCGGTCGATGGGGGAGTGGATGTTCACCACCCGCTGGAACGCACCGGTGGGGCGCTCCTGGCGGTAGTACTTGCCCTTTGCGGGCTGGCGTTCGCCCTTGACCACCAGCGACGACTCGGTGAGCGTCAGGTCGATCTCGGAGATGTCCATGCCCGGAAGTTCGCAGCGCACGGTGATGTTCTCCTGGTCCTCGGAGATGTTCACGGGGGGATAGGCGTAGGGGCGCTGGGAGATGGACATGGAAGGCGACCAGAAGGCTTCGAAAATCCGGTCGAGGGGCGTCTGCTGTCCGAAGAACGGACTGAAGTCGATGACCATGCTTTTGTCCTCCTTTCTGCGTACTTGCGTCTTGGAAGTTTACAATAATCACACCCCGGAAGCGGTCAAGCCTCCCGGGCGGGAAAGAACATCATCATTTTTATATGCCCCGGGCCGGTGGCGGTCAACACCGTTTCGAACGGAGCCGGACGGGTGCTGGCCCTTGACAGGGCGGCGACGCTGTTTAAGGTACTCGGTTGACTGCACATTCCAGCCAGGAGACCCGTCATGCCCCTCTATGAATACCAGTGCGCCGCCTGCGCCAACCGTTTCGAGGAACTGATGAGCGCCACCGCCGCCGAAGCCCCCGCATGTCCCGTGTGCGGCAAGTCCGGCGCCGTGCGCATCCTCTCGCCGGTGTGCGGACAGACGTCGGACAAGGGCGCGTCCACGCCGTTCGCTCCCGGCCCGTTCCCCACCGGGTGCACTCCGGGCGGCTTCTCCTGAGGCCAGTGAAGCCCTGCCGGTCGGGCAGGCCTGATGCATCAGGTGCAACCGTTCGCACGTAAAAGAACAAAACCACATCAGAAGAGGTTGAGACATGTCCGAAAGCGAGAAGGTCACGAAGCGCGAGTTCAAGGCCGACATCGTCAAATTGCTCGATATCATTACGCATTCCGTCTACACCAACAAAGAGATTTTCCTGCGTGAGCTTGTCTCCAACGCCTCGGACGCACTGGAGAAGCTTCGCTTCAAGCAGAGCAGCGGCGTCGCCGTGGCCGACGCGGAGCTCCCCCTGGAGATCCGCATCACCACGGACAAGGAAAACGGCGTGCTGACCATCGCCGACACCGGCATCGGCATGTCGGAGATCGAGTTGGTCGAGAACATCGGCTCCATCGCCCACTCCGGCTCCGAGGACTTCCTGAAGGCCCTGGGTTCCGACGCCTCCAAGGCCAGCTCCATCATCGGGCGCTTCGGCGTGGGCTTCTATTCGGTGTTCATGGTGGCGCGCCAGGTGGTGTTGACCACCAAGTCCGCCGAGCCCGAGGAAGCGGCCTGGGTCTGGGTGTCCGACGGTCTGGGCGGCTACGAGCTGATCCTGGCCGAGGGCGAGGTGACGCGCGGCTCCTCCCTGGAGATCCACCTGAAGGACGACGCCAAGGAATACGCGGACCCGGCGGTCATCAAGGACATCATCAACCGCCATTCGCACTTCATCTCGTTCCCGATTCTGGTGGACGGCGAGCGGGTGAACACCGTCCCGGCGGTGTGGCGCGAGCCCAAGACCTCCGTGACCGCCGAGCAGTACAAGGAGTTCTACACCTTCCTGACCCACGACCCCGAGGCCCCCATCGAGACCATCCACATGAACGTGGACGCCCCGGTGCAGTTCTCGGCCCTGGTGTTCGTGCCGGCCAAGGCCGAGGAATTCCTGGGCTTTCAGAAGCTCGAGCGCGGCCTGGACCTCTACGTGCGCCGGGTGCTCATAGCCAAGGACGCAACCGAGCTCCTGCCCGAGTACCTGCGCTTCTGCCGGGGCGTGGTGGACACCGAGGACCTGCCGCTGAACCTCTCCCGCGAGACCTTGCAGCAGAACGCCATGCTGCGCCGCATCGCCCAGGCCGTCACCAAGGAGATCCTCTCACGGCTTCGCAAGAAGGCCTCCTCCGACCCCGAGGGCTACGCGGCCCTGTGGAAGGAGCACGCCAAGATCTTCAAGCTGGGCTACTCCGACTTCCTGAACCGCGAAGCCTACTCCGAACTGCTGCGCTTCGATTCCTCGGCCCTGGACGGCCCGGACAAGCTGACCAGCCTGGCCGACTACGTCACCCGCGCCAAGGACGGCCAGAAGACCGTCTACTACCTGTCGGGTTCCAGCCGCGAGGCCCTGGACATGAACCCCCACCTGGAAATCTTCCGGCGCAAGGGCATCGAGGTGCTCTACCTGTACGAGCCGGTGGACGAGTTCGTGCTGGAATCCATCGGCGACTTCAAGGAATTCGCCTTCAAGTCCGCCGAGCAGGCCCAGGCCAAGGATCTGGCAGGGTTCGACGACGCCCCGGACGCGGGCGAGGCCCCGGCGGCGCTCACGGCCGAAGAGACCAAACTGTTCGAGGGCTTGCTTGGCCGCATGAAGGAAGTGCTGGGCGAGCGCATCAAGGACGTGCGCGGCTCGCAGCGCCTGAAATCCAGCCCCTCCTGCCTGGTGGCCGCCGACGGGCAGATGAGCTCCCAGATGCAGCGCCTCATGCGCATGATGAACAAGGACGAGTCGGCCCCGGAGAAGATCATGGAGCTGAACCCGGACCACGCCCTGACCCGCAACCTCATCGCCATCTACGGCGCGGACCCCAAGGACCCGTTCATCGACCAGGCCACGGAGCAGCTGTACGAATCGGCGCTCCTGCTGGAAGGCTACCTGTCCGACCCCCACAAGATGGTCGGGCGCATAAACTCCATCCTGGAGCAGGCCAGCGGCTGGTATGCGGGCCTGAAGAAGGGGAGCTAGTGTCGCGTTATTGAAAGACAGGAAGTGATTTTCAATAACAAAGTAAATGGTTTTCTTGGTTTGGTTTTGCAAAGTGTAGCAGGATAGCCTCCGGCGGCCAAAGGGCTGCGCCCTTTGGAAACCCCGGCGGGCCATGCCTTTGCCCGCAGCCGACCCGTCCGTGGGGTGGTTGCCGGAAAGTTGCATGAACTTTGGCTGGGTAACAGTACCAATAGTGCTGGTTTTCTCGGTCTCGTCGTGGAGTGCGTCGCAGGCTATGCGTTCTCGCCGGGACACGCCGAAGATGATTTGATTGCGTACGATTCGGGACCGGGCCGCGTGGCTCCGGTCCTTTTTTTCGGGCGCGGGCCGGGAGTGCGCCAAAGCCTCTTGGCACGGCCCGGCCTTCTCCTGTAGAATATACTCAACCACGGAGGTCTACATGGATATTTCCAAGGCAATCGCCGAGTTGAAGAAGAAGCCCGGCTTCACCGAAAAGGTGGGCATGCTGCTGGTACACAACGGCGTGGTGCGCGGCACCCAGCGCCAGAGCGGCAAGCCCGTGGAGCGGCTGGAGATCAAGCCGGACTTGGCCAAGATCGACGCCATCTGCCAGGAGCTGTCCCAGCGGCCCGGCATCTTCTCGGTGACGGCCAAGGCCAACTCCGGCACGTTCGTTCCCGGCGACGACGTCCTGTTCATCATCGTGGCGGGCGACATCCGCGAGCACGTTGTGCCCACCCTGGCCGACGCCCTGAACCGCATCAAGGCCGAGGCCGTGGGCAAGGCCGAGCACCTTACCGTGGAGTAGAGTCCGGACGGCGCGCCCGCGTTCATCCGGTATGGCCTGCCTGTCCGGCCCCGTATCCGGTCCACGGGCAGGACGTTTGCCGGTTGGGTGCCCGGGCGGTGCGCCCTGGCACGGGAGAAAGTCTCGTCGGTGGGCAGAACGGCCCGGAAAAGTTCCTCCGAGCCCCCGTCCGGCAGCCGGGCGGGGGCTTTCCCCTTTTGCCGCCGGGTGCGTCAGAACTCGAAGCAGGGTTTGATGTCCAGAAGCGGCGAGCCGTTTCGCATGTCTACACCCTGAAACACCACGACGCCCTGGCTCACGGAGACCACCTCCACCGCGCTCATGCCCAGGCGCGAAGGCCTGCGCGGCGAACGTGTGGCGAAAATTCCGCGCGTGCGGCCGTCTTCGCGGGAGATCGTCGTCAGTTCTACCGGTTTGGCCTGGTCAAACAGGAAGATCAGCCAGATTTTGCTGCATTCCTCGAGCGTGAGCAGGCCTTGCGCGTATTCCGGGAACACTTCGGCCCGGCCCAGCACGTCTATCGCAAGGGACGACTGGCGCGGGATGTCCTCCAGGTCGTCGTAGGGTGTGACGATGGTTCCGATGTGGGGAAGCAGGTAGCCGGTGTTGTCCATGAAAACTCCTTGCAATGAGGCGGTGCTGTTCTGGTCCCGGAATCATCGTGCCGATCCGGATTCCGAAGCGTCGGTACACTTCCCGCTTGCCTGCCGGACGAAGCGGCCTTATGTAGGCCGCGCCGAACAGGCTCGTCTCACTATTCGCACACTATCAAGGACAATGCATGGAAATCCTGTCCCAGTTCATCTGGATGCTCGGCCACGTCAAGGAAGCGCTGGAAATAATCATCAGAGACTACGGGACCTGGGCCTACCTGGTGCTCTTCCTCATCATCTTCTGCGAGACCGGCCTTGTGGTGACGCCGTTTCTTCCCGGCGATTCCCTGCTGTTCATCGTGGGAGCCTTCTGCGGCGCCGGCAGCCTGGACCCCCTTCTGACCACGGGACTTCTGATGTCGGCGGCGGTGCTCGGCGACAACACCAACTACTGGATCGGGCGAACCGCCGGACCAGCCGTGTTCAGCCGGGAGGACAGCAAGCTCCTGAACAAGAAGCACCTGGAAAAGACCCACGCGTTTTATGAGAAGCACGGCGGCAAGACCCTGGTGATCGCCCGGTTCATGCCCATCGTCCGCACCTTCGCGCCTTTCGTGGCCGGAATCGGCAAGATGACCTACACCAAGTTCCTGGCCTACTCCGTGGGCGGGGGCGTGCTGTGGATCGGCGGCCTGATCGGCCTGGGATATCTGGTGGGCAACCTGCCCATCGTGGAGAAGAACTTCAACAAGGTGATCTACCTGATCATCCTGGTGTCCATCCTGCCCGGCATCATCGAGTTCGTGAAGGCCAGGCGTTCGGCGGTACGGGCGGCCCGGTAGCGCTGCAACCGGGCCCGGAGTCCATCGCGTTTCGTTGCATTGCGCCGCGAAGGGCGGACATTGGCTCTGGTTCGAGTAAACGCGAGGCTGCTGCCCGAGTCGTCGCCTGCCGATCCGAACAGGCAGAAGCATGAGTCGGTAACAGGATGGGATACGTGCGGATTTCAAAGGGCGCAGCCCTTTGGCCGCCGGAGGCGTTCACCAACTGCACATTCTGCACGTTCGTCACATGTTTCTGCTTTCCAGGACGCGAAGCGCTGCCGTTGTTCCCGGGAGACAATCCGAACGCAAAAAAGGCCACCCTTCGGGCGGCCTTTTTTGCGTTCTTTCGCGTAAGCGCAGCGAGCGCCGCCAACGGTCATTCGTAGGAGAACCGGAAACCGCAGCCCGGCAGCACGTTTCGTCCCGTGAAGTAGAGGTTCGTCGTGGGGTAGCTCATGCAGAATTCAAGTCTGTTGGCGTAGTCGGCACACCTGTTGTCCACGAGCATGGAACAGGAAAATACCAGCGGTCCGAAACTGTCCTGTCCGGTGATGACGAATCGCTCGTATCGCGGATCTTGTGCGCAGGCTTCCCGGAATTGATATCCGGACTCGATGAACCCTCCGTCCACACTGATGCAGAGGCTCTCGCAGCATTTTCCGCATTGGAGGCAGCTGCCTGCGACAGCCAACGGCTTGCGTCTGAAAAGCGAATGCAGATACCTGAACGCTCCAAGAACAGTTTCGGGCGGAAACATATTCATGAAGATACTCCTTGTTCGTCTCAAGGGGTATGCGGCCCTGCCCAGGAGAAGCGGCGTTGGCCGCCGCTGGTCCCGCGAAGCTCGTTCGATTCTCTCTCCTCAACCACCTGGAAAAGAGTAAACCCGGTGCGTGTGGCTGTCCAGGGGGAGGGCCTGCGCCCTAGAAAAATCTGCTAATTCAAGATGTTGTCCTGCATGCGCGTCGGCCTTCCGGCAGTGCCGATGCTTTCGCGCGCAGGTCCGGTCCGGCGATGCGATGTGAAGCTGGCGTGCCCCGCAAGCCGTTGCTCCCGGCATCCACACGAAGAACGAGAGTCCCGGGCGCTCAGGCAGGGGGCGACCAGGCCGAAGCCCTGGACCTATAGATCAGGTCGGGAAGCGTGCGGGAAAGGAAATACCTGGAGCGCGATTCCAGCGACAGGTCCGGCTGGCGTGCAACCAGCCGCGGATCTTCCAGGAGAAGCTCGTACACGCGCTCGTAGTGGCGGATCATGCGCTCCTCCGGCCAGTATTCGGCCAGCCAGCGCCGCCCCTGCACGCCCAGCTCGCGGGTGAGTTCCGGCTGGGCGACAAGATGCTCCAGCACCTCCCCCGCGTTTTCCAGCCGGACGTTGACGAAAGGATGCGTGTCGCTGCCCGAGAAGCGGCGCAGCAGCATGAGCGAACGCTCGTCCAGGTGCGAGAGCACGCACTTGCCCTGGGCCAGGCCTTCAAGCCCTGTCAGGTGGTAGCTGCCGGTGACCAGATCATCCACCACGATGCGGCTTGCGCGCTTCTCTTCCAGGGTCTGCGCCAGCGGCATGCCGGTGACGATGCGCGTACGCGCGCGCGTGCGTCCGGCTATCCCCTCGATGAGCGCTGTGGTCTCGGGCGTGCCCTTGGTGCTCCAGCGGTCGGCCCAGGCGCTCATGTCCTTGGTGTGGCTGTAGAAGATGTCCCAGCGCGGAGTCTTTGAGGAGGGCAGGTAGCCCTCCTGGGTTTCGGGCACGAAATTGGGGACGATCATGGCCTTGGGGTAGAGGCGCTCGGGGTACTGGGCGATGGCCAGGCAGGGGATGTCCTGGGCCAGGAGCTTTTCAGGCGTGATGCCCATGACCTCGGCCACCAGGGACGGAGAGGAGTGGAACTGGCGCACCACGCGTTTGCCCGCCTGGGCCAGGGCGCGAAAGTCGATGCGGCCGAAGGCCTTGGAGTCGTAGTCCAGGTAGTTGTGCAGATGGATGACGTCGGCGTCCCAGGCCAGGTCAAGAACCTCCTGCGGCGATTCGGTCAGGACCAGGTCGTGGTCGTAGAAGCCGAAGCGCTTGAGGTCCACCAGCCGGGCGTCCACGCCGGTATGGCGGCGAAGCGCCTGCACCAGCCTGACGGGCATTCCCGCCAGGGGGGTCATGGAGAAATGGAGGACTTTCATGGCCGGTCCGCAGCGCCCCGGAAACAAGGCGCTGCGTGGTGCGCGGGCTTGGCGAGGACCGCAGGTTTCCCGGCTGTCAGGGGCATGGGGGTCCGCGCCGAGTCCGGATGTGTTCAGCGGCTCTGGGCCAGGGGCAGATCGTCCACCATTCCGGCGCGCACGTTGACGGCCGGAGCCAGCTGGTCCCACTGGACCAGGTCTTCGTGGCGCACGGCGGTCACCAGGGTGCGGCCCAGCACGTCGTCCCAGTGCGCGGGGCTGATGCCGTGGCCGGGGCATTTCACGGTGAGGTCGGCCTCGGCCAGGGTGTGCCCGGCTGGCAGGTCGCGGGCGAAGACCACGCTCTTGCGCAGCTTCACGGCAACCTTGCGCTCGGGGTCGGAGACTTCCTTGCGGCACACGGTCATGGCCGCCTCTGCCTCGCGGATCAGGCCCACCATCTGCGCAAACCCGGCGGGATCGAGCGACGCCTGATGGTCGGTGCCTCGCAGGGTGCGGTCCAGGGTGAAGTGGCGCTCCACCACGCAGGCTCCAAGCGCGGCAGCGGCCACGCTCGGCCCGATGCCCTGCTCGTGGCCGGAGTAGCCCACGGGCAGGCCGTAGCGCTTGGCCAGTTCGGCCATCACCGGCAGGCCCACGCACTCGTCGGGGCATGGGTAGGTGGAGTTGCAGTGCAGGATGATGATGTTGTCGTGGAAGCGGCGCAGCTCGGAAACGGCCAGGTCGATCTCTTCCAGGCTGCTCATGCCGGTGGAGAGGATCACGGGCAGTCCGGTGGCTCCGGCCTGGCGCAAGAGCGGCACGTTGACCAGGTCTGCGGAGCTGATCTTGAGGACTTCCACGCCCATGTCCAGGAGCTCGGCCAGGCTGACCTGGTCCCAGGCCGAGGCGAAAAACACCATGCCCAGCGACTGCGCCAGTTCCTTGAGCTCCATCATGTCCTCGATGGACAGCTCCAGGGCGAGGCGGTGCTCGCCGTAGGTTTTGCCGAAGCTGTTGGGGCCGCCGTAGGGCATCTGAAGGCCCTCGTCGGTGAACAGGGCGTTCATGTCTCGTTTCTGGAACTTGACGGCCTGGACCCCGGCCTTGGCGGCCTCGTGGACCATCTGGCGGGCGATGGCCACATCCCCCTGGTGGTTGTTGCCGATTTCGGCGACCACGAAGCAGGGGCGTCCATGCCCGATGGCAACGCCGGACTTGAGCTGGATGGGGGAGGGCGTCTTCATAAGCGTATGATCTCCACGTTGTGCTGCCCGTAAAGCTCTTGAAGCTGCCCGTGAATTTCCTCCTGGCAACCGTAGGAGGTGATCACAACGGCCTGGGGCCGCAGGGAGCCGAGCACCACCGGCGGGGATATGACGTACCCGCCGAGAGTTTTGCCGGCCTTTGCCGGGTCGTTGTCCACCAGGGCCATCACCTCGAAGCCGCCTGTGGCGCGCAGGGCCTGCAAGACGATCTCGCAGGTCTCGGAGGCTCCGAACAGAACCAGCTTCACCAGGGAGCGGCTCTTGAGGTTGGCGAGCTTGTGGACGATGGCCGCCTTGAGGGCGGTGTAAATCTGCACCGTTTCCGACGAGAAACTGGAGAACATGGTCCTCCGGCGGGCTTCGCCCTCGTCGGTGAGCAGGTAGCGGTAACTTTTGCCGTTCACCCGTTCGAACTCGATGAGGTTCGTCTCCGCCATCTCTTTCAGGTACTGGTTCACCATTGCGCCTGAAAGGTTTGCGCGGCGGCCCAGCTCGGTCTGGCTCACCTGGCTGTCCTGGGCGAGGGTGTCCAGGATGGCCAGATAGCGCGCCGCCTTGCTTGGCCGGTAATATGTTTTGTTCACCAGAAACATGTGCCAGGACCACCGTTCGTTTGGAAGGTGAACGCGGACGGCAAGACCGCAAAGCGCCGAACTTGCTTAAGGTACTTGCTTTCGCAAAGGATAACAAGACGTTGCCGCATTTCAAAATGTCCCGTCATTTCAGTGTGATGCCCAGTGGGGTCCTGCTTCGATCATTCATCTCCTGAATGGATTATCGGCAGGACTTTCCCGGCGCTTTAGGCTGCCGGGTGCGATTTTACGTAAGCAACCTTCGTGCCGACGACCGACGGGGGCGGTTTGGGGGCACAAACTGCCGCCCGGACGTCTGTTTTCGCCCGACCATGCAGCAGGAGTGTTCAATTTTTTGTCGCACAAGGCCCGCGCGAGGAGGGGACGCCGTCTGTTGCATTTGCTGGTCACTTGGGTATGAACCGCCCCGGAGGCATCACGTGTCCACATCGCTCATCCAGATAAAAGACCTGAAAAAGTCCTTCCAGGGGCGTCCCGTTCTGAAGGGCGTGGACCTGGACATCCAGGCGGGCGGCCTCACCGCCGTCATCGGCAAGAGCGGCGAGGGCAAGAGCGTGCTGCTCAAGCACGTCATGGGGCTTCTGCGGCCCGACTCCGGCGACGTGTGGTTCGAGGGCAGGGCCCTGGGGGACATGTCCAACGCCGAGCGCCGGGGCCTCAAGTCGGTGATGTCCTACATGTTCCAGGGCATGGCCCTGTTCGACTCCCTCTCCGTGTTCGACAACGTGGCCCTGCCGCTTCGCGAGAAGCTGCACCTGCCCGAGCCCCAGGTGCGCGAACGCGTGGAGCGCCTGCTCAAGGAACTGGAGCTGGCCCAGATGCCCGGCAAGTTTCCCTCGCAGCTCTCGGGCGGCATGCAGAAGCGCGTGGCCCTGGCCAGGGCGCTGGTCACCGAGCCGCGCATCATTTTGTTCGACGAACCCACCACAGGCCTTGATCCCATGCGCAAGTGGGGCGTGTTCAAGCTGATCGACGAGTCGCGGCGGGCCTTCGGGTTCACGGCGGTGATGGTCAGCCACGACATCCCGGACGTGTTCACCATCGCGGACAGCGTGGCGCTTCTGGACGAGGGGCGCATCGTGTTCACGGGCACCGCGCAGGAGGCGCTGGCCTCGGACCATCCGGTGCTGCGGGCCTTCATGCCCAGGGAGTCCCTCGACGCAAGGAGCCCTGCGGGCTGAAGGCAAGGAGCCCTGCGGGCTTGAAGGCAAGGAGCCCTGCGGGCTTGAAGGCAAGGACCGCATATGCACAGCCACAGGGGACGTCGCACAGACGTCCCCTTTTTCACGTCCATGCTTGTCATTTTTTTTCCCACGATGGTATAGCGCTCCTAAAATCCGGTTCTCCGGGCACTCGTCCGGGCTGTTCATGCTCAGCGGAGCCGGAGCATGAGGTTGAACATGGACATCGACAGGAGAAAATTCATGACGTTAACTCTTGCAGGAGCAGTGACAGGCATGGCCGCCTCCAGCGGCATCGGCGCGCAGCAGGAACCATCCCGGACGGTGGCGGACCCGTCCGCTCCGTTTGCGCCGCTTCCCACCACCCGCAAGGGAGACATGCTCTACCGCAAGCTCGGGAACACGGGAGAGAGTGTCTCGATCCTCGGAGTGGGCGGGTCCCACATTGGCGAGATACCCGACGAAAACGAAAGCATCGCCATCGTCAGGCGGGCCGTGGACAACGGCATAACCTTCATGGACAACTGTTGGGACTATCATGACGGAGCCAGCGAGATCCGCATGGGCAAGGCCCTTGAAGGCGGCTATCGCGACAAGGTCTTTCTCATGACCAAGATCGACGGCCGCGACAAGCAGACCGCAGCCAGGCAGATCGAGGAGTCCCTGCGGCGGCTCAAGACCGACCGGATCGACCTCATGCAGCACCACGAGATCATCCGGCTCGAGGACCCGGACCGCATCTTCGCTTTGGGCGGCGCCATGGAAGCCGTGCTGGACGCCCGGAAAGCGGGCAAGGTCCGCTACATCGGATTCACCGGCCACAAGGATCCCCTGGTCCATCTGCGTATGCTCGAGGTGGCCGCGCAGCACGGCTTCCGGTTCGATGCCGTGCAGATGCCCCTGAACGTCATGGACGCACACTTCCGCAGCTTCCAGCATCAGGTGCTCCCGGTGCTTGTGCGCGAGGGGATCGGGGTGTTGGGCATGAAATCCATGGGCAACCGCTTCATTCTGGACAGCGGGGTCGTGACGCCCGCGCAATGTCTGCACTACGCCATGAGCCTGCCCACCTCCACGGTGATCACCGGCATCGACAGCCAGGCCGTGCTGGACCAGGCGCTCCAGGTCGTGCGTTCCTTCAAGCCCCTGGATGCCGCCCAGATGGACGCCCTGCTGGCCCGGACCAGACAGGTGGCGGCCTCGGGCAGACACGAGCTGTTCAAGACCACGGACCACTTCGACGGCACGGCCCGCCATCCGGAATGGCTTGGGCCCTCGACCTAGGGCGTCCGCACTCTTGAAGCCCACTTGCGGAAAGCGTCAGCCCAAGCCCCGCGGCTGCGCAGGCCGACCGTCCGGTCAGGCCGGCCTGCGCCCGGCGCGGCGCAGCGATGCTTCATGTTCGGAGAGGAACGGCAAATCCAGACGGAACTCCCGCAGCACATCGGCGGGACCCTGGAAACGCACACCGCTTCAGCCAGAGGGCGAAGGGTCCGGGTGGCAGAATGTCACAGGCGGGCCTAGCCCCCGCAG
>JBKICU010000054.1:0-48426 GCA_046566965.1 Acidobacteriota bacterium
GATCCCTGCCTCGAAAATCGTTGTCATAGTGAGTTTGGCGACAAGGCCTTTCGGGGGGGATGGCAGGGAGCTGGGTGCTGTCCCGTTCGTGTCCTGGCGGGCGGGCTAGAACCGATGTGAAAGACGATTCGCCGCCCGCCCGCCAGAACCCGACCGTGACAGCACCCGGCACGCGCAAAGGGCGTTCTGCCGGGATGGCATGCAGGTGAGGAAGACGCATGTGGCCGGGCGGGGAGCTTTCGATGCAGTGCATCCCAGTTATCTGACATCGTCGGGGACAGTGATTTCAAGATTAAAGAAGCCCTGAAGCGCGGCTTTGCGCGCTTCAGGGCTTTCTTGCGAGACATCTGAACAGTAACGGTGCTGCCCGCGAAGCGAATTGCAGGGTCCAGGGGGATCATCCCCCTGGCGGGAGAGTGCAGAGAGGGCGGAGCCCTCTTTGCCCGCCGGAGGCTTCTAAAGCGAAATGACCAGCGGTACGACCACCGGATCTCTATCCAGCACTTTCCTGAAGAAGCGCCGCAACGCGGAGCGGATGCGTTCCTTGAGCTTGTCGGGGTTGCCGGGCGGCACGGAGTCGATGGTGTCCAGAATGATGCACTTGGCGTCTTCCAGCACGTGTGAGTAGTGCTGTTCGAACACGAAGCCTTTGGAGATCAGGTTGGGGCCGATCATGATCTGGCCGGTCTTTTCGTCCACCACCAGCATCACCACCACCATGCCTTCGCCCGCCAGGAGCTGACGTTCCTTGAGCACGGTCTGTCCCACGTCGCCCACGCCCTTGCCGTCCACGTAGACCTGTTCCACCAGAATGGGGTCTTCCAGGCGGATGCCGCCTTCGCCGCGGAAGGTGATGGGCTGGCCGTCCTCGATGATGAGGGCGCGCTCGGGTGTGACGCCGTGTTCCAGGGCCAGCCTGCGGTGCTTGACCAGATGGCGGTATTCGCCGTGCACGGGGATGAAGAATTTGGGCCGCACGGTGCCGAGCATGATGGAGAGCTCTTCCTTGTGGGCGTGGCCGGAGGCGTGGATGGCCTGCACGCGGTCGTAGAGCACTTCTGCGCCCAGGCGGTAGAGCTTGTCGATGAGCTTGTAGATGGCGCGGATGTTGCCGGGGATGAAGCGCGAGCTCATGAGCACAAGGTCGCCCGCCTGCACGCGCATCTGGCGGTGGTCTCCGGCGGCGAGGCGCGAGAGGGCGGAGAGCGGCTCGCCCTGGGAGCCGGTGACCAGGAGGACGCACTGCTCCAGGGGCAGGCCCGGCATCTCGTCAAGCGAGGCCCAGACGCCCGGGGGCATGCGCAGATAGCCGAGGTCTCGCGCCAGCTCGATGTTGCTGGCGAGGCTGCGGCCGGACACGGCCACGCGCTTGCCCGTTTCGTGGGCCAGGTCGAAGATCTCCTGCATGCGCTGGATGTGGCTGGAGAAGAGCGTGACGATGATGCGGCCGGTGGCTTTGCGGAAGATTTCGCCCAGGGACTGCTTGATCTCCATTTCGGTGAGGGCGAAGCCTTCGCGTTCCACGTTGGTGGAGTCGGAGAGCATGCACAGGATGCCGGGGTCGGAGAAGGCCCTGAAGGCGTCCAGGTCGGTGAGGTGGCCGTCCAGGGGGTAGCGGTCGATCTTGAAGTCGCCGGTGTGGACGATGCGCCCGACCGGGGTTTCGATGCCCAGGCCGTAGCTGTGCACGATGGAGTGGCACACCTGGAAGAAATTGAAGGCGAAGGGGCCGATCTCCACGCGGTCGTTCTTCTGGACGGGGCGCAGGTCGGCGGTTTTCAGAAGGTCGTGCTCTTCGAGCTTCTTGGCCACCAGGGCCAGGGTGAAGGGCGAGCCGTAGATGGGCGCGTCCACGTAGGGCAGCAGCCAGGGCAGCGCGCCGATGTGGTCCTCGTGGCCGTGGGTGAGGATGATGGCCTTGAGCTGGTGTTTGCGGGCCAGCACGAAATCGAAGCGGGGGATGACCACGTCCACGCCGAAGAGGTAGTCTTCGGGGAACATGAGGCCGCAGTCCACCATGACCATGGAGTCGCCGCTGGAGATGCACAGGCAGTTCATGCCGATCTCGCCCAGGCCTCCCAGCGGGAAGAGGGTTACGTCGTCCGGCATGAGCGTCGCTCCTGATAGGCTGTTTCCATGAGTTCCTTGAGCCAGAGTCTGAAGTCCTCGCGCTGTTTCAGGGTGAACCGCTCGGAGGGGTCGAAGGGCGCGAGGGCTTCGATGTGCACCACTCCGGGGTTGGGGATCCAAGATCCGCGCGGCAGCACCTCATAGGAGCCGGTCATGATGACCGGGACCGCAGGGCGTTTGCATTTGAGCGCCATGATCATGCCGCCGATCTTGAAGTCGCCAAGGTGTTCGGGGGTGTCGCTGCGGGTGCCTTCGGGAAAGATGAGCACGGAGATGCCGCGTTCTGCCGCGGCCACGGCGTCGTCGATGGACTTCATGGCTTTGCGCGAATTCTCCCGCAGGATGGCGATATGCCCGGTGCGCACCATGGCCGCGCCGAACAGGGGAATGCTGAACAGGCTTTCCTTGGCAACGAAGCGCACGTTCCAGTGCTTTCCGAGCGCCGCAAGGATGAGCGGGATGTCGAACTGGCTCTGGTGGTTGGCCAGGAACACGTAGGGAACGGACGGGTCCAGCCTGGAGATGTCCACCTTGATGCGAACCCCGGAGATCCACAGGCCCAGCCTGGCCCATTGGCACTGGCACCAATGGGCCACGCGGGCGTTCTCCCCGATCCCGGCCGTGAGCCAGCATGCCGCGCTGACTGCGACGGTCAGGAGCGGGAAGAACAGAACGAACAGAATCTTATGCAGAATGGCCATCTGGCGTGTGCTATTCGGCTTCCTCGGTCTCGTGGTCATGGTCGCATCCGCAGGCGGATTCGATGGTCACGACGATCTGGGTGGCGTCGAGCAGAGCGCCGGAGATGTCCTTCAACTGTGTGCTGGTGAGGGTTTCGGCGTCCAGCATTTCAGCGGCCTTGAACACGACGCGCATGGCGTTTTCCAGGAGCAGATCCTGGGGGTCGATCTCGAATTCTTCCACGTGACTCTCCTGACTGTTATATAGGGAATGAACGTCAACGAAAGGCTTGTAGCGTTGCGGACGGGAAAAATCTAGGCCTCGGGAGCGAGGTGGCGCACGATGATCTCCAGGTCCTGGGGGCGCGATTTCGCCCCGAGCGACACGGAGTGCCCGTGTACCCGGAAGGAGCCGTCGGCGGCCTCGACGTATCCGGCGGACAAGACGCTCGAGTAGGGCACCAGTTCGCGCATCTCGCCGTGGCTTATGCGGCTGGGGAACAGGATCGGGGCCGGATGCCCGGCAAAGTCCTCGAAGATGATATATTTCATGTCGCCCTCTCGCTCAACTGTAGGCTTTTTCGGAGAGGTTGTCGACTGCGGCTGTTTGAGGAGTGTTGACGACGCATAATTGAATAACTGTTCATATTGCGATTGTGGATGTTTGCGGTCTGATATTGGCACGGTGACGTGAAGTCACAGTCGGTGAGTCTTATTAGGTGTTGACTGGATTCTGGGAGGTGTATATAGAATCGTTTCGTGGACCTGGACAAGAGTTGCCAGGCGAGTTGATAGTTGTCCGTAAGCATTATGTTCTCAGAGGTGTTGCCTGCAAGGAAAGTGTATGGACGTTTTAGCGATTTCCTGCCTTGGCCCCAGGGCGCAGTTTCATCAGATCGATAGGATGCACAACGAGATTGCCGCAGTCCATGGCGGAATTCTGGATACGATTCCGGTGTCACTGGCGGTGCTGAACGAGTTCCGACAAGTGCTGTTCACCAATGTCCAATTCAATAGGATGCTGAAACTGCAGGAGTCTTCGTCCGTACTGGGCAAGCGCCTGGGCGAAATCTGCGGGTGTTCCAATGCGCAAAGCTCTCTGAGCGGGTGCGGCACATCCCGGTCCTGCCCCGGGTGCCCGGTCTTCAAGGCCGTGTACAGAGCGGGGCTTGGTGAGGGATTGTGCGAGCCCACCGTTCTTCCGGCGGTGGGGGCGATCAGGGTCTGTACGGGTTGGGGCGCTTCCGTCGGCAATCTGCTGCAGGTCTGCGCCATCTTCCCTGTCTAGAGGCCCTTCTTCGGAGAGTGATCCTGCATTGCTTCCGAGGAGCGTTCGCGCTTCCCTCGGCATGCCTCGGCTTGCTGCGCATGCGGAGTCGGAACGGTCCGAGTCCGGATGTGTGGCACTGTGCCTCGGGTGAATTATCCCCTTCCTTGTCTTTACAAACTGCCGAACATGATGTAATTACATCAGGCTTTTGCAGTGAGAATTTCAATTTCCTCTGTGATATAGAGAACTTACAATGAGCTACGTTCCGATGAACCTGCGCCGTCTGGTGGCCGATGTGCTGCCCAAGGGCTTCGAGGTCGCCAAGACCGGCGAAGAAGAGCCCTCAGGCGGCTATGAATATTTCTACGTGCTGGACCCGGCGCGCCGCCGCCGCACCTTCTCCCACGCCAGCCCCACGCTGGACGAGCTCTACGGAGAGATCCGCAAGCTGGCCGTGGAAGTGCGCCGCCTGGACTACTGGAAGCGCAAGTCCGAGATCACCGACGCGGACATCGACGCCCTGGTGGAAAGCGTGTGCACCAACATGCCCAAGTTCAAGGGCCAGCGCTGGGGCTACGCACAGGCCGACATGTCCTCCCCCTGCTGCGGCACGGAAATCCCCGCCGGAAAATGGTGGATCCACGAGGACGCCGGAATGCTGGGCCAGTTCGCGCCCATCGCCCGGAATGCGGGCTCGCCCGACGTGGTGTTCATGGACGCCGCCGACTTCGCCCGCTACCTGATAGAGCGCAAGGAGTCGCGTTTCGAACGTTCCGTTCGCCAGTAGGCGGGCGACAGCTCGAACAGCCTTCACGCGCCGGTCGGCCACGCCGACCGGCGCTATTGTTTTTCAGGACGGCGGCATGCGCTGCGGAACGCGTTTGCGGATCGGCGATGCAAGCGCCCGTGTGCGCCCAGCACCGGCCTTGCTGCGGCTTTCGGGGTCTGGCCCGGGGTGCTCCCGGCCGCTGCCGAGAGGCCTGCGCGCCCTTGCGGCCCGTGCCCCTTCCTTGTATGGTCCGCGCGTTTTGGAGGCCATCATGCGCACACTCGTCTCGCTCTTTTGCATATCCCTGCTGGCCTGCTCGAGCCTGGCTTTTGCCCAGGCGCAGCCCAAGCCCTACAAGATCGCCATCCTGGAGTTCGATCCCGTCACTTCGGAGGCGGTCAAGGACAACCTGGGTCGCGTCACGGCGGAGTTTCTCATTACCGCCGCAGTGAATTCCGGCTCTTTCGGCGTTGTGGAGCGTGCCGCCATAAAGAAGGTGCTGGACGAAATGCAGTTCGGCCAGGGTTCCAACGCCCCCGGCAGCGTGGCCCAGGCCATCGGCACCATGGTGGGCGCGCAGGGCGTGCTGACCGGCTCCGTGGCCAAGAACGGCAATTCCGTGCGTCTGGACGCCCGCCTGGTGGACGTGGCCAGCGGCAGCATCGTGGCTGCGCGCAACGCCTACGCCAAGGGGGACCTGCGCTCCATTGCCACGGCGGCGGAACTTCTGGTGAGCCAGCTCGAGGGCGATCTGTCCCGCCTGACCCCTGCGGCGCCCAAGCCCGAGCCAAGGCTGGAATCGCAGGCCGAGGGCCAGCCTTCGGCGCCCCAGGCCGTGCAGCCTGAGATTAAAAATCAGGAAAATCAGCCTGTTATATCGGAAGAGAAACAGGCCCAGCAGTAGGCTCCCCGCGTTCGACTGTTTCTGCAACGTACTGTTGTGTCCCTGTCAGCAACTGCAACAAGGACATTTCCATATGTTGTAATGCAAATGAAAGGAAAAATGGGTTGCATGAGTTTGCCGTGTTGCGCTAGGGGTTTTCCGACTCGCACGAGGTGAACGCATCCTGCCCCCCAGGATGACCGGAACCCACGCAACGGGCCGACTTTCGGCCTATCCCTCCGTGGTCCGGACAAGCTGTCAACCGGCGACCAGCCGATATGGAGATCGACGGAATGCGCAGATGGACGGTGTTCGTAGCCGCCTTGGTTGTACTCAGCATGCTCTTGCCGGGCGATTTCTCGCAGGCCAAATCCACTCCTACCGATAAGAAGACCTCCGAGCATGCGCAGGCTTCGGCCAAGTCTTCCGCCAGGAAGGACGGCGGCTCGTCTTCGAAGACGACGCGCGGCGCCAAGGCGGAAACCAAAAAGGACGCTGCGCGCCAGCCTGGCAAGTCCGAGGCCAAGGCCGCAGACGCCAGGTCGAAGTCCGGGGCCAAAAGCAGGAAGCGCGCCGAGGGCGAGGCAAGGCAGACCAGGCAGGCCAAAGCCGCTCCCGCGCCGCTGCCCGATTCCTACAAGGGCGAGTTCGGCGTGGATACCAAAGCCGCGCTGGTCATGGACATCCAGACCGGGCGCGTGCTCTTCGCGCAGGAACCCGACATGCCCATCCCTCCGGCATCGCTCACCAAAGTGCTCACCCTGTACCTCATCAACGAGCGCCTGCGCGAGGGCACCCTGAAGCTCGACGAGTCGATCCCGGTCAGCCAGGAGGCCAGCCACGCGGGCGGTTCCACCATGCGCCTGAGAACCGGCGAAACCGTCACCCTGGACGATCTCATCAAGGGCATCGCCATTGCCTCCGCCAACGACGGCTGTGTGGCCGTGGCCGAGTATCTGGGCAAGGGGGACACGCACCCCTTCGTGGAGGCCATGAACCGCAAGGCCAAAGAGATCGGCATGACCAACTCCCAGTTCTTCAATCCCAACGGCCTGCCCGCCGAGGGACAGGTGACCACCGCCCGCGACATGGCCGTGCTGGCCCAGACCTACCTGAAGACCTTCCCGGAGACCCTGTCCATCCACTCCATGACCGAGTTCACCCACAACAAGCGCGTGCGCCACAACTCCAACTCCCTGCTGGGCAAGGTGGAGGGCGTGGACGGCCTGAAGACCGGTTTCGTGTGCGCTTCAGGATTCAACATCGTGGTCACCGCCAAGCGCGGCGACACCCGCCTGGTGGCCGTGGTGCTCGGGGCCAAGAACCGCCGTATCCGCGAGCGCGAGGCCACCCGCCTGGTTGAGGAGGGCTTCAAGATCGTCGCCGCAGAGAAGAGCGGCTCGCACCAGCAGGTGGCCATGACCCACGGCAAAGAGCCCATGCCCCACTAGACTTGCGGCCAGCTTGCACGTACTCCGGGCGTCCGGCCACTGGGCCGGACGCCCGTTTTTTTGAGGTTCAGCCATGTTAAGCATAAATCCCGCCACCGGGCAGGAAGTCGCCCGCTACGAGTGGCATACCCCCGCCCAGGTCGAAGACATCCTCGCCGTAAACCAGACCGCGCTTCGCTGCTGGCGCAACCATCGCCTGCCGGAGCGCGGCGCGTGCCTGCACAAGGCTGCCGACATCCTGGCCGAGAGGACCGCCGAGCTCGCAGGGCTCATAACCCGCGAGATGGGCAAGCCCACGGGTGAAGCCCTGGCCGAGATGAAGCGCTGCGTGAACGTCTGCCGCTTCTACGCCGACCACGCCGAGGAGATGCTGCGCCCGGAAAAACCCGCCGGAGCTCCCGAGGACGCCAGCATCGTGTTCGATCCGCTTGGCGCGGTGCTGGCCATCATGCCCTGGAATTTCCCCTTCTGGCAGGTGCTGCGCTGCGCCGCCCCGGTGCTCATGGCCGGGAACTCCTTCCTGCTCAAGCACGCCCCGTCGGTCACCGGCTGCGCCCTGGCCGTGGAGGAGATCTTCTCGCAGTGCGGCATGCCCTCGGACCTCATGCGCACGCTCGTCCTCCCTGACGAGCGCGTGGCCGAGGTGATCGCGGACAGGCGCGTTCGCGCCGTCAGCCTGACCGGCTCCTGCCGCGCCGGGGCCGCCGTGGCCGCCGTGGCGGGCGCGTCGCTCAAGAAGGCCGTGCTGGAGCTTGGCGGGTCCGACCCGTTCATCGTATTGGCCGACGCGGACATCACCCTGGCCGCCACCTCCGCCGTGGGCGCGCGTTTCTACAACGCCGGGCAGACCTGCGTATCCGCCAAGCGCTTTCTGGTGGCGCGTCCCGTGGTGAATGACTTCATCGAGCGCATGGCCCATGGTGTGAGTCTCCTCAAGATGGGCGATCCCACCCGGCCCGAAGTGCGCATCGGGCCCATGGCCCGCGACGACCTGCGCCGCAACCTGGAGCGACAGGTCGGCGAATCCGTGGCCATGGGTGCGCGCGTGGTGCTGGAGGGCGGGCCTGAGCCCGGACCGGGATTCTATTTCAGGCCGGTGATCCTGGCGGATGTGAAACCCGGCATGCCCGTGTTCGAGGAGGAAGTGTTCGGCCCCGTGGCCAGCATCACCACCGTGCACGACGCCGAAGAGGCCCTGCGCCTGGCCAACCGCACCCGTTTCGGTCTGGGGGCCAGCGTCTGGAGCGCCAACGCGGCCCTGGCCCGCAAGATGGCCGGGCTCATCGAAGCCGGGACTGTAGCCGTGAACGCCCTGGTGAAGTCCGACCCAAGGCTGCCCTTTGGCGGCGTGAAGGACTCGGGCTTCGGGCGCGAGCTTGGACGCCAGGGGCTTCTGGAGTTCGTCAACGCCAAGGTGCTGCGGCTGCCGTAAGTCGCGCTTCTACTTCAGGGCCTTGCGCTTGAGCGTGAAGAAGGACACGGCCTGAGCCAGGTCGCCGGCGCGCTCTTCGAGTTCCTTGGAGGTGGAGGCCATCTCTTCGGCCGCCGCAGCGTTGGTCTGGGTCACCTGGTCCAACTGTCGCATGGACAGGTTGATCTGGTCCGCACCGGAGCGCTGTTCCGCGCAGGCGGCGGAAATCTCCTTCACCAGCTGGCTCGTCTTCTGGATATCCGGCAAAAGCGCCGAAAGGGAATGCTCGGCATTTTCGGCCACGGCCACACTCTCCCCGGAGAGCGTGCCGATCTCCGCCGCGGCCAGCCGGCTGCGTTCCGCCAGCTTGCGCACCTCCGCCGCCACCACGGAAAAGCCCTTGCCGTGCTCACCGGCCCGCGCGGCTTCGATGGCCGCGTTCAGGGCCAGCAGGTTGGTCTGGCGTGCGATCTCCTCGATGATCAGGATGCGCTCGGAAATCTTGCGCATGGCCTGCGAAGCCTGCGCCACCGACCGTTCCCCCGCGCGCGACTCCGACGCCACGTGCGCCGCCAGCTCCCCGGTCAACCGGGCGTTGTCCGCCGTGTGGGCGATGGTCGCGCTCATCTGTTCCAGCGTGGCCGAGACCTCCTCCATGGACGCGGCCTGTTCCGCCGCCCCCTGGGACAGGGCCAGGGCCGCGCTGCTGGTCTGGCGGCTGCCCGCGGCCACTGCGGCGGAACTCTCCTGGATGTTCTCCACCACGCCGTGCAGGGTGTCCACCATGGAGCCCAGGGAGTTGGTGAGCCGGGCGATTTCGTCCCCGCCGTCGGAGTGGGCGCTCTCGGTCAGGTCGCCCTTGGCCAGAGCCTGGGCCAGTTGCGCTCCCCGCGTGAGCGGCGCGGTGAAGAACCGCGCGACCAGAACGCCGATGGCTCCCGCCAGCGCGAGGCTCAGGGCCATGGCGGTCATGGACAGCCGGTTCATGCGGGTTCCGGTGGCCAGAGCGGCGTCCTTGGCGGCGGTGGTTGTATCGGTGTTGTCCTTGAGCAGGGCTTCCAGCTTTTCCATGAAGGCAAGCTGCTGCTGGTAGCTTTCCTGGAATACCTTGCGGACCATTGCGGCCTGCAGGGCGTCCGCCTCGTCGGCTGATTTCAGCAGAAGTTCGAAGTTCTCGAACACGGAGTCCATGCTGGGCTTCAACTTGCGGTACTCGGCCAGCGCCTCCTCCCGGCGATGCTGGGCGACGTGGTCCTTGATGCGTCCGATGCCTGCGTGGAAGGCGTTGTGGTGCGGGATCGCCTGGGAGATGACGCCTTGAATCCGAGGGTTGGCCAGGTTTTGGGCTTCACCGGCAAGCCATTTGCCGAAGTTGCAGGCCGTGGGGTCCGCGCCGCCCTGGTAGGACTGTCCGAGGTTCAGGTAGTCCAGGGCCATGGTGATGGCCTTGTAGTGGTCGCCTCGAAACAGGTTGACGTTCTTGCGCAGCTCCATGGGGAAGCCGATGCCCGAAGCGTCCCACTGGCGCGACAGTTCCAGAGCGGTGTCGTTCACCGTGCGCCAGGAGTCGATTTCGACCAACATGGCGGCGATGGCCTTGGCCTCCTCGGCGGAGTGGGGCAGGCGCTTGTATTCTTCGATGTTGGCCTTGTAGCGTTCGCGGGCGCTGTCGATGGTTGCGTACTGCAGGGCGCGGGTCTGGGGTGGCATGCCCGGAACCAGCAGGCCCCGGATGGCGGATGTGAGTTCGACCAGATCCGCCTTCACTCGGCGCAGGCTGTCCAGCGCCGGCATCCGGTTCTGGCCGAAGTCCACCACTGCCTTGTCCAGCGTGTCGATGCCGTACAGCCCCATGATCCCGCCGCTGAGCGTGATCAGGGCGGTCGTCAAAAAGCCGAAGATCAGTTTCGTCTTGATGCCGCAGGTCTTCATACACCACCCGGATGGCTTGGGCTTGCCGTTTGGGAGGCAAGCTGGTTTCGCGCGTGTCCGTCCCAGCCTGAAGGCGATCGAGCGCAAAAGCAGTGGCAGACAAAAAGATTCCGGCGCGGCCAGGGGTGGCCGAAGAGATGCGTGCTGTCCGCCGTAAAGGCGGCGTGGGGGCCGGAAATGTGTTCGAAAAAGCAGAATAGTCGATAACGTCTCGGAAGACAAAAGAAAAATGCGGCCATGCCCGTGGGGGCATGGCCGCAAGGTGCGCTGGTGCTAGGCTAGTGAACGGATTTGGAGGTTTTCTCCGATGGCGGCGGAGTGCTCTGCAATTTTTCGATGAAGGCTTTCACCTGGTCCATCTGCTTCCAGTTCACGAACATCTCCAGCCAGTCGTCGTAGCTCAGGTCGTGGGCGTCCAGGTAGCTCTCGTGGCCCTTGAGCCAGAGCGACAACAGGTGCATCTCGATCTTGAAGGGCTTGGAGTCCATGGCCTTGGTGACCACGCCGGGGGCGTACTTGGGGCCGTCCAGCAGGCGGCACACGAAAGCGCCCACGTTCCTGCAGGATTCCTCGTAGGTGAGCACCGTGCCGTTGGTCTCTTCCAGCATGGGGACCAGTTCCGCATGGGTCTCGCGGAGCTTCTCGATGACTTCGGCCGGGATGTCCAGCACGGTCTGTCCGTCCTTGTCCTTGGCGTAGTAGAACCGGGCCCAGTGCTCCAGGATGAAGACCCGGATGATGTCGCGGGCCAGGGTGGATTCGTCTTCCATCATATGGAAACTCCTTCTCAGGTTTCGTTTTCGGTTCTGTGGCAGCGCACGAAGTGTCCGGGCGCTGCCTCGCGCCAGGGCGGCGCTGCGGCGTCGCAATCCGGCCCGGCCTGCGGACAGCGCGGAGCCAGGGCGCACGGCCCGGCGTGGCGCTGAAGCGCATCGTGGCCTTTGGTGTCCTGCACCTGGGCCTTGGCCCTGGGATCGGGCGCGGGGATGGCCGCCAGGAGCATGCGCGTGTAGGGATGCAGGGGCTTCTCGTACAGGCTGCGGGCCGGGGCCAGCTCCATGAGCCGCCCCGCGTACATCACGGCCACGCGGTCGCTCAGGTGGCTGACCACGGCCAGATCGTGCGAAATGAAAAGATAGGTAAGCCCCAGGCGGTTTTTCAAGTCTTCCAGGATGTTTATCACCTGGGCCTGGATGGACACGTCCAGCGCGGACACGGGCTCGTCGCAGACCACCAGCCTGGGGTTGAGCGCCAGGGCGCGCGCGATGGCGGCCCGCTGGCGCTGGCCGCCCGAGAACTGGTGCGGATAGCGCGCGGCGTGGGCCGGGGTCAGGCCCACCATGTCCAGAAGCTCCAGCACGCGCTTGTGGCGCGAGGTTTTGTCGCCAACGTTGCGGGCGATCAGCCCCTCGGCCACGGATTCGGCCACGGTCATGCGCGGATCGAGCGAGGAGAACGGGTCCTGGAAGACCATCTGGGCCATCTCCGGCATGAGAGCCGGCAGTTCCGGGTCGGCCCACAGGTCGCGCCCGTCCATGAGGACGTTGCCGCTGGTGGGCGGTTCCAGGCGAACGGCCAGCCGGGCCAGCGTCGATTTGCCGCATCCCGATTCGCCGACCAGCCCGACGGTCTCGCCGTGGGCCACGGTCAGGTCCACTCCGGCCACGGCCTCCATTTCGTGGACCGCGCCGAACACGCCCCGCCGGGTGCGGTACGTCTTGCGCACGTCGCGAAATTCCAGGCAGGCGCTCATGACGCTTCCCCTTGGGCGCGGACACGGCGCGACCGGGCAGGCGCGGACCATGGCGCATGGAGACGGGCAACGCGTGCGCTCATGTCCGGCCCTCCTGCTCCGGATCGCCATAGAGCCAGCAGCGCACCTCGCGTCCCTGTTCCGGCCGGAACGTGGGCGGGGCAAGTTTGGCGCAGGGCTCGAAGGCCCTGGGGCAGCGCGGGTGGAAGTGGCACCCCGTGGGCAGGGCGGTCAGCGGCGGCACCGCTCCCGGCACCGGGGTCAGCCTGCGCCGCTCCGGGCCGAGCTTGGGCAGCGAGGCCAGGAGCCCCTGGGAGTACGGGTGCAGCGGGCCGTCGAACAGTTTGTCCACAGGGGACAGTTCCACCAGACGTCCCGCGTACATCACGCCCACGCGCTGGCAGGTCTGGGCCACCACCCCCAGGTTGTGCGTGATGAGGAGCATGGCCAGCCCACGCCCGGAGTCCGGCGCGGCCAGCGCGGCCAGAAGCTCCAGGATCTGCTTCTGGATGGTCACGTCAAGGGCGGTGGTGGGCTCGTCCGCGATCAAAAGCTTCGGCCCGCAGGCCAGGGCCATGGCGATCATCACCCGCTGGCGCATGCCGCCGGAAAGCTCGTGCGGATAGGCCGTGAGGGTGCGCGCAGGGTTGGGCAGACCAACCTGGGCCAGCAGGTCCTCGCAGGCGGCGCGCGCCTGGGCGGTATTCATGCCCTTGTGCAGGATGAGCGGCTCGGCCACCTGCGCGCCCACGCGCATCACCGGATTGAGCGAGGTCATGGGCTCCTGGAAGATCATGCCGATCCTGGCTCCGCGCACGGCGCGCAGTTCCTCCGCGGGCATGGCGGCCAGATCGCGTCCCTCGAACAGGGCGCGCCCCCCGGCATGGCGTCCGGGCGGGGGCACCAGCCCCAGGATGGACAGCGACAGCACGGTCTTGCCGCAGCCCGACTCGCCCACCAGCCCCAGCGTCTCGCCCTGGTTCAGGGTGAAGCTGACCGCGTCCACGGCGGGAGCCGGGCCTTCGGAGGTGTCGAAGGCCGTGCTGAAGGCGTCGAGTTGCAGTAGATGGTGGTCCATTTTTCCCTTGTGAGCCAAGCGTCCGGCCCGTAGACGTAAGGCTTTCGCAAGGCGATGGCAAGGAGGCCGGAAAAGGTGTCGAACGTAGCGGTTATCGGCGGAGGTTTGGCCGGGTGCGAATGCGCCATGGCTTTGGCGCGCGCAGGGCGGGCAGTGACGGTCTTCGAGATGAAGCCCCATCGCATGAGTCCGGCGCACCTGAGCCCCCAACTTGGCGAGCTGGTGTGCTCCAATTCGCTTCGCTCCGACGAGGCGGACAGCGCCATAGGGCTTTTGAAGCGCGAGATGGAGAGCCTGGGGAGCCTTGTCATCCAGGCGGCGCGCGCCACGGCAGTGCCCGCTGGCAAGGCCCTGGCCGTGGACCGGGAGCTGTTCGCCGACTTCGTCACCAAGGCCGTGGAGGCCCAGCCGCTCATCACCGTGGAGCGGCGCGAGATAACCACCCTGGACGATCCGGCCCTGGCCGGGTTCGAGACCATCGTGGTGGCCGCCGGGCCGCTGGCCTCGCCGGAGCTGTCCGAGAGCCTGGCCCAGGCCGTCGGCGCCGGGAGCCTCTACTTCTACGACGCCATCGCGCCCATCGTGTTCGCCCACTCCATCGACCGCGAGAAAGTCTTCTCCCAGTCGCGCTGGGAGGAGGGCGAGGGCGACTACCTGAACTGCCCCATGGAAAAGGACGAGTACACGGCCTTTTACGAGGCGCTGCTTGCCGGCGAAAAGGTCCAGCCGCGAGAGTTCGAGAAGGAGATCCACTTCGAGGGCTGCATGCCCGTGGAGGCCCTGGCCGAGCGCGGTTTCAAGACCCTGGTGTTCGGGCCGCTCAAACCCGTGGGGCTGACCGACCCGAAGACCGGCAGGCGGCCCTACGCCGTGGTGCAGTTGCGCCCCGAGAACGCCGAGCTTAGCACCTACAATCTGGTGGGCTTCCAGACCAAGCTGAAATACCCGGAGCAGGAGCGGGTGTTCCGAATGATTCCGGGCCTTGAGAAAGCCGAGTTCGCCCGCCTGGGCTCCATCCACCGCAACACCTACGTGGACGCGCCCAAGGTGCTGACGGAGGGCCTGGAGCTGGCAGCGAGGCCGGGGGTGTTCCTGGCCGGGCAGATCACCGGGGTGGAGGGCTACGTGGAGAGCGCGGCCTGCGGCCTGTGGCTGGGGCATCATCTGGCCTCGGGGCTGACCCCGCCGCCGGAAGAGACCGCGCTTGGGGCGCTCTTGGCGCACCTGAGACGGCCAGTGAAGAAGTTCCAGCCGTCCAACGTGAACTACGGGCTTACGCCTGAGCTTACAGAGCGCGCCAAGAAGGACAGCCGGAAGGCGCTGTACGCGGCGCGGGCCCGGAAGGCGTGGGAGGAGTGGAAGGGCGGCCATGGGACGGACCACGGCGAAGGATAGCGCCCGCTACTGAATCGACCTCGATCTGGCCTTTACTTAATGGAAGTTGAAGGCCGGATGAAACATGATATATGTGATGATCCAGGAAACCGGAGAGGCGGCGACAAGCATTATTGAAGCGGACGTGACGTAGAAGAGAAACTTTTTGGTGCCTTTTGACCGTAAGGCAAGTATCAAAGCGATGATTGCGCATGCGCTTGGGAAATAAAGAATTACTTCTTTCAGCTGTTCATGTCGCTCTGCAAGGAGCCAAGTGCCTCTTGTGATTGTTTTTGAATTGATGATGCTGAAGATCGTCAGAAATGAAAACCAGGACAGCGAGCCGCTGAAGAATATCCACCACTGTTTCAGGGAGCGCTTCGAAACATATTTGTAGTTTACGACAACGGCAACCCACGCAGCAAGATTGACCGCAAGTTCGATCAACAGCGGCTCGATATGTTTCGCATAGGTAAAGAAAAAAGGGGCGTAAGGGCAACGCGAAGGCTATAACTGCGAGAATGGTGCCCAGGTTTGAACTGGAAGGCGGCAGTGCTCCGGGCGTTCCGAATATGAGGGAGTCTCCGAAGAATGCCTTTTCGCGATCTTCTTTGTTTGGCTGCATCGGCGAAGTTCCGTACGGTAAAAGGGTATGGCTTTGCTCTTTAAACAGGGAAGTCGATATCCTTCGCTATGAGACTCTCGGGGGCCTGTCAAATTATACCGGTTGCAACAAGTTCTCGTGGCTACCCCTCCCCCGCATCTGCGCTATCTCATTATGTCACGCCGCCTTAAGCAGAGCGCTCAGACAAATCCGAAAAGCGCTGTATATACGAAGAAGACAAGAAACCACACAATCGGGAAAAGAAATGTGAAGAATAATACAGTTGTAATGGCAACGATTGTAGATTTCATTCTTCCTTTTGAAGAGAAGGCAACGATAGCACAAAGAATGCACATTGCGGCAGGTAGCACAAGTACAGTGAGCGGATTTTTAAACCTAAAATATGATTCGATTTGATCCATTATTTTAAATGAAGAGTCTCGGTATTCAAGGCCAAGGAAAGTGTAGAGTGTGAGAAATGAAACTGCCCCGCTTGCGATAACCCACCATCTTTTTCGGATGGAATTTTTTGATACGAATTTGTACGCTGCAACAACCGCAATCCAGGCGGCTGAGTTGAGGCATAATTCCAGCAGGAGTGGCCCGGATTCGTCAACAAAAGTAAAGAAGAATGGACGGAGTGCGATCACGCACGCAAGTATGGCGAGAATATTGTTACGGGTCAGGATGGGTTTGGACGGTGTTTTGGCGAGTATGAAGAGGTTCTGGTAGTCTTCCGCAGTATTCTGGTCTTTAGGGGTGTTGGCTGTCGGCATCCGAGTGGTCCCGCACAGTAAAAAAGGGTATGGCTTTCCGCTTCGAACTGGAAAGTCGATACCCTTCGCTATGAGGCTTTTGGGGGTCTGTCAAATTATATCGATCGTGCCGAAAGTACTTGTCTACCCCTCCAGCGTCTCCGCAATCTCTTCAAGCATCCTCTCGGCCACCTCCACCGGGCGCTCGGCCCGGCTGATGGGCCTTCCCACCACCAGATGGTCCGCTCCGGAGGCGATGGCCCTGGCCGGGGTCATCACCCGGTGCTGGTCGTCTTTCGCTCCGTGGTCCGCCGGACGGATGCCGGGCGTGACGATAAGAAAATCGTCCCCATAGACGCGGCGCAGAAGCGCCGCCTCCCTGGCCGAGGCCACCACGCCGCCGCAGCCCGCCGCCAGGGCGATGCCCGCGCGCGCCTGCACCAGATCCTCGATGGTGCCGGGATAGCCAAGCTCGGAGAGTTCGGTGTCGCCGTAGCTGGTCATCACCGTGACGCCAAGCACCGTCGTATCCCCGGCCTCGGCCACGGCGGCCCGGCACACGCTGCCCACGTGGGCGTGGATGGTGGCCAGGTTCACGCCGCGTTTGGCGGCCTCGCGCATGGCCATGCCCGTGGTGTTGGGGATGTCCAGGAACTTGAGGTCCAGCATGACCTTGTGGCCCATGTCCCGCACGCGCTCCACCAGCCCGAAACCTTCAGCCAGGAAGAGCTGAAGGCCGATCTTGTAATACCCGATGGTTCCGCCCAGCTGCTCCACGAGCTTCAGGGCCTGCCCGGCGTCGTCCACGTCCAGGGCGAAAATGATGCGCTCATTCAAAGGAATGTCTTTCACGATCATACGGCGAATCCCAGCAGCGCGGCGAAGGTCCGGCCTTCGCCACGATGCAGTTGTTTGTCCCAGATGAGGTTTTGCACGGCCCACCAGTCCTCGGGCAGGCCAAGCTCCCGCAGGCGCTTCACCATGAGTTCCAGCGCCTTCCAGTCCGGCGCGGGCGAAGATGCCTCGGCCAGGGTCCGCGCTCCCACGCGCTCCATGAGACCGGCCCGCTCGTAGCCGCAGCCGGAACTCTGGCGCAAAAACGTCAGGAGCAGTTCGCGCCGTTTGGCCGGAAGGTCAAGCCCCCAGATCCAACTCCAGGCAAGCGACGCCCACATTCCCGCCCAGCGCGGAGCCAGGGTCATGGTGGCCTGGGCCTCCTGGATCTCCGTGACCAGATGCACGCCGAAGCGCATGCGCGAGGCGGCGCTCTCCCACACGGCGTCAGAGGCGCGCACGGCGAAGGCGTCGGCCAGGGCCTGGCGCTTGTTTACGGGCAGCTCGCCCGGCGTGAAGCGCGTCTCGCCGTCCGGGCCGGTGACGCTCACCACGGAGGCCAGGGGATCGTCCTGATGGTCCGAGGGGGGCGTCCACTGATAGCGCACGGTGTCCACGCCGGACTCCAAGGCCCAGGAGATGGCCGCCGTGCCGCCCGTCTCGCCTCCCTGGCCTGGAGCGCTCTCAGCCGTGACGGCCACGCTCACGCCGGGCCAGGAGGCCTGCGCAGTCTGGCCTGCTTCCGGCAGGCGTTCTTCGGCCCACAGGGTCAAGAGCGCCTGGGCCGCGAGCGAAGCCTCGGACTCCTTTCGCGGCAGGACCAGTTCGCGCCAGACCGCCTCGGCGTTGCCGTACTCTGGCAGGTTGGACTCGGCGCTCCGCAGGATGGGCATGATTTCGGCCTCGTAGCCGGGCATGCCCGTGCGCTCGGCCAGTTCCATGGCCCGCAGGGCGAAGGTGAGGGCGTTCACCGGCTCGATGCGCGAGACCTCGTCGAAGAACCAGGCGCAGCTGGCCAGCGACGAGAGCCCCCACTGCTGCATGGCCAGGAGCTTCCAGGCCACGGCCTGGCCCTCTGCGGGGAGCTTCCTGCGGAAGTGCTCCCTGGCGAAGGCGTCCTGATCGGTGAGCCCCGCCAGCACCTTGCCGTAGGCGGTCAGGGCGGCGCGGGGGTCTGCGAAAAAGGACGCGCCGCGCTGGAAATAGTGCTGGTCGGCCATGTCCTTCATGCGCTGCAGGGCATGGCGCAACGGGCCGCGCCAGCGCTGGTGCCAGCCGGGATGCCCGCCGTCCGTGCAGCTGCATGCGGAACGCCAGCGCTCCACGCCGTGGGCGCAGCTCCAGGCCGAGGGCTCGTGCAGGCGCACCTGCATGGCGGGCGGGTTGGCGGCCAGGTGCGCGCCGAAGTTGGTGATGGTCAGGCCGTCGCGGCCCTGGCGCGCCTGGTCCAGTACGAAGGCCAGGGCCATCTCGCCGAAGGTGAAGTGGTGGCCGTAGGTCTCGCCGTCCGTGGCCAGGGCCAGAAGGCCCGGCCCGGAGGCCTGGGAAAGCCTGCGCCAGAAACCCTCGCCGTCGGCCAGCAGACGCTCGAAGGCCACGGCCTGGGAAAGCGGTCCGTCGTAGAAATAGACGCTGATGGAAAGGCCCGAAGGCAGCCTGACCAGATAGGGGCGGCGGATGTCCAGGGTGCCCTGGTCCACGGGGGTCCAGTGGCCGTTCCCAAGCGGGGCCACGGCCATGGCCTGTCCCGGTGCGAGCACGGTGAAGCCGACGCCGTTTGCCGCCAGCACTTCCAGCGTGGCCGTGTCCACGGCGGTCTCGGCCAGCCACATGCCTTCCGGGGCGCGACCGAAACGGGCCTGGAAGTCGTCCACGGCCCAGGACACCTCGAGCTCCTTGTCCAGTTGGCTGGCCAGGGGGAGTATCTGGTGATGGTACACCTGGGCCATGGCGTTGCCGTGCCCCAGCCGGGCGAAGCTGGCCCGGTCTGCCTCCACCATGAGGCGCACCGTGTCCGGGTCGGCCTTGGCCATCCAGGCAAGCAGGGTCGGCCCGGCATTGAAGGACATCCACTCGTAGCAGTTCAGCACCTCGACGATGCGCCCGGAGCCGTCCAGACGGCGGGCCCTGGCCAGGGGAGCGTAGGATTCGCGGGTGATGCGCTGGTTCCAGTTGAGGCTGGGGGCTGCGCTGCCCTCGGGCAGGATGGCCGCCAGCCAGGGGTCCTCGCGCGGGGGCTGGTAGAAATGGCCGTGGATGCAGAGGTGTTTGTCCATGGGATACCGGTCCTTGGGGTGGGGTGGCCGTGGAGAAGACGCACTGACAGGAACCTGTTTTCGGCTCCGGCGTCAATGCTGTCGGTGGGGTGCGGGCGTCAGCTCAGGCGACGGCGCCAGGGCTTGCCCATGGCGCGGGCCAGCACTCCGGCCAGGTCGTCGTATTCCACGGGCTTGGCCAGGTAGTCGTCCATGCCTGCGGCCAGGAAGCGCTCGCGGTCGCCGGGCAGGGCGTGGGCTGTCAGGGCGATGATGGGGATGCTGGTCTTCTCGCCCAGGGCCGGGGCGGAGCGGATGGCCCGCGTGGCAGTGATGCCGTCCATCTCGGGCATCTGGATGTCCATGAGCAGACAGTCGAATTCTTCCTGGGCCAGTGCGCGCAGGGCGTCCGCGCCGTTCTCCACGATGGTGGCCCGGTAGCCCAGGCTCTCCAGCATGTCCATGGTCATGACGGTGTTGATGGGATCGTCCTCGGCCAGCAGCACGCGTCCACCGGTGCCGGGACCGGTTCCGGGGGAGCCCGGAAGCGCGGCGACCGCAAGGGGCGCCTGGGTTCCGGCCGGGGCTGCGTGCACGGGCATGGTGAAGGCCATGAGCGTGCCTTCGCCGGGGGCGGAGTCCACGTCCAGCGAGCCTCCCCACAGTTCCACCAGGCGTTTGACGATGGCCAGTCCGAGCCCCGCGCCCTGATAGCGCCGCGTATGGGAGCCGTCGGCCTGGGTGAAGGGGTCGAAGATGCGGCGGAGCTTATCCCGGTCGATGCCGATGCCGCTGTCCTCCACGGTGAACAGCAGGCGCGTGACGCCGTGGCGGTCGCGATCCACGGCTTCCACCCGGATGGTCACGAAGCCGTGCTCGGTGAATTTCACCGCGTTGCCCACAAGGTTGAACAGGGCCTGGCGCAGCCGTCCGCCGTCGCCCATGAGGGTTCGGGGCAGGGTCGGGTCCGATTCGATGCTGATGGCCACGGACTTGGCCTGGGCCTGGCGGGAGAACAGCTGGGATATTTCCAGCAGGATGTCCGTGGGCGCGAAGGGCTCCAGCCCGCACTGGTGGCTGCCCGACTCCAGGGTGGAGAAGTCCAGGATGTCGCCCAGCAGGGTCAGGAGCGAACGGCCGCAGTCCAGGGCGTTTTTGGTCCAGCTCTTCTGGCGTTCGTCCAGGGAGGACTTTTCCAGTAACTGGAGCATGCCCAGCACGCCGTTCAGCGGGGTGCGGATCTCATGGCTGACGTTGGCCAGGAATTCGCTCTTGGCGCGGTTGGCCTGTTCGGCGTTTTCCTTGGCCTCGATGAGTTCGCGTTCGCTCCGGCGTTGCTCGGTGACGTCTATGACCACGGCCAGGACCACCCGCTGGCCGGAGGGGTCCTCGGTGAGAAGCGCATCCAGAAGCACCTGGCGGGTGAGTCCCCGTTCGGTGCGCAAAAGTCCCGAGACCTGTTGCCGGGCGGTGCCCATCCAGATCTCTTCCAGGCGTTCCGGGTCGATCTGGAGCACTTCGGAGGCGGGGATGGACAGGAGCTTCTCGCGGGTCAGGCCGGTCAGGTCGCACAGCCTGCGGTTGACGTCGCTGAACCAGCCGTTCGGGGCCAGGGAGAACATCATCACCGGGGCGGACTCGAATATCTGCCGGTACCACAATCGTCCCACGCGCACCTGGCGTTCGCGCTCGTCGCACTCGTCCATCATGGCCCGGATGGATACGGCCAGGCTGTTGAACTCGTCCACACCCAGCATGCCGGGGCGTTCCCCCCGCTCCAGGGCCTTGGCGATAACGGCCACAGGACGGGAGATGGCCCGCTGGACGAAGAGCAGGAACGCGCACAGCGCCAGAAGCAGAAGCCCCCCGGAACCCAGGTAGAGCGAGCGCACCCGGCCGGTCAACTGGGCATAGTCGGCGGCGTTTTCCGTCAGGATGACCCGCCACTCCCAGAGCGGGAATTCAATCTGGTAGGTGTAGCGCTCCTCGCCGTCGGCGGTGACGGCCTTGACCGCCTTCTGGGGCACAACGGGCAGGGCCAGGAGCGCGGCAGGGGATTCCAGCCCGCAGCTCAGCAGCACGCTGCCGTCCGTAGCGACCACGAGGCCCGGTGTCTCTGTCAGCCGGAAATGTTTTTCCAGACGCCCCAAGGCCCGGGCCTTGCTGACGCGCACCTCGGTGGAGTCCGACATTTTGCCGGAAAGGACCAGGTGGTCGTAGGAATCTCCCAGGATGTCCGCCACCTCGCGCCCGTAGCTCTTGAGGTCGCGCTCGGAACGCTCTGCGGCGAAGCGGGAGATGGAACTCAGGACGAAAAACGTGAGAAAGCCCCAGGCCAGAAGCACTCCCAGCGCTATCGGCATGCCCAGGCGGAAGGAGATTCGGTTGAACACGGGCTACCTCGGCAGGGCCGGCTTCGCGGTTTTCATTTCCTCAGGCCAGACTATTTCAAGCTTTCCCTTCTGCCACTGCTCGGTGAGGGGAAACTGGCGCAGTTGCATGCCGGTCGCGTCCACTCCGAAACGCCCCAGGATGGTGACGGTGTCCAACGTGGCAAGGGCCTGCCTGAACGCACCTTTGTCCGTGTCTCTCCCCCTGGCCAGGGCGGCCTCCAGAATCTGGCCGCCGGCGTAGGCCGATGCCGCCAGAACCTCCGGCTCCTGTGAGTAGGCGGCTTGGAAGGAGGCCACGAAGTCTTTGCCGCCGGGGTACACGCTGGCCATGCGGGACGCCCATGGCGTGGCCGTGAAGATTCCGTTCATGTCGCGCACGGAGAGATCGCGGAGGTTGTCATGGAACATGGTTGTGGAAGCATACACCGCTTTGGGCTGCCATGCCATGGATTTCATGGTTCGAATCGCACGTAAGCATCCTTCCTGCGTGCCCCACAAAGTGAGTACTTCTGCATCGGCGAGCCGAGCTTGCTCCAGAGCCTGGGAAATATCCCTGGAACCCGTCAGGGACTGGCTCGTCAGGCGCAGGCCGTAGCGCTTGCTCCAACGCTCAGTGTTGGTTCGGATCGTTTCGGCCAGGGGATGGTCAACGACAACGAGGGCCATCCGCTCGTATCCGGCGCGGGCCATCACCTCGAAGAAACCTCCGGGCCATTCCGCCATGGGCGCGAGCAGGCCGAAGACCAGCCCCTTGCCGTTCTTCCACAGGCTCTCGGAGCCGGGCATCGCAAATAAGCACGGTGTCTGGGTGCGTTCAAGCACCGCAGCCACGGCCATGGCCAGGGAGTTGTCCGTTGGGCCGAGCAGCACGTCCGCAGCGCAGTCGTCGATGAGGGCCGCATAGATCTCGGAAGCCCTGGCAGGAAGGGAGGCGTCGTCCTGGAGCACCAGTTCGACCTGCCTGCCGAGCAGCCCTCCGCGCATGTTCACGTCACGCTGCCAGAGCCGGAGTCCTTTCTCGTACATTTCTCCCGCCGGGGCCAGACTGCCGGTGCGGCTGACAGACGCGCCGACCCTGAGGGGGCGTTGCGGCTGCGTGGCCTGGGCGGCCAAGGCCAGGAGCGCCCCGAAGGCAAGGACAGAGAAAACAATAATACGCACGCTCGTGAAACCTTCGCAGGGAATTTTGAAAATACCATACTCGGATATTGGGAAAAAGAACAAGAAGGAAAAGCGGCAGCTTCCTGAGGAGAGGGAATTATTCTTTGTTCATATACATTGCGGGACGATAAGGCGCCCGGCGTACTCCGCGAAGCTGGGGAAGGAAGGACGTCTAGGATAAGGATCAGGGGCCGCGCTGCTGCCGTGCAGGACACCCGGCGGGGAGGACGGCATCTTGGCCGGGGCAACCGGCTTGCCGGTCAGGAATTGGTCGGGGACGGAACCCGGCGCTGGGCGGAGCGGGGACGGGGCGGGAAAGGCGCTTCGGGGGGAGCGTCAGCGGACCCAAAGCGCCACGCGTGTGGCCATCCAGTCCAGGGTCAGGGCGGGGTTCACCTGCCCCACCAGGGCCTCCTGGACGGTCTCCAGCAGGCGGTCCAGGCGGCGAAGCCCGTTCAGGTCCAGGCGCGAGGCCAGAAACGAGCCCATGCTGGACGTGGGGCGTCCGGCCAGGATGTCGGCCAGTTCCTTGGAGAGCGCCAGCACCACCAGCATGGCCAGGGTGCGTCCGCCCAGGGGCTTGGGGTCGTCCGATGCTCCAGGCGAACTCTGGGCGGTTTTCTTGGACTTGGCCTTGCCCTTGGAGGCTGCAGGCGCGCCGTCGCCGTCATCAGCGGAAGCCGCCTTGGCCTTGGCTTTCGTGCCCGCCTTGCCCAGAAAGCCTTGCCCGGTGCGCCAGAACCGCTCAAGCTCCCGGACCCACTGAGCCACTTCGTCCATTCCGCCGGCCTGGCCCGTGTGGTCCGAAAAGCCCGCCTCCGGCCAGGCCAACGTCAGGGTCCAGGAGCGCGACACCAGCGTGGGCAGCAACCGTTCGCGCTGCGGGGTGAGCAGCAGAAAACAGTTGCCGGGGCGCGGCTCCTCCATGGATTTGAGCAGGGCGTTGGCCGCCTGGGGAGTGAGCCCCTGAGCCTCGGTGAGCACCACCACGCGCCATCCCGGTCCGCGCGGCGGTTCGCCCACTTTCTGGCGCACCTCGCGGATGTCGTCCACCTTGATGGACTGTTCCGCTCCGTCAAGAAAGAGCAGGTCGATGAACACCTTTTCCATGATCTGGACGCAGGGGTCGCAGGCCCCGCAGGCTCCGGGCGCAACGCCGGAGACGGGCGTGCCGGGTGAGTCGGGGCCGCAGTTCAGGGCCGCAGCGTAATAGAGGGCGGCGGCTTCGCGCTCCGAAGCCGTGCCGCCCTCCAGCACGAGCACTTGGGGGGGATTTTGCGCCAGTTGGTCGAGCCGCCGCCGGGCAAGGTCCTGTCTGGGGCCGAGCCCGAAAAATGCGGCGTGCGCCACGGTGTGGTCCCCTGATGTGCGATGACGGTATGTGGCGTGTCCCTGAAAAACATGTCCTGTTTTTCAGGGACGCGTCATTAGCTTCTGTAGATGGTCTGCTCGCGGTCCGGGCCTACGGAGACGATGCTCACCGGCGCGCCGGACAGCTCCTCCAGGCGCAGGATGTAGTCCCTGGCGGCCTGGGGCAGCTCGTCCCAGGTGCGGCACTTGCTCACGTCCTCGGTCCAGCAGGGCATGGTCTCGTAGATGGGCTCCACGTGGGCCAGCGCGCCCTCGCGCTGGGGCGGGTAGAGGATCTCCTTGCCCTCGTAGCGGTAGGCCGTGCAGATCTTTATCTTGTCCAGGCCGCCCAGCACGTCCAGCTTGGTCAGGGCCAGGCCCGTGGTGCCGTTCAGGCGCACGGCCTCGCGCAACAGGACCATGTCCTGCCAGCCGCAGCGGCGCTTGCGGCCCGTGGTCGCGCCGAACTCCGCGCCAACGCTCTGCAGGTGGTCGCCGTGCTTGCAGGTGAGCTCGGTGGGGAAGGGTCCGGAGCCCACGCGGGTGGTGTAGGCCTTGACCACCGAAACCACCGCGCCCAGCTCCTTGGGCGAACAGCCGGAGCCGGAGGCCGCGTTGCTGATCACGCACGAAGAGGAGGTGACGAAGGGATACGTGCCGTGGTCGATGTCCAGGTGGGTTCCCTGCGCGCCCTCGAACAAGACGCCCACGCCCGCGGCGTTGGCCTCCTGGATCATGGCGGACACGTCCGCGATGTAGGGCTTGATGCGTTCTGCCAGGGGCTTGAGGGCCGCCAGCACGTCTTCCTTCTTCAGGGGCTCCAGGCCGTAGAGGCCCGTGAACAGGGCGTTCTTTTCGCTCAGGGCGTGCTCGACCTTGCGGGCCAGGAGCTCCGAGTCCAGGAAATCGGCGGCGCGGATGCCCACGCGCGAGGCCTTGTCCTCGTAGCAGGGGCCGATGCCGCGCCCGGTGGTGCCGATCTTGGCTCCGGCCTTGGCCGATTCGCGGGCCGCGTCCAGGAGCTTGTGGTAGGGCATGATGATATGGGTGCGGTAGCTGACGGCCAGGCGCTCCGGAGACATGTCCACGCCCGTGGCGGCCAGTTTGTCCACCTCCATCAGGAACACTTCGGGGTCCAGGACCACGCCCGCGCCGATCACGCAGCGTTTGCCCTGGTGCAGGATGCCGGAGGGAATGAGGTGCAGGACGGTCTTCTCGCCGCCCACCACCAGGGTGTGCCCTGCGTTGTTTCCGCCGTGGAACCTGACGATCAGTCCGGCCTGCTCGGTCAGCAGGTCTACGATCTTGCCCTTGCCCTCGTCGCCCCATTGGGCGCCGTGCACCACCAAGCCAGCCATTGAGCCTCCAAAATGGGTGGGGACGAAGCGCCGCGCGTCGTGCCCCGCCAGGGCTTCGGCCCTGGTTGCCCCGCGGGAAAACCGTCCCGCGCCCCCGGCAATTGAGGTTTGATCGGCGCGGCTCGGGCCGCACCGGAAGTTAGTCCTTTCACAAAAGGCTTTTTTGCGTAAAAAACCCCATCAGCGTTGTCAACGAAATACGGCGGACTGGTCACCTCTGGGACTCGCGGCCGCCGGGAGGATCGCATGGCGTCGGACGGCGGTTGGTTCGCTCTCGGGGGCGTCGCACTGGCTTTCGTGGGCAATTTGCTTCTGGAAATCTACAAAACAAAGAATCAATTCAAGATTGAGGAAGCAAAAAGCGTCGAAAAGGCACGGATCGAAGGTTTTCCCGCATTGATCAATTTCTGCGACAGAATAATGCGGGGCTACGATCCCACGGACAAGCCGGACTACCGGTGGTTTCATTCCTTCTGCCAAGATGCGGAAAGCCTGCGCGCCTACTACGTCGGATTCGACAAGGAAGCGGTCAACACCTTCGAAAGATTATACATGTTTATATCGCTGGCGAATGACATCGGTCATCCGGATTATGAAATGGATGACGTTGAAATCTATTTCGAGAATGAATTTGTGGACGAAGTGGCAAAGTTGCGGAAGTTTGCTTTGGATGCCATATCGGCACGGCAAAAGCTGGGTTGAATCACGACCTGGCGCGGCGCACTGCCGGGCGGGTTCTGCCTTTGCGCGCCCGTATTGCGTCCGCAGCTTGCGCGACACGCCTGCGTTCCATCGCTGGAGGCATGTTTTAGGTTATGGAATTTACAGTCTATCTGGCCCCCAAGGGCTTTACAAATGAATTGATCTACGAGCTGGGCGACGTGGCCGAGGTGGTGGACCGCCTGGTCTTCGCGCCCGGACCGCCGCGCCCTGTGGCCTGGGCCCAGAACATCTGGCTCAATCCGCAGCGCATACAGATCGAGTCCATCTCGGACGGGGCCAACAAACTGAAGGCCCTGCAACGCAACTGGTCCCTGTGGTCGGTGCGGCACAACCGCCGCGCCCGCCTGATCGAGGAGCAGCTGCCCGCAGTGCGCTCAAAGCCCGTGGCCATCGGCACGCCGCCGCCGCGCTCGCCGCTTGGGGCCTGGACGCTCCTGGAGCGCGACGTGATCGTGGCCTCGCCGTCCTGCTCGAGCCCCTTCCCCCACGGGGAGGTGCAGTTCGTTGAGAACAAGATCGATCCGCCCAACCGGGCCTATCTGAAACTCTGGGAGCTGTTCACCCTGCTGGAGGCCGCGCCCAAGGCCGAGAGCGTCTGCCTGGACCTGGGAGGCAGCCCCGGCGGCTGGACCTGGGTGCTGGCCAGTCTCGGGTGCAAGGTGCTCACCGTGGACAAGGCGCCGCTCGAGCCGCGCATCGAGAACATGCCGGGCGTGGACTACCGCATGCTCTCGGCCTTCGCCCTGGACCCGCGCGAGGTCGGTCCGGTGGACTGGCTCTTCTGCGACGTGGCCTGCTACCCGGACCGCCTGTGGCGGCTGGTGGACCGCTGGCGCACCTTCGGCAAGGTCCGCAACTTCGTGTGCACCCTGAAGTTCCAAGGCCCCACGGACCACGAGACCGCCGCCAAGTTCTGGGCCTTTCCCGGATCGCGCCTGGTGCACCTGTTCAACAACAAGCACGAATTGACCTGGGTGCTCCTGGACAAGGAGGAGTTCCCCAATTTCGCGCCCGAGCAGCCGGACACCGGCGAGGCCGGAGCCGCCGGGTTGGGAGAGTTCGGCATGCCTGTCGATGAGCGTTGAGGGCCGGGCGTTGGGGAGCGCGTCAGGGGCGACGGTCGCGTAGAAGCGGCTGAAAAGCGGGGAACCTGCCCGGCGAGAGAATGTCGCCGGGCTTGCTGGGCGTGGGCTACTCGCCCGCTTCCGGCTCGTCCTTGGACTTGAACGACAGCACCTTGCCCTTGGGCTTGACCTGGCTCGCAGCCGCCGCGCCCGGCTGGCCGGAACCAGCAGTTCCAGAACCGTGGGACGCCGCGCCCCCGTGACCCGGATTGGGCACGGCCTCGATGAGGCTCTTGGGGGGCGTCTCGCCCGGCGTGCGCCCCTCGGCCCAGTTCAGGTTGAAGAGCTGGTTCTTGAAGCGCACCGCCTGGATCATGGAGAGGATCAGGACCGCCTCCTCCCAGCGTTTGGACGGCTCGAAACGCTTCACCTGCTCGGCGTAGCGTTCCCACATGCTCGTCAGCGACGCCTCGTCGTAGTTGTTCAGCTGCCTGGCCAGCTTCACCAGCACTTTTTCCACGGTTCCTCCACTGTTCGAGTAAAAGCGCCTAACACGATTTCCCGGCGCGGCCAATGGCCGTTTGCCGCCCGGACCCGGTCATGCTATCAGGCCGCTTGCAGCAAGACCACCACCGGAGCATGCCATGAGCGACCTGAAAAAAATGTACACCACCATGCAGGGCGACCCCTTTCCCCAGGACATGACCATCACCCTGGGCGGGCAGACCCTCACCTTCAAGAAGCGCACCTGGACCATCGACGGCGAGGTGAAGGGCCTGCGCTACGGCGAGAACCCCGACCAGCCCGCCGCCGTCTACCAGCTGGTGGACAACGCCCTTGAGCTCGACGGCGTGACCTTCCGAGGCCCCGGACGCGGCATGGTGTCCGCGCTCACCGAGGAGCACCTGATCCAGTCCGGCAAGCATCCCGGCAAGACCAACCTCACCGACGTGGACAACGGCCTGAACATCCTTCAGTACCTCTCGGCCAAGCCCGCCGCCGTGATCCTCAAGCACAACAACCCCTGCGGAGCCGCCTGGACCAACGAAGGCCTCGCCGTGGCCTTCGAGCGCGCCAACCTCTCCGACCGCATCGCCGCGTTCGGCGGAGCCATCGTGGTCAACCGCACCATGGACAAGGCCACCGCCGAGCTCATCGTGGCCAACTATTTCGAGGTGGTGGCCGCGCCCGACTACGAGCCCGCCGCCCTGGACGTCCTGAAGACCAAGAAGAACCTGCGCATCATCGCCATCCCCGGCATCAACCGGCTGGCCGAAGGCATCGCCGAGCCCTTCCTGGACGTCAAATCCCTGTCCGACGGCGGCATGGTGCTCCAGTTCTCCTTCCGCAACCGCATCCTCTCCGCCGCCGACTTCCTCCCCGCGCAGGGAGCCACCAAGGACGGCGCGAACTTCATCGCCCGCACCCCCAGCCCCCAGGAGGCCGACGACCTGCTCTTCGCCTGGGCCGTGGAAGCAGGCGTGACCTCCAACTCGGTCATCTTCGCCCGAAACGGCGCAACCGTGGGCATCGGCACCGGCGAGCAGGACCGCGTGGGCGTGGTGGAACTGACCATCCACAAGGCCTACACCAAGTACGCAGACCTCCTGGCCTTCACACGCCACAAGCTCTCCATCCACGAGCTGCGCGAAAAGGCAGCCGCGGACCCGGCCCTGGCCACGGCCCTGGCCGACATCGAGGCCCAGACCAAAGCCGACCGGGGCGGTCTGCCCGGCAGCGTGCTGGTCTCCGACGGCTTCTTCCCCTTCCGCGACGGCGTTGATCTGGCCATCGCCCAGGGCGTCATCGCCATCGCCCAGCCCGGCGGCTCCATCCGCGACTGGGAAGTTGTCCAGGCCGTGAACGAAGCCACGCCCCAGGTGGCCATGGTCTTCACGGGGCAGCGCTCTTTTAGACATTAGTTTATGCTGGGGCTCCGCCCCAGACCCCGGCAGGGCGCTGCCCTGCACCCGCCAGGGGCCAAAAGTGGATGTCCCCCCTGGACCTGAAGGGGGCTTCGCATTCTTGCGCAGAGGCTCTGGCCGGGAGCTGAGGATTGTCCCGTCCGCGCCATGCGCGGCGGGCTCGAATCGATTTGAAGACGATTCGTCGCCCGCCGCGCATGGCACGGACGTTTCAACCCTCAGCCCCCGACGCCGATACTACGGATTGTCGCGCTTCGACGCGAAGCTACGTAAAAGTTTTTGAAAGGAGGTCCAGGAGGATAACTTTTCAGGAAGAAAAGTTGGACGCTGCGAAGCAGCGCCCGCAGGGCGAGGGCCAGGACGGCCCGAGTCAAAACTTTTCTCAAAAAGTTTTCCTCCTGGCCGCCGGAGGCGCTCTTCTCTTGACGACGACCAAACACCCGTCCATCCAACCCATCCCCACCGCAGGCTGCATCGTGGAGTTCCTCCAGGGCAACGAGCCGCACCTCGCCTGGGTGGAAGAGGCCTCCGGCGACAAGCTGCGCCTCTACACCCTGAACAAGCGCGAATCCAAGCTGTCCGCGTCGCGCCTTTTGCCGTGGTCCGGGCCGCGCTATGACGGCCAGTTCAACCGCGAGGCGATCCTGGAGAAACTGCGCGAGCACGCCAAACGCCGCGAAGAGCTGGCCGCGTCCATCGATCCGCTGGAGGTGTGGGAACTGGCCCAGGGCGAGGTGAACCAGGCGTCCACCCTGTGGTTCGCGGGGTTGACCTTCGAGACGCCCGACGTGGACCAGATGGCGGCGATGGGGCGTGCGCTCCTTGGCGTGAAGACGCATTTCAAGTTCCAGCCGCCCAACTTCGAGGTGCACGCGGCGGAAGTGGTGGAGCGTCGGCTGGCCGAGCAGGAGATGGCCCGCGAGCGCGAGCTGGTGGTGACCGCCGGACAGACCTTCTTCCACGAACTGTGGACCGCCTGGGCTTCGGGCAGAAGCAAGGACGTGGCCAAGCTCGAAGCGCAGCTGGACCCGCAGGCGGCGAGAAAGCTCAAGGAGCTGCTGCGCGGGCTGCTGGCCGACCCGGACAGCCAGGAACTCGCGCCCCTGTGGCAGAATCTGCGCAAGGGGCTGCCCGAGCACCCCAACCAGCCGCTGATCCTGGCCATGCAGTGGGGCGTGGTGCCGCCGCACCACAACGCGCTGCTGGACCAGGCCGGGTACGAGGCCGGGGACGGGTGGAGCGCAGCCTTCGCGGACGAGATCGCGGCCCTGAAGCAGGATTTCGAGGCCAAGCGGGCCGAGCCCGAGCAGGTGGAGTACCTGAGCATCGACTCGCCCACCACCCGCGACATCGACGATGCCTTCCACGTGGAAAAGACCGGGGACGGCTGGCGCGTGGGCATGGCCCTGGCGCGCCCGACCCTGTCGCTTGATTTCGACGGCCCGCTGGGCCGGGCCATCTGGCAGCGGGCCACCAGCCTGTACCTGCCGGAGTGCGTCAGCCACATGATGCCCGAAGAGGTCGGCTGCGGCCTTTACAGCCTGACCGCCGGGCAGGATCGGCCCTCGCTGATATTGGAATGGACCCTGGACGCGGCCGGAGCGGTGAAGGCGTTCGCGCCCCGCCTGGGCTGGGTGCGCGTTGCCGCAAACCTGACTTACGAGGGCGTGGAAAAAGCCCTGGAGCAGGGCAGCGCGCCGGATTCCGTCAGCGCGGCCTGCGAACTGGCCGGGATGCTTCGCGACGCGCGCATAGAGCGCGGCGCGGTGATCATCGACAGGCCCGAGCCCAAGATCACCCTGTCCGGGCCGCCCGAGACGGTCCAGGTGGAGATCGGCACGTCGGAGGACTACCCCGGAGCCCAGATGACCGTGAGCGAACTCATGATCCTGGCCAACGCGTCCATGGCCGACTGGGCCGGGCAGCACGGCGTGGCGCTGCTGCACCGCGTGCAGGATATCTCCATCCCCCACGGCTGCGCAGGGGTCTGGACGCATCCCGTGGACATGCACCGGGTGGTGAAGCAGCTGGCCGGGGCTTCCATGGAGGTGCGCCCCATGCGCCACGCCAGCCTCGCGGCGAACGCGTACGCGCCCATCACCTCCCCGCTGCGCAGGCTCTCGGACCTGGTCAACCTGGCCCAGGTGCAGGCGTTTCTGGAAACGGGCGCGCCGCGCTACACCCGCGAGGAGCTGGTGGCGAAGCTGCCGGAGATCACCTCGCGTCTGGACGCGGTGGGGCAGGTGCAGCGTTTCAGGCCGCGCTACTGGAAACTGGTGTACATGCGCGAACACTGCCGCGAACGGGAGTTCGAGGCCGTGGCCCTGGAAGAGTGCGGCCAGCTGGTGAGCCTGTCGATTCTGGATTTGCAGCTGTTCGTGCGCACCGGGCGCGAGGTGCTGGGCGGAAATGTCCAGGCCGGGCAGCGCTTCTGGCTGAAGCTCGGCAGGGTGGACCCGCTGACCAACGAGTTCAGGGTGATGAGCGCGAGAGAGGCCGAGGAGAAGCCCGACGTGGGCGACTGGTTCCAGACGGACGATCAAGACAAAGACTAAGGAGCAGGCGGATATGCTGTTCGCGAAAATTCTCTGGCTTGGGCTGGCCTATCTGGCCGGGTCCTTCCCCTTCGGTCTGTTCATCGCCCAGGCGGCGTGCGGCATAGACCCGCGCAACGCCGGCAGCAGGAACATCGGGGCCACCAACGTGGCGCGCCTGTGCGGCACGAAGCTCGGCGTGGCCACGCTCCTGCTGGACGCCCTCAAGGGTTTCGTCCCGGTGGCCGTGGCCTGGCAGATGTCCGATTCCGGCTGGTTCCCGGCCCTGGCCGCCCTGGCTGCGGTGTGCGGCCACATGTTCCCGGTCTTCCTGCACTACAAGGGCGGCAAGGGCGTGGCCACCACCATCGGGGCCTTCCTGGCGCTCGCTCCCGGAGCGATGGTGGTGTCGGGCATCCTCTGCGCCGGAGCCATCGCGGCCACGGGCTTCGTGTCCGTGGGGTCGCTGCTCTTGGCGGCCAGCCTGCCCTTCACCGTGCTGTGGCTGGGCAAGTCCGGCCTGGTGACGGTCACCCTGGTCATCGCCGGGCTGGTCATCTGGAAGCACAAGGAGAACATCTCCCGCCTGCTGGCCGGCGAGGAGAAGCCCTGGAAGAAGAAAGCCGAGTAATGCGTCCGGTTTACGGGGGAACGCCCGGCCGGGCGGGCCTGGCCGTGCGGGCTTGATCGTGCGCTCAGGCACGCGGTGTCATCCGCCTGAACCCGTCCCTGAAGGTCGGCGGGGCCTACCGCGTCGAGGCCGTGCTGCTGGGCAGGTGGGCGCAGCTCTGGAATAAAAGCGGAACTCTTTTCTTCGAACAGTAGAGCGGTTACGCCTGGGTCGCCCCGGCGTGGCCGCTCTTCAAATTGACATGCCCTCGGGGAGGGCCTAAATCATCCCATCGCCCCGGAAAACGGAAGACGGTGCAAATCCGTCGCAGGCGCGCTGCTGTAACCGGCACTCACGGGCGGCAGGCCACTGGATGGAACGACCATCCGGGAAGGCCTCCCGCACTTCCGGCCGGAAGTCAGAAGACGTTCCTGGGGAGTTTCGGCCTGGCCCCGCGAATGGGCCATGGTTCCCGCAAACTGCTCGTGGCCCCGCCCGCTGGTTCGCCTCATGGCGCAATGCTCGCGGCTTCCACGACGTGCCGAAGTCGAGCCTGGCGCAGGCGGGCTTTCGGCGTCCACCATCTTCGTTTCCCGCGCCGAAGCCGTACAATTTTTTCGGAATTGATAAATCCAGGCCTTTGGAGCATTTGCGTGTTCAGTTTGGGAAGTTGCTGATATGTTGAATTATTATTTCCTTTTTCGCAGCAATTCCTTCTGCTAGGAGCTTATCGGAATCACATGCACACGCATACCCCCTCCATCCACGTCGGACTCGCCGTCCATGCCGCTCCGGTTCCCGCGCTGGAACCCTTCCCCGGACCGGAGCCGGCCAGGGTCAGGGCGGTAACGCCTTTCACCCTCAGCGACTGGGCGGGCAAGGCCTGCGCCGTGGTGTACCTGGGCGGCTGCAACCTGCGATGCCCCACCTGCCACAACGCCACGCTGGCGTTCACCCCCGAGCTTCATCCCGTCCTTGAGACCGGCTCGGTGCTGGCCTCGCTCAAAGCCCGCAAGCCCTGGCTGGACGGAGTGGTGGTCTGCGGCGGGGAACCCACGCTGGAGCCCGGCCTTGCGGATCTGGTGGAGACGTTCTTCGCGCTGGGTTTCGCCGTGAAGGTGGACACCAACGGCATGCGGCCCGAGGCCGTTGCCGCCGTGCTGGCGCGCTGCCCGAATACGGTCTTCGCCGTGGACGTGAAAGGCCCCTGGGACAAGTACCCCGCCCTCACCGGCGGCGGAGTGTCCTCCCAGGCCGCGCGCGAGCGCCTGGAAACGGTTTTCGGCATGGCCAGCAAGCATCCGAAATCATTTTTATTCCGCATCACTCTGGTCCCCGGCCTCGAGCCGCAGGACGTCCAGGCGGCCAGGGACTCCCTGCCCGCCGGGTTCGTCCTGAAAGAACAACCATATCTGCCCCCGCCCACACGCTAAGGAGACCCTCAATGCCCCTTCAGATACAGAAACGCGACGGCTGCCTGGAAACCTGGTCCCTGGAGCGCATCGCGCAGGCTATTTTCAAGGCCCTCAAAGCCAGCGGCATCCAGGACCCCATCCTGGCCAAGCGCGTGGCCCGCAAGGTCGAGGAAAAGCTGGAAGGGGTGGACGTGCCGGGCCAGGAGCACGTGCAGGACATGGTTGAGCGCGTGCTCATGGAGTCGCGCCTGTGGGACGTGGCCAAGCGTTTCGTGATCTACCGCGAGAAGCGCCGCACCCTTCGCGAGCAGAAGGCCGCCTACCTGGACATCAAGGACACCATCGACAACTACCTCTCCAAGGCCGACTGGCGCGTGTCCGAGAACGCCAACATGGCCCACTCCTTCCAGGGGCTCATGCTGCACCTCTCCGGCACGGTGCAGGCCCGCTACGCCCTGGAGAAGTACCCCGAGGAAGTCCGCGCCGCCCACGACCACGGCTATTTCCACATCCACGACCTGTCCTTCGGCCTGGCCGGATACTGCGCTGGCTGGAGCCTTAGGGACCTCCTGCTGGAAGGCTTCAACCTGGAGGGGCGCTCCTCCGCCGGACCGGCCAAGCACTTCGACTCCGCGCTCGGACAGATGGTCAACTTCCTGGGCACGCTCCAGAACGAGTGGGCCGGGGCCCAGGCCTTCAACAACGTGGACACCTACCTCGCGCCCTTCATCCGCCACGACGGCCTGGATTACCAGCACGTGCGCCAGGCCGTGCAGAAGTTCGTGTTCAACCTGAACACCACTTCGCGCTGGGGTGGCCAGACCCCCTTCACCAACCTGAGCTTCGACCTGACCCCGCCCAAGCACATCGCCAAGGAGGCCGCAATCATCGGCGGCGAGTTCCAGGACCAGAACTACGGCGAGTTCCAGGCCGAAATGGACATGTTCAACCAGGCCTTCCTGGAAGTCATGGCCGAGGGCGACTACTACGGCCAGATCTTCTCGTTCCCCATCCCCACCTACAACGTCACGGAAGATTTCCCCTGGGATTCGCCCATCGGAACCAGCCTCCTGGACCTGACCGCCAAGTACGGCGCGCCCTATTTCCAGAACTTCATCAGTTCGGACCTCTCCCCCGAGGACGTGCGTTCCATGTGCTGCCGCCTGCAGATGGACCTGCGCGAGCTGCGCAAGAAGGTCGGCGGCCTGTTCGGCGCGGGCGACCTGACCGGCTCCATCGGCGTGGTGACCCTGAACCTGCCCAAACTCGCCTATCTGGCCCAGGGCGAGGAAGACTTCCTGGATCTGCTGACCGAGTACGCCACCCTGGCCAAGGACGGGCTGGAGTTCAAACGCAAGCTCATCCAAGGGCACCTCGATCGCGGCATGTTCCCCTATTCGTCGCGCTACCTGAAGAACGGCTTCAAGGGCCACTTCTCCACCATCGGACTGGTGGGCGGACACGAGGCCTGCCTGAACATCCTGGGCAAGGGCATCGAGACCGACGCGGGCGTGCGCTTCATGACCCGCACCCTGAACCACCTGCGCGACATCACCACCCGCTTCCAGGAAGAGACCGGACACCTGTACAACCTGGAAGCCACCCCCGCCGAAGGCACCAGCTACCGCCTGGCCAAGATCGACAAGGGCCTCTACGCGGACATCCAGGCCTCCGGCGACGACGTGCCGTACTACACCAACTCCACCAACCTGCCCGTGGGCCTGAGCGAAGACGTGATCGCCTCCCTGGAGCACCAGAACAAGCTCCAGCCGCTGTACACCGGCGGCACCGTGTTCCATACGTTCCTGGGGGAGGCCGTGGCCGACACCGAAGCCCTGAAGAACTTCATCATCAAGGCCTTCAGGATGACCAAGATCCCGTACCTGTCCATCACGCCGACCTTCAGCGTGTGCAAGGACCACGGGTACATGTCCGGCGCGCACCCGGAATGCACCACCTGCGGCGCGGACTCCGAGGTGTTCACCAGGATCGTCGGGTACTACCGCCCGGTGTCGCGCTGGAACAAGGGGAAGAAGGCCGAATACGCCGATCGCGTTACGTATATGGGTGTTTGTGGGTGTGAGCCGGGGCAGTTGTAGACGCTGCATATAGTCAAAGGGGGCTTCGGCCCCCTTTCTTTTTGGCCTTTAGAGACATTTGTCGGCATCATACAACCCTTGCGGCATCAGCAGGCGAACTCTTGTGAAGCCTTCTCGACTCTCCCTTGCCGCGTTGCTGGCCGCCGCAACGGTCATCTTCCTGACCCCGCAGGCCGCTCAGGCCAATGCGGGCGTGCCTATGATTTTCCTGACGCTGCCCGGCATGACGCTCGCGCTGGCTCCGGTCATCCTACTGGAGATGCTGGTTCTCTCGTCGCGGCTGGGAATTTCGCGGGGGAGCGCCCTGAAGGTTTCGTGTGCGGCCAACGCGTTCACCACATTCGTCGGATTCCCGTTGACCTGGCTGGCCCTGCTTGTCCTGGAGATGGTCACGGGAGGTGGCAACGCATACGGCCTAAGGGACACGCTCCACAAGATCCTCGCCGTGACTTGGCAGGCGCCGTGGATGATTCCCTACGAGGATAACCGCAACCTGGAGTGGATGGTTCCGGCTGCGGGCATGTGGCTGCTGATTCCCAGCTTCTTCACGTCCTGGTGGCTGGAACTGCGCGTTGCGGCGAGGATGCTCCCGGACGCGCCACGCGCGTGGGTGAAATCCGCCGTGCTGCGGGCGAACTTGTTGACCTACGCCCTGCTGGAGGCGCTGGTCCTCGGGTATTTCATGTATGTTGTTCTCTGGGTGCTGTAGCGTGGCCAGCCCGGTTGATTCCGCTGCAAGAGCCGTCATCCTCACCCTCGGCCATTCCAACCACCCGTTCGTGCATGTCCTGGCCTGCTGCGGCACACGCCATAACCGCCGTGCGTTTCAAACCTCGGCCAGTGATTCTTGCACATACGCATGTTGACAAGCGACAATTGTCAGCATAAATCAATCTCATGATCCTTGGTTTCAAGCATCGCGGCCTGCGCCGACTCTACGAAGAGGACGACCGTCGCGGGCTCAACCCGGAGCATGTCGAGAAAATCCGGCGCGTGCTGGCTCACCTGGATCAGGCGACCCGGCCCGAAGACCTGGACCTGCCGGGCTATAGGCTCCATCCGCTCAAGGGCGAACTCGCGGGGTGCTGGAGCATCACCATCCGGGCAAACTGGCGCATTGTTTTCCGGTTTGAGGGTCAGGACGTTACCGACGTCGATTATCGCGATTACCATTAGGAGACCGACGCCATGATGAAGACTCCCCCCCATCCCGGCCAGTCTGTCCGCCACGACTGTCTTGAACCGCTGGGCCTCAGCGTTACCGAGGGGGCCAAGGCTTTGGGCGTAAGCCGTCAGGCCCTGAACAATCTGGTGAACGGCAAGTCCGGCATTTCCCCGGAAATGGCCATCCGCCTCTCCAAGGCTTTCGGCGGCACTCCGGAAGTCTGGTTGCGCCTGCAAATGGCGTATGATCTCTCGCAGGCCCGCCAGCACGAGGACGAGATCATTGTTGCGCGTGTCGCGGCTCCCGCCGAAAACGGGATGCACGTGTAGTTTGGCGCGCGCAAACACAATCCTCACCATTGGCCACTCCAACCACCCGTTCGAGCATTTCCTCGATCTGTTGCGCCGTCACGCCGTCACCGCCGTGGCGGACGTGCGCTCGCGCCCCTACACCAAATACGCCAAACACTTCTGCCGCGAGCCTCTGGAGCGGTTGCTGCGCGCCCAGTCCATCCCCTACGTGTTCCTGGGCGACCTGATCGGCGGCAAGCCGGACGATCCCTCTCTCCTCGGCCCGGACGGCAAGCCCGATTACGCCCTGATCGCCGCAACACCCGGCTTCGCCCTCGGCATCGAGCGCCTCGTCACCGGCGCAGCAACCCACGCCATCGCCCTCATGTGCGGCGAGGAAGACCCCTCCACCTGCCACCGGCATCATCTGATCGCACCGGCGCTCACCGCGCGCGGCGTCGCCGTGCGCCACATCCGCGGCGACGGGCGCATCGAGGACGACGACGCGTTGCGGCGCGCGTCAGTATCGCAGGCAGGGCCGCAGCAGTTGCAGTTATTCAGCTAGCTCGTCCTCCGGTGGGCAGACTCTTGCTTTGAGCATTAAAATGCGCCCCGTCCATGGCCTTGGCCTCCCATCTAATGTACGGTCAGGCATCATCCGGTGCGGACTCGTAAGGATCTCACGAGGAGGCGACAATGGCGCGATCATTTTCGGACAGGGCCGCCGGGGCCGTGGTGGGGGCGTTCATCGGCGACGCCCTGGGCCTGGGGCCGCACTGGTACTACGACCTCGCGGCCATGCGCCGCGACTACGGCGACTGGATCGACGGCTACACCGACCCCAAGCCGGACCGCTATCACGGAGGCCTCAAGGCGGGCGACCTGTCGCAGACCGGGCTCATCACCTTGGAACTGCTGGAATCCGTGGCCGGACTCGGCGGATACGACCAGGACGACTTCACCCGGCGCATGGACCACAACATCCTGGCCCGCACGGACGGCACGGCCTACAGCGGCCCTGGCGGCTACACCAGCATCTCCATCCGGGAACTCCACGAGGCGCGGGTCAGGAAAGGGCTGGGCTGGAGCGAGACGGGCGGTTACGCGGACACCACCGAGGCGGCGGAGCGGTCCGTTATCCTGGCCGCGCGCTACGCCAGGCGTCCTTCCCAGGCGGCGGCGCTTGTCGCGGACCATGTGCGCCTCACCCAGATCGACCCCTTCGTGGCCTCGCAGTCCGTGGCCTACAACGTGATCGTGTCGGCCCTGGTGCGCGGCGACTCTTTTGATCGGGAACTAGGGAAAACCCTATGGAACATGGTGACCGAGGGCGAGCTGCCCTTCACGCGCTCGGTGCTGGCCGAGGACCGGGGCACGCGCCCGCAGGGTTTCCGTCCGCCAAGCGACCGGCTGTACTTCCCGGACGCGCTGATCTTCCCGTTCCACGTGTGGGAGGCCGCGCAGGATCCGGAGGTGCGCATAGAACCGGCCTGGAAGGCGTCGCTGGTGTACGGCATGCCCTGCGCCATCAACTGCCAGCTGCCTGCGGCCTACTACCTTGCCGCGCGTTTCCCGGACGATTTCGAATCGGCGGTGCTGCACGCGCTGAACGGCGGGGGCAACAACATGTCCCGGGCCATGCTGACCGGAGCGCTGGTGGGCGCGCAGGTGGGGCTCTCAGGCATTCCGGAACGCTTTATTCAAGGGCTCACCCAGGCCGGGACGATCGTGGACCTCGCCCGTAAAATCGCGGCCCAGGCCGACGAATAACCAGCCGCATCCCCTCTTGACCCAAAAAAAGCAGGAAGCGCGGCCTTGCGCGCTTCCTGCCCTGAGCTCTTGAAATGTAACAATTCGTTACGCGAAGCTATAAAGGATTCCAAAGGAACGTGTTCCTTTGGCCGCCGGAGGCATATTCTCTTCTCCGGCTCTCCTCTTCATCGAGAAACATGACCAAGTTTTTCAAACACGGGTCCTACAACTTGGCCAGCGTCTCCAACTCCTGCTCGTGTTCCTTCACCCACACGAACAGGTCCTGCATCACGTCTCTGGCGCTCTTCTTGGGCTCCCAGCCGAACGTATCCCGTACTTTCTTCGTGTCCGTCAGGTAGATGGCCATGTCCGCCGGGCGGTTCTCGGGGTCGCGGATGACTTCGATGCGGTTGCCGGTGATCTCCTCGCAGAGCATGGTGGTCTCAAGAAGCGAGAGGCTCACTTCCAGGCCGCCGCCCACGTTGAAGATGCCGCCGTCCGCTTTGCCCCAATCGGCCAGCTGAAGCTCCAGGAGGTCGAACAGGTCCGCGGGGTGGAACAGGTCGCGCACCTGTTTGCCCAGGCCGCCGAACCCGATGTATTTCAGCTTGCGCTTGAAATAGTGGGCCTGCATCCACAGGGAGAACACGCCCTGGTCCACCTTGCCGAACTGCCACGGCCCGGCGATCACGCCGCAGCGGTTCACCACGCCGCGCACGCCGTACATGGCGCGGTATTCCTCCAGCACGAACTCAGAGCAGAGCTTGGTGGCCCCGTACATGGACTTGGCCCCGTAAATGGGGAAGCGCTCGGTGACGCCCCGGGGGGACCAGCCCTCGGGGCCGTCTTCCGTGGCCCACACGAAGCGGGTGTCGCCCTCGGCGATGGGCACGGCGTTCAGGGGATCGTAGGCGTACACGCGGCTGGTGGAGAGGAACACCACGTCGGCCTTGTGCTTGCGGCAGACTTCCAGGCAGTTGATGGTGCCCACGAGGTTTGTGTTCACCAGGTACTCGGGGCTGCCGCCGAATCCGGCCAGCACGGAGGGCTCGGCGGAGCATTCCAGCAGCAGGTCGATCTTGACCTCGAACTGCAGGTCCTCGGGGTTGCGGATGTCGCCGTGGACGAACGTGATCCCGGCTGCGGCCAGGCGCGCCAGGTTGAACTCGGAGCCCCGGCGCTTGAGGTTGTCCAGGACGATGATGTCCTGCTCGGGGTAGCGGGCCTTGTAGGCCATGGCCAGGTTGGAGCCGACGAATCCGGCTCCGCCGGTGACTAATATCGCGCCGTCGTATTTTTTCACTATTGATCTCCGGCGTCCGGTCGATACGAACATCTGCTCCGTACGCGTGTGGTTATGAAGAACGCTGGTTGCCTACCAGGGGGCGCGGCGAAAGTGAAGGGGCGCGAAGCGCATCAGGCCCGCTCGGTGCGCACCAGTTGCGCCAGCACCAGCGAGACCAGGCCCAGAGCCGCTCCGGCCAGGAAGGGGATACGGTAATCGATGGTCCAGAGCAGGCCCCCCATAACCGGGATGAACACCGCCGCGATGTGGTTGATGGTGAAGCCCACGGCGGAGGAGGGCGCGATGTCCGGCTTGTCGGCGATTTTTTGCAGGAAGGTGCGGATGCACACCACGAAGTTGAAGGCCAACTGGTCGATGATGAACACGGCTCCGGCCAGGATGGGCGAATCGGTAAAGGCGTAGGTGATGAACACCAGGATGACCACCACGTATTCCAGGCTCATGAGGGTGCGTTCGCCGAAGCGGTTGACCATGCGCCCGATGACGGGGTTGGCCGCCCAGGCCACGAGGTTGTTGACCACGAACAGGGCGCTCATGGTGGTCAGGGAGAACTCGAACTTCTTCACCAGCAGGTAGGCCGCGAACACCATGAAGATCTGGCGGCGCGCGCCGGACAGGAAGGTGAGCGCGTAGTAGAGCCAGTAGCGCCTGCGCAGGATCATCTTCTTGTGTTGGGGCGGCAGGGATTTATCGGATGGGTCCTGGAGGATGGCCCACAGGCCCATGAGGATGACCGCCCCGCCGATCAGCATGAAAAGCGTGGAGTATTCCAGGCGGCTGGCCAGGAGGAAAATGGCCGAGCCCACGGCGATGTTGGCGATGGCCGAGGCTGCGCGCAGCCGCCCGAGCACCACGGGGGCCATGTCCAGGCTGAAGTATTGCAGCGAGAGGGACTGGTTCAGGGGCTCGAAGTAGTGAAAGCCCGTGGACATGATGAGCGTGGTGAACACGATGCCCCAGAAACTGGGCAGGAATCCGGTGATGCTGATGCCGAGGCCCAGCACCAGGATGGCCAGGGCTGCGGCGCGGTGCTCGGTCATGATGAGCAGCAGGTAGATGACCAGAAGCGACAAAAAGCCCGGGACCTCGCGTATGGATTGGGCCAGGCCCATGTCGAAGGCGGAGAAGCCCGCGGTTTCCACGGCGAAGTTGTTGATGAGGGTCACCCACCCCTGCATGCCGATCTGTGAGGCGATGGTGGTGACGAGCAGGAACAGATACATGCGGCGCTGCGAATCGGACATGGCTGCGACTTCCTGGCGGATGGTATCCGGGAAGCGGACTGTGCCAGAAACAGGGGCGCTGGTCGAGGTCGGGCCGGGACGTTTCGGCCAGCGCGGCCTGTAGAAAGACCGCACGGGCACACGCATCATATGGAGCAGGCTTCGGAAGAAGCCGCCAACGGATGCTTTGGTGTCAAAACGGCGTGGCAGTTCACTCGACCGGGTATTGTGCCTGGAGTGACTATGGGTACATGTTCAGGATTGATCATCAAGGATGAGCCGTCATGCCGACGCTCGATATGAAGACCATTGGCATCATCGGCCTGGTGCTGCACGCGGCCCTGGCCCTGATGATGCTCCAGACCTATCTCACCCGCAAAACCTATCCGGGCTTCCGCAGCTGGACCATCGGCCAGGCCTGCTGGGTGGCGGCGTCCTTTTTCTTCTATTACCGGCCTCTGGTGGGCGAAAGCCTGTCCATCGTCGTTTCCAATGCCCTGTACATGCTGTTCACGGTGCTCCTCTACAGCGGCATGGCGCGGTTCTACGGATTCGATCCCCGAAGGCGCAGGCTGGGGGTGAACATCCTGGTGGCCTTCGCGAGCCTGGGGCTTATCTACTGGTACCGCTTCGCCGTTGACGACGTGAACATGCGGATCTTCGTCCAGTCCCTGGGACTTGCCTTCATAGGCCTGCGCGCGGCGATCGATCCGCTGCTGGTGGCGCAGGGGCGCAAATACCAGATCCAGGCGGTCATCTCCGGTGCGGTGGCCCTGACCTCGGCCACGGTGCTCCTGCGGGGGGTGCTTGCGCTGACGATCCCTCTGTACACGGACATGATCCAGCAGGACACCATGCTCAGGCTGGTTCTCATCGTGTCGCTCTTTTCCATGGTCATCGAGGTGTGCGGGTTCATCACCCTCATGCATGCGCGCGTGGAGGACGAACTGCTGGATACCCAGGCCAGGCTTCAGGCCCTGGCCGACACCGACTCCCTGACCGGACTGATGAACCGGCGCAAGTTCACGGAGCTGGCGGCGCGAGACATCGGCCTGGCCACGCGCCACGGGAACAGCCTCAGCCTGATTCTTTTCGACCTGGACCACTTCAAGCAGGTAAACGACGTGCACGGACACGCCGCAGGGGACGCCGTTCTGGTCGAAGTGGGGCGCAAATGCCTGGAGACGGTGCGCCAGACTGACATAGTAGCCCGTTGGGGCGGTGAGGAATTCGCCCTGCTGATGCCGGAGACGGACGAGGAGGGGGCGCGGCTCATGGCCGGACGCCTGCGGGAAATCCTTCGCGAGCTTCTGCCCCTGGACGGCCGGGAGGTGCGGGTCACGGCCAGCTTCGGCGTGGCCGAACTGAACGCCGGTGGCCGAAGCGAGAGCTTCGAGAAGCTGGCGGCCAGGGCGGACGCCTGCCTGTACCGCGCCAAGCGGGAAGGACGCGACCGGGTGTGCACCAGCGCCTAGCGCGATCTGCCCTGCCGGGTCGGCAATCCTGGGGAAGCGGCCACAGAATGTGCGCATAGTCTTGGCATGACCGCCGGAACAGGGTAACCATGTATTTCATGGTTACCCTCCAGTACACGTTCACGCACAAAAAGGCCGCACCGGAAAACGCCCGCGGCTGGTGGCCGGATGGTCTGGCCTTCGCGGCGCTGCTTGCGGTCTATCTCGGCTGGAGTCAGGTCACGCCCTTGCAGCAGGGGCGCGACTTCGTCACCTACATGTCCTACTACGTCCAGTTCTTCAGGGCTGAGCCGGTGGACCACCTGCTCATGCTCTACCGGACGCCTGGCGCTCCCCTGTTCTTTGGCGCACTGGACGCCCTGGGCGGTCCTCCGCTGGTGGACGCCGCATTGAACCTGCTGTTCGCGTCCAGCCTCGCCTGCCTGTTCCGGGCGGTCCGCCTGGCCTGGAATTCCCTGGCGGCATTGCTTGTGCTTTGCCCCCTGGTGCTGATGCCGTCCTACAACTGGGCCTGGCATACCGTAGCCAGCGAGAGCCTGTCCTGTGCCGGAGTGGCCTTTCTGGCCGCGTCCGCCATCGGCGCATTCCGCAGGCCGACCCCTGCGCGCTGGACAGGGCTTGGCATATTGGCCTTCTCCTTGTCCATGATCAGGCCGTCCGGCCAGCTCTTTGCCCTCATGTCCCTGGGGGCTCTCTCCCGGGAGGGTTTGGGCGCCAAAGGGCGTTTCAGGCTTCTTGCAGCCATGTTGCTGCCCCTTGCGCTCCTGAACACAGCCTGGATGACCCACAACGCGGTGCGCTACGGCGAATTCACCGTGGCGCGGGGCGGTCCGGCCATCATCCCGGCCTACCGGGTGTTTCTCTGGGAACGGATCATGAAGCCCGATAACGGCCCGGCTTCGAAAGCCCTGGCCCAGGCCGTGGCGCGCGACCTCCTGCCCCGAAAGCAGTACCAGGACAGGCAGGTGGACCTGGATCTGTTCTTCTGCGCCGGAGACAGCTTCATGTTCGCGGACCTCATCCCCCTCTGCGACCGCACCTGGGGCTGGGACAGCAACTACTCCGTACTGCACAGGGCAGCGGTGGAGGCCGTGTATGCGTATCCCGGCGCGTACTTCTCCGGCCTGATGGACACGCTGTGGCTGGTCTTTTCGTCCAGCGAGCACGACATCTTCCAGAAGGCCAGACAGCGCTGGCCGGAACCTCCGGCCGCCACGGAGCACAAGGAGCGCATCGGGGTGGGAGCACCGGCCCTGCCCGGCAACGTGGAGATTCTCTCCTCGTCCAGCGAGTATTGGCTGGCTTCGGGATCGGGACTATTCCCCCATGTGGATGCCGATTTCCTGGAGGTCAAGGCGAAGGAGGCCCAATACCTGGAGAAATATCCCCAGCTTCTGGACGCGCTTGGAGACCGCCCCTGGGCCATGAAGCTGTGGGTGGCCCTGGCGCGGGCGTCGTCGTGGTTCTATGTGCTGCCGCTTCTGGGGTTTCTGTGCTTTCTGGAACCAAGCCCCAGATGTTCGGCAGTGCGGTGGCTCTTCGCGGTGAGCGCGATAATCCTGGTGGTCACCTACATGGGCACGGACGCGGTGATCCAGTTCCGCAACCCCTTCGACCCCGTCTTCGCGCTGTCCGGCGTGGCCGGGCTCGCGGTGCTCCGGCCCCTGTTCAGGAATGTTTTCCCAGCAACTCGTCACGATTGAAAAGCCCCGGAAAGAACTTCATCCACAGGGCCACAACCACAAGAGTTCCTACGCCGCCAAGCACCACGGCCCCAACGGAGCCGAGCAGGGCTGCGGCCACGCCCGATTCGAAATCCCCCAGTTGGTTGGACGTGCCGATGAACACCGAGTTCACCGCGCTCACCCGGCCGCGCAATTCATCCGGCGTGTCCAATTGCACCAGCGTGGAGCGCACCACCACGCTGACCATGTCGCTGGCCCCCAGTACGGCCAGGGCCGCGCAGGACAGCGCGAAGTTCTCGGACAGCCCGAACACGATGGTGGCAAGGCCGAACACGGCCACGGCCCCGTACATCTTTTTGCCCACCCCGCGCTTCAGCGGGCGGCGCACCAGGAACAGCGACATGCACAGCGCCCCGACCGAAGGCGCGGCCCGCAGGATGCCCAGCCCCCACGGCCCCGTGGCCAGGATGTCCTTGGCGAACACGGGCAAAAGCGCCGTGGCCCCACCCAACAGCACCGAGAAGAGGTCCATGGAGATGGCCCCCAGGATATCCGGGCGGTTGCGGATGTACTCGATGCCGCCCATGACCGAACGCCAGGAGGCCGGTTCCTTGCGCTGGGTGACGGCTGGTTTGGGGATGCCCGCAGCCAGGAAGGCCGCCAGCAGGCAGGCCAGTCCGCTGGCCGCGTACACCGCGCCGGGCCCGGCCATGTAGAGGAGCCCGCCTGCGGCAGGGCCGAGAATGACGGCGGTGCGCCAGACCGAGGCGCTCCAGGCCAGCATCCTGGGAAACTGCGCAGGCTCCACGAGGCCCGGCAGCAACGCCTGGAGGGAGGGGGTCTCGAAGGCGCGCGCCGTGCCGATCATGAACACGCAGCCGAAGATGCCGTAGAGCCCGAGCGCGCCTGTGACGCTGCCCACGGCCAGGGTCAGGGCCATGAGGCCCTGGAGCAGCTGGCAGACGCTGGCGATGGTCTTGCGGTCCACGCGGTCGGCCACGTGGCCGGCAACGAGCGTGAGCAGAAATTGCGGCAGGAACTCCACCAGTCCCACCAGGCCAAGATTGAAAACGCTTCCGGTGAGCTCATAGACCTGCCAGCCGATGGCCACGGCGGACATGTGGTAGGCGAAGCCCGAGGCGCTCCGGGAGAGCCAGAAACGCGTGAAGGCGGCGTTCTGGAAAATGTCTGATTTCAATACGGACATTGGTTCGTCCTTCTAGGCATTTCCGGCCTGCGCCGGAATGGTCGAAGGCCGTGACGTTGCGCCAATCGGGGGAAAGGTCAAGAGGGGGAAGGGATGGTTACGCAGACGTAATCGAGAGGGCGTGGGTTGGGGAAGGAATTTTCGGAAGTATGCTTTGGTTTAGAATATTTGTGATGTTGCAGCAGAAAGATGCAGGTCGAATGAGTGAATCAGGAGGGCAGGGCAAGTTTAGGCGGTATGTCGTTGTAACTCCTGTGTGTTGATGGTGTAAATGAGCGTTTAATCTTTTGTATAACGGCGATATGCCTCGGTTTTTGTTGGGTGGTGATGTTGATGGTCAATATAGCCTTGTTTTATATGGCTGGTAAGTATGTTTATAATATTGGTTGATTGCTGGAAGCTGCATGGTGTAGATTGAGAGTGCTGTAATAAAATATCATCACCGGATACTGATATGGAAAAAGGCACAAAAATTGGTCGCGATTCCGAGACAGGGAAGTTCATCCCCGTGGAAGAAGCCAAAAAAGACCCAAAGCATACGACAGTTGAAACCATCAAGAAGCCTAGCAAGAAGAAGTAACAAAAACGGGGGCCGTTCGGCCCCCGTTTTACGTCAAACGTATCGCATCATCCCGCGAAGCGGAGAGGGTGTCCAGAGGGCGTAGCCCTTTGGCCGCCGGAGGCATATTCATCCTCCTGCCTTCTCCCTTCTTCTCGGATGCTATCTCAACTCCAACCTAGCAGCTGCCGCCAGCGCCGCCTTCCTTCACCACGTCCTGCTGCACTTCGTAGATCTCGCGCAGGATCTTGGGAACGTCGTAGGTCATCTTCCAGTTGGGGTAGTGCTCCTCGAACTTCTTCAAGCCCGAAACCCACCAGATGTGGTCGCCGATGCGGTTGGTCTCGTCGTATTCGTAGTTCATCTTCTTGCCGGTGATCTCTTCGCACATGTCGATGGCTTCGGCCATGGAGCAGTTGGAGTAGCGGCCGCCGCCGATGTTGTACACTTCGGCCACGCGGGGCTTCTCGAAGAAGTGCCACAGGGAGTTGACCAGGTCGTAGCTGTGGATGTTGTCGCGGACCTGTTTGCCCTTGTAGCCGTAGATGAAGTACTTCTTGCCGGTGATGCAGCAGCGCATCAGGTACGACAGGAACCCGTGCAGCTTGGTGCCGGAGTGGGCCGGGCCGGTGAGGCAGCCGCCGCGGAACACGCCGGTGTTCAGGCCGAAGTAGCGGCCGTATTCCTGCACCATCACGTCCGCGGCGACCTTGGACGCGCCGAACAGGCTGTGCTTGGTCTGATCGATGGACATGGTCTCATCGATGCCGCCTTCCCACTTGTGGCCCTTCTCGATCTCGAAGCGCTTGTCCAGCTCCACCAGGGGAAGGTAGTTGGGCGTGTCGCCGTAGACCTTGTTGGTGGAGGTGAAGATGAACACGCCCTGGGGGCAGTGCTGGCGGAAGTTCTCCATCATGACCATGGTGCCGTTGGCGTTGACGGTGAAGTCCATGTAGGGGTCCGAGGCGGCCCAGTCGTGCGAGGGCTGGGCGGCGCAGTGGATCACGGCCTTGATGGACGAGCCGTAGCGCGCGTAGATCTTGCTGATGGCGTCGTGGTCGCGGATGTCGGCGTCGTAGTGGGTGTAGTTCTTGAGGTCCTGCTCCAGGCGGTTGCGGTTCCACTCGGTGGAGGCGTCCTCGCCGAAGAAGGTCTTGCGCAGGTTGTTGTCGATGCCGACGATGTCGAAGCCCTTTTCAGCGAAAAAGCGGACGGTTTCGGAACCGATCAGACCGGCCGAGCCGGTGACGATGGCGACTGACATGAAGTAGCTCCTTGAAGAGATGTTGGGGGCGCTGCCCCCAAACCCCCGGCAGGGCGTTGCCCTGCACCCACCAGGGGGATGATCCCCCTGGACCCTCAACGGGGTGGGTTGTTATCGTTTGATTTTATCCAGTACGAACATGAAGCCGACTAAAAAACGCAGGAAATACATGCCGAAAGCCAGGCGCGGGTGGGAGAGGAGCCTCTTCCAGCGGCCTGATTCCAGGAAAACGCCGAAAAATCTGTAAGGAAGCCCGAACTGGCGCTTGATGTCGGGGTCGTTTGCTGGCCACTTGGCGATGTAGGCCTCGAACGAGCCGCCGTAGTAGGTCTTCTTGGTCAGGTAGCGCCAGAGGTCGAAGGCGGCCTCGTTATGGAAGAGCAGCGGCGTGTCGTCGTGGGCGAGGCGCTCATATCCGGTGAGAGCCGGGACGAACCCGGTGCCGGGCAGCGCGGACACGTAGGCGTCCACCCGGTCGAAATCGTAGGAACTGAGCACGCCCACGGGACCGTGGTCGCGCATGTGGCGGTCGAAATCCCAGTCCTCGGGGCCGGTGAGGCTCTCGTCGAAGCCGCCGGTGGCGGCGAAGGCCTCGCGGGTGAAGATGCGCACGCAGTCGATGACCGTGCCGTCGTAGAAGCTGCGCTCGAAGCGGCGAACCGAGGGGAAGAAGCCCTTGCCCAGCACGA
>JBKICU010000055.1:0-41716 GCA_046566965.1 Acidobacteriota bacterium
TATGACAGCGGCACGGACATGCCTGTGCCGGATTTTTCGGAGGACGCCTACGTGGAGTTCCTGAAAGACTGCACCGTGCTGGAAGTGACCGGCGGAGCCGACTTCGAGCGCGCCGCCGGGGAGTTGACGAAGTTTCTGAAGGGATGATTGGGGAAGTCGGGAGTGGCCGGCCGGGAGTGCGGGCTGTCCCGCCCGTGCCTTGCGCTTCGGGCTAGGATGCATTTGAAGAGCATCCTCCCGCGCATCTGTTGGCTCTGCGCAAGCCCCGTTCGTGACAAACCGCCCACCCGGCGGGAACGCACGTCGATTGATCGCCGGGGCTCCGCCCCGGACCCCGGCAGGGCTCTGCCCTGCACCCGCCAGGGGGATGATCCCCCTGGACCCTGCATTAGGCTTCGCGTAGTTTTTGAGCCAGGCTGGCATCGACGCGAAGCCCATTGAAAGTTTTTGAAGGAGAGCTCGAGAGGACAACTTTTCAGGAAGAAAAGTTGGACGCTGCGAAGCAGCGCCCGAAGGGCGAGGGCCAGGACGGCCCGAGTCACAACTTTTTTCCAAAAAGTTTCCTCTCGAATCTTAATCTTACTTAACTCTTACTCATAATCTTATGCCAACAGTCACCATCTCCCATACGGTCACGCTGCCGGACCCGGTGAAGATAGCGCGCTTCCTGAAGGCCCCGGAACTTGGGCCGCGCGTGCTGTTCTTCAGCGGCGGCACGGCGCTTCGCGACCTCTCGCGGGAGCTGGTGCGCTACACCCACAACTCCACGCACCTGATAACGCCGTTCGATTCCGGCGGTTCCTCGGCCAAGCTTCGGAAGACCTTCAAGATGCTGGCCGTTGGCGACCTGCGAAACCGCCTCATGGCCCTGGCGGACCGCACCCTGCACGGCAACCACCAGATCTACGACCTGTTCGCCCATCGCCTGCCCAAGAACCTGAGCCAGGACGAGCTGCTGGCGCTTCTGGCGGGCATGATCGAAGGCCGCGATCCCCTGGTGGCGGACGTGCCCGATCCCATGCGCAAGATCATCCGCTCGCACCTCAAGTTCTTCCGCAAGGCCATGTCCGGTGCGGACTTCGACCTGCGCGGCGCGAGCATCGGCAACCTGATCCTGGCTGGTGGGTTTTTCAATTACAACAGGCAGATAGATCCGGTGATCTACATGTTCACCATGCTGGTGAAGGCACGCGGCACGGTGCGGCCCATCATCAACAAGGACCTGACCCTGGTATCGGAGATGGCCGACGGCTCCTTGCTGGCGGGCCAGCATCTGCTCACGGGGAAAGAGGCCGGGCCCATCACCCAGCCGGTGAAGCGCGTGTACCTGAGCGAGAGCCAGCAGAATCTTCGGCCGGTGGAAGTGAACGTGCGGCGCAAGGTGAAGGAGTTGATCCGCTCTGCGGAACTCATCTGCTACCCCATCGGCAGCTTCTATTCGAGTCTGGTGGCCAACCTGCTGCCACTGGGAGTGGGCGACGCCATCTCCAAAGCCCAGTGCCCCAAGGTGTTCATTCCAAACCCTGCGGGCGACCCGGAACAGTTCGGCCTGGGCCTGGGCGACAGCGTGCGGCGGCTGATGGAATACCTGCGGGCCAGTTGCACCAAGCCGCGCCCCACGCAGTCGCTTCTGAACTTCGTGCTGCTGGACAGGAGCAGGAACTACCAGACGCCGCTTAACCTCAAGCAGATCGAGGCCATGGGCATCGTCGTGATCGAGGCCGACCTGAGAAGCCTGGAAAAGCCGCCCCATTACGACGCGCGTTCCATGATCGAGCACGTGCTTTCCCTGGCCTGATTACTCCTGAAGCCCTCCTCTTCATACGACACTTGAACTTCCGCGTCGCGAAGCGGTATGGGTTCCATAAAGCGGAGCCCTTTGGCCGTCGGAGGCTTCTCCAACGAAACCCCAATGCTCCCCAACCAAACCGACCGGTCTCATCAGGGGATGACCGGCGCCTTCCTGCCGGTGGAGCAGGCCACCATGCCCACGGGGCCGCGCCGGTCGCGCACCCAGACGTTGCCGGGCTGGCTCTTGGCATACTTTTTCATTTCGGCGGAGCGCTGGCTGATGGATTCGAGCGAACAGTGGCCCTGGCAGTCCACGATGGCAAGTGAAAGGGAAACGAATCCGAAGCGTCCTTCCTTGCCGGTGCGGTCCTTGCCGAGGATGAATCCGGCGGCGCGGTCGGCCTCGTCGTAGCAGCGGTTTACAAGCCTTGCGAAGCAGCGGGTGATGGCCTTGCAGATGCGTTCGGCCTTGTCGGGTGTGCTGCACAGCACGAAATCGTCTCCGCCAACGTGGCCCAGGAAGTCGGACGGCGAGCCGTGCCGCCTGAGCGCCCAGCCAAGGATGCGCGCGGTGAGCATGATGATCTCGTCGCCTGCCTTGAAGCCGTATGAGTCGTTGTAGACCTTGAAGTTGTCCAGATCCGCGTAGATGAAACTGACGGGCGTGCCTGAGTTGACGCGCTTCTCCAGTTCACGCTCGATGGCCACGTTGCCGGGCAGCCCGGACAGGGGGTTGGCTCCCTTGGCCAGCTCCATCTGCACCTGGGCCAGGGCGTCCAGGATCTTCTGCACCGAGGCGAGCCCTGCCAGGCGGCCCTCGCGAGTGACCAGAACATGGTCGTAGAGCTTGTAGCCGTCGCGGTTCATGGCGGCCTGGGCCACCACCTCCAGGGGGGTGCTCCAGTCCACGATGAGTGGCTGGCTGTCCATGATCTTGGTGACGGGCTTGTTGGTGTACAGGGCAAGGCCGTACTGCGAGGCCAGGGCGCGGTCCATCTGGTGGCGGGTAACCAGGCCCACGGGGCGCTTGCCCGAGACCACGGCCACGGAGCTTATCTGGGGGTGGGTGTCGAAATAGCTTTTGAGCTCGCCCACGTGCGATCCGGCCTTGATCTGGAAGGCCTGATCGGCCTGAACGCCGATGGGGGAGGAGCACATGAAGTCCGCGTTGGCGCGGCGCTTGTGTCCGAGGATCAGCTGGGCGGACTCGGGGGATGTCTCGGGTCGCGGCGAGGCCGGGCGCGCCAGGTAATACCCCTGGCCGTAATGCACGCCCATGGAGACCAGCGAGGAGAGCTCCGTGGCGGTCTCGATGCCTTCCGCCACGATCTTGCAGCCCACCTTGTCCGAGAAGGTCAGGAAGGTCTCGATGAGGGCGCGCTTCACCGGGTTGGCGTCGATGCCCCGGATGAGCGACATGTCCAGCTTGATGAAATCCGGCCTGATCTCCGCGATGGACCAGAGGCCGGAATAGCCGGTGCCCACGTCGTCCACGGCCACCTTGTAGCCCTCGCCCCGGTAATGGTCCAGGGTGCGGTGGAAAAGGGAAAAGTCCTTGGTGGAGTGGCGCTCGGTGATCTCGAGCACCACGTCGTGCGGTTCGAGCCCGAGCTTTTCCAGATGTCTAAGCGTCTCGCCGGGACTGAAGGACGGGTCCAGCAAGGTGCGCGGATGCACGTTCAGGAACAGCTTGCGGCCGCCGCCGGCCTCTCCGAAGCCGTCCAGGGCGGCGGTGCGGCAGGCGCGTTCCAGGGGAAACACCAGTTCGTGCTCCTCGGCGAAGCCAAACAGCATGGCCGGATTCTCGAAGGTGCTCCCAGCCGGCCCTCTGGCCAGGGCTTCCCAGGCGAAGATGCCGCCGCCGCTTAAGTCCACGATGGGCTGGTACAGGGCGCGGATGCCCTGGCCCTGCAGGATGGAGCGGAACTCCTTGAGAAGCACGGCGCTCGAGGGATCGAGGCTCCCCCGGATCATGCGGTGCGCGTCTGCCAGGGCGGCATGAAAGGCCTGCTCCAGATTTTTGCGGCCGGAGGGCGGCAGCTGGGAGGCCCCCACGGCGACCTCCATGTCCTGGCCGGTCAGGTTCAGGGCTTCGCGCTTCAGGCGGGCGCGCAGGTTCAGGCGCAGTATGGAACCGGTGTGCAGAAGTGGAGCCAGCTCCGCGCCGGGAGTGCCCATGACCAGGAGGAATTTATCGTTATCCAGGCGTTCCAGGGCCACCAGCGGCAACCCCTGGACGCGTTCCCGCACCAGGGCGGACAGCTCGGATTCTGCGGCGGTGCTCAGGGAATCGGCTATTTCCTTGCCGTAGATCTTGGCGAAGATGTAGAAGTCCTGAATTTCAAAAAGCAGCAGGCTGACGGCCCCGCCCTTTTTGAGCAGGCTGTCGACCTTTTCACGCTGGGTTCCCGCCAGAAGCGACAAGGTTCTGTCTCCGGAAACTGTGCCGGAGCGGGTGGCTCCCTGCATGAAGCGCGGCTTGAAGTCCATGATGCTGATGAGCATGATTGGGAATAGCGCGTACCCGACCAAAGGGGTGCCGAATGGGTGAAAGGATCGTTAAGAAACTGTTACGACAGACAATGCATAGTATTTCCAAGGGTTGGGTGCGCTTGCCAAGGCCCTGGATGCTTCATACAAGGGAACGTTGGCCAAAGGGAGCCGTGAATGCCTGAGCACAAGGACTTTTTTGACGATTTTTATACGGAGACCATGTCAGAAATGGCCGGGAACTTCTTTTCCCGCCGCAAGGAGATGGAAGCCCGCCTGGCAGGGTTCGCCCGACTGACCGAAGAGGTGCGGAGGACGGCCATCCGGGCTCTCAGACGTTGGGGTACCTTCTTCACGCTTCTTGTGGACGAGGAGAAGACGCTGGCATTTCTGGCATCTCAGGGAGTTCAGGCGGATGGCGTCCCGTCATTGGCCGCCGCTGCCGGGGATCCGTGGCGCTTCAACATCCCCTACGCCCTGACCGAGGGCTCCCGGTACCGCAAGAGTGTGCGTTACGCCTACCAGGCCATGAGACAGGCCACCCTGGACTACCGCGAAGGCTGTTACGGGGCTGACGCGCGCAATCCCAGGAAGAAGATCCTGCTTCCGCATTATGACTCGCTGGTGGAGCTGGCGACGGTAATCAACAAGGAAGTTCTCAAGATCAACTCCTCGCAATCGCCCTCGTCCATCCTGGCCTACGTCAAGACGCTGGACCCGGCGCTCCAGGAGCGTGAGTTCATCGCAGGGGGGCCTGCGGGAGCGGACATGGGGAAGATGGACCGTGAACTGGCTTTCGAGCCGGTGGACTTCGCCGGACTCGGTTTGCCGGAGCTGGTCATCCCGCCGTCACTGGACGCCGTCCAGGACGGCCTGGACGATCTGAGCGACGACGTTTTCTCGACGCGCCGCGAGGACGCCCGTCGAGCCCTGGCTTATGTCCGTGCCCGGTAGGCCTGGCCTCGGGCTCTTGTGGCGCAGAGGCTTTGTAATGGTATGGCTTTTCGATGACTGCCGAGTGACGGATATGTAACACGGAAAACGCCTGCTCTCGTCATACAGTCTGCATGGTGCGCCGGCAGGAAAAGGCCTCGCGCGGCAAATACCGCGTGCTCCGAATCTTCACACGGGGACGTTGAATCGGCGCAGCCACAATTCCAGGGCCGCCAGAGCCCACAGCCGCTTGCCGTGGTCCACGCGGCCGCGCGCGTGCCCGTCCAGGATCGCCTCCAGGGCTTCCGGCCGCAGGAGGCTTTCCGCGGCCAGCCCCCCCAGAAGCAGTTCCCGCAGCCAGCCCGACAAATCTTCCCGCAGCCACTTGCCCACGGGGATGCCGAACCCCTGCTTGCCTTGCGCCGTGACCGCCGGGGGCAACAGGTCCGCGAAGGCCGTGCGCAGCAGATACTTTCCGGTGCGCCCGCGCATCTTGAGGTCCACGGGCAGACGCGCCGCCCACTGGGCCAGGGTGTGGTCCAGGAGTGGGGAACGCCCCTCCAGGCCGTGGGCCATGGCCATGCGGTCGGCCTTCACCAGGAGGTCGCCCGGCAGGTAGGACCCGAGGTCCGTGGCCAGGGTGCGGTCCAGGAAGGTTCGGGCGCGGGCGGCGTCGAAGATGGCGGACAGGAGCGCCTGCGCGTCCGCCTGGGGGGCCAGCTGGGCGCGTTGCGCAGGCCGCCACAGGTTCAGGGCGTCTGCTGGCGTGAAGTACGACCCCCAGCGCAGGATGCTGGCCTTGGGACTTATTCCCGCCACCTGGGCCAGGCGCTTCAGGCCCGCCACCCAGTTCGTCTCGATGGGGCGGTCCTGCGGTTCCGGGATCAGGTCCAGGAGCGCGGGGATCAGGCGCTGGGTCAGCAGGCGCGGCAGGGCGGCGTAGGGTGCGGCCAGGGGGTCCAGCCAGTAGCGCTGGTAGCCCGCGAACAGTTCGTCGCCGCCATCGCCGTTCAGGGCCACGGTGACCTTGGTGCGGGTCTCGCGCGCCAGGAAGAAGGACGGCAGGGCCGAGGGGTCCGCGAAGGGCTCGCCCACGTGGGCCACCACCTGGTCGAGGGTGTCCGGCACGTGGCCGAACTCCACCAGGAACTCGTGATGGTCTGTCCCGTAACGCTCGGCAACGGAGCGGGCCTTGTGCAGCTCGGAAAAGGCCGCTTCCTTGAAGCCGATGGAGAAGGTCTTCACGGGAGTGTCGCACAACCCGGCCATGAGGGCCGTCACGATGCTCGAGTCTATGCCGCCGGACAGATGCGCGCCAAGGGGCACCTCGGACATCAGGCGGATTCTGACGGATTCAGTAAGCCGTTGGCGAAGCTCTTGGGCCAGCTCTCCTTCCGAGGCTTGCCACTTGGGTTCGAACTCCAGCTGCCAGTAGCGCTGCGTGGCGAGCTCGCCTTCCTTCCAGACCAGGCTGTGCGCCGGGGGAAGCTTGCGCAGTGCCCGGAAGGCGCTGGCCGGATCAGGAACATATTGCAGGCTCAGGTAGTGGTGCAGTGCCGTGAGGTCCGGCTCGCGCGACAGTCCGGGATAGGCCAGCAGGGCGGCAGGCTCGGAGGCGAACAGGAAATGACCATGGTGCAGGGCGTAGTAGAAAGGCTTCTTGCCCATGGGGTCGCGCGCGGCGAACAGGCTCTGGCTGCGCTGGTCCCAGATGGCGAAGGCGAACATGCCGCGCAGGCGCATCACGCACTGGGGGCCGTATTCCTCGTAGGCGTGCAGGATGGCCTCGGTGTCCGAGGTTGTGGCGAACGCGTGGCCCCTGTCAGCGAGTTCGCGGCGTAGTTGGAGATGGTTGTAGATTTCGCCGTTGAACACGATCCATACGCTGCCGTCCTCGTTTCGCATGGGCTGGTCGCCGGTGGCCAGGTCGATGATGGCCAGGCGGCAGTGAGCCAGCCCGGCACGTTCGTGCAGGTGGAAACCCTGTCCGTCCGGCCCTCGATGCGCGATGGCTCCGGCCATGGCGGCCAGGGTGTCCCGGCTTGGACGCTGCCCCTCTGGCGCGATGATTCCGGCTATGCCGCACACGGCCCTAGCCTGCCTTCCCGAGCGTGCGGCACAGCTCCAGATAGCGCGCGGCCACCGAGGCCCAGGAGTACTCGTCCAGAACTCGCCGGCGGCCGGCGCGACCCATGGCCTCGCGCGTCCGTGCGTCCCCGACGAGGCGCGAGACGGCCCGGGCCAGCTCCGTTGCGGACTCCGGCGCTGCCAGCAGCCCGGTCACTTCCGGCACAACCAGTTCCTCGCTTCCGGCGATGCGCGTGGCCACCACGGGAAGCCCGGAGGCCATGGCCTCCAGTACGGCGTTGGGCATGCCCTCGTCGCGCGAGGGAAACACGTACAGGTCCATCTCCCGCAATACACGCGAAAGCTCCGGGCGGCGCATCCAGCCCCGGAAGACCACCCGGTCCGCGATGCCGAGCCTCGCAGCCTGGGCTTCAAGCTCCGGGCGCTGGGGGCCGTCGCCCGCGATGTGCAGCTCCCACGGCGCATCCGGAGGCAGCTGGCCCAGCGCGGCCAGCAGCGTGTCCAGGCCCTTCTGAAAGACCACGCGCCCATGAAAGAACAGGCGCACCGGGCCGGGGACGCGAGCGCCGGTCCTGGGAGAGAAAAAGTCCGTGTCCGCCCCGTTGGGGATGATGGGATAGCCGAGTTTCGGCTCGAAGGTTCTGGCCAGGGCGGCCAGCCCCTGGCTGTTGGGGACCACGGCCCCGGCGCGTTGCCACAAGAATCTGATGAGCCCGCCGGTAAGGCGGTGCATGCGGGCCAGATCGTACGGCTGAAATCCCGGCACGTCGCCTCCGCGAAGCGAGACCACGTACGGCACGCCTCGCAGCGCGCGCAGGAGCCAGGCCGACGGCCCGGAGGGGATGCCGAAGAAGGCGATCACCGCATCAGGACTGAAGGAGCGGGCCAGCAGCGGCACGTGCAGGCAGGCGCTCAGCATGAACACGGCCATTTCCCAGGCGGCGCATTTTTCCTCGTGGCGGCGGATGGTGGGGATGCGGCGGATGGCGAAGCCGTTTGATTCCTCGTACGCGGGCATGCCCCGAAAGGCCGAAGTGACCACCAGCACCCGCGCGCCCTGGCGGGTCATCTCGCGGGCGATGTTGGCCGTGGCGTTGCCTGCCCCGCCGCCCAGCGGCGGGTACTCGTAGTTGACCAGCAGGATGCTGCTCACGGGGCCTTCCGGCAGAAGATGGCGGCGGTGGTGGTGGCCAGCATGTCCCGGTCGCGGCGGGCAAAGGCCGGGTCCAGGAAGGGGGCCACGGCGGCTAGCGCCCTGGGGTCGGTCTGGCGTTCCAGCACGCGGGCTTGGAAACCGGCGCGGGCCAGATCGTCCAGGTGGTCGTCCAGGCGGTGGCGCGGCAGGTCGCCGGGGTCCAGCAGATTGTCCCATATGGTTTTGGAAAACGTCAGGAACTGGAAGGGATATTTGAAGAAGTGGTCCCGGTAGTCCACCTGGTGCAGCATGACGCCGCCCGGAGCCAGCACGCGCCAGCACTGCCGGAAGGCATCGAGCGGATCGCGGACGTGCTCCAGCACCGAGTTGGACACGATGACCTCCACGGACCCGGAGTCCAGCGCGTCCAGGCTGGCCACGCGCGACACGGCCAGGCGCGATGCGCCGGGATAGCGCCGGCTGACCTGCTGGAACACCCGCTCGTCCAGGTCCGCATCGAAGCGGGCGAAAGGCTCCACACCGGTCCAGCGTCCGCCCAGGCGGGCTGTCCACTCGTAGCCGGTGCCGCTCGCCGCCCCGCAGCCGAGCTCCGCCACGCGCTTGCCGCGAAGATCCGGGCATTCCGGCCCTGCCTCGCGGGCCAGACGCTGCCAGGTGGTGACGATGGGCTCCGGGTCCAGAAGGCCCTGGTTCACGCGCCAGTAGGGCATCCAGCCGCCCAGCTTGTCCAGCATTTGCCCGGAGAACAGGAAACGGCGGATGATGCGCAGCGTCACGTATTCCATGTTGGACCAGATCATGCGGCCCTCCTGCCGGTATGGCGTCCCAGCACCCACAGGTTCCACAGCAGCAGGCGGTGGTCCGCCGCGCCGCCCTGATGTTCACGCCGCACCCGCTCGACCACGGAGCGGTCGATGGACGGGGGAAGGTCCAACACGTCGAGGTCAAGCCTGCCCTCCTGGAACCACAGCCCCACGGGCGCCCCGAACCCCTTCTTCTTGCGGTGCAGGATGTCCGCGGGCAGGAGCGGCTCCAGGGCCTTCTTCAGGATGTATTTGCCCTGGCCGTCGCGGAATTTGAAGCGGTGCGGGATGCGCCGGGCCAGGTCCACCAGCTCCAGGTCCAGGAAGGGGGCGCGAACCTCCAGGGAGTTTAGCATGCTGGCGCGGTCCACCTTCACCAGGATGCCGTCCTGCAGGTAGAGCTTGGCGTAGAATTCCAGGGTCTTGTCCACCATGTCCGTGGACGCGCAGTCCTCCCAGGCCTCGATGGCCTCGGAGTAGACCGCCTCGGGATCGCAGGGCTCGGCGAACAGCTCGGCCAGCAGGGCGGGCTCCGCCGGGCCGAGCCACACCGGGTTCCACAGGCGCTTGTCCTGCGAGAGCCCGGCCAGGAAGCGGTTCACCTTGAAGGAGAAGTGCATGTTGGAGTGGCCCACGGGCAGGCGCGCCGCCAGAAGGCGCAGGGCCTGATGCACGGGCCTGGGGCACAGGGCGGCGTAGCGCTCGGCCGCGCGCAGGGCCTTGAAGGGGTCGTAGCCCGCGAACAGTTCGTCCGCGCCGTCGCCGCCCAGAGCCACCGTGACGTGCCTGCGGGTCTCGCGGCAGAGGAGATACGTGGGCAGAAGCGAGCTGTCGCCCATGGGCTCGTCCAGGCGGGCCGCTATTTCCGGCAGGACGGCGAGCGCCGTGTTAAGGCTCAGGACCTCCTGGCTGTGCGCCGTGCCGAAGAGCCTGGCGGCGCGGCTGCTGTAGGCGGATTCGTCGAAGCTCGCCTCGGTGAAGCCGATGGAAAAGGTGCGGAGCCCGGTGACGCGCCTGGAGGCCAGGGCGGTGACGGCCGAGGAGTCGATGCCGCCTGAGAGAAACACGCCCAGGGGGACGTCGCTCATGAGGCGGCGCGCCACGGCCTTGTCCAGAAGCTCGCGTATCTGCTCGCCCCACACCGTCTCGGGATCGGCGGGCAGGGGGTCGAAGGGCTCGATGCGGTAGGTCCAGTAGCGCCACAGGCGCGAGGAAAAATCGTCCAGGCTCACCAGAAGGTTGCATCCGCCGGGGAGCTTGCGCACTCCGGCGTACAGGCTGCCCGGAGCCGGGATGAAGCCGTAGGCGAAGTATTTCTTGAGCGCCGCGTGGTCAAGCCCAGTCGGAACCTCGGGATGTTCCAGCAGGGCAGTGAGCTCCGAGGCGAAGGCCAGGAATCCGGGGCGCAGATGGTAGTACAGGGGCTTCTTGCCGAAGCGGTCGCGCGAGAGAAACAGCTCCCCGCGGCCGGCGTCGTACAAGGCGAAGGCCCACATGCCGCTCAGGCGTTCCGTCAGGCCCCGGCCCCACTCCCGGTAGCCGTGCAGGAGCACTTCCGTGTCGCAGTGGCTGGTCTGGAAGCGGTGGCCTTTGGCTTCAAGCTCGCGGCGCAGGTCCTGGTGGTTGTAGATCTCGCCGTTGAAGGTGACGCACAGCCCGTCGTCCGTGGTGGCCATGGGCTGGGCTCCGCTCACGATGTCCACGATGGCCAGCCTGCGGTGCCCCAGGTGCAGCCCGTGGCGCGGATGATGCGAGGTGCCCTGCCCATCGGGTCCGCGATGGGCCATGCGTCCGTTCATGGCCGCGAGCGCGGACTCGTCGCCAGGGCCGGCGAAACCGCAGATGCCGCACATGGGGGGGTCAGTCCCCGTCTTGGCAGTTGCGGGTGCGGTCCACGATGTAGGTCGGCTTGTTTTGCGACTCGTGGTAGGTGCGCATGAGAATCTCGGCGATCAGCCCCATGAAGATGGACATGAAGCCCATCAGCGTGAAGAGCGTCACGGCCATGGGCAGGGGCGTCTCGATGAAGCTCTTGTTGGCGAAGATCTTCAGGTAGAGCATGAGCCCGAACAGCAGAAACGAGATGAGGAACGTGACCAGCCCGAACCCGCCGAACAGGTACATGGGCTTGTGCGCGAACTTGTCCAGGAATTTTACGACGATAAGGTCCAGGATGACCTTTATGGTGCGGTCGAACCCATACTTGGAGACCCCGTGCACTCGCGGGTAGTGGGTGACGCCCACCTCCGTGACTTTCGCGCCCTGCCAGGCGGCGTAGATGGGCACGAAGCGGTGCATTTCGCCGTAGAGCTTGACGTTCTTGATGATGGCCTTGCGATAGGCCTTGAGCGAACAGCCGTAGTCGTGCAGGTGCACCCCGGAGATGAACGAGATCAGGCGGTTGGCCATGCGGCTTGGCAGGTTGCGCTTCAGGGGGTGGTCCTGGCGGTCTTTGCGCCAGCCCGAGACCACGTCGTAGCCCTCGGCCAGCTTTGCCAAAAGCTTGGGGATGTCGTGGGGATCGTTCTGGAGGTCGCCGTCCATGGGGATGAGGATGTCCCCGGTGGCGGCGTCGATGCCCGCCATCATGGCCGGGGTCTGGCCGAAGTTTCGCCGCAGGTGGATGACCTTCAGGCGGTTGTCGGACTTGGCAAGCTCCTTCAGGCGCTGGGCCGTGTTGTCGGTGGAGCCGTCGTCCACGATGATCACCTCGTAGGGCTGGCCCATGGAGTCCAGCGCTTCGGTGATCTTCTGGTGCAGGGGGAGGACGTTGTCCTCCTCGTTGTACACGGGGATGATGATGGAGAGTGATTGTTCTTTCATGCTTGGCTCGGACTACACCACAAGTGCTTTGCGCATCAACCCTCGCGGGACTGGGCGGAGGAGCCGTCCCGGAAGGGCCGCAGATCGATGAGGAATGCTCCCGGACGCAGGGGAATTCGCGGGAAACGGGACGCGTCCAGGACGGCGAACCCTCCTGTCGGGAGATCGCGGCCCCGGGTCATGGCCTTGATTGCTGCGCCGAAAGGCTCGAAAAACGGCTTTGCCGCCAGAAATTCTTTCGTGAAATGGGCCTCGTCCACCACCAGGAAGTCCACGCCGAAGTCGCGCGCGAACCGGACCACCGTGCCTGGGTCGCTGGCGTAGTAGGCGGCGAAGAGGCCGTCCAGGCGCGGGGACAGCTGCGCCCAGAAGCCCCGGCTCCATGGGTGGGCCAGCTCGAAGGTGGCCAGGGCGTTTCGCCGGGAAAAGGTCATCACGTTGTCCATGAGGTCCGGATGCCCGGCCAGCATGGCGTTTCTGGGCGTGGCCGCCTCCACGGCGGCGTAGAGCGGCGCGTCCGCCGAGTAGTCGTACAGGGCCACGTTTGAAAGGCGCAGCGCGCCGAGCGCGGCCGCGGCCAGGATCAGGCACACGGCGGCGGCTTTTCCGGGCTTCAGGCGCGTCACCGCCCCGGCCAGACAAGCTGACAGGAGAATCGCATAGAGCAGGTTGACCGGATACTGCATGTAGCGGTCCGGCACGAAGAGCGTGAAGGCCAGAAGCCGCGCCGCGATGTAGAACCCCAGGAACGACCCGCCCAACACGGCCAGGGGCTTGAGGGACGAGGCCAGGGCGCGCCAGTTCACGGCGCGCGCACCGAAATACAGCAGCGGGGCCAGCAGCACGAGGCTTATGATTCCGGGGATGAGGCCGAACTCCTTGAACAGGCCGATGCGCTCGAAGGGGTAGTACACCACGTCCAGGAAAGGGTTGGGCAGGGGCACCAGATCCAGGCGCCCCTCCGGGCCGAACTCCGGCCTGCCGGTTGTTTCGGCCAGGGAGACCAGGGGGCCGAAGCCCTGGTCCTGGGGCTTGATGCCGTTCATGTAGGCCATGCCGGTGGCAAGGAGCAGAACCAGGAGCGTGAGGATCGGCTTGAGCTTTGCCGATCCCCCGGAGCCGAAGCGGAAGCGTTGAACAGCCGCGAGGAATATCGCCGGCGCGCAGGGCAGGTAGATGTACGGGATGCAGCCGCCCAAAGCCAGGGTGGAGGCGCTGCCCGGCCTGCGCCTGACAAGCGCCAGCGCGGCCAGGGCCAGGAGCGGGCTTGCGAAGGCGCGGGCCAGCCCGCCGGAGATGTTCTCCAGGAAGAACGGCATGAGCCAGGCCATGGCCGCCATGGCCCAGGCCTGGGGGCGGCCGCCGATGAAATGCCCCAGTGCGAACATGGCCAGGCACTGGGTCAGGAAGAGAATTCCGCTGAGTATCTTGGTGAACTGCACCGGGTTGGAGAAATGAACCGTCCGCCCGACAGATGGGGACGCAGGCGAATCCGGAGAAACAGTCGAACGGGAACCCGAAGGGGTGCCGGGTGAAGCGTCAATCTTCGGCGCGGCCCCGGATGACCCCGAAGCGCCAAGTACTGGCGCGGCCCCGGATGGGGCAGATGAGCCCGAACCGCCTGAATCGCCAAATGCCCCAAGCCTCGTCCCGACCCAGGACGCGATCTCGTAGCACATGTTGACGCCCATGGTCACATAGGCTTCGGCGTAGTCGTTCAGCAGGGTCTTGGGGTACAGGTCGCGGTCGGCGTAGCGCTGCATCCAGTAGACCTGCTGGCGCACGTCGTCGTTTATGACGTACGGGTTCACGAACCCCTGCCAGTGGGCGAAGAGGAATACCGCAAGCGACAAGACCGCCACAGCGAGCCCGTCCGCGCGGGTGACGGCCCCATGGTCCGACACGTCCGGACCGGCGGGAAGTGCGGGTGACGACCCCTGACCTCCGTCAGCCTCCGGGGGGAACGCCTGAAGCGCCTGAGTCGGCGTGAACTGCTGAGCGTTCGGCATGGCGGAAATGTCCGGCATCGGGCGGGAATCAGAGTGTGTGAGCCGTTGGTCCGGGCCGCCCTGGTCCAGAAGAGCAGGGACGGCCTGGGACGCGGCTGTCAGGGCGTCTGAACGCTCGCCGGAGCCGGAGCCTTGGTCAGGTCCCGGCTCAGATCTCGCGGTCATAGAGACGGAACGTCCGCCACTTCCTGCCGCCGAACATCTGGAGGGTCTTGTTCCACTTGATGAGCGACTCGGGGATCAGCGAGCAGTCGCACCACACGCCGTTGTCCTTCCACTTGATGAGCGTGATCATGATGTTCATGATGAGCGCGTAGTGGAGCTTGCGCCACTGATGGGACTTCTTCACGCCGATGATGATGGCGCGCGAGGCCTTGAGCGGCGCGATGCGGCAGTCGTACAGCAGGCGCAGCATCCCGAGCCAGTTCAGCTTGCCCTTGGTCTTGTGCAGGGTGTGGTTGATGTCGGGCGCGACCACGCTGAAGGCCAGGATCTCGCCGTTTTCCTCCACGAAGCTGACCAGTTCCGGGCGCAGCACGGGTTTGAGCTGCACGAAGATGTCGTTGAACTGGCGCTCGGTCAGGGGAACGTGACCCCAGTTCTTGTCCCAGAGGGTATTGAACATCTCCAGGACTTCGGGGCCGCGTTTGATGAACTCGCTGGTCTTGCCCTGGGTGATGGTCAGCCCGGCGGCGTTCATGATGTCGTCGCGGCGTTTGATAAGCTCCTCGAGGGGCATGGGCAGCTTGTCGATGATGTAGCCGAACCAGTCGAAAGCCTTCCTGAATCCCCAATTCTCCACGAGCTTTTCGTAGTAGGGGGGATTGTAGCTGTGGAACATCACCGGGCGCTCGCCGTACCCCTGGATGAGAAGCCCCACCTCGTCGTAGATGCCAAACGACAGCGGCCCGTGCAGCTTGGTCTTGCCCCGGGCTCGCACCCAGTCCGCGGCGGTCGTGAACAACGCGTCGGCGGTGTCCTGGTCGTCGATGCACTCGAAGAAGCCGAAGAAGCCGGTTTCGGTGTCGTGGTGCTTCTCGTAGGCGAAGTTCAGGTGGGCGCTGATGCGTCCCACGATCCTGTCCCCGTCCTTGGCCAGGAACAGCTGGACCTCGCCCACCTCGTAGAAGGGGCCGGTCTTGGGGTCCAGGAAGGAGCGCAGGTGCGCAACGACGGGGGGGACCCAATGGGGGTCCCCCTCATAGATGGAAAACGGAAAGCGGATGAAGTCATCCATGTCCTTGCCGGAGGACACGGGGACGATGCGCGCGGCCATGGCTATTTCTTCGGTATGATGGTCACCTGCGCCTTGAGACCTTCCTTGAGGGAATAGTCCGCATTGGGCAGGGTGAGCTCGATTTCATAATAGGAGGGCTGCTGCAACGCCGTGGGCAGCGGCGCCCAGGGGATGCGGCTGACAGTGGCCACGAATTCCTTGCCCGGGAGCGAATCGAAGCTGACCTTGGCCTGGTCGCCCAGCTTCAGGCGCAGGGCCTCGATCTCGTGCACCTGGGCGCGGATCAGGATGGGGTCCAGGGTGCCCACCTGGAAGAGCTCCACGTCGCGCGCCAGCTTCACGCCCTTGCGCAGTTCCGGGTTGATCCACAGGATGTACCCGTCGGTGGGGGACTTCACGATGCCTTCGTTGGGCAGCACGCCGAAGTTGGCCTTGGGGCCGAAGCGCTCGCGGGTGAGTTCCAGGCGCTGCTGGGCCTGCTCCTTCTCGGCGGAGAGCTTTTCCTGAAGGGCCACGCGCTGCTTCTCCAGCACGTCGATCTCCTGGGCGTTCTGCACCAGCGCCTGGGAGGTGGCCATGTTCTGCTTCTCCATGACCTCCAGCTCCTTGCGCTTCACGCGGAGCTTGTCGATATCCTTTCCCGCGCTGGCGAGCTGGTGCTCGATGTCCTTGACGCCGGCCAGGGACAGGGAGCGCTTTTCGGACATGCGGGTTTCCAGCGGAATCTCGAAGGTGGCCAGGATTTCGTCCTTCTTCACCTTCTGGCCGATGGCCACGGGCATGGACATGATCTGCGCGGTGTAGGGCAGCTGCACGGTCAGCTTGAGGGGGCTGTAGAGCTTGCCGGAGAAGATGATCTCCTGGGCCATGGGCGAAGGTTCGGCGGTCTTGGCCGGCGCTGTGGCCGGAGCCTGGGCCGGAGCGGCCTGCTGGGCCATGGCTGCCCCGGAGGCGGCCAGTCCCAGAACCAGTGCGATGAAGAGGGTGCGCATGGTCATGCGTTATTTCTCCCAGGCGGCGACGTCGATGTACTGACCTTGCAGGTCGCCGGAAAGGTGCTTGAGGGACAAGAGCGCGATGTCGCGCTTGACCTGGCTTAAGAGCTGCTGCTGCTTGGCGTCGTAGAAGGCGTTGCGGTCCGTGACCAGCTTGTCGAAGTCCAGCTGGCCGGTCTTGTAGCGGTATTCGGACTGCTCGTCCTGGAGCTTGGCCAGTTCGGCCTTGGAGCTGGCCAGCAGCAGGTCGGAGCTGGTGGTCTGGTAATCGGACATGGCCTTCTGGACCAGGACGATGACCTCGAACTCCTTGGCCTTGGCGGTCGCCTGGAGCTGGTCGAGCTTCTTGTACTGGCGCGAGATCTCGCGGCCCTTGGTCCAGTAGTCCAGCGGCATGCTGATGTTGATGCCGGGATAGAACGGGAAGCCGTTGTTCTGGGCGTTGGTGGAGGTGTTGTTGAAGGCGTCCACGGTCTGGAAGGTGAAGCCGAAGGAGGGCAGCAGCTTCACGTAGGACAGGCCGATGTTCTTCTTCTGCAGGCTCTTTTCATATTCCTGCATGCGGATGTCGAAGGAGTAGGCGCGAACCTTCTCGTCGGTCACGTCGGCGGGGGAGAACTTGCCCAGGATCTGCTGCTTGGCCGCCGCGACGTCGAGCTCCAGCTTGTTGGTGAAGGGCACGCCCAGCAGGAACTTGATGTCGTCCATGACCATGGCGCGCATGGCGTTGATCTTGTCGTCCTCGGCCTTGGCCATCTGGATGCGGGTTTCGGCGATGCGGATGTCCAGTTGGGTGGCCTGTCCCAGGCCGAGCCTGGTCTTGAAGAAGTCCAGGTTCTGCTTGGCCAGGTCCTGGCGCTTCTTGACCATCTCCTTCTGCTCCCCGATGGCGGCAAGCTGGAGGAAGTCGCTGGCCAGGCGCTTGAGGCCCTCGGCGATGACCTTGAGGTGGGCCAGGATGGCCATGTTGGTCATCTCTTTGCGGGCCTGGACCTCGAATCCGGAGAGCAGGGGGTTCCACTGGCCGGAGGAGAAGCTGATGGTGTAGGGCTTGTCCGTGGTCCCGTCGATCTTGGTGGGCATGCGGAACCAGTAGGTGGTGTTGATGGCCACGGTGGGGATGAAGGATGACCAGGCGTCCTGCACGTCCAGGCGTTTGGTTTCGATCTCCAGTGCGGATTTCACCAGCATGGGCGACTGCACCAGGGCCACGCGCACGGCTTCGTTGAAGTCGGCGGGCTGCTTGATGGTGGTGGACATCTCCCGCAGAGCACCCGGAGGAGGCACGGCGCCGTCGTTCTGGGACAGTGCCTGCCCCTGGGGTTTCGCCTGGGCCTCGCCCCTTGCCGCGCTCTTGTCGGCTGCGGTTTTGGCGGAGGTGGCGCTCGAATCGTTGGTCACCGGCGTGGTCGCCGGTGCCGCAGGGGTCACCGGCGCGGAGGGCAGCACTTCGGCCTGATACTGCCGGATCTCGCCGGGCTTGGCTGCGGGCTTGGTGTAGACCTCGCCGGTGGCCTGGGCGGTCTGCACCTGTTTTGTCTTGGTTGATTTGGCGTCTGCCTGGGTCTTCTGCTGGGCCAGGGCTGCTCCCGCGAAACCCAGCAGGAAGCAGAGAAGAACGGTCAGGGCCGCTGCTGCGCGGCGGTGCTTGTGCGGACCGAAAGTGCGATGCATCGGGATCTCCCCTGGGCTAGTACGTCTTGAGCATGCCTTCTGACAGAAGGCTCCTGCGGGAACAGCGGGCTGCCGTTGCCGCGTCGTGGGTGACGATGACCATGGCCACCCGGGCCTCTTCGGTAATCTTCACGAAATAATCCATGACCTTCTCGGAGTTGGCCTGGTCGAGCTGGCCGGTGGGTTCGTCGGCCAGGATGAACTCCGGCTCGTTGACCAGGGCCCTGGCGATGGACACGCGCTGGCGCTCGCCGCCGGACAGGCGGTTGGAGGGCTGGCGCACCCGGTGCTCCAGGTTGACGCGCTGCAAGGCCTCCATGATCATGTCCGGCCTCTCCCGGCGCTTCACGCCGGTGTAGATGAGCGGCAACTCCAGGTTCTCGTACACGGTGGAGTTTTCCAGAAGGTCGCAGCTCTGGAACACGAAGCCCATCTTCTCGCGGCGGAAGATGGCCTGGGCGTCGCGCGAGAGCTTCAGCACGTCGATCCCGGCCACGTTGTACACGCCGCTGGTGGGCGGCTGGAAGATGCCCAGGATGAACAGCAGCGTGGACTTGCCGGAACCGGAGGGCCCCATGATGGCCATCATCTCGCCCCGGCGCACTTCCAGATTTATGTCCTTCAGCACGGATATCTTCTCCGAGCCGGAGATGTAATCCTTGGTGAGGTGCTGGATGTCGATGACCAGTTCGTCGTTATTCATAACGCATGGCGTCCACGACCTGCATCCGGCTGGCCCGGATGGAGGGATAAAGTCCCGCGCCGATTCCCAGCACGGCGGCAAAGGCCAGGCCGGCGACGAGGCAGAGCATGAAAAGCCCCTCCGGCGGGCTGGAGCCGAGCATCCGGCTCATGTATTCGATGCCCACGCGCCCGAGCATCACGCCCAGGAAGGCCGAGGTGAAGGTGACGGTGAGCGCCTCGAACAGGAACTGCCAGAGGATGTCGGAATCTTCCGCGCCCATGGCCTTTTTCAGGCCGATTTCGCGGGTGCGTGCCGAGACTGCCGCCATCATGATGTTCCAGATGCCGAAGCCGCCAAGCACCAGGGTGGCCCCGATGGAGGCGTAGATGAACAGGCTCACCCACCAGAACATGCGCTGCACCTGCTTCAAAGGCTCCCAGCCCACCTGGATGCGAAGGCCCTTGTCGGTCTGGTTGGCCTTTATGACCTCGGGCAGGGCGGCGGCCACCGGGGCCACGTCGTCCCAGGTGTTGCAGCGTATGTAGAGGCTCGACACCTCGGAGATGTTCGGAATGCGCGACTGGGCGGTGGTGATGGGCAAAAAGGCCATGAGGGTCTTGTCCGCGGCGCGCACGCCGCCGATGATGCCCACCACCTGGTACAGGTTGTTGTCCATGTTCAGGATCTGCCCGACGGCCGCCTCGGGAGAGCCGAAGATGGTCTTGGCCAGATCCTGGCCCAGGACCGCGACCTTGCGCCCCTCGGCGATGTCGGTCGCGTTGAAGAGCCTGCCGTGCTGGGGCGAGAAGGAGAACAGCGACCAGTAGTTGGCGTCCACCCCGGCCAGGTTGAAGCCGTAGACTTTTTCCTGGTAGGTGGTGGTGGCCCCGGAGCGAAGCCTGCTCTTGGTGACGTCCCGCACGCCCGGGATGGTCTCGATGGCCGCCACGGTCTGATTGCGGAACCATTCCTGGCGGTCGTACATCTGGGGGTCGAAATGCGCGGCGATGATGGTGGCGCCGCCCAGCAGGTCCAGGTCGTTGTTGAAGTTTGCCTTGAGGTCTCGCCCCATGGTCACGATGGTGATGAACCCGGCCGTTCCCAGGGCTATGGAGGCCATGACGCCGATATAGCGGCGCCGCTTGCGCAGCACTTCCCGGAAGCTGATGCGCAAGAGGTCTCCGAAACGCAGGAGTCGTGTACCCCGGTCCGGCGGGAGGAATCCCGCCGCCCGGAGGGTCTGAAGAGTCTTGTTGGCCATGCTTCTCGTAGGGAGGTGTGGAATACCCGGTCCCTGTTTAGTCTATCCGAACCACGTTCCGGTTACAAGAGAGACTGGCTTGAGCGCGCTCCTGCAATGGATGAAGCGCCGACCGCCTCTTCCTCGCCGGCGTCCTGGTCCTGGTCCTGCACGCGGATGCGGTACTTGCGGGCCATTTCGTCCATGACGTCCAGCACGTATTCCAGCTGGCGGTCCTCATGGGTGGACATGCACGCGGTGCGGATGAGCGCCTGCCCGCGCGGCACGGCCGGATAGATGGCCGGGAGGGCGAAGATGCCGCGCTCGAAGAGCTCCTGGGCGAACATGAAGGCTTTTTCGTCCGTGCCGATGGTGATGGGGATGATGGGCGAGAGCGACTCGGTGATGCGAAGCCCCATCTCCTTGTACGCGGTGCGCATGCGGGTGGTGATGGCATGCAGGCGCTCCACGCGCTCCGGCTCGGCCTCCAGGATGTCGATGCAGGCCAGGGCGGCCATGGTGCTGGCTGCGGGAAGGGCTGCGGAGAAGATCTGGGTGCGCGACTGGTGCTGGATGTATTCCAGCACGTCGATGTGGTCGGAGGCGATGAAGCCGCCGATGGAGGCGAAGGCCTTGGAGAAGGTGCCCATGATGAAGTCGCACTGGTCCACCACGCCGAAGTGGTTGGCCGTGCCGCGCCCGCTCTTGCCCAGAACGCCCAACCCGTGGGCGTCGTCCAGGTAGATGAGCAGCTCCGGGAACTGCTTCTTCAGCGCGCCAAGCTCGTCCATCACCGCCACGTCGCCTGACATGGAGAAGATGCCCTCGGTGATGAGGAGCACCTGCCCGTCGAAGTCCGGCTTGGCCATTTCCGAGGCGATCTTGCGGGCGGCGGAACCGGCGTCGTTGTGCACGAAGGTGCCCATCTTCTTGGTGCCGCCAAGGCCTGCGAAGATGGAGGCGTGGTTCTCGCGGTCGCACAGCACGTAGTCGCTGGGGGTCAGCAGGCAGCCCAGCACGCCCATGTTGGTGGAGAAGCCGGTAACGTGCAGCACGGCGCGCTTCTTGCCGACGAAGGCTGCCAGGCGCTCTTCCAGCTTCTGGTGGATGGCCATGTTGCCGGAGAGGAAGCGGGAGCCGCCGGGGCCTGTGCCCATGGTGTATATGGCCTGGGCCGCGGCTTCCTTGACGCGGGCGTCGTGGGCCAGACCCAGGTAGTCGTTGGAGCCGATCATCACCAGACGTTTCCCGGCAACCTCGACTTCTGTCCCCCAGGAGCGGCTGATGGGGCGGAAGTAGGGGTAGATGCCCGCATCTTTCAGATTGCGGGTGATCCCGGAAACTTTCTGGCAGCGTTCATGCAATTTCATCGGCTGGTGTTCCTTGCGAGTGGATTTGCCGAAAAGGCAAGACAGCGCTTTTGCGCCATTTTAGGAAGGGGGCTCTACATCAAATACCACGCCCGTGCAACCCTTCGGGCTTCAAGGGGTCTGGAGGCTTACGTACTCGCGGACGTGGCGGGCGTTTTCCTTCATTATTTTGGACAAGGCCGTTGCGGCGCGGCGATACTGTCCGGGGAAGGTGGGCGTGTAGTAGACCTCGTCGTCGTCATCGGCCAGCACCAGACTGTAGTTGCGTGTCCAGAGATGGCGTTTGGTGGACCACTCCATGTAGATCCAGGCCAGGCGTTCGCGTCCCTGGCGATCCAGGCAGCGGACCACGCCCCAGGAGTAAGCCTCGTCTCCGGTTTCTACCACGCGGTGCTTGAGGAAGTCCGGGCGCACGTAGGTCAGGTCCGAGGAGGAGCAGAATCCCTTGGCCGCGATCTCCCAGGCCTGGGCGTACTGGTCCTTGGAGAGGTGCTTAAGCCCGGCTGGGGGGTAGATGTAGCCGTTGAAGAAGGCGAAGCTGCCGATGGCCAGCCCCAGGACGGCCAGCACGGCGATCAGGAGGGCTTTCATTTCGCGCCTCCCGTTCCCGGCGCGAGCGGGTCGCACACGCCCCACCCGAGGCTCCAGTTCTCGGCCTGCATGCGTCTGGCGCGGGCCAGCTTCTCTTCGGCCAGCACCAGGGAGTCGGCGTTGCGCTCGTCCTTGGCCAGGGTCTTCCTGATGGCGCGCTCCACACGGTCGCGGGTGACCAGGGCGTCTTCAGGCGGCGTCTCGCCCGGGGCGTCCATCTCCAGCAGGCGCAGCTCCAGGGCCTTGCCGGTCTGGTAGTTGAAGTCGAAGTGGCGCTCCTTCATGATGAGGGAGTTCTCCCCGTCGTTCACCTGCCCCCGGTAGAAGCGCTCCGGTTCCAGCACGGGATAGACCTCGGGCAGCTTCATGAAGCCCTTGTAGAAGGTCAGGGCCAGGCAAAAGAAGAGTCCGGCCTTCACGGCGCGCGTCAGGTTACTGCGCACTGGCGGACTCCTTGCGCTTGTAGACCACCAGGGCGCTCTGGGGCGGTCCGGCCGGGACGAAGTAGTGGAAGTAGGGGTCGGCCCGGTTGCCGAAGGTCTCGTCCGGGTTGGGCAGCTCGATGCGGTCGTAGTCGCGGGCCAGGTCGAGCTTGGTGGTGATGAACTCGCGCGGGGCGAACAGGAAGCCGTCGCGGTTGACGCGCACGTCGCGGCGCATGCTCACCCAGTCGGGCTTCTCGGTGTCCGGGATGGGGCCTTGCAGGCCGCCGATCACCCGGAAGGGGGTGTGGAACTGGAGCACCATGTCGCCGTATTCGGCCAGGATGGTCTGGCCGGGTTTTGCGTTGGCCTTGAAGAAATCGATGAGCGGCTGGTTCACGTCCGGGTAGCCGCAGAAAAGTTCCGTCAGATGCAGCTTCAGGGGGATGTTCACCGAGGTGAGCATGCGCAGGTCGTTCTGCCAGGGGCGGTTGACGATCTTCAGGCGCTCCATGGGGATGAGGTTCAGCCAGTTGGTCAGGCCCACCAGCACCAGGAACAGCACCGCCGAGGGCTTGGAGAAGCGCCACAGGGCCAGGCCAGCCCAGGCCAGCAGGATGGCGCAGGCCGGGTAGAAGTGCACGATGTAGCGGTGGAAGCGCTGCGGGAACAGGGCCAGGATGACGAAGCTGCCGATCATGAGCAGCACCATGAACAGGCAGAAGCGCTCCCTGGGGTCGGCAGGCCCGCCGCGCCCCGCGAAGAAGCCCTTCCAGCGCCAGGCCAGCGCGGCCAGAAGCGGCAGCGGCACCATGAACATCACCCAGTCCGAGAAATAGAGCATGACGTTCTCGGGGATGAGCATCACGTTGAACAGCGTGGACTGCCTGCCCAGGCGGTACAGGAAGATGCCCGGCACGATAAGCACGCAGGAGTACGCCACCACAAGGGCCATGCGCTTCCAGGCGAACTCCCTGCGGTAGAGCGTGAGCGCCGCCAGCAGCATGGGCGGCGCAAGCGAGAGCAGCAGCAGGTAGTTGGCGTGGAACAGGAGCCCAAGGCCCAGGCCGATGGCCAGCAGGGGTTTGGCCCGGTGTTTCCAGTCGCCCAGAAATCCCCAGAAGATCATCAGCATGATGAGTCCTCCGGCGGAATAGTAGCGGCCCTGGCGCGCGAACAGCAGAAACGGCACGGAGCACGTGAGCAGCGCCGCCGAGAGCCTGGCCCAGGCCAGGTCCCCGAAGCGCCGCAGGATGAGCAGGTACGTGCCCGCGATGCAGGCAAGGCCGGTGAGGGCGAAGAAGAATCTGGCCCAGAAGGTGCTCGACGGGTCGATCAGCTGCCCGGCTGCGGACATGTAGATCTGCATCCAGGGGGACCAGCGCCAGATCATGTCCGTGTCGAACTCGCGGCGCTCCTCCTGGGAGACGATGTTCACTCCGTCTGTGACCAGAGGGATGCCGCTGGTGAGAACGTTGCGGGCCAGGTTGGCGGTTTCGGCCTCGTCCTGCCACAGGGGGCGGTCTCCGAGGCCCTTGAATATAAGGAATGCTCCCAGGGCCAGGATGGCCAGGAACACGGGGTCGCGCCAGGGACGTGGATGCGTTGGGGTATGTGTCTGCATGGTAAAGCGGCGACTTTGTACCTGCATTCGAAGCGAATTACAAGGCAGGGCTTTTTCAGGCTTGACATGAGCCTGGATTTGGGGATTAGTCTCACGTTCCCTATTTGCATGCTATCGATTCCACTCGGAGGAACCCCCCGATGATGAACGGCAAGAAAGTGGTGGTCGTCATGCCCGCGTACAACGCGGCAGCCACCCTGGAGCGCACCCTCGCCGAGGTGCCGCGTGATATCGTCGACGACGTCATTCTCGTGGACGACGCCAGCCGCGACAATACCATTGAACATGCCCGCTCGCTCGGCATCAAGTGCTTCCTGCACGAGCGCAACTGGGGCTACGGACGCAACCAGAAGACCTGCTACACCGAGGCCCTGAAGCTCGGCGCGGACGTGGCCATCATGGTGCACCCCGACTACCAGTACACCCCGCTGATCATCCCGGCCATGGCCAACCTGGCCACCTCCGGGCTCTACGACGTGGTGCTGGCCTCGCGCATCCTGGGCGGCACGGCCCTCAAGGGCGGCATGCCCGGCTACAAATACGTGGCCAACCGCTTCCTGACCGCCGCGCAGAACGCGCTCATGGGCGCGAAGCTCTCCGAGTACCACACCGGGTACCGGGCTTTCACCCGCGAAGTGCTGGAGAAGCTGCCCCTGTGGGAGAACTCCGACGACTTCGTGTTCGACAACCAGATGCTGGCCCAGGCCCTGTACTTCGGGTTCAACATCGGCGAGGTGAGCTGCCCCACCAAGTACTTCGACGAGGCCAGCTCCATCAACTTCAAGCGCAGCTGCATCTACGGCCTGGGTTGCCTGAAGACCGCCTGGGACTTCCGCATGCAGAAATGGGGCAAGGCCAAGCATGCCATCTTCGATCCCAACGGCCGCACCCTGAAGGACCCTCAGACCGGATACTACTCCGACGAGACCGCCGCAGGCTGCACTTCCTAGCCGCGCTGCATCCCTGCTTCCACAAGCCCCCGGCCATCGGCCGGGGGCTTTTTTGTTGCTCGCAGGCGCGGCGCCTGGCTGAGTCTGTTTCGTGCGGGTGCTGGCCGGAGGCGAGGCTGTCGCTTGGATGCTTCCGGGCGGGAAATAGTGGCGCGGTATGCATGGGGGCGAAACGCGAGCTGCGCCGTGCCGTCCGGACTGTGCGCGCAGGTTGTTTTGTCTCGTGCTGACGTATTCGGATTGATTCGTACATACAAGACCGCCTGTTCGGAAGGCGTTGTGAGCCTGGGTTTTCGAGGGGGCGATATACTGCCGTCTGGAAACAATGATACCGCGCAGGACGTCTTGCAGGTCTGTGCGCAGGATAATGACGAACAGAGTCAGGTCAAAGCTCGTGAAATGGGGGGCGACAGGGGGCGTCTGACAAAACTGTGTGTCGGAGAGACAAATCATCCCGCGGCTGGCGGAATTCATGATGATATAAGCCTTGCGAGATTTTGTAAAACGGTGCTAGGCAGGCCGCTCTTGTTCGAATTTTCCCAATGTGGTGGTTGGGGATCGGTTGAAGGTCGTTCACTTGAATCGGAAGAGGTGAGGCATGTTCGCATTTCTCAACAGGGTGAAATTCCAGACCAAGCTCCAGGTCGCGGTGATGGGGATCGTATCCTTCGCAGTGGTGCTCTCTGGCGGGTTGTCGGTCTACAGCATCTACTCCAAGGCGCAGTCTCTGGGTCAGGCGCTGGCCGAGAACGCGTCAACCCAGGTGGCGGGGGTGATGGATCTCTATCACAAATCCAGCAAGCACCGCCTGGAGGCGGTCATGGACATTCTGGAGTCCAGCGTGGACATGGCGGCCTTTTCCCCCGAGTACGACAAGGATTTCGCCATAACCGACGACATCCGGAAAAAATACGACACCAGCGCCACCATCTTCAGTCTCTCCGACAAGGGGTTCGTGCGCATCTCCACCAACCTGGTGCAGGACGGCAAGCGCATGGTGGGCACGGTCATCGATTCCGGCCCGGTGTACGAGGCCCTCAAGGCCGGACGGAGCTACGAAGGCATGGCCAACCTGGGCGGCATTTACCGCATCGTGGAATACCGTCCCCTGAAGAAGAACGGCGCAGTTGTCGGAGCCGTGTACGCGGGCAAGCGCATCTTCACCCCCGAGTTCCTGGAATACCTGAAGAACGTCAGCGTGGACGGCAAGGGCTATCCCTACATCCTGGACGACAAGGGCTTCTTCGCCTACCACCCGGACCCGGCCTGGGCCGGGAAGGATTCCAGGCAGATGCAGGGCGTGGGCGACGCGCTCGCCAGCAACAGGAGCAAATACCTGACCTACGAGACGACGGGAGGGGCCAAGGTGGCGGCCATGACCGAGTTCCCGGGGTACAAGTGGAAGGTCTTCTTCGGCATGACCAGGCAGGAGACCCTGCACGGTCTGGACTGGACGGTGTACAAGTCGTCGCTGCTGGGGCTTGGCGTGTCCCTCCTCCTGTCGTTCCTGGCGCTTCTGGTCATGGTGTCCAAGGTTCTGCTGGACCCGGTCCGGCGGATCGCCCGGGCTTCGGAGCAGATCGCGCAGGGCGAATACAACGTGACCATCGAGTATCAGGCGCAGGACGCCCTGGGCGAGACCGCCGGAAGCGTCCGCCATCTCGCGGCCACGGTGAAGGAGAAGATCGGCTTCATCCAGGGCGTGCTGGACTCCATCAAGTCGCCCAACATCATCTGCGACAAGGACGGGAAAATCCTGCGCGTCAACCAGGAATTCATCGATTTTCTGGGCACCGGGGGAACCCCGGATAGCTGGGTGGGCAAAAAGGCCGGCGAGTTCATTTTCGGGGATCCCGCCAGGGAGGCCATCATCCAGAAGGTCATCGGCTCGCAGATCGCCAGCATCGGCGTGCAGAACGAGTTCCGCACCCGCAGCGGGGAGGCCCGGCACGTGCGCGTGGACTGCGTTCCCCTGTATGACCTGGACGGGGAACTGATTGGCGGGTGTTCCATCTGGACGGACATGACCGAGATCGTACGCGGCCACAAGGAAGTGCAGGAGAATCAGGAGAAGCTCCTGGAAGTGGCCCGCGACATCGATGCCTTCACCCAGCACGTGGCTGCGGCCTCGGAACAGCTGGCCGCCCAGATTGAAGAGGCTTCGCGCGGCACCGAAAACCAGCGCGACCGCACCGCCTCCACGGCGACGGCAATGGAACAGATGAACTCCACGGTGATGGAAGTGGCGCGCCACGCATCGGAGGCCGCCAGCGGAGCCAAGGGCGTGCAGGAAAAGTCCGCCCACGGTGCGGCGGTGGTGGCCCAGGTCATCGAGGCCATGGGACGTGTGAACACCATGTCCACGGAGCTCTCCACGGAAATAAACGAGCTCGGACGCCAGGCCGCCGACATCAGCTCCATAATAAACGTCATCCAGGACATCGCGGACCAGACCAACCTTCTGGCCCTGAACGCGGCCATCGAGGCGGCCCGCGCGGGCGAGGCCGGGCGCGGTTTCGCCGTGGTGGCCGACGAAGTGCGCAAGCTTGCGGAGCGCACCATGTCCGCCACGTCCGAGGTCACGGGCTCCATCCAGAACATAACCAGCACCGTGGACAAGAACGTGCGCAGCGTGGGCCAGGCCGTGGCCGGGATAGAGGCGTCCAACCGCCTGGCGGTCCAGGCGGGCGATTCGCTCGGAGAGATCCTGGAGATTGCGGGCAAGGCCGTGGACCAGATCACCTCCATCGCCACGGCAGCCGAACAGCAGTCGGCCACTTCGGAAGAGATCAACCGCAGCGTTGACGAGATAAACGCCATCGCCTCGGAGACCGCCCAGGGCATGAACCAGTCCGCCCAGGCCATATCCGATCTGGCCCGTCAGGTCTCCGACCTGAAGGAACTGGTGACCCGCATGGGAGGGGACAGCGCCCAAAGGCAGCTTTCGTAAGCCACGCAAGGACGAAACCGCCTCCGGCGACGGGGGCGGTTCTTCCGGCTGGGATGCCGTGCGTCGTGACGGCAGGGACAGTCCTGCGGGGAGCGGGCGGGCGGTCACGCTCTATCCGCAGTCAGGTAGACGCGGGGCAAAATGTCCGCTGAGACGATTCCGCAGGGACGCGGTGTTCGGCCAGGCCCCTGCAAGCCGTATGTTCGGAGGGGTGGAGCGCGTCGTGCGGACGAAATCGAGCCTCTGGTCTCGTGGCTTGGTCCTGCCCTGTCCCGGACGGGGCTGTCGAAGCAAGGCGGAAGGTCGACCGTGAGGGCGGCCCTGCGCCTCAGACCGAGTGCAGGGAATCCGGTCCGGTGTGTGTGATGCTCTGCGCTGCTCGTGATGCGCTTTCGGTGATTCTGCCCCTAAGCTCCCCGTTCTCTTGCAGGAGTTCCCGGATGGTGGCGATCAAATCCCGGTTTTCCTGTCGTATTTCCCGGTTCTCGTTGCGCAGTTCACGCAGGTCCTGGCGCAACTCGTTGTTGTCGCGTCGAATGCTCTCCAGTTCATCGATGAGTGAGACTCTTCCCGGGAGCGTGGTGGCGGCACTTTGACGGTCCGGTGAGGGTGATGGCTCCGCGCCGGACCCGAACAACAGCCAGTGGGGTTGAACACCAAAAGCGGTGCATAGCAACCTCGCAATTTGTGTATCCGGTTCGGATTCCCCGCGCTCGTATCTCCCCAGGGTATTCTTGTGGATTCCCAGCCGGTGGGCGAATTCCGCCTGTGTCAGGGTGCCACGGATGGCTCGCAGTCTCTGTGCCATCGTGGAGTTGTTGTCCAAAGAGCGCCTCGGGTGTTGTCGGTAGTTGCACATGGCTGACCGGAAATCGGTGCGGCATTAAAATGGAGACCGCAAAACCATTTTTTGGTGTCCATGAACCATTAGTTGTTGACCGCGACCCAAAAATAGGACAACAATAATCCCTTGTATGGTGTTTGATGATCTCCCTTGAGAGCCTTGTATCTGGCCTGCCGTAAGGGGTCAATCATCGTGCATGCCGTCTAGCCTTGTTGTGTTGCGTCTGTTGCCGGCCCGGCGAGACAGAGTTTGTTCCTCTGGTTACGGTTTGTCCTGTAAGTCATTTTGCAAGTTCCCTGCCTGGCAAGTCGGCCGTTAGAGGAAATATCATGTCCGGATATGGCTGAGTGACTCTATTTTTGCTGGCGTTATGCGGCTGTTGCCGCACGGGGGAGTCCGCGCAGGCCGGTGCATGCTCATCCGTTTGACCTGTTCGGCAGTTGGGTCAAGGGGCAGTTTGATATGTTTATTACATTGAAATCAGCAGGAAAGCCTCGCGTGAACTTCGGGCTCGGCAGCGGCGAACGCAATGAGGGGACAGCAGGGTGCGCCGAATCCCGGATGGAACGGGAAAGCGTCCGCTGCCGAACCTGCCGCTTCAGGGAGCGCCTCGATCACTGCGCCATGGTGCGGTCATGCGCGGGGGTCTTCAGTTATTTCAGCGACGTCGTGTCCTATGCCCAGGCGGAAGCGATGCTGGTCAGCGGGCAGGACGGCCAGAAATTCGCCGGTACCGCCCAATGCGTGGCGGCCTTCGCCATCCTGGCCTGCATGGTGTATTCCGAATGCGGTCGGGCGCAGCCCTTTTCTTTTCTTTTGGAACGCTTCTGCCGGGTGCAGGGACAGGGAATGGATCCTGGCTTCCTGGATAATCTCAGGGGCCGCAAGACTGCGTCCGGGCCGGACGCCACGTCAAATACCGAACGGGAATCCTGGCACGGGCAGTTTGATGTCCTGCTGCGCGGCAAGGTGGTCTCGGTGTTGGACGTCTTCGACAATGGCGGAATGAACGACACCCTGAGAAACGCCTGCCAGATCCTTTACTCGATAGGCAGCCTGGCCCTGGACGACACGCCTCCAGGCAGCAGGGGTTGAGCCGGGCGATTCCAGGCTCACCTGAAATCGAAGGCAGCCTTCATCGAACCGCTTCCGGCCTTGTCGAAGCTGGACTGGAAGGCCTGCTTCCATTGCTCCAGCCGGAAAAGCCCGGTCAGAAGACCCGTGGTCGGGTAGCCGCCCGAGGCCAGAAGATCCAGACACACCTGATAGGTGCGCACCCTCTCCCCCTGCCACAGGGCCGTGGCGTAGCTTGCCGACCCCGTCACCTGGAGCTGCCGCAGCCACAGGCTGGACACGTCCACCTTGCCGAGCTCACCCGCCGTGCCGATCATCACGTAGCGGCCCCTGGCCCGAAGCGCCAGCAGCGCTTCCTGGAACGTGCCGGACGAGGCCACGCAGTCGAACACCAGGTCCGCGCCGCCCTCCACGTTGCCCCCCCCCATGGTGGTGGGGATGAAGCGTCCGCCGCAGGCCTTGGCCAGTTCCTGGCGGGAGGGCGAGCGAAGCACCTCGTCGGCTCCGCCCGCACGGGCCAGGTCCGCCTGGAAGGAGTGGCGCGCGATCACCAGGATGCGGCCCTCGAAGCCCATGGCCCGCAGACAGCGCACCGCGTGCTGGCCGAGCACCCCTGCGCCCCAGACCAGCACCGTCTCGCCGGGAGCCGGGAAGTTCTCCAGGATGGGCTGCATCACCGAGGCCATGGAATCCACCAGCACGGCGTCTTCGTCGCTTAGGGCGTCCGCCACGGGCAGCACCTTGGAGGGATGCGCGGCGGTCATCTCGGCCATGCCGCCCGAGGCTTTGGCGTTGAACCCGAGCACCGTGCTCGGGGGCAGCGCGCCGTCCAGGAAATTTTCGCACAGGTTGTATTCGCCCCTGGCGCAGAAGCGGCAGGGGGGCAGCTCCCGCACGAGGCAGTCCAGCATGGGCTCCACCACCACGCGCTGGCCGGGCGAAAGCGACGAGCCCGGCGGCGCGGACTCCACCACGCCCAGAATCTCGTGGCCTATGATCATGGGCAGCGAGGCGTAGGGTTCCAGCAGCATGGATTCCGCGCCCTTGAGCAGGTTCAGGTCCGAGCCGCAGATGCCGCACAGGCGCGTTTTGATGCTCACCCAGCCGGGCCGCGCGGGCTTGAAGGCCACGTCCTCCAGCTTCAGCGGCGTCACCAGATGGTGGAAGCGCTTGCGTTGGAGCTTGCTGAAGAACGCGGACAGCAGGTAGCGCGGAATGGAGCGGTGATACACGAGGGCTTTCATGCGCGTGGTTCTGCGGCAGCGGAGCCTGGCTGTCAAGGTTGACTCGCGCTGTGACGGGGGGTAGACAGCAGCGGTTTCGGCGGGGTTTCCCCTGCCGTCCTATTCCTATTGCGCCACGCCGACGCTTCGGCCAGCGAGGTCCCATGTCCAAACGCTCCAGTATCGCTCTGGGAACGATTCTCAAGAATTTCGCCCGCGTATCGCGCCATCCCTGGATTGCGTCGCGCCTTGTGGCCCTTGAAAAGGAGAAGTTCCTCTTCAAGTGGCTGAACCCCAAGGCAGACGAGGGCTATGCCCGCTCCATCCGCCAGGTGTCCATCCGCATCACGGATATCTGCAATCTGCGCTGCCACACCTGCGGCCAGTGGGGCGACCAGGGCTTCATGCACTGCGCGGATCTCAAGTCGCTCAAGAAGGCCGAGGTCAGCCCGGAACGCTACCACCTGCTGCTGGCCGACCTGGCCACGCACGGCCATTTCCCCTCCGTGTACCTGTGGGGCGGCGAGCCCACCATGTACAAGGGCTGGCTGGAGATCATCGAGCACGCCACAGTTCTGGGCATGCCCACCTCCATCGCCACCAACGCCACGGGCATCGCCAAGGCCGCCGAGCGCCTGGTGGCCGCGCCCATGTTCCTGCTCCAGATGTCCATCGACGGCCCGGACCCGGACACCCACAACGCCGCGCGTCCGTCCGCTGGCGGGGGCAACAACTTCCAGGACATCCTGGATTCGCTGGAAGCCGTGAACGAGGCCAAGCGCCGCACCGGCAAGAAGCTGCCCCTCACCGCCTCGCTGACCACCATCTCCCAGGCCAACGTGCACCGGCTGGTGGACATCTACGAGACCTTCAAGGACAAGGTGGACCTGTTCGTGTTCTACCTCTCCTGGTGGATCGACGAAAAGAGCGCCGACGCCCACGAGGTGGACTTCCAGCGCCGCTTCGGGTTCGCGCCCAAGCTGCACCGGGGCTGGGTGGGCGACTGGACCATCAAGGAGTACGCGGTTCTGGACCAGCAGCTGAAGGAAGTGCTGCGCCGCTCCAAGAACTGGGACTCGCCCGCCGTGAACATCATCCCCAACATCACCGGGGAGGAGAACCTGCGGGAGTACTACTCCGACCACTCCACCACCTACGGCTACAACCAGTGCATCTCCATCTATCAGGCGGTGGAGATCGACTCCGGCGGCGACATGTCGCCCTGCCGCGACTACCACGACTACGTGGTGGGCAACGTCAAGAAGAACACCATCACGGAAATCTGGAACAACGAGGCCTACCGCAAGTTCCGGTCAAGCCTGAACAAGGAAGGCCTGATGCCCGTCTGCACCCGCTGTTGCGGACTGATGGGATACTAGGCCCGGTTTCCGTCGACCATTGAGAAGTACCGGCCAGGCTGCCGCCCGCAAGGGCGGCGGCCGGAGCCGGAGCCGGAGCCGGAGCCGGAGCCGGAGCCGGTAGCCGGGAGCCGGGAGGCCGGATGACGACGCAGCGGCGCATGTACCGCCGGCCGCGGCATGGCCGGTCTGCCGCCGCGTCCCGCTGGCGCGCAACGCACGAACCGCCCGGGTCGAATCTTGATGCGTGTTCCAGTGCGGCGATTCTCGTCTCTTCCCATCTGCCCAGGATGTCCTCATGACCAAGCCCAAGCGTCTCGTGCTCGTTCTCCAGGACCTGCTCTACGGCGGCACGCAGCGCCACGCCCTGGAACTGGCCCGGCGCATCGACCGCTCCCGCTTCGCACCGGAGTTCTGGATGCTCTGCGCCGGGGGAGATTTCGTCCCCCAGGCCCGCGAGGCGGACATCCCCATGCGCTGGATTTCCGATAAGCGCACGGTAGCTTTCTCTGCGATTCGCGAGCTGCGACGCACCGTCGCCGCCGAGCGCCCGGACATCCTCATGCCGCTGACCGCCGTGCCCAACATCTGGGCGCGCATCTTCGGACGGCTGCACGGCGTGCCTTGCGTGGTGGCCACCTGCCGGGGCGGCGGCAACATCAAACGCCAGCACGAGCGTTTCCTGGCCGGTCTGGCCCATCATCACATCGCCAACACCCAGGCCCTCAAGAACGCCCTCCTGGCGCTGGGGCGCCGAGATGACCAGGTGACGGTGATCCCCAACGGCGTGGACACCGACCTCTTCAGACCGGACCCCAACGGCATGCGCCCCTGGCGCAAGGTGATCCTGAGCGTGGCCCGCTTCGTGCCGGACAAGGACCATCAGACACTGGTGCGCGCCTTCGAGCTGGCTTTCGCCAAGGTCCCGGACGCGGAGCTTTGGCTGGTGGGCGACGGCCCGCTCAAGGCCCGCGTGGAGTTCGGTCTCAGGCGGCTGGCCTGCGAGAACCGCGTCAGGATCTTTCCCGGCGGGCCGGACCTGCTGCCCTTCTACCGGCAGGCCAGCGTGCTGGCGCTGTCCTCCCTGCGGGAAGGCCTGCCCAACGTGGTGCTGGAGGGCATGGCCTGCGGCGTGCCCGTGGCCGCCACCGCCGTGGGCGGGATCCCCGAGGTGGTGGAAGAGGGCCGCACCGGATTCCTGAGCCCGGCAAGCGACCCCGAGGCCCTGGCCGCCAGCTTCGTGCGTCTGCTCTCGGATGACGATCTCCAGGCCCGCATGGCCGATGATGCGCGCCGCGTAGCCCTGGAGAAGTACTCCATGGCCGCCATGGTGGCCCGGCACGAGGAGTTGCTTGCGCGCGCGTGCGGCGGTTAGTGTGGTCGGGAGGACGTGGTCCTGAGCGCTGCTTGCGCGTGTGGGGCGCTTGTTTCATGCCTGTAACGAATCGCCGCCCCCCGGTGGTCATTCTCTGGGGGGCTGTTCAAGCCGGGCAGGAGTGTTTATAAGCGCCGCGACGCCCATGTGCCGCAGTATGGGGCGTTTTGAGCTCAGAGAGAAAGCGTTCACAGTTTTTTCTCGGCCCCTGGAGGCCCGTTATGAAACCTTTGATTCTGGCAATTCTGGTTTTTCTGGCAGCCGTTATTCCGGCTGGCGCTCCGGTCGGAGCCCAGGCCAGTCCCCAGCCTGACGTTTCCGGCCTGTGGGTCGCCGACTTCTTCGGCAACCGCGTGGAGTGCCATCTGGAGCAGCGCGGCCAGTTCCTGTACGGCGTGGCCTACGTGCAAACCCGCACCGGGGAGCGCAACACCTATCACGTTGCCGGGCTGGTGCTGAACAACACCATCCGCGCCATGCACGGCAGCGGCAACACCTTCGTGGGTTCCGTCCAGGGCGAGAACATCGTTGCCGGGACGTTCGCCTTCAAGGACGGTCCCTCTTTCGCCATGCAGGCCGAGCGCACCATGCGCGGCAAGACCGCTCCCGGCGGGCTGGAGTGGCCCGCAGGATATCCGCCGACCCCGCAGTGAGAGTTCAAGGACTACGATGTGAAGACACTGTTCGTACTATCGGCCCTGGCCGAAATCCTGGCCCTGCTGGCCCTGTACTTTACCGGGCGTACCCACGTGCTGGGCAGTCTGCGCCGCCCCTACGCCGGACCGAAGCGTCTGCCCAAGGAACCCTCCGCCGCCATGATCATCCCCATTACCGGGGACACCCCGGCGGTGCGGGGCGGGCTTAACAGCCTGCTCAAACAGGACTATCCCGGCCTGCGCTACGTGCTGGTGACCCGCGACGAGTCGGACCCCGCCACGGCACTGGTGCGCTCCCTGGTCGAGGGGCGAGAGGACGCCGCGCACGTGCTGAGCGGCCCGGCGCTCACCTGCGGGCAGAAGAACCACGGCCTGCTGGCCGGACTCGCCTCCCTTGAGGACAAGCCGGAAATCTACATCTTCTGCGACTCCACACACGTGGCCCGGCCGGACCTGGCCCGCCAGCTCATTGCGCCCATTGCCTCGGGCAAGGCGCCGATTTCCGGCGGGTTCCATCGCGTGGTCCCCCGCGACGGCAAAATCCCCACCCTGGGCATGCTGAACGTGTGCATGGTGTTGCATTGCCTGCAATCCATCAAGTTGATCACCCAGCCCTGGGGCGGGGCCATGGCCGTGGCCCGCGAGACCTTCGAGCAGCACGGCGTGGCCGCCGTATGGGCCACAAACATCGTCGACGATTTCTCCCTGGGACCCCTTCTGGCCAAGCGCCGCATCCGCATCTGCGCCGTTCCCGACGCCTGCCTGGAGACGCCGCTCAAGAACGTGCCCCTGGCCCTCTGGGAGGACTGGCTCACCCGCCAGCTCCTGTACCTGAAGTTCTGCACCCCGGAAATGTGGATCGGCGCGCTGCCCGTGGTCTGGCTGTTCGCCGCGCCGCCGCTCATGGCCGTATTCGGGGTTCTCGGCGCGCTGACCGGCCACGCCGACGGCTGGTGGATCGGGGCCGCGCTTGTTTACCTGGCGGTGTTCGTCATGGTGGGGTTGACCTTCCGGTCGCTGGCCCCCAGGCCCGTCCGGTTCTGGGACTGGACCCGCTGCTTCCTGGTCTCGCCCTTCATGACCGTATGGTGCTACCTGCGCACCTGGACCACCTTCACCATGCGCTGGCGCGGGATCGCGTATAAAGTCACCTGGGGCGGACGCGTGGTGAAAGTGCTGAAGTCGTGACGGGCCTGCCTGCCGGGTTGGTCCTGCCGCCGCCCGTCGCGCGGCTGAAAGAAGGGAGCGACTTCGCAGATCATTTCGCCGTTGAGGGCGCAAAAGAAATCCGTCAGTTCCTGGCGGATTTCTTTTCGTATCGGCCCCCGTGGTTGAAGGTTCTGTTTGCCGTGCGGGAACCCCTGGCCAGGGCGCTCGGGGTGGAACACTCGTTCCTGGCGGACAGGGCGTACGAGGCGCAGGACGTGTCGTTTGAGCCTGGAAGGAGGATGTTCGTGTTCCAGGTGGCTGCGGCCAGCGAAGGCGAGTACTGGGTCGGCCTGAGCGAGGACCGACCGCTGCGGGCGGTGTTGGCCGTGGTGAGTGAGAAGCTGGAGGGTGCGGGAGGAGTGCGCTACCGGCACCACATGATGACCTTCGTCACCTTCAAGAACTGGCGCGGTCGGGCCTATTTCACGGTGGTGAAGCCGTTCCACTGGCTGGTGGTCAAGGCCATGGCCGAAGCGGCCAAGTGAGAAGAGAAGAGTAAGAAAATATGCCTCCGGCGGCCAAAGGAACAAGTTCCTTTGGAATCCTCTATAGCTTCGCGGGATGGCAGGGCGAGTTGTGGAGTGTTAAGGGCGCGGGCGCTGCGGGTCAAATCCCGCCAGACCGAGACGCGATCTCTTAAGCCGCTTTCGGCAGCGCCTGCACCTTCATCTCCCTCCACCATTTCAGCCCCAGCACTACGAAAGGCGTAAGCGCGCCGATCTCGGCGATCTCCCGAATCTTCAGGAAGCCGAGTCCGAAATAAAGCCCCGCGCCGATGCACGTGGCCAGCAGTACCGGCGCCACCGCCCGCCATTTGATCAGCCCCATGGTGCGCTGGCAGTAGAGCGTGGTGCAGCAGGCCACCGCCCCCTTTGTAAGCACGATGGACAGCCCCGCGCCAAGCAGCGGATTGCCGGGGATCAGCAGCGAGCACAGCAATATGTTCAGCACCAGGCCGGCGCCATAGATCATGAACAGCACGTTCTGCCGGTGCTGGCTCATCATCAGGTACGCGGCCAGGTTGTGGATGAAGCTGAAGATCACCGAGGGCACCAGCCATTTCTGCAGCCACATGGCGTCCACGTAGGTCTTGCCGTAGATCAGCCCGATGATCCTGTCCGACTCCACCGCCAGCACGAACATCACCGGGATGGACGCCCCCAGCAGCCACTTGACGGACTTGTCCTTCAGGAGGTCGAATCCCTCCTTGTCGTGGCGCCACAGGCCCACGAACAGCGGGAACAGCACGCTCTTCATCAGCAGGCTGGAGATGGGAATCTGCACCGCGTCCACCACCTCCCAGGTGGCGGAATACTGCGCGATGGCGTGCGGGCCGGAAAACTTCTGCAGGAAGAACAGGTTGGCCTTGTTGTAGAGGATGGAGCAGAAAGCCAGGAGCACGAACACCAGCCCGCCCTTGGCGGTGTTCCAGGTGCGCGACAGGGCCTTGCCCTTGAGGGTCAGGCCCTGGATGTCGGTCTTGTTGATGGTGGCCCACGCGCCGCCGATCAGGTTGATGCCGTTCTCGATGATCTTGAACAGCGCGATCCAGTGCGGAGCGAATCCCAAGGCCAGAGTCCCCAGCGCCCAGCCGTAGCCCACGATGGCCCCCACGGACTTGATGCGCGCTTCCAGATCCTGGCGACCCTGCACCCGGCAGGCCACGAAGAAGGAACTTGCCAGCGCCTCCAGGCCTACGCCCGCCGTGATCACCTGCACCAGGTTGGTCAGGCCGCCGGTGTAGCGTTGCTGCATGACGAACACGGACACGCCGATCCAGCCAAGCATCAGGATCACGCCCTTGATGATGGTGTACTGCACCAGGATGTCGCCCTTGTGGCCGTACTTCTTGGACAGCGAGGACACCAGCGGCTGGTTCAGGCCGAACTCGCCCAGGAACAGGACGATCATGGCCGTGTTGAAGGCCAGCTGGAATTCGCCGTAGTGGCTCTGGTCCACGCGGGCCAGATAGATGAAGAAACAGGTGTGCAGGATGTCGCGGATGGTCTGGGCGGAAGCCAGGTGCAGGAATTTGCCTATTATGCCGTGCGACGCGGTTCCCGCCTGGGGGATGGGGGCGGGGGTTGTCATGCTGGCCGGGTGATTCTTGGGGTATTCATGGTATGAAAGGAAAGGGCGGGCTGTGCGCCCGCCCCCTGGTTACTTCGGTTACTTCTTGCCTTTGCCCTTGGCGGCCTTGCCCTTGCCCGACTTGGCCTTGGCTGCCGGAGCCGCGGTCTGGGCAGCTTTCGCTGCCGCCGCCTTGGGTGCCGGCTTGCCGGTGGGCGCTGCCGCGGCTTCAGCCGCGATGGATTCTGCCGCCACAGGCGTGGCCGCAGGTCCGGCGGCGATGGGCTCGGCCGGAGCGGATTCGGCCGGTGCGGGCGTGGCCGCAGGTCCGGCCGCGATGGGTGCGGACGGAGCCGACTCGGCAGGAGCGGATTTGGCGGCGGGCTTGGCCGGAGCCTTCTTCTCCACCACCTGAACGGATGCGTCCGCCTTCACCGCAGGTGCGGCAGCCGGGGTCCTGACTGCCACCGGGGCTTCGGGCTTGGGCGCTGGCAACGTCTCTTTGTCCGCGCCGGCGGTCTCGGGAGCGGCCTCGGCCGGGGCAGAGCCAGCAGCGCTGCCGCAGCATCCGCCGCGGGGCGTGCAGGTGATGTACGCGCCGTACTTCTCCAGTTCGTCCACGCGGCAGCTCCAGACCATGCGTCCCTTGTGCAGGATGGCGTCCGGGCAGCCGTCGCACATGTTCTGGCGTCCGTCCTCGAACAGGTCGCAGGGCTGGATGATCATGATGGACTGGATGTGCAGGCACTCCGTCCATCTGCCCGGTTCCTTGAGCCATTCCCAGAAGAGCTTGCGCACGCTCTTGTTGAAGGGCGCGAAGGGGAACAGGGCGTGTGCGTTGTTGGTCAGCCAGGGGCGGCCGTAGGCCAGGTAGGTGTCCCAGAAGAGGTGGTGCAGCACCTGGACGGATTCGGCGAATTTGGGGTCCAGATAGCCCAGGGTGCGGTCCTTGTCGCCCACCTTGAGGGTGAGCAGCCACTTCATGGAGCGCGGGTCCTCGGTGCCGTTCAGGAAGGCGCAGGGTTCGAAATCGGGGTCGATCTCCCGGATCTTGTCCGCGACCTCCTGGGCCACGATGTCCTTGTGCTGTTCCATGTGGTCCAGCTGGTAGACCAGCTCGCCCACGTTCACGGGCTTGCCCCCGGCGTGGCAGTCGAAATTGCCCTGGGCCTTCACGGAGCGGAACAGGATGAAGACCATGGTCTGCACCCTGTCCATGTGGTCCTGCGCCCAGCGGGTGAGCATGGGCACGTCGTCCAGGGTGTCGCGGTAGATGGTGGCGTTGAACGCGCAGGCCACCTTGCCCTGGCCGTGCTCATGGATCATGTCGGCCAGCTTTTGGCGCAACTCGCACAGCTCGGCTTCGGTCTTGCCCATCCAGCCGGGGCGCTTCTGGTGCGAGTCCACGTGCATGGTGAAGCCCACCAGCCCGGCCTTGGTCAAATCGCGCACCAGGGCGGGGGTCAGGGCCTGCCCGTTGGAGTTGATGATGGGCTTCCAGCCCTGCGAGGCCACATAGCGCACCAGCTCCACGATATGCGGATAGATGAGCGGCTCGCCTCCGGCGATGGAGATGCCGTCGGTGCGGCGCATGGTCCGCACGCTCTCCAGTTCACGGATCACGTCTTCCAGGGGCCTGTGTCCCTGGGGGTCGTTCTCGCGATAGCAGCCTTCGCAATACAGATTGCACTTGGTGGTGGGTTCGAGCCAGGTGATGGCGTTGTCCGCCAGGTTCCAAGGAAGCCGGTAATACGTCTCGGGAGTCAGCGGGCGTTTGGGATTCATGGCTGGTCCGTAGGCTTTATATTATCAGGAGGAAAGACGTCTGAATCGACCAACTAGTAGCGCAATCATCAGGGGTTGGCAACGTCCGGAAGCCGTCCGGCACGGATGAAGGCCTCCACCTGCGAGAACGCGAATTCGTTGCCGCGAAAGTCTACTGCGCGCACGCGCTCCCGGCAGGCCTCCACCTGGGATTCGAATCCCGCCACGGCGGATTCGTCCAGGTGGTGCATGTCCAGGTGCAGGCCGTAGCCGAGCTTCTGCAGGTAGTGGGCGTTCAGCCATTGCTCGAAGGCTCCGCGCACCGGCAGCGAGATGATGGGCTTGCCGTAGTACAGGGCCTCGCTCATCAGGGTGTGCCCGCCGCCGCAGATCACGAAATTGGCCGTGGCCATGTCGCGCAGCAGGCCGTCCTCGCTGAAGCGCTTGAAGGTCAGGTTGCCGTCGGTTTCGTCCTTGCCGTAGCCGTAGACGATCACCGGGCGGCCCAGGGTTTTGAGCAGGGGGACGAAGTTCTCGCAGATGGAGCAGCTCTGGTACACCAGGATGTGGTCGCCGATGCTGGCCTCGTGCTCGAAGACCTTCTCCCGGTGGATGGGCGGCGAGATGGCCCGCTGCGGTCCGGGTTTCAGCGGCGGCTGGTAGAAGCTGATGATCAGGTGCGCCGTGGAGTTGGAGAAGAGCCTGTTCACCGAGAACGAGGTGGAGGTGAGGTCCCACCAGGTGGAGCGGGGCAGGTGGTGCTCGCACAGGGTGATCACGTGCTGGTGGTCCAGCGACAGGCAGGGGATCTGAGCCCGCTTGGCCGCGATGGGCACGAAGTATTCGTAGTCGGACAGGCACACGTCGGGCTTGAAGCGCTCGATGACCCTGGAAAGGCGCGTGAGTTCGCTCTCGCGCTGGAGGAGCGTTTTTGCGCCGAGCTTCACCGTCTCGATGAGGTCGAGCGAGTAGTTCTTGTAGCGCGTGCCCGGGTTGAGGGCGATCTCCACCGGGTAGTGGGCGCGCAGGATGCCTGCGGCCTCTTCGCTGGTGACGAACAGGAACTCGTGTTCGGAGAAGCGCCGGGCCAGGGTCAGGGCGCGGATGGCGTGGCCGTGCTGGGAGCCGTGAACGCCGTAGAGGATGCGTGCCATGTAGTGTGTCCGTTGTCGCTTATGTGAAGCGCGGTCAGTGTCTGGTCAGTGTGCGGACGGAGCGGTCCGGCGCGCGTCAGACCTCCCGGCGCGGGGAGCCGTGACTGCCGCACAAGGACACGTGCCGTCAGCCCATCTGGATCTCATTGTTGCGCAGTTCTCAGCCGGAGCGGTCCGGTGCGCGTCAGGCCCCCGGCGCGGGGAGCCGAAACATTACTCGTCGCAAAGCCTCCTGCGAGTTTCGACTCCCCGCGCCGGAGTCCCGACCCGCCCCGGACCGCTCCGTCCGCCCCGTCTGTCGGGTAACGCCCAAGATGGGCGTCGGGGTCGGTACGGGGAGGAGAGGGCTGCCAGAGCCTGTACGTTTCGGCTCTGTGTGCCGGAGTTCATCAATCCCCGTGGGCCGCTCCTTCCGTCCGGCGAGGCCGGCACGGGTAGCCCAAATAGGGGATTCCAAAGGGACTTGTCCCTTTGGCCGCCGGAGGCTGTGTTTACTACGAAATGCTCGGGTTGTTGTGTTTCAACCACAGTTGCAGCACCAAAAGCGTCCACAGTTCCTTGCGCCGGTCCATTTTGCCGGTGTCGTGCTCATCGATAAGCGTCCGGACAGCCTTGGGGTCGAACAGGCCCTGCTGGCGCAGGTGCGCTTCGCCCAGCAGGTCCTCGACCAGGGGCTTCAGCTTGTCGCGCAGCCAGCGGGCCACGGGGATCAGGAACCCGCGCTTGTTGCGGGTGAGGATCTCCGGCGGCAGCACGTCGGCCATGGCCTTCTTCAGCAGATATTTCCGGGTCAGGCCGCGCAGCTTGTAGTGCGTGGGCAGGCGGCTGGCGAACTCGGCAAAGTCCCGGTCCAGGAAGGGGGCGCGGGCCTCCAGCGAGTGCATCATGGTGCAGCGGTCCACCTTCACCAGGATGTAATCCAGCAGGAACTGGCGCGCGTAGGCGTGGAAGGTGCGTTCCATGTCGGTGGACGCGCTGGAGCGGTCGAAGGTGCGGCGCGTGGACGAGTAGAGCGTATTGCGCGAAAGAAACGAGCGGTCGGGCGAGAGCCACAGCTTTTCCTGCTGCTCGGGGTGCAGCGCGGAGAGCCAGGTCTGGATGCGCAGCCAGCGCGGCTGGCGCGCTCCGGCCAGGAAAGTCGCAGCGCCCAGGCGCAGG
>JBKICU010000056.1:0-10190 GCA_046566965.1 Acidobacteriota bacterium
CGTTCGTGTCCTGGCGGGCGGGCTAGAACCGATGTGAAGACGATTCGTCGCCCGCCCGCCAGAACCCGACCGTGACATAACCCTGCCGACTGCCGGAAGCGCGCCCTGTCGCACGGAAACAATGCTCCGCCACAATGAAAGCGCATCCTGCCTCAGTGGTTCGCAGGCCAGGATGAAGGCGCATGTCGTCGATTGGGTGTGTTCCGAATAAGGCGATTTCAAGAATAAATAAGCCCAGAAGCGCGGCTTTGCGCGCTTCTGGGCTGTATTGCGAGTTCTCTGAACAGTAACGGTGCTGCCCGCGAAGCGGATGCAGGGTCCAGGGGGATCATCCCCCTGGCGGGTCCAGGGCGGAGCCCTGGTGGGGTCTGGGGCGAAGCCCCAGCAGCACCGCCCTCACAAACAACTGCGCGTCCCCGCCTAATCCGACTTCTTCCCGCGTCCTTTTGCCTTTTTCGCCGCTCCCTTGGTCTGGCCGAAGTAGCCGCCCTTGCTCTTTGCCTTCCCGGCTGGCTTGCGGCCTCCGCCCGGCTTGGGCGCGTCGCCGTTGCGGGCGGGGCGGGGGGCGGTCAACTTGCCGCGCTGCTTGCGCGGCAGACCCGGCTGATCGGCGTCATCGGCCAGCTTGAGGTTCACCTCCAGCCTGCCCAGGTGCACGTCGGTCAGTTCCACGCGCACGGCCTGTCCCAGACGGAAGCGGCGTCCGGTGTGCTGTCCCAGCAGTTCCTGGCGTTCGGGGAACAAGGCGTAATAATCGTCCGTCAGGGTGGAGAGCCGCACCATGCCTTCGGCCATGACCTCGGTCAGCTCCACCCAGAATCCGAAGTCTGCCAGGGAGGAGATGACGCCGCTGAAGATCTGCCCCACCTTGTCGCGCATGAAGAGCACGGTGATGCGCTTGAGTATTTCGCGTTCGGCCTCCATGGCCACGCGCTCGCGCTGGCTGATGTGCTCGCACACGGCCTGCATGCGCTTGGCCGGAACGGGAGGCTCCTGTTTGGCCAGCACGGCTTTGAGGCTCCGATGCACCATGAGGTCCGCATAGCGGCGGATGGGCGAGGTGAAGTGGCAGTAGCACTCCGAGGCCAGGCCGAAGTGGCCCTGGTTGGAGATGTTGTACTTGGCCTGCATCATGGAGCGCAGCATGAGCCGATTGGCCAGGAACTCCATTTCGGTGCCTTCCACCTGGGCCAGCAGGTTCTGGAGCGACTCGATGGAGGGCGTGGCCGGGAGCTTCAGGCCGATGTCCGTGCGCTTGAGCACCCCGAAGAGGGTTTCCAGCTTGTCCGGGTCGGGCTCGGGGTGGATGCGGTAGGGCAGGGGGGCCTTGTGGGCCGTGAGGAAGCGGGCCACGGCCTCGTTGGCCGCGATCATGAACTCCTCGATGATCTGGTGTCCGAAGTGGCGCACGCGCGGACGGATGTCCTCGGCCTCGCCCTGGAGGTTGAAGAGGATTTCCGGCTCGGGCAGGTCGAAGTCCAGGCTGCCGCGCTCAAAGCGGCGGGCGTTGATGGCCCGGGCCAGCTTCTCGGCGGTCTCCAGCATGGGCATCACGTGGGCGATGGCTGCGCGTTCGGCCTCGTCGCCAAGGAGCAGCGCCCGGTTCACCTGGGAATAGGTCAGGCGGGCCTTGCTCCGGATGACCGCCGGATAGAAACGGCTCTCGCCGGGGTGGCCGTCCTGGGAGTAGTCGGTTTCCACCACCATGGCCAGGCGGGCCACGCCGGGGTTCAGGCTGCACAGGCCGTTGGAGAGGGCTTCCGGGAACATGGGCTCCACGGACTGGGGGAAATAGTAGGAGTTGCCGCGCTCCATGGCCTCGCGGTCCAGGGCGGAGCCTTCGGGCACGTAATGTCCCACGTCCGCGATGGCCACCCACAGGCGATATCCTTTGCCTGCGGCCTCCACCAGGATGGCGTCGTCGAAGTCGCGGGCTTTCACGCCGTCGATGGTCACGAAGCCCGCGTCGCGCATGTCCCTGCGGTCCGCGAAGTCTGCCTCGCCGGGGACGGAGGGCAACTGGGCCGCCTGGTCCAGGCAGGACTGCGGAAAGGGGCCTGGCACGCCGTGGTTCAGCTTCACCAGGCGCTCCTGCACGGAGACGTCGTTCTCGTTGCCCAGGGCTTCGATGAGTTCCGCGGCGTAGAGCTGGTCGTCGAGCTTCTCCCCGGCTGCCAGGGTGAGCACGTCGCCCAGGGCCGGGGCGTCCGCGCCCGGTTCCAGTTCCAGGAGCAGGGCGTGCTTGTGGCGCGGGTCCGTGGGGCGGCAGAGGTAGAATCCCTGGCGGATGCGGCGCTCCACGCGGCAGGGCAGGTTGGGATTCTGGCGCTCCAGCACCCGGACCACGCGGCCTTCGCAACTGGGGCCGCGCTGGCGCGTGACCACTATGGCCACGCGGTCGCCGTGCCAGGCTTCACCGAATTCGCGCGGGGGAATGAAGATGTCCTTGCGGCGCTTGTCGTCGCAGATGACGAAGCCCACCCCGGAGCGCTGGATCTCCAGGCGTCCGGTGACCATGTTCATGGAGTCCGGCAGCCCCCAGCCTCCCTTGAGGCTTATAAGGCGTCCCGCCTCCACCAACTGGCCCAGAAGGTGGGTGATCTTGGCCTTGTGCTGCTTGTAGCCGCCAAGGCCGTGCAGCACCTCCTTGAGGGTAAGGGGCTTTGAACGTTCCTTGAACAGCCGCAGGATTGCGGCTTGGTCCATGGATGCCTCGGGGCGTTGTGATTTGTCTTTCTTTCCCATCAGGCGGTCTCCACCCGGTTGCGGCCGTTGTTTTTGGCCTTGTAAAGGGCTTTGTCCACCCTGTTGAGGAACGACTCCAGGGATTCCCCTGCGGCAGCTTCGGCCACGCCGAAGCTGCATGTCAGGCGTCCGGCGGTGGGGAAGGGGGTCGATTCCATGGCTGTGCGCAGCCGCTGCGAGAATTCCGTGGCTTCGGACAGGGTGGTGATGGGGGCGAGTATCATGAACTCCTCGCCGCCCCAGCGTCCCAGGGTGTCGGTGTCCCTGATGGCGCGCATGACCAGCGCGGCCAGTTGCACCAGCACCTGGTCTCCCACGGTGTGTCCGTGGGTGTCGTTTATGGCCTTGAAATGGTCGATGTCGAACATGATGAGGCACATGGGCATGTTGTAGCGGCGAAAGCGCGCATGCTCGGAGCTTATGTACTCGGCCAGCTTGAAGCGGTTGGCCACGCCGGTGAGGCTGTCCGTGGTTGCCCGGTACAGGAGCTGCACCCGCTCGCGTTCCAGGGGGGTGATGTCCGTGAAGGTGACGATTTCGCGGTCCAGGCCGCCGAAGCGCCGGGCCGTAACCCAGAAGGTGTTCTCGGCCGCGCACTCCTCGCCGGAGCTGGAGAAGCAGGCCGTGTGCTGGTGCTCCGGGAGCGTCTTGAGCTTCGAAATCCAGGAAAAGTCCGCCAGCGCATGGCGCGCTCCGGCCACGTGGATTTCGTTCATCGCGCCGCGCGCGCCGGAGAGAAGCGTCTCCAGGCTGTCCTGGCCGACGAACTGCAGGAAGGTCTGGTTGGCATAGTCCACGCGTCCGTGCTCCGCGGAGATGATGAGGTGGGGGTTTATGTCCAGCAGGTAGGTCACCATCTGCCGCCTGGCCTCGTCTTCGTTGCGTTGCAGCACGAATCGGGCGTTTTTGAAGAGGACCGGGATCAGTGCGTCGGGGTCGATGGGTTTGGATACGTAGCCGTCGATGCCCACCTCGATGGCCTTTTGCAGGAAGTGCTCCTCGTTGTGCGCGGTCACGGCGATGACCGGAGTGTCCGGCGATTCGGCCTTGATGATGGCGGCCATGGACAGGCCGTCCATGACGGGCATGTTGATGTCTGTGAGCACCATGTCCGGCCGGAGTTCCCGGAACAGGCGCAGCGCCTCGGACCCGTCCGCCGCCGGAAGGACCTCGGCCACGGTGCGGGAAAGCAGCCTGGCCAACTGCTCGCGGGTGAAGGCGTCGTCCTCCACCAGGAGCATACGGATTCTGGACAGAGTTTCCCCTGGCGTGAGCGGGATTTTTCTCAACTGCATGGGCTGTCGTCCTTCTGTATCGCTTCGGAGGGCGCCATGGGAACGCTTATGGTGAAGACTGCCCCCGAGTCGTCATTGAAGATGGTGAGGCGGCCCTGCATATGGTCTTCGATGATGCGCTTGGACATGTATAACCCCAGTCCCGTGCCTTTGTCCTGGGGTTTCGTGGTGAAATACGGCTCGAAGATGCGTGTCATGTTCTCTTCCGGGACGCCTCCCCCGCTGTCCGCGACCTGGATCCGGGCGATGCCGTCCTGTCCGGTCACCGAGACCCGGATGTCGCCGTGGCGCATGCCCGTGTCCCTGATGGCGTCTCGGGCGTTGGCCAGGAGGTTCAGGACCACCTGGGAGAATTCGCCCTTGTATCCCCGGATGGTCACGGGCTGATCCAGATGGCGCTCCACGCTGATGCCCGCCTGGGCCAGGCTCGCTTCCATGAGGCTCAGGGCCTCCTGGACGGGTTCGCAGACCTGGAAGGTTTTCTGTTCCTTGTCGGGTTTGAAGAAGTTCCGGAAGTCGTCGATGGTGCGCGACATGGACGTGAGGATATCTTGTCCGTGCGCGGCGTAACGATCGAATTCGGCGCTGTCGGCAGCGCCGCTTTTGGCATCGAAGGTCAGGTTGGCCATGAGCAGCCCCAGCGCGTTCAACGGCTGGCGCCACTGGTGGGCGATGTTGCCGATCATCTCCCCCATGGCCGCCAGCCGGGCCTGCTGCACGAGCAGGAGGTCCTTGCGGCGGTTCTCCGCGATGGCGCTGGCAACGCGGGCTTCCAGGCCGTCCTGGACAGCCTTCAATTCGGCGTTGGCGGTCCTCAGTTCCTCCATGGCCCGCCTGGAGGAGGTGACGTCCTGGCGCAGCACCATGAGGCCGACCTGCCTGCCGCTGTGCTCCAGGGTTTTTTTGAGCACATCGAGCGTGGATTCGCCGCCGTCCTGACGGCGAAAAGACACGCAGTAGCGGACCTCGCCCTCCTTCCAGGCCAGTTCGTCTGTTTGCAGCACTGTTGAGTCTATGAACCCGGCGTTCGGCGAGAGCGCATTGATCTCGGTGGCTGTTTTGCCGATCAGCGCGGTGGCGTCCAGGCCTGCGGCTTCCTGCATGGCCTGGTTCACCACCAGCCAGCGACCGGCGGTGTCCTGGAAGCAGACCTGGCTGGGTATGGCCTGAATCAGTGCGTTCAGGCGCTGTTCGCTCTTGATGCGCGCGTCGCGTTCCCTGGCGCGCTCGGCCGATTCCATGGCCAGTGCGGCCACGCAGGCGCAGGCGAAGGCCGCCCCGTGCAGCAGGCTGGCCAGGGGGAGTCCCGCGCCGGAAAAGCCCGGAACGGCCGCATCGGAGGAGTTGGCGGAAATCAGAAGCCCGGACAGTGTCAGTGCCGCACACAACGCAAGCATCGTGCGCTTGCCGGGACGAAAATAGGAATTGATCATAGGTGGTTCCGTTCGCGGAAATACGTGATTTCCTGGATGCCACAAATCGGCTAGGCATCAAAGGAGAAATGCGTCCGCCTGCGCGGAAAGGACCCGGCCGTGCCGGTCAGGGACAAGAAACCTGTTGGAGATAAGGATATGACGTGCAATTCGTGTCAGTTGATCGCGGAGATCCGCTACGGAAGCGAAGTGAGCTTCGATGCGGCGAGCATGATGGATGCTGCCCTGCGTGAGCAGACCCAGGTCCTGCTGGCTCCGCTCGGCCCCGCCTACGTGGACGTCCACGGCACCGGAGACGATTTCGGTTTTGCGGCCCAGGTTCCCATGTGGGCGGATGAGGACCTGCGCGCGGTGTGCAGCGGCCTGGCTGCGCTGATGGACCCACAGGCGCGCGGGAGGCTGGTGGCCGTGCCGGGCGGGTTCGGCCCGGTGACGGTATGGCGGTTCACGACGGATTCGCTGGTCGAGGAAATACTGGCGCAGGAGGGATAGCTGTGCATACGGACAAGCTTATCGTGGTTCGGGCGCCGGTGACGGATCAGCGTGTGCCCTTCCGGCGCATCCTCCAGGAGCGCGGCGAGTTGGCCCTGATCGAGGACGGGCCGGAGTTCAACCATCTGGCCTGCTTCACCCTGCGCCCTGGGGCGGGATTCTACCGTGGGGGCCACATCCACCGCTCCAAGGTCGAGCAATTCTACGTGCTGCGCGGCAGCGGGGTGCTCATCTGGACGGACGCAGACACCGGCGCGCGCGGGCGTACCGAGGTGGGAACCGGGGACAAGGTGACCATCCTGCCCGGCCTGGGCCACCGCTTCGAGGCTCGGGAGGAGCTTGTCGTGGTGGAATACTACCGGGGAGTCCACGACCCTGCCGACGACGCGGTTTTCGACGACTTCTCCTGACCCCGCCGGATTGGCACGGGACGGAATTTCGCTCGCGCATCCACCCGACCATGCAACCGGACACGGCCGGGACCAGCGCAATCTGGCGGTGCGGCTTATCGTCCGTACTCCTTGGCGCATCGCCTCAGGCGCCGGTCTCTGATTTGAGCGGCGTTAGCTTCCAGGAGTGCCGTCCGCATATCTGGATGCAGCGCCCCTCTTTGCGCTGAGGCTCCGGCGTGCTCGCCGTGAACGCCGTCCAGATTCCTTCCATGCGCAGGAGCGCTCCGGGGGCCGGGGTCGCATCCTGGAGCAGACGTGCTTCGTCTCCGCGCTGTCCCGGGCCTGTCCCTTTGCAGAACCCATCGCAGCAGGGCCGTGTTGGCCCGTACAGTGCCCGCTGTCCTGTTCAGGCCGACACGGAACAGTACATTTTTGAATGTTCGATCTTGTGAAATGTTTCCCGCTGGATGCATCGGGAGACAAATATTGATATGGGGGCAAAGAGAATGATGTCGCCAGGCGGAAGCCGGGGGTGTCCTCGGTCTTCTTAACTATGGTCTGTCATCCAAAGGTGTTAGGGAGTCCAGTAGTCTGGTTGAGGGAATGGAGAGGGCTATTCTTCCAGTATCACGCAATTGGCGCCTTGGATACATTCTTGTTTCGATATGACATTTTGGATGTTTAGTATTTATTTTTTCTATTTTCGTGGGGGTTCCGATGGGAATACGCAATAAGATGTTCATGCCTTTCATCGCAACAATCGTGGTGCTGGGCGGCGCATGTCTCTGGATGCTCAGAAGCTCCCTGGAGGAAGTGGAGGAGAGGTTCGTCTCCCAGATCGTCGCAGGAAAGTCCGGAGAGGTTGAAAGCGCCATTGCCAACGTCTCCAGAATGGCCCTGGAACAGGCGGTACTCTTTTCGCAGGTGCCGGAAGTGACCGCCGCCTTCGAGGAAGCCCTGTCCGGCAACATCGCCGACGAGAAGGACCCCGCCGCCCAACGCGCACGGGAGCGCATCCGGGTGGCCCTGGCCGGGGCGCTCAAGGGCTTCTCCGACAACATGGGAGGGCGCAAGGTCCAGCTGCACTATCACCTGCCCAATGCCCGCAGCCTGGTGCGTCTGTGGCGCGACAAACAGGTGATGCGCGACGGCCAGAGAGTGGACGTCTCCGACGACATCTCCAAGTTCCGCCCCACCGTCCTGGACGTGAACCGCACCGGCACGCCGGTGATGGGCATCGAACTGGGCGAGGGCGGGTTCGCCATCCGGGGCGTGGCCCCCGTGAAGAACGCCGCAGGCAAACAGCTCGGTTCCGTGGAGATCCTCACGGACTTCGATCCCATCCTGCAAGGGGCCTCCACCAGCGGCGCCCGGCTTCTTCTGTTCATGAACTCCGAGTTCCTGAACATCACGGGGTCGCTGCGCGACCCGGCCAAGAATCCCGTGCTGGACAACAAATTCGTGCTGGTGTCCGGGCTCAAGGAACAGGAAGCCCTGAAGCTGGTGACCTCCCGGTTCCTGGCCGAAGGCCAGAAGGGCCTGACCCTGGCGCGACACGGCGACGTGGCACTGGGGGCGTTCCCCATCAAGGATTACAAGGGCGCGCAGACCGGCGTCATGGTGGCAGCCATCGACACCTCGGCGGAGAGCGCCCTGATCGACCGGGCCAAGTACACCCTGGCCGGGCTGCTGCTTGCCCTGCTCATCGTGCCCACCGTCATCGCCAACCTGGCCTTCATGCGGTTCATCAGCCGCCCCATGGACCTGATGGTGCAGAAGATCAAGGACATCACCGAGGACAAGGCCGACCTCACCGCCAAACTGCCCGAGGATTCCAAGGACGAGATGGCCAGCCTGGCCAGCTGGTTCAACCAGCTCATGGTCAAGCTGTCGCGCCTCATCGCCCTCAACAAGGCCGTGCTGGATTCCGTGCCCGACCCGCTGTTCGTGGTGGGCGAGGATATGCGCGTCAAGATGGCCAACAAGGCCACGGCCGGATTCGCAGGACGTCCGCAGAACGAACTCATGGGCCTTTCCTGCAGCGACATCTTCAAGACCGGAGTCTGCCGCACCGGCGACTGTCCCATCGACATGGGAAAGCGGGGCATCGCCGTCCCGGAGGGCACGCGCATCCAATGCAGCAAGGATGGTAAGCGGGTGGTGATAAAGCCCTACGTGCAGTCCATCACCGACGCGGAGGGGCAATTGCTCGGGTATCTGGAGCTGGCCCAGGACGTCACCGCCGTGGTGGACCGCGAGGATGCCCTGGAGGACCATCTGTCCAGACTTCGCGCCGTGAACCAGGAGATCACCGCAGTATCCGAGGAGATCACCGGCTCCCTGAACGTGATCTCCAGGCAGGTGGAGGAGGTGAACGGCGGAGCCGGAGTGCAGCAGCGCCGCGTGGAGGAGACCATGACCTCCATGTCCCAGATGACCTCGGCCGCCCACGACGTGGCCAGGAGCGCCCAGGCCGCGGCCACCCAGGCACAGGAAGCCAGGGACACCGCCCGCGAGGGCGAGGCCATGGTGCGCAAGGCCACTGAGGTGATCCACAACGTCAGAAGCCAGACCGAGCAGCTTCGCACCAACATGGCGGGCCTTGGCCAACGCGCCCAGGACATCGGACGCATCCTGACCGTTATTTCCGACATCGCGGACCAGACGAACCTCCTGGCCCTGAACGCGGCCATCGAGGCAGCGCGAGTGGGGGGAATTCCTTCTGAAGGGGATTTAGGCTATTGTACTTCTTCATCCTTAATCCGCCAGTCCTTAAGGAGGAAACATGACGGTTCCGACTCTTTCAACGATTTGGCCCACTTACCTAAAGCTTGTCAGACATGGGGCAGCTCCGCACGCCTTACAAACTGACCATGGCATGTGGAACAATCACATATTACCCTTTTTTGGGGCGAGCTGCAAGCTCAACAAAATTTCTTCCGAAAAGATACTTGAGTTCCGTGGGGTTCTTTCCACTAAAAACATCAGCCCTCAGACTGTCCGGCACATTCTCGGTCTTTTGCGTCGGGTGCTAAACCGTGCTTTTGAATGGAGAATGATAAAGGCTGTCCCCAAATTTGAGATACAGAAGTTTGACAATAAGCGCGATCGTTATTTATCCGAAGATGAGGTCGAACAGCTGCTCTTAGTATTGAAAAGTCGTTCTCGTCTTTGGCATGACATCACAGTCCTATGCGTCAATACTGGACTCAGATTTGGCGAGATGCGCAATCTTCGTGCGCACAATTTCGACGAATCAAATCGAATAATTCATGTACGAGATACCAAGTCATGCAGCAACAGGAGCATACCATTAAATGACAAGGCGTATGAGATATTGGTTCTAAACAAGTCAAAACAAGAATTCATATTTATGTACAATGGTAAACGGCTCAATCGTCCTGGGAACTCTTTCTGGAAAGCGGTCGAGGCTTGCGGTTTCAACGCAGGCGTCACGGATAGACGCCATAAGGTTGTATTTCATACGCTGAGGCATACGTTCGCAAGCTGGCTTGTACAACGTGGCGTCCACCTCCTCACGGTCAGCAAGCTCCTGGGCCACACGTCCACGGAGATGACCATGCGCTATTCACATCTCGCTCCAAAGCAAGGAAGAGATGCGGTTGACGCCCTTCTCTCGCTCAGCAAGGAGCCTGCTGCCCTGCCAGCGAAGGGGACGGATGAAGATCAGCCTACAGCGCAAACATCCAGTGCGGCCCCGGATGAGCCGCGTATGACTTTCACCCAGAACCTTCAACCCTGTTCTGGGTGCATAAATCGAAATCTTCTCTTCAGGTCAACGTTCCAATCCATTGTTGACCCCTGTTTTCTTT
>JBKICU010000057.1:0-66418 GCA_046566965.1 Acidobacteriota bacterium
CCCCAGACCCCACCAGGGCTCCGCCCTGGACCCGCCAGGGGTATGATCCCCCTGGACCCTGCAATGAGCTGCGCGGGCAGCATCGATTCCGTTCAGAGAGTTCGTGAGCATCCCGGAAACGCGCAAATCCGCGTTTCCGGGATTTTTTTCTGGATGCCGGTGGTTGACGATGGCCGGGCGCAGGGGGCACGCGTTGTCGCTCCGAGAATACGTTTCGCCACAATGAAGACGCGCCCTGTCAAAGCAAATGGCAGGGAGGACGCGGACGCGAGAGACCGGCCGGGAGCATTCGAGGGCAGGGAGTCCGGGGCATCCGTCGTTGAACATGGTATTTTCAAGATAAAAGGCCTGAAGCGCGGCTTTGCGTGCTTCAGGCCTATGATTTGCCGGGAATCTGCATTGTAGCGGGGCGTTACGCGAAGCGAATAGCCGGGTCCAGGGGAGGCTTCTCCCCTGGCGGGTGCAGGGCAGAGCCCTGCCGGGTTCGGGCGGAGCCCGATTCTCTCTCTCTCCCTCCCGTCCTACTCGTCGGCGCTGGCGGCGAGAAGCTGCCCGCAGGCTGCGAAGATGTCGCGCCCTTTGCTTTTGCGCAGGGTGACGGTGATGCCTTTGTCCCAGAGGATCTTCTGGAAGGCTTCAACGGCTTCGGGCGAGGGCGCGTCGTAGGGCAGTCCGGGCGAGGCGTTGTAGGCGATGAGGTTCACCTTGCCCTTCACGTGCGACAGAATCCGCACGAGATCGCGGGCCTGCTGCGGCGAGTCGTTGACGCCGCCGAGCAGCACGTATTCGAAGGTGATGTTCTCGCGCGGCTTGAGGGGAATCTTCTTGAGCACTTCCAGGAGCTTATCAAGCGGGAGCGCCTTGGCGGCCTTGGGCATGAGCTTCTCCCGCAACGCCTGGTCGGGCGCGTGCAGCGAGACGGCCAGCGCCCCGAGCCCGGCGCGTCCGAACTCCAGGATGCCGGGCACGATGCCCACGGTGGACACGGTGACGCGGCGTGAGGAGAAGTCGAGCCCCTGGGGGTGGTGCAGCGATTCGAGTGATTGCAGGAGATTGTTGTAGTTGAGGAGCGGCTCACCCATACCCATGAACACGAGGTTTCGCAGGGAAAGCTTGGTGTCCAGGGAGGAGAGCACCGTGCGGGCTACGAGAATCTGGCCCAGAATCTCGCCGTGGGTGAGGTTGCGGGTCAGGCCCATCTGCCCGGTGCGGCAGAAGGTGCAGGCCATGGCGCATCCGGCCTGGCTGGAGAGACACTGGGTGTAGTGGGTCTTTTCCGGGATGAGCACCGTTTCGATGCCCACGCCTTGGCCCAGGTCCAGGAGCAGCTTGATGGTGCCGTCGCTGCTCTGGAGCTGCTTGGAGATGACGGGCAGGCGAATGACTGCGGATTCGTCCAGGCGGGTGCGCAGCTCCTTGGAGAGGTTGGTCATCTCCAGGGGGGAAGTCGCGCCCTTCTGCCAGAGCCACTGCCAGACCTGGCGCGCCCGGAAGGGCGGTTCTCCCAGGCGCGTGACGAAGTCTTCCAACTGATGGAAGCTCAGGTCCAGCAGGTTGGGGCGGTCGCCCTGGTCGGGAGACGCGGGCGCGTTGGCGGTCAGGGTCATCCGCTGAGCTGCTCCCGGGCGGAGTACTTCTTCACGAAGTCAACGGCCTGCTCCACGGTCTGCACGTCGCCCATGACCTGGGCCTGGAGCAGCGCGTCGCGGATGACGCCCACGGCGGGTCCGGGAGGGATGGCCAGGATGGTCATGATTTCCTTGCCGTTGAGCAGCGGTTCGAGCTCTTCCTCACGGATTTCCGTGCGGTCGAGCATTTTCATGTTGTGGTTGAATTCCTTGTAGTTTCCGCCGCGCGCCTTGATGTCTGCGCGGGCGTGCTCGATCAGGCGCGGGTACTCGTCCAGGGCCTTGAAGCGGCGGATGCCCTTGTCGGTGAGCATGAAGTGGAAGCGCATGTGGTGGCGCACCAGATGGCAGATCAGGTCGATCTCGTCGTGGGGCATGCGCAGGCTGGTGAGGAGCCTGCGGGTGACCTTCGCGCCCACGCGGTGGTGCTGGTGGAAGTTCCACTGGCCGTCGACGATTTCCGCGGTGTGCAGCTTGCCCACGTCGTGGAACAGGCAGGACAGGGTGCCGAACCAGTCGTAGGGCAGCTCGTCCGGATAGTGCTTCATCACGTTCAGGGTGTGCTCGAAGACGGACTCGTCCTCGGTATCGTTCTTCTTCTGCTTGATGCGCGCCAGGGCGGCGATCTCGGGCAGCAGGCCGTGCAGGATCATGGATTCGTACAAGAGGCGCACGAACACGTGCATGTTCTCGGCCTCGACCTTGCGCCATTCGTCCATGATGTCCGAGACGGGCACGTAGTCCAGCACGCGCTGTCCGGCGCGCAGGATGGCCATCCAGGAGTTGGGGCCGATGGGCAGGCCGAAGTTGGCCGCGTAGCGCATGGCGCGGATGGCGCGCAGGTAGTCCTGCCTGAGGGTCTGGTCCTGGATGCCCTTGAAGCGGATGATGCCGCCGGAGAAGTCGGCGAAGCCGTCCAGCGGGTCCTCGGTTCGGGGCAGGTAGGGGCAGGCCAGGTTGGGCGGCAGCTCCTCGGTCTCGGTGAGGCGCTTGGCCAGGCGCGAGGTGAGGCGCACCAGGCACTCCTCGGGGTGCGAGGCGTCGGCGGTGTCGGCATGGTAGAAGTTGAGGAGGGTTTCGCCTTCCTTGAGGCGGGCGAAGGATTCCCCCTGCTCCTGGGTGACGTTGGGGAAGAGCTTCTGAAGCTCGTCCAGGCCTGCGTCGGTGCAGACGTCAAGCTCCGGCTGCGCGCAGCCGGTAATAAGGGCCTTTTGCAACCTGGCGTTGATGACGTAGGCGTCGTACCCGTTGCGGATGATGGCTTTGCAGATGCCTACGGCGTCCTTGAAAGACTGACTCATGAAAACTCCAGGAGTTAGAGCGCGTTTTTGCCCGCGACGTAGGCGGCCCTGACCACTCCGGTCAGTTCGCGCCCCATGAGCGGGGTGTTCTTGCCCTTGGAGGCCAGGGCTTTGGGGGTGACGGTCCAGCGGGCCGAGGGATCGAACAGGATGAAGTCCGCCGGGTCGCCTTCCTGAAAACGGTTCAGGGGCAGGGCGAAGATTTCCGCCGGGCGCACGCACCAGGCGTTTATGAGCGTTCTGGCCGAGAGGTCGCCGCGCGCCACCAGTTCCCAGGTGACGGACAGGGCCGTTTCCAGGCCGGAGATGCCATTGGGGGCCTCGTCGAAGGGGGTCTCCTTCTCGTGGGCGGCGTGGGGGGCGTGGTCCGTGGCCAGCACGTCGATGGTGCCGTCCTCCAGCGCGGCCAGCAGGGCCTGTTGGTCGGCGCGGGTGCGAAGCGGCGGGTTGACCTTGGCGGCGGTGTCGTAGTTCTCGCAGGCTTCCTCGGTGAGGATGAGATAGTGCGGGCAGGTCTCCGCCGTGACCGGAGCGCCTTTCGCTTTCGCTTCGCGGATGACGTCCACGCTCATTTTGCTTGAGATGTGCGCCAGATGGATGGGCACGCCCAGATACTGGGCCAGCAGGCAGTCGCGCGCCACCTGGATGGCCTCGCCGCAGGCGGGAGCGCCGCGCAGGCCCAGGCGGGCGCTGACTTCGCCCTCGTTCACGCCCGCGCCGGGGGCCAGGTAGGGGTCCTCGCAGTGGTCGATCACGGGGATGCCCAGGTCGGAAGCGTATTCCAGGGCGCGGCGGAACAGTTCGGAGTCGGCCACGGGGCGGCCGTCGTTGGAGTAGGCCTTGCAGCCTGCGGCGCGAAGCTCTTCCAGGGGCGCCAGGGACTTGCCCTCCAGGCCCAGGGTGAGCGCGCCCACGGGGAACAGGCGCGGCCCGCGTGGGTGGGACCTGGCGGCCTTGTCCAGCATGGTCTCGGTGACCGACGCCTGATCGTTCACCGGGTCGGTGTTGGCCATGCACATGACGTTGACGAAGCCGCCCTTGGCAGCGGCGGCGAGGCCGGTGGCGATGGTCTCCTTCCACTCCTGGCCGGGTTCGCGCAGGTGCACGTGCACGTCGGAGAGGCCGGGCAGAAGCAGCAGTCCGTCGGCTTCCACCACCTTGACCCCTTCGGGGACGGGCCGGGTTCCGGCGGGAACCAGGGCCAGGATGCGCCCCTTGGCCGCGAACAGGTCCACGGGGGCCTGAGGGCTTTCGGCCAGCGCCGCGCCGCGTACGACGAGATCAGCTTGGGACACGGGCTACTCCTTGCGTTCCTTGCGGGTGAGGTACAGGTGCAGAAGGGCCATGCGCACGTCCACGCCCGAGGCCACCTGGTCGAGAATGAGGCTCTCGGGCGCGTCGGCCAGGTCCGAGGCGATTTCCCAGCCACGGTTGATGGGGCCGGGGTGCAGCACCAGGGCGTTCCTGGCGGCCTTGGCGAGGCGCGCCGTGGTCATGCAGAAGCGGCGGGAATATTCGCGCACGTCGGGCAGAAGCCCGGCCTGCTGGCGCTCCAGCTGGAGGCGCAGGCACATGACCGCGTCCACGCCGCGCACGGCCTCGTCGAGCTCCGAGTACACCGGCACGCCCCAGGTGGAGACGGCGTGGGGCAGGAGCGTCTTGGGCGCGCACAGACGGACCTTTGCGCCCAGAAGCCGCAGCAGATGCACGTTGGAGCGGGCCACGCGGCTGTGGGCGATGTCGCCCAGGATGAGCACGGTTTTGCCTTCGACGGAACCCCAGCGCTCGGTGAGCGTGAAGGCGTCCAGCAGGGCCTGGGTGGGGTGGGCGTGCCAGCCGTCGCCGGCGTTTATCACCGCGCAGTCCAGGCGCTCGGCTATGAACTGGGCCGCGCCGCTCATGTTGTGGCGCATGACGATGCCGTCGGGCTTCATGGCCTGGAGGGTGAGCACGGTGTCCTTGAGGGATTCGCCTTTCACCAGGGAGCTGCCGGACTTCTGCAAGGAGAACGTGTCGGCGGACAGGCGCTTGCCCGCCACGTCGAAACTGGTTTTGGTGCGGGTGGACGGTTCCGCGAAGAAGAGAATGACTGACTTGCCCTTGAGGATGGGCACCTTCTTCACGGGCCGGGAATTTATCTCCTGGAAGGACTTGGCCGCCCGCAGGATTTCCAAAGCGTCGGCCTTGGAGAGCTGTGTGACATCCAGAAGGTCCTTGTGTGGCCAGGTCATAAGGCTCCTTGGGGTGGGGGGTGGCCGGGGAGGTTCGCGCCGGGTATTTTCCATACCTTATGCGCGGGCGTCAATCATCCAGTGCCGATTCCAGGTCCGGGGGTAGTACCGCGAAGCGCGCGGCCATGCCCGGAGCCAGGCTCCCCAGGCAGGAGAAGCCCAAAAGGCCGGCCGCGTTGGCGCTCAGGAGGCGGACGGCCTCCGCGAGGCTCAGGCCGGTGTGTTCCAGCAGTGCGCGCAGCTCCCCGAACAGGTTGAGGTCCGGCGAGGAGGCCAGCGAATCCGTGCCCAGGCAGCAGGGGATGCCCGCGTCCAGATAGGCGCGGGCGGGCGCGCGGCCCACGCCGATGATTTCGTTGGAGCGCGGGCACAGGCAGACCGTAACGCCTTGTGTTTTCAGGATGTCTATGTCCGACTGGGACACGTGCACGCCGTGGACTGCCAGAGTGCGCGCGTCCAGAAGGCCCAGGGCGTCGGCCCAGCCCACGGGGGTCAGGCCCGGGGGGGCGAAGTCCCTGGGCAGGATGCGAAGGCGCATGAAGTCCGCGAAGTCGCCCGTGCCGTTGGCCAGAAGCTCCACCTCGCCCGCGTGTTCGGCCAGATGGATGGAGAACACGCGATTGCGCGCGTGGTCCCACTGCTTGGCGGCGCGCAGGGACTCCGGGCTGGTTGAGTACAGGGCGTGTCCGGCCAGGGACAGGTGCTCAAGCGCGATGTCCGGCAGGGGCGCGTCCGGCAGGTAGCCGAAGCGCTCGAACTGCATGACGTGCCGGATGCCCGCGGCCTCCAGGCTTCGGGCCACAAGCGGGGCGTTGCGGCTGGTGATGTCCGCCACGCCAGCAGTGCCGCAGGCCGTGAGCTGGGCCACGGCCCGCGCCAGGGCCTGGGCGTCCAGGTCGGCCACGGGCTGGCTGATGAGCCAGCGCACCCAGGCCAGGTAGCCCTGGCCCTGCACCTCAGGCAATCCCAGGTGGGAGAGCTCCAGGTGGGCGTGGGCGTTCACCACTCCGGGCAGGAGCGTCACTTCGCCCATGTCGCGCACGTCCTGCATGGCGCGGGCCTTGAGCTCCCGCCACGAGCCTGCCTCGGCAATGCGGCCCTGGCGCACCAGCACCGCGCCGTTCTCGATGACCGCCCGTCCCGGCTGCATGGCCGCTACCCGGCGGGCGCGGAGCGTGTAGGCGTCGTCTAGCATCATGAGAGTATGTCCATCCGGAAGTCTTCCCGGTCCTCGAAGCGCACGGAGGCGGCGTCCAGGCCCAGTGATTGATACTCGGGGGCAAGGCCGCGCCCGACGCCCCAGAATTCGCCGCTCAGGCGCTGGGGGACGCGCAGCGACGCGGCCCGTCTTGAGCCCAGGCGTTCCTCAATGTCCAGAAACAGCGCCCTGGCCCGCACCATGGTGCCGAGCGCCGGATGGCGCGGCCCGGCCAGCATGGCCGCGTCCAGGGCCGGGTCAGGAGCCAGGCCGATGCGCGTCACCGGGATGGCGGCCCGCCACAGGCCAAGTACGGCGCGGCCCAGTACTTTGACTGTTTCGTCAAGTTCCCAGGGCCGGTAGCCGCCGCGTCGCCACAACTCGGCCAGTGGCGTCCCGGCCAGCACCAGGCAGGGATGCAGGCGCACGAGATCGGGCGCGACGGCGATGCAGCGGCGCACGTCCTCGGCCAGCATGTCGGGCGTATGTCCGGGCAGGCCCGGCAGCAGTTGCAGCCCGAGCCCCAGGCCGGCGCCGCGCACAGCCCGGCTTGCGTCTTCGACGTCCCGGGCCGCGCAGCCGCGCCCGGCGGCCGCGAGCACGGCGTCGTCGAAGGTTTGCACGCCGAGCTCCACCATGTCCAGGCCCTGGGCGGCCAGTTCCCGCATGAGGCCGGGCGGGCAGGCGTCGGGCCGGGTGGAGCAGCGGATGGCGGCCACCTCCCCGGACGGTTTGCGGCTGGCGGCTTCTTCCAGAAAACGGGTGCGCCAGACCGGCGGCAGGGCTGTGAACGTGCCGCCGTAGAAGGCAACTTCCAGGGGCGGGCCACCTCGCGCTGCGTCCAGGTCGGCCTGCATGGACTCGAAAGCGGCGGGCAGATGGTCCTGAGGGCGCCCTTGTCGCGCATCCGGAGTGCAGAAAATACAGCGCTTTGGACATCCCGCCTGGGGCATGAAAACAGGCAGAATTCGCCGTCTGGCGCGGGTTGACGGCCGGGTCGGGGCCGGGTGCGGGAAAAAAAACGGACCATAAAGTGGACGGTCTTTTTCACTTGCCTCTTGCAAAAAAAATTCTCCCGCGCTAGCAGATGGTTAGAAAAACCAGTGTCGTCGTATTCCGGCGCGCTGCCGGACACCGCGAGGAAGCCATGATCATCGAAGATTGCATCTTCTGTAAAATCATCCGGGGCGAGATCCCCTGCGCCAAGGTCTACGAGACCCACACGGTGTTGGCCTTCCTGGATATCGCACCGGTGAACAAGGGCCATGCCCTGGTCATCCCCAAGGCGCATTACGAGAACATCTGGGAGTTGCCCGCGTCCCTGGCCACCGAGATGCTCATAGCGGTCCAGACCGTGGGCCAGGCCCTGAAGGACGGGCTGGGCGCGCAGGGCATGAACCTGGGCATGAACAACGGCGCTGCGGCCGGACAGCTGGTGATGCACGCCCACTGGCACCTGATTCCTCGATTCGCCGGTGACGGCCTGACCCTGTGGCCCCAGAAAAGCTACGACAGTCCCGAAGAAATGAGTCTGACGGCTCTGAAAATATCTGGCACAATCCGATAACCACTCGAAGCCCCGGAGGCCCCCATGAGCGGGAAGACCCTCACGAAAGCTGACATAGTCGACTCCATTTACGAAAAAACCGAAAAGAACCGCGCCGAAGTCAAGGTTCTGGTGGACAACCTGCTGGACATCATGAAGCAGGCCATCAAGAAGGACAACTCGCTGCTCATTTCGGGTTTCGGAAAGTTCGACGCGTACGACAAGCGCGCCCGCAAGGGCCGCAACCCTCAAACCAGCGATTCCATCGTCCTGCCCCCGCGCAAGGTGGTGGTGTTTCGCCTGTCGCGCAAGTTCCGCGCGGAATTAAATCCCGACGAAGTGCTTTAGGCCGCCGCCGCCCGGTGCGGCAGCAGCGACGACTCCAGGCGGGCTGCGGGCTTCCCGGATACGGGGAGCCTGCGGTTCGCCTTGTTGCGCCATCTGGCCTTGCTGCCCGGCAGATTCTCCGGGCATCCCCTGACAACGGACTCTGCGAACAGCCGCGATGCCGATCAAGGCGGTCAGTACCGCCGAGCGGCCTGCGTCGTTGGCGTACAGGGCATTGTCCCAGGCGGTCGGGCGTATGCGCCCGCGATCCTTGGTCAGCGCGCCATCACGAAGGCGTCCGGGAACTCCACGGACATGAGCTCCCGCACGGCCATGGCTTCCTCCAGGCTGGCGAACGCGCCAGCCTGCACCCGCCACAGCCGCAGCCCGCTCTGCTCGCCCTCCTGCATGCGCGAGCCCGCGTAGCCGCGCCGCTGCATGCGTCCAAGCAGGATGTCCGCGTTCTCGCGCACGGCGAAGGCCCCCAGCTGCACGTAGAACGGGCCGGGCAGGCGGCCTTCGTCCAGGCCGGGGATGTCGCCCTCCACGGCGATGCGCACCCTGGCGGTCCCTTTGCCGTAGATCCCCAGGGCCTTGGCCCCGGCGGGGGTCAGGTCGATGCAGCGTCCGGACACGAAGGGTCCCCGGTCGTTGACGCGCACGACGGTTTCGCGCCCGTTCTCCAGGTTCTGCACCCGCACCATGGTGTTCATGGGCAGGATCTTGTGGGCGCAGGTGAGATCGCCCGAGCGCAGGCGCTCGCCGTTGGCCGTGGTCTTGCCCGAAAACCAGCCCGGCTCGTACCAGGAGGCGAAGCCCTCCTCGGTGAAGCCCTGGGCGTTGGCAATGGGCTGGTAGGTCTTGCCGCGGATGGTGTAGGCCCGCTGGGTGGCCTTTCCCGAGGATTTGCGCGGAGCATGCGACGCGCAGGAGGCCACAACGAGGGCCGCCAGCAGCAGAAGCAAGGCCTGAAAAATACGAACGCGCATGCGAAGTGACTAGGACAAAGAAAAAAATCACGCAACCGGGTTGACAACCAGCCGAATTCGGAATAGTTCCTCTCCTCCCGTGCTGGGGGATCGTCTAGCGGCAGGACTACGGACTCTGACTCCGTCAACCTAGGTTCGAATCCTAGTCCCCCAGCCACTTTGACAATATGTAGAGCGTCCCCATCGTCTAGCCTGGTCCAGGACGACGGCCTTTCACGCCGTTAACAGGGGTTCAAATCCCCTTGGGGACGCCAGCGAAATCAAGCCCTTACGAGAAATCGTAGGGGCTTTTTCGTTGTGGGGCGAATCTGCCCCACGCTCTGCCCCACAGATTTGGGGAAAATCTGAAAAGGATAGTTATGTACAGATGGGCTAGTGACAAGCTGAGGGGGGTAGCGCAAGACAATCCGCCTGGAATTCGCTCTGCTTTGCAAGTTCTTCAACTACGCCCGCTCGGATTGGGGAATGGAAAGTCTGGCCACCCCGTGGCCCTGACCGTCAAGCCGAAACTGCCGCCTGGGGCGCATACGGAGACTGGAACCGGCAGAAGAGCAGTGGTTACTGGCCGTTTGCGCCCCGGAATTTGCGCTCGTGGTGCGGTTCGCGCTGGCAACCGCCATGAGGCGCGGCGAGATTGTCGGGTTGCGCCTGGCGGATGTTGATATCAAGGGCGCGGCTGAACGACACCAAAAACAAAGAGTCGCGAACGGTCCCCCTCTCCCTAGCGGCAAAGGATGTGCTTCAAGGCCTCATCTGTCACATCTTCGGGGGGCCCCTTCTGCCCCGATCATCTCTCAACTCTCAGCCAGGATGGTCGATGCCTGCCGTGCCGCCGAGCTTGGTGATTTGCACTTTCATGGCCTGCGCCACGAGGCCGTCAGCCGGTTCTTCGAGCATACGGACCTGGACGTCATGGAGATCAAGGCTGTGACCGGACACAACACGCTACAAATGCTGGCGGGGTATACGCACCTACGGACGGCTCGATTGGCTGATAGGCTGGCTGGGATGACTCTGGGCAAAGTGAAGTAAAGCATAATGTAAAGTGCTCGGCTTTTCGGTGGTTTACAGCCGGGTCAAAGAAATCTCTCCTGACGTCCCACTGGATAGACCTTGCTGCCTAGCCTTGAGGCGACGTTTTAAACTGGTTACTGCTCACACCGGGAAAAAGACTACTTCGGGTCAGCAGGGTCGACCACTTCGTCAATGTTGGGAGTGGCTGCCCAATGTCTGGTTGAACTCACGTGCACGTCATTGACGCTGTGGTGGATGACCGACAAAGGCTCCTCGCGGCTTGGTTCGAGGCGAGATGCATTTTCACAAGGGGTAGGATGCCACGCCAGGGAAATTCATCCGCTCCTCAGCAAACTGTTGGTGTCCGGTACAGCAGGTCAACTCCACGCCGAGCCATTTACGGGACAAGCTCTTTGGTCTATTAGAGTTGGGAAAACTCGTAAGCTGTTATAAATCGGCAACTTAAATTCTATGAAAATTCTCCTTGCTATTCTCGAAGAGGACGGCCTGCCTCGCTCGGAGGTTGCGCTCAGTCGCCTCCCGGCATTTTTCCTTGATAACCCAGAACGGCTCGTCATCGTACGATTTGCCGTTCCCCAAGCCAACGACAGCCCATTTGGGGACGGCAGGTTTCAAGTTGAACGAATAGTGTCGATGACTCCGCTTGGTTACGGGGAGCAGATCAAGCTGGCCTTTGAAATGGGCAAACGCATGGGAGTCTATGCCGTTGTCACGGTTGACGGGGGGGCGCGGTATCCCCTCGAGGACGTCGGCGACCTGCTGGCCGCCCTGGACATGGGCGCTGATTTGGCTGTGGCCTCCCCGGAAGAATCCTCTTTGACACTTACCGGGGTCGGGGCTTGGCTGGCGACGAGGCTGCTGAACGCGCTGGCTCGAACTCGGCTTTCTTCCTGGCATCCTGGTTACCGGGCGTATCGTGTCGCCGCCCTTTCGCATATTCCCTACGCCAAAAATGTTGATGACCGAGGATTTAACACCGAAATTCTTCTTCAGATGATAATTGCCGGACGTGCCATCGCACGTGTCCCCACCCGAAAATATTCCTATCCAACCCTGCCGTTGGTTAGCAAATGCCGTTTTGCATGGGGTATGTTCAAGGCGGTGGCGTTGAGTCTTCTGCATCAATGCAGCCTTTTTTATCAGCCTCAATTCGACATGGAGCGCGATATCGAGACGTACAGTCTCAAACTGGGGTATCGTTCGTCGCACAGTCTTGCCTTGGAGGCTGTTCCGCCAGGGAGCCGCGTATTGGATATCGGGTGCGGCAACGGCGCGTTGGACCACCTGCTCAAAGAGCGGGGATGCCGTGTACACGGCCTGGACCGCCATCCTGATCAAGTCATAGCCGGGCTCGATGCCTATACGAGCATCGACTTGGATGTTCGGACCCACGCATTCCCTGTACGCGGCTTCGAGTGCATCTTGCTTTTGGACATCATCGAGCATCTGCGGGAGCCAGAAACCCTGTTGTGTTATCTTCGCGCTGAATCGGGCCGCCAGCCCAAGCCCCTGGTGGTGCTGTCGATACCAAACGTGGCCTTTTTCATCATCCGCCTGCGGTTATTGTGCGGGAGCTTTCATTATGGCAAGCTCGGCATACTAGATCTGACCCATACCCGCCTTTTTACCGAAAAAACCATCGTCGCTCTTCTGACGCGGAACGGTTACGCCATCGAGTCCATATCGGGCATCCCGGCCCCTTTTCCCAAGGCAATCGGATTGAATGTAATCAGCCGCACTCTGCTAGTCGTCAATCAGTGGCTGATCGCCTTGAGTCGGGGTCTGTTTTCCTACCAGCTTCTGATCAAGGCGCGGCCTAAACCCATTCTCGACGATCTGATAACGGTAATGGATTCATCCAGCCATGCCTAATAAATTTGGGTCTCCAACCCGGATCCAGACGTTCTGTCTGTACGTTCTACTCGCTATGGCCGCGGCCTTGCGGTTCTATAGTCTCGAAGCGCCGTCGCAGTGGTGGGATGAGATATACACTCCCATGACCGCTCGATATCCAGTGTCTTATATTGTTGAGTGGTGCCGCTCGCTTGAAATCCAGCCGCCCTATTTTTATTTCGCCATGAAAGCCGTCATGGCCGCAGGCTCTTCGGATTTCACTCTGCGTTGCCTCTTTACCCTGGCCGGATTAGCGACGGTGGCAGCTACGTATCGGCTTGGTCTCCTGATCGCAGGACCGGCCGTAGGGCTTGGGGCTGCTGCACTCATTGCCTTCAATCCCCAGTTCCTCTGGCTATCACGAACGCTTCGCATCTATCCTTTGCTGCACTTGGGCTATGCCGTAAGCCTGATCCTCTTTTACCAAGCCTTTGCCCGAGGGAGGGGCAAGGCTGAAATCGGCTTGTATGTTGTCAACCTTGTCATGCTGTTGCTGCATTATTCCGCAGTGCTTATGGTGGGGGCCCAGTTCGGGGTCCTCCTTGTCTGGAGCGTCATTTTCAGCCCGCAAGTGAAGGGAAAAGCACTTGTTCGGTTCATTCTGGCGTCACTATTATCGTTTGCGCCCTCCGCGCCATTCTTTTTCGGAGGCATGGTGGGAGGCGGCAGATTGGTTGCGCAATCCTCCTATCACGCTGTGGCCATGAAGCTGACACGGCTCATGGGGGAGAACGTAGCCTACTTCGGCGACGCACAGGCGGGCTGGATCGTCGCTGCATTGATTCTGCTGGGAGCGAGCATCGTCTTGATCCACAACCGCAAGGCGGCTTCTTTGCTGGCGCTCAGCGTGTTGCTGCCGTGTGCCGCAATTGTGGTCAAACGTTACGACAGTCACCTCTTTCCCGCCCACGTCAGCTTCCTGGTCATACCAGTTTCCGTCTTGTCGGTGGCTGGCTTATCGCTGTTTCGCAAATCCTGGATCGGTTTATTAATCGTGATGGCATTCGCCGTCTCCTCCTTGTGGTGGACGCTCGGTCCAGCCAATGAAGCGCTCTACGCCATTGACAGCCATGACCGCCGAATTTTCCGGTTAGGCGTGTTCAAACAAATTGCCAAAGTCGCCCCTGCGATCATTGGGAAGTCGCCGGTCCTCTGCCCGGACTTGACACAATACAACGCCATCAACTGGTACTTGAACCAATATAGCGACCCGAATCCGTTGGTGAACCAGCGGCTTGAGCGTAACAGAGAGTGGACGGACCTTCTCTTCTGGTGCGGTTTCGACAACTTTGGCCACCTCGCCAAGGACAAGGACTCGTTTCTGGCCCGTTATCCTGGCATTCAGCCCTTGCCACCTGTCGATACGATACGTCCCTATCAGCTGCGGATTGCCCGGAAACCGTTGACCGTGACAGAGGAAACAACGACGGCCCTGCGCCTGGACGCAGCTCCGGAACATTTCTACCGTGATGTGGCCACGGTGTCTAAAGTGATGATTTCACCGTATTTTGGCAATGGCGTAATGCCCACGGCCAATGAGGACTGGGGATCGTTCGAGTACGACATCATCAATGACTCTCCCGTCTCAAATCTCGAGGTCTCCATCATTGCCCGATACGCAAACCGGGGCCGGGAAAGCCGTGTCGTCATGGATTACCGATTCGACGGTGGGGCTTGGCGCCAAGCCTTCGCCAGCACGGGCCCTGATCTTTCGCAGCAACGCGTGGTCCGCTTGGAATCCCACGGGCCGTGGCGCGTAGTGACCGTGCGGTGCCGGTTGTGGTGCGCTTCTCTGACGCCTGCCACGGGCGGGTCGAACCTTTCCACCCTGGTCTTCAAAGGGATTGATGTTTACCTGTGTAGCCCTAGTCAGGTGAATGACCGCGACACCCACATGGCGATTGATGTCTTGCCACAGGGATTTCCCGTCTCCCAGGGACCGAAGCAGCAGCCGGTAAGCACCTCCAATGTAAACTTCCATGAGGAGTCGGAATTTTCGGGGTGGGGATATTATACCCCCGCCAACCCGGACCAGCCTGGGGAAATATGTATTTCGTTGCAACACGCTTCTGGGGCATTGGTCTTCTATCCCCGGGCTATGGGACCTCAGAGCACACTCATAGCCGAAGTGGGTGGCCAAGTGAATACTCTGCGCGGTTTGCAAAGCTCCTGGACCCCGTTGGGGCTAGTTTTACCGTTACCTGAAAGTGATGGTCAGAGTGAGGTGCGTTTTCGCTTAGAGGGCAGGGGGGCTCAACTTTGGTCTCATTCTGGGCAGCTTGTGTTTTTCATGCCTGGAGCAGAAATGCAGTCGAAAGCAACGGGTCCATAAGTTCGAGCCACGGTTCACACGCTTGTCCTCACCACCACACGCACATGTGGATTTTTAGGAACATGCGGACTGGGGAAAGTCCAAGTATTTGGCGGGTTTTAGAGAAGTGTTTGAGGCGGCTCGGCCTTTCACGCCGTTAACAGGGGTTCAAATCCCCTTGGGGACGCCAGCGAAATCAGGGGCTTACGAAAGTAAGCCCCTTTTTCGTGGCCTCGGATATAGTGCCTGGATCTCTTCCGCCCGAGCAACTCTTCCGCTTCCTTCCTCAATGAATTCGATCGGGGACTTCACGACGCCCGCGGAGCACCTTCGATCATGCGCTGTCAGCCGGCGGCTGCGTGGCGGTCATCCATCCGGATGCGGCCCGCAGTCCCACACGGCTTCTTTTCCGGGCAGGCGGAACTGCTTGCACACCGTCTGAAGACGGACTTGTCCCACACGCCCGCTTATCCCTCCCTCAAAGGCCCCCTAAGGCCCGCAAATCTCCTCAGGAGCGAGCCGGGCCTTTGCTGGCCGCGACAAAATACCCCACGGTGAAGTCCTCCAGGAAGAAACCGTTTTCCAGGGCATGGAGAAAGCGGGGCAAGTGCTCTCCGAAAAGGCTTTTCACCCGGTCGGCGTTCTCTCCGTGCAGATGCGCGTGGCTTTCGAAGGTCCAGGCCACGCGGGAGCATTCCTGGGCCAGGTGGCGCAGGAACCCGCCGTTGGGGGTGATCTCCGTCGCCTCCAATCCGGCAAGGGGCAGGAAATGGCGGTACCACTCCGGGGTGAACCCGCCGTAGTAATGATGCGGAGACTGGTGCCGGCCGCACCCCAGCGGCGCGGTGAGGAGGGCCGTTCCGCCGGGTTTGAGGATGCGCCCGATCTCCATGATCACGAGATCGGGACGGGCCACGTGCTCCAGCACCTCGCTGCACAGCACCACGTCCGCGCTGGCGTCCTGGAGCGGCAGGCAATGAATGTCCGAGACGGCGTCGATGGGGCCGTATCCCTGGCAGCCGCGCGTGTCCCGGGCGTCGCAACGCATGGCGTCCAGGGCGACGTAACGCTGGGTCGAGAAGAGCGGTTTGTAGGGGCAGGTTCCGGCCCCCAGATCGACCACCAGCGCGTCCGGGGCTATTTCCCGGACCTTGGCTTCTATCCAGCGGTCGCGCTCGATCTGGTTGAATCCCTGTATCTCGTGGAGCGGGGGCTGTGCGCCCGTTTCCGGCAGTTTGGCGGCCTCCACCTCGGGCGGCAGGACCGCGCCACGCATCAGGCGGTCCAGTTGCTCGTGCCAGACCTGGAGCGTGGGCTTCTCGCTGGGGTCCACCATGCTGTCGGCCAGGAGGGCCTTGGCCTGCTCCACCAGTTCGGGCAGGCCCAACTGGCGGGTCTTCACGGCCGTGGCCGTGACGTTGGCCAGGTAGGGCGGGCGGTCCCAGTGGCCGGTCTCCACGCGCACGTCGTCGAAGCCCAGGGGGGGCAGGCTCGCCTCGAAGCGCTGCGGGAACCAGTGGTCCACGTGGTAGCCCCAGGACGAGGACTGGTCCCCGGCCAGGTGGCGGGCTAGCCCCATGCGCACGGAAAAGGACTGGTCCCCGGCCATGCGTTCGGCGCAGCCCAGGAGATCAGGGGTCTCGATCATGAGCCTGCCGCCGGTCTTGAGCCAGCCGTGGAAGCGGATGAGCAGCACAAGCGCCGTGACGCGCGGGAAGTGTTCGAAGACGTGGTGCATGCGCACCTCGTCCACGCTCCCTGGCGCAAAATCGAGGTCCATGATGTCGGCGAAGGCGTCGGCTTTGGGCCGCATGACCGCGTGGCGGTCCGGCGGATAGTCGATGTTGCAGTAGCCTTCCATGTGCTGGTTGCCGCAGCCCAGGTGCAGGCGAAGCGGCCTGTCCGGCCCGGCCAGGCCCGCCAGCGTCAGTTGGGCCAGGTGGTCCTGGCCGGGACGAAGGATCAGCATGCGTCCTCCCCGGGCGCGAAGAGTCGCGGCACGGTGGTGATGTCGTGGAAGCGCGGCGTGAAGCGCTGGCGGTACAAGGCGATGTCGCGCTCGGCCACGGCGTGGTTGGCGGCCTTCACCTCGTCCACGCGGTGGTGGTGTTCCACCCGCGCCTCGAATACCGGCACGATGGCAAGGCCTGCCTCGTAGAGGCGCAGGCACATGTCGCCGTCGGCGCAGTAGAAGCGGTAGTCCGTGGAGAAGCCGCCCAGGCGGCGGCAGGCTTGCGTGTCCAGCAGGCCGTAGTTCACCAGCACTTTGTTGCCCAGCGTCAGGTCGATGCCGAAGCGACCGTGCGCGCCCTCCTGGCCCATGTTCAGGTAGGCCATGGCGGCTCCGGCCGCTCCCGAGGCCTCCATGGCCCGCGCCGCAGCGTCGAGGGAGCCCGGCATGAGCACGATGTCGTCGGAGGCGTACATGAAATACCGCCCCCGCGCCTTGTCCAGAAGCACATTGATCATGGCCCCCCAGCTGGGCCGCTCCGGAAAGATCCGGTCCTCCTGGAACACCCGGGTCTGGCAGGGAGCCTGCGCGAGCACCGTGGGATCGGTGTTGCGGACCAGGCAGAGAAGTTCCACATGTCGCCCGGCCGCAGCCGCTTCGATGGATGCGAGAAAATCTGCCAGGCAGGCGCGCGTGCCGCCCACGGGCAGCAGGATGGAGATGTCCGGGGTGCAGGGGGATGAAGCGTTGTCGGTCACGGTTTGATCCTAGCGGCGCGCCGTCACGAAGAGCTGGTATCCGAACCAGGGCAGGCTCAGCCTGAAGGCGGCGTACACGGCCTGGGACAGGAACTTCTGCCCGGCGGAGTAGCGCTTCGAGGAGAGGAACGCCTGGCTCATGCTTTCAGGGCGGACGTTGATGGCGTGTTTGTACAGGTTGAAGAAGGGGAAGCCCCATTTCATGGCCCGCTGGACGCGAAGCCCGGCGCGCTCGAGGGGTCCTGCGATGTCGGCGGGCTCGAAGTGGCGCACGTGCCCCACGTTCTTGTCGATCGGGAACACCGGGCCGCAGGGCACGGTGACGAAGAGGCGGCCTGCGGTCATTTCAGCCCAGCCTCATCGGGTCGGCTCGCATACCAGAAAAACTGAATCCGCAACCCCGGCACCCACTAGAGCTGCCTCGTAGGCTTCGTCCAGCTCTGGTTCTCCAAAAAAGGGCCACAGGTTCTGGCCACCGCCCCGGCCCTGTGAGAGCCAGCCGAAGGTGTTGCCCAGGGCATAGCGCTGCATTTGGGTGTCCTTCAGGACCCGCAGCCCTGCCCATTCGGCCACCACTCTTAGGGTTGCGTTAGTGAAGTACCAGATGTGGTCGGCGCTATAGTGGTTTCGGCGGTAGTCCGCGTTGTCGAACAGGCTAATTAGAGCCTCACTTTCGTTGGGTACTTCGAGAACCACTCGGTCAACATGGGGGAGGCTCGTAAGCAGGTCAGCCAGGAGTTCCCATGGCCTGGGTACATGCTCCAGCACATGGAAAAGAACCAGGGTGTCCACGTCATCCGGGACGTCCTCCATGTGGTTGACGCATGAAAAACCATCACCCCGAAGGGCAGCCACTCGCTGGGGGGAGAGGTCAAAACCGGTGACGGCCGCAAAGCGCCCTGTAGCGCGGCGTACGAATCCGCCAATGCCGCAACCATAGTCCAGAATCCGACGGGAAGCTGGATGGGGCAGCAGGGCCGTCAGAAGTGCCAGACGCTTTAAGTTCCAGCTTGCCTCGCGTTCGTACACTGGCCGCCAGTCCACGGGAAAATAATCGTCAGCCTTGTAGTGGTCCAGGCGCACATGGGAGAAGTCCATGGCCTGAGTCAGGCCGCAACCGGCACACAAACCAATACCCAGTTGTGGCCGGTCAGCGCAGCAGTAGTCCAAACGCATCAATGGCTTCCCACAAAAATGACACGAATTCATAAATTGTCCTTATCAGGTTGGCCGAGAAACCGAAGGGCTGTAGGACACCAGGCGGGCTTCGGTCGTTTCAGGCATTGATCGTTTCCGTTTTTGCTCGTTCGCGCCGCAGTGCTCCATATGGACTCTTGGAGCCTGTTTTTCAAGAGCCGTCAATTACTTGGCGGAAAAGGCCGCCGCACACAGACACTTGCACGGTCGATACCAATCGGCCGGGACAATGACTGCTAACGTCCCCAAAGGTCCGGGCTGATGAGTTCCGGAGGAACTCCACGGCGATCTTGCCAGGGGGGAGGCGGTGTACTACCTCTGAGGGCGGAAGGGGATGTATGTAGCCATGTGCAGCATTTGCGGTTTCACCTTCGAGGGCCCGGACGGACAGGGCATGCTGCTGGGGGACGGCGTGGCCCTGGGCAACTGCCGTCTGGCCATGAGCCGCCTCGGGCGTCCGGAGTGTTCAGACGCGGATTCCGCCTCGATTCCGCAGCCGAGGACGTCACCTACAAATCCTTCAGCCTGCTGGTGCTCTCCCTGTGGTTCGACATCTTCGAGAACTACAAGGCCACCGGGCGCTGGGAGCCCCTGCCGTACTGAGCAGGGGCGGGAGAAAACATATGAACGCCGGACTGAACGGACTCTCCGTGATCAACATCGAGCTCACGAGCCGGTGCAACAAGAACTGCTGGATGTGCGGACGCCGGAAGCTCGACCGCGACAAGTTCGGCCCGCCCCTGGACTACGGCGACATGGACTTCGGCCTGCTGCGGACCATCGCGGCGCAGATACCGCCGGGCATCGTGGTGCAGTTCCATCGCGACGGCGAGGCCCTGGTCTATCCCCGGTTCGGGGAGGCCGTGGCGCTTTTTCCCCGCAATATCCGGAACATCGTGACCAACGGCAAGCTCCTGGAGGAAAAGGCGGACGAGATCATCGGCAATCTGGAGACCCTGTCCGTCTCCATCTTCGAAAACGACGACGAGGCCGCTGAGCAGCGCGACATCCTGGCGCGCTTCCTGGCCCTCAAGAAGGACCGCAAGCCCTACGTCACCCTGCGCCTCATCGGCGAGGTGGACCAGACGCCCTACGAGGAGTTCAACCTCACCTTCGTGCGCCGCGTGCTGCACTCGCCCCTGGGCAGCTTCCAGTACCGCAAGCGCACTCCCGCCATCCCCGAGATCGGCATCTGCTGGGATTTCCTGCAACATCCCTGCATCAACCGCAAAGGCGACATGTCCATCTGCGTGCGCTTCGATCCGGAGGGCAAGGGGATTCTGGGCAACCTGCACGAGCACACCCTGGAGGAGCTGTGGAACGGCGAAAAGCGCCGCGCCTGGCTGGATCTCCATGTGGGCGGCAGGAGGGGCGAGGTGCCCCTGTGCTCCAAGTGCGAGTACTGGGGCGTGCCCATAGCGCCCTGACGGACGGATCTTCAGCAGCTCCCGCCTTCCAGGCGGTGCGCGCCCGCGCCTCGCCGGTAGTCGTGCCAGGCGAGCCCCAGCCGGCAGAGAAGCCTCCCGAAGCGCCCGCGCCGCGCAGGCCAGGGCCAGGAGCGCGGCAGTTCCGCCAGCATGGCCAGGGCCTGGCGGTCCTGAGGGGAGCTGCGCAGCTCCTGGCGCAGCGCGCGCGACGCCTCTTCCGGACGCGACAGGGCCGCAAGCGCCCTGGCCCGCGCCAGATGCAGGCCTTTCTCTCCGGTATTGGCGAACACGGCCCGGTCCAGGGCTTCAAGGGCCTGCTCGTGCTGTCCACGTGCCAGCAGTTCCCTCCCGGCCAGGGCGTCTTCGGCTGCCCGGGCGCGCAGCAGTTCGGACTCGCGGCGGTGGCGGGCATGGTCGTAGGCGTAGAGCCCGGCCGGATCGAAATCGCCGTCCGCCGGGGGAGCCTTGTCCCCTTCCAGCGCGTAGATGTGGGCGCTGCCTTCGCGCACCAGCCGGTAGGCCAGACCGCTGAACTCCTCGATGCAGGTTATGTTCAGGTCCTTGGCCGTGTCCACGATGTAGATCGGGCGGCGTTCGATGAAGAAGCGCCTGAAGGCGTCCCGGCGCTCGGGCATGCGGGTCAGGAAGAAGGAGCCCACGTAGCGCATGAACAGGAACGTGGCGGGCGGGAAGCGGCATCCCAGGGAAAAGTAGATGTCGGCGTCCAGGCAGTTGCAGAAGATGGAGTCTTCAGGGCCGACTTTGCCCTTCAGAGACAGCACCGCGTGCTCGTAATAGTCCAAGGACCGGACGAGGCTCGCGGTCCAGTAGGTGATGGCCCCGTAGTTGTGGAGCACCATGGCCGCGGTGATCAGCCCAAGAAGAGCCGTGGGGACCGGATGCGCGGCCAGCACCGGAGCCAGGTGCTGCAGGGCCAGGCCCGCCCCCGCCCCCAGGGGGAACACCCCCATCTCGAAGGACAGGAAGGTGAAGGAGAGGCGGCTCAGGCAGTTCGTTGCCGAAACGGCCAGGAACAGGGTCAGCAGGAGCCTCGTCTCGAACGTCCCGGCCTCCATGATCCACATGGCCAGAAACAGGGCCACCGCCGGAAAGTAGACGCTCATGTTCTTGTGGTGCTGCACGAGCGCGCCGCGAACGATGTTCATGACGCGGAATCGTTCATAATTGCCGTAGTGCAGCTTGAGCTCGTAGTCCTGGTATTCCAGGAACCGCTTGATCCGGGACTTCACGGTGTCCGCCGGGGCGGGCGAGCCGAAGAAGTAGCACTCGGCGGGTGCGCTCCTGTTTGCCGCATCGCACAGCTTCCAGAAGGCCCAGACCATGCCCCCGGCAACGGCCAGCGAGCAGGCCAGCTCCAGGGAGATGCCGCGTTCCAGGAGGATGACGCAGGGAATCCAGAGGAATTCCTTGGAGGTCAGCTTGCACCAGAGCCCAAGGCTTCCCAACAGACTGCCTGCAACCACTCCGGCCAGCGACCCGCCTGCGAGCGACGCGCACACCACCCACAGCCCGAGCGCGGCGAAGAAGAAGGTGTAGCTCTCCAGGTGGATGCTCGGCCCCAGTATCTCGCGCGCCGCGAAGCTCACGTAGAAAAAGCCCATGCCGCACAGCGCGGCTGTCTGCGATCCGGTGAGGATGGCGGCGGCGAGGTACAAAAACAGCCCCGTGGCCGTGAGCATGAGGTCGTAGACCGTGTTGCCCAGCCACCGGGAGCGGGCGTAGGTGACGCCGCTCAGGAACATGCTCAGGGGATAGGCGAAATAGAAGAAGTACTTTGGCAGGCTGTCCCCGATGAGCCGGTAGGGGTGCGAGGAGTAGCCCTCGTGGCTGGTGGGGCACGCCTGCCAGACCCTGCGGCGAAGGACCAGGAAGATGACGGCGAAAACGGCGGCGGGCCAGGTCATGATGCGGCATGCTCCTGCGGCTGTGGGTCGGGTGCGGGCTTGGTGGCGGCCAGGGCCAGGACCACCTGGTAATCGCGGTCGGGAATGTCCAGCGCGCTGCGGTCCAGTTCTTCCAGGGCCAGGCCGTCCAGAAAGGCCTTGGCCGCGTAGACGTTGCCGAAGCTCGCGGTATCGAGGCGGCTCCAGGTTCCGGCCTGCCCGGCCAGAAGCGCCAGGGACCGGTCCGTGAAGCGCCAGAAGTCGCCCCAGCGGTCCATGTCGTAGCGGGAGACCTGGCTGATGCCGGGCACGGTGGCCAGCAGCGTGCCGCCGGGCGCGAGGGCCTGGTAGGCCGTGCGCAGGGCGGCGGCGGGGTCGGCCATGACGTTCAGGGTCTGGGTCAGCAGGATGCAGTCGAACGCGCCGCGCGGGATGCCGCTGCCCGTGGCCAGGTCGCCCACGATGCTCACGCCCTCGCCCTCCCTGGCGTGCAGAACGTCGCTTCGGGCCACGTCCGTCCCGAAGCGCAGGGTGTATCCGGGATCGCCCACTTCCAGCACCCGTCCCCGGATGGTCCGGGCGTGCCCGGCTAGGAAGCGCTCGATGTAGTAGCGGTCCACGGGGGTGCCCCGGTCGAAGCCGAAGACCCGGCTCACCGGCGCGGTGCGCGCGGGGCCGGAATCCCGGGTGCGGCAGGCGGCCAGGGCCTGGTTGGGGGCCATGAGGGCCGGGTCCACGGCTCGGGCCTCCGGAAACTGCCCGAGCCAGGCCATGATGGCCTCCCTGGGCAGGTCCAGCCGGGTCTCCAGGGGGGATTCGATGGTCTTTTCGAGCAGGTCCAGGTCGTCGCGGGGCACCACGGGCAGGTTGAAATCCCTGGCTTTCTCCGTGGCGCGGTTGTCGATGCCCAGGATTATCGCCCTGCGCCCGAACTGCATGGCGCGGATGCCCGCGTGCAGGCGCGTGCCCACGTAGTCCAGCTGCACGGGCGAGGCCAGCAGGTCGTCCAGGGCCTTGAGCCTGGGGGCAACCAGTTCGGCCTCCGGGCACAGCTCGCGGGCGTAGGCCTCGTCCTCGGGGCCTTGTATCCACAGCAGTATCCGTTGGTAGCGGCGGCGCAGCAGGTCCATGAGGGCCTGGTCCTGCGGGCGTTTCTGGCTGTAGTTGGTCAGGGTGGACAGCACGGCGGGGGCTTTGGTCCGGGGCACGGCGCGGCAGAGCTCCGGCGTGAGCCCCCACATGCTGGGGCAGCCCGTGACCAGGACGTTGTCGATGCCCGCCGCGCGCAGCTTGGCCGCGGTGTAGCCGTCGCGCACCGAATGCAGGGCCGTGGGGTGGAGCACCCGCCGCAGGATGTCGGCGGTCCGGGGCGTGGGGTCGGGCTGGTACTGCCACCAGCCCACGCCCATGAGCACCACGTTCCGGAGCCTGTCCAGGTTGCCCTCGTCCACGCCCCATTGGCGGTATACGGCCATGTCGCTGGACAGGGCGTTGGTGCCGCCGAAGAACACGTGGCGGCTCTGCTCCACGTAGTTGAGGCTTTCCGGGCCGATGCTGTCCAGGTAGGGCAGTTTGATGGCGAAGGCCTGGGGGAACAGGGCCTCCAGGTACATGTTCACCGAGTCCATGATGATCTCGTTGCCGAGATTGTTGTCGGTGATGGTGGTGTCGAAGGTGCTGACCAGCATGACGGCTCCGATGGGCTATCGTTTCCAGGCGGCCAGGCCCAGAATGCTCGGGCAGGTGTCGTCGTCGCGCTCCACCACGCCCGGCGGGAAGTGCTCCACCATGAGATAGTGGGGCGATCCGGCCACGGTGGCCGGGTTGCCGTAGGCGTGGATGCGCCGGTCGGCAAAGGCGGCGAACACGGCGTCCAGGGAGTCGCGGGTGAAGCGCCAGTAGTCCTTGGGGTCCGGGGCGTAGGCCTGGAGCAGGCAGGGCACGGTGCACAGCAGGAGACCTCCGGGCCTGAGCACCCGCCAGAGCTCGCGCCCGGCGGCCCACACGTCGCGAACGGCCGAGAGCACGTGGGTGCACACCACCGTGTCGAAGCTTTCGTCGGCCACGCTGCGGGCGTCCTGGATGTCGGCCACCACGTCCACGCCCTCTTCGGGCACGATGTTCCACACGTGGTAGCTGGAAGCCCGGGGGAAGCGGTCCCGGTAGTAGCCGGGATGAAACTCCACCACGCGTCCGTGGGCCTGCCCGGCGTAGCGCTCCAGGAACCGGTCGATGTAGGCACGGGCCGGAGTGGTCGGCGGCCAGACGCCCGGCGGATACCTGAAGGTGTTCCGGGTGAGGCTCTCCCCGAGCTTGTGGGCCAGGGCGCGCTTGAACTTTTCCACGGATTCCGGGGATTCCGGCGATTCGGGCTGCGCGGACCGGCGCGGCGCGAACAGCGGCCCTGCGCCCTCCCAGTACTGCCTGGCGGTCGGGCCGGTCTCGGCGCAGGAGGCGCAGATGCCGGGCCGGGAGAAGTCTCCCCGCAGTTGGGCAAGGCGCATCCGGCGCACCGCCGGGGAGTTGAACACCTCGTCCGGGTCGTCCTCCAGGAGGTTGCCCAGGGGAAGGCTTGAGTCGAAGTCCTCGCAGCAGGGCTTCACCGTGCCGTTCTGGTCCACCATGAGCACCTTCCACAGGTACAGGCAGGGGAAGCGTTGGGCCGGGCCGCCGTCCGGGCGCGCCTCGCCCCAGTGGATGAGGGGCGGCATCACCGCGTCCACGCCGCGCTCCCGCCAGTAGCGGGCGAAATCCTCCCGGTCGCGCTCGGGGCTGTGGGGCGAGGGAATGAGCGACACCTGGGTCCTCAGGGAGGAACCGGCCCGGCGTGCCCCGTCGATGAACGCTTCCACGTTGGCGTAGGTGCGGTCGCGGTCCAGGCCGGTGATCCTGGCGTACACGTCCGGGTCCAGGGCGTTCAGGCTCACGGACACCACGTCCGCGCCGCTGGCCAGAAGCTCCTCCCCGCGGCCCTGGTCCAGAAGCGCCCCGTTGGTGTAGACCACCACGCTGGCGCCGGGCAGACGCGACTTTTCGTAGGCGATCTTGACGGGAAGTCCAGGGTCCAGAAGCGGCTCGCCCATGCCCGCGTGGGTGATCAGGCCGATGGGAGCGCCCCAGCGGACCACCGTGTCCACAATATGGCGGTGGTTTTCCGGGCTCATCACCCCGCGCGGCCTGCTGAGCTTTTTGCCGGGGCACATGAGGCAGCGGGCGTTGCAGCTGTTGACGGTCTCCAGGGCAAGCTGGTCGGGCAGCACGCGCTCACCTGCCTTGATGCGCTCCAGGGCGCGGGCCAGGGCGTCGGGAGCGCTCACGGCCGGGCCTGCGGGCGCGGCTGTGGACAATTGCGCAAGGCCGGGGCTAGTGTGGGCGCAAACGTGCGAGCAAAGGTCGTGAGCATGCGCTGTCCCGTCTGCGGAAACGAAAATCTTGGCCTTCTGGCCGGCGAGTTGCGGAATTCTCCGGGGGAGGTCTTCCATTGCGCCTCATGCGATCTGGGCATGCTCAAACCTCTCATTGAGGATGCGAAGGACTACTACGACAAACACTACCGCAAGAAATTCTCGGACAGCCTCTGCGACCCCACCGACGACCCCGAGCGCATCTTCGAGGCGCGCAAGGACCATCAGGCCGACCGCCTGCGCATCGTCGCTCCCTTTGCCGATCCGGACGCGAGCCTTTTGGAAGTGGGCTGCTCCGCCGGGCAGTTCCTGACCCACGTGGCGGGCATGTTCCGTTGCCAGGGGCTCGAGCTCAACGACCGGTGCGCGGCCTTCGTGCGCGAACGCCTGGGCATCCCGGTGCACACGCAGGAGCTTTCGGCCCTGGGCCTGCCGGACGCGAGCTTCGACGCCGTGGCCGCCTTCCAGGTGCTGGAGCACATGGCCGATCCCCGCGCCTTCCTGCTGGAGGCCAGACGCCTGCTCAAGCCGGGCGGGCGGCTGTTCATCGAGGTGCCCAACCTGCACGACGCCCTCAGGGTGCTCTGGAAGGTTCCGGCCTACCGCACCTTCTACTTCCACGAGGCCCACACCTTCTATTTCTCCGCCGCCAGCCTGGAAAAGCTTTTCGGACAATGCGGCCTGAACCTTGAGGCTACACATTTTCTTCAGGATTACAACGTGTTCAACCACGTGTACTGGTACTTCAACAACGCTCCCCAGCCGGACTGCTCCTTCGGGCTGGCCCCGCCGCACTTCCCCCTGGAGGAGAACCTCGCCGACGCCGCAAGCCAGGTCAACGAGCTGTGCCGCCGCTTCGACGCCTCCTACAAGGACCTGCTCGCCAAAGCGGGACTGAGCTCCAACATGTTCCTGGTGGCCACGGCCTCCTAGCCGGTCCCTTCCATCCCCGAGAGGCTCCTCAGGAAGGCTCCGGTGCGCGCTGCCGCTCCCGGTCCGTGGCCCGTCGGTTCTCCCGTGCCGAAAAGGGTGATGAAGCCGTCGTCCACCGGTCGGGGAGTTTCCCAGGGTTTCTCCCGGAAGAAGGTCTCCATGGCCTGGAAGAATTCGCCGCGCGTCCTGGCCAGAGGCGCGCGCTTTCGCAGCTCCCGCGCGGCCTGGGGAACGAGCCTGAAGAAGCGCCGGTCCAGGTAGGCCAGAAACGGCCTGTCCGAGGCGGCCAGCTCCACGAACGGAGTGCTCGGCGTGTCCACGATGAAGGCGTGGTGCCGGTCGAGAATCTGGCGCAGGGGAGCGTTGGGTTCGAGCACGGCCACGTTTTCGGGCTTGCGCCTGGCCAGGAAATCCGTGAGCGATCCGAAATTCTGGGGGTAGCGGTCCCACAGGGGGGGCTTGAAGAGGAACCTGATGTCCGGAAACCCCGTGAAGAACTCCACCATTTCCAATTGCAGGCGCTGCAGCCATATCTCGGGCTGGAACACGTAGCCCAGGTAGGTGTTGTCGCCCAGGAAGGCGCTCATGACGTAGACCACCGTGGGCCTCGGGTCGGTTGGGTCCGGCTCGGGACGTGCCCCGGTGCGTTCGCGCACCATCCTGTCCAGCCAGGCCGCGCCAAGCGGAACGGGCACGCCGCGCTTGCGGCCGGGCCTCCAGTGGGCCTGGGGGGGCGCAGCGGCGAAGGTGCGGGCCGCGCCCTGGCCGTTGCAGACGTAATAGTCGGCTTCGGCCATTTCGAAGCGCTCGTGCATGGGCAGCAGGCTGTAGCCCAGGTACCCGCCCTTGTGGAAGGACACCACGGGTACGCCGTGCCTGGCAGCGGCTTTGGCCAGGGCGTGGTTCTGGAAGATCATGCCGCCAAGCGCCAGCACCGCCCCGGAGCGTCCCCGCAGCGAGGCGTCGGCCTGGGCCGCCTGCACGAACTGCTGCGGCAGGTAGTCCTGCGTGATGAGGCGCAGCTGGGGCGCGGCCAGCTCGAACAGGTCCAGGCCCTCGAAACGCAGGAGGCCGCGCACCTCGGGCGATGCGCGCAGGGCCTCCCACGCGGCCAGGCCCGTTTCCAGGGCCGCCTGTTCCGCCAGCGGCCTAAGCGGCGACGACCGCTCGTCCCAGGCCAGAAGCTCGTACGGGGAGGCGTTCCTGCCCGGTCCGAGTCCTTTCCAGGCGTCGATGATCCCGGTGAGAAACCCGTCCAGGCCGGGATCGGCGTAGAGCACCGGTGCGGCCGCGACGCGCAGGGGCTCGGGCAGGCTTTTCACGGCCCGGTCCAGCCCGGCAAAGTCTTCCCGGAGGGACGCGCGCGGTTCGCGTCCGGAGTTGGAGCCCAGGGGGGGGCGGGCCATGGGTTCGGGTGCCAGTTCCGGGTCGGGCTCCTGGGGCAGGACCACGGTCTCCAGGGACAGTGACCCGGCCGCCAGCGGGGCCAGGCGCGTGGTGAGGCCCAGGGTGGGCTTGTCCAGGAGGTTCGGGCCGGACACCTCATAGGGCGGGGCCTCGAAGCAGACCACGAGGCGGGGCCGCAGGGCGCGCAGGGCCTTCTGCACCGGCACGAGCCGGAACACCAGGCTGTCCAGGAGTCCCTTGAGGGGATGGAAGAACGCCTCGAAGGAGACCAGATCGCGATGGGGATGGCCCGCGGCCACGTCGTCCAGCAGGGCGTCGCAGGCGGCGCAGAGGCGGTCGGCCCTGGCGTTGTTGTCGTCCCCCAGCAGGCACAGGCTTTCCCAGGAGCAGAAGTTCTCCAGGGGCCGGGTCCTGAATCCGGCCTCACGGGCCAGATGGTTCACCTTGGGAGTGACGGCGACGACCGTCAGGCCGCGGCGGTCCTGCCCCGCCCATTGGGCGAGGGCCTCGACCTGGCGCTTCGTTTCGCAGAAGGCCAGCGTGGAATGCCTGGAATTCTTGGACATGCTCTTGTGATGATCCCGGGAAAGGTTCAGGGGGTGTCTCCCCGGTCCAGGGAGAAGGGGCAGGCGTGGCAGGTGGTGATCTCCTGGTAGCGGCCCTGGCCGTGCAGGCGGCGAAGCGCCTCGTAGCGGGGGGAGTGCTGCCAGATCTCGTGGATGGGGGTCACGCGGGCGTTGCCCACGGCCAGCTCCCGGTTGGCGTCCAGGCAGCAGGGCAGGCAGGTGCCGTCCACGCACACGATGAGCCGCTGCCACAGCTGGGCGCAGCAGAAGGAGTCCAGCCTGGCCTTGGCCGTGGCCAGTTCGGCCTCGGCGGAATCCTTGAACACGTAGTGGTGGTCGAAGCTCCAGTTCACGCGGTCGACCAGCGGGGTCCAGTAGGCCAGGAATTCGTCCAGCTCCGGAGCGTTGGCCTCCATGAGCACCATGTTCACGCCCACCTGGACGGCCTGCCTGCCCATGAGCCGCCTGGCTTCCAGGAACGCGTGGATGTTGCCGAGCACCGTCTCCAGCCTGGCTCCGGCGCGGATGTATTCCAGGGTTTCCTTGCGGATGGAGTCCACGGAGAAGAAGATGCTGTCCAGACCGGCTTCCAGCAGTTCGGCCGAGCGCTCAGGCGTCAGGAGCATGGCGTTGGTGTTGAACATCACGTCCACCACGCCCGCCTGCTTGGCGTAGGCCACCATGTCCACCACGCGGGGGTGCATGAGGGGTTCGCCCAGAAAGTTGAGCTTCACCGAGGCCAGACCCCGGGGCACGCCCTGGTCGACGAGTCCGGAGAAGAACTCGAAATCCATGAATTCCGTGGGGGGGAGCTTGCCCTCTGCCCCCAGGATGGTGCGCGCGCACATGCGGCAACGCAGGTTGCAGGCGTTGGTGATGTCGATGTCCAGGTGCAGGGGGAATTCGCTCACGTGGCGCAGCTTGGGGTATTCGTGCCAGTTGCGCCGGTAGGCTTTGTAGCGTTCGTCCCGGGAGTTCTGCCAGGTCTCGCTGCACTTGAGGTGGCTCAAGTTCCTGTTGATGTAGGTGCTCGCTGATGCCCCGGACATGGAAACCTTCCTTGGCGGATTGTGGTGTGTGGCGCGCCGCGCCCCGGCGGCGGCCGTTTCGGGCCGCCCGCTCGTCCGGTAAAACATGCAAGCCGCGGACCAGGGGAGGTTTTTCCCTCCCGCGCGGTCCGTCAGGTCCTGGAAGCCAGCCAGTCGTCGGCCACGGCGCGGGCGAACAGGGCGCCCACCAGGTCCATGCCCTTGGGCGTGAAGTGCACCTCGTCGCAGAAATAGTCCGCGGTAAAGGGCACGAGGTTGGCCAGGTCCACGAAGGGCGTGCCGAATTCCCGCGAGAGTTCCTCGAACAGGGCGTTCTCCTTGAGCACCCCCTGGGCGATCCTGTCGGTGAGCTCGCTCGGCTTGAAGTTGTAGTACGGGAAGGAGGCCAGAATGGGCCGGATGCCGTTGTGGCGGCAGACCACCAGGATGTTCTCCACCAGGGAGCGCTCCACCAGGAGGTTCTCGAAGCCGCATCGGGGGTCGGGCTTGCGGTTGATGCGCCGCAGAACTTCGTTCCGCACGTTGCCCGTCCCGAAGAGTCTGTCGGTCAGGAACTCGTACGAGGTCCAGAAGGGAATCTTGGGCACGCGGTGGCCCTTGCGGATGTCCCCCAGCACCTCGCCCAGGCACTTGCGGCTGTGGGTGTAGTCGGTCTGGAAGCCGGTGTTCAGGTGCATGTAGAGGTCGTTGTAGCCAAGCTTCAGCACGGCGTAGTCCGGCCTGGTGTGGACGATGTTCAGCATGAAGTCGATCATGATGTCCGCGGTCAGCCAGCCGCCGATGCCGCAGTTGTAGACTTCCACCCTCCTTCCGGCCCCGGCCTCGTCCAGCATCCGCTGGGCGTGTTCCTGGAGGAATCCCGGATAGGTGTAGTCGCGCCGGCTGTCGGCGATGTTGTTGCCCGTGGTGGAGTGGCCCAGGCAGGCGACGCGCAGCACGTCTGCGGGCTTGTGGGTGCTGAAGTCCGGTCCGAAGTGGCCCATGTTGTTGATCCGGATGGGCTCGTGGAAGGAGAAGTATTCGTAGGGGTGCAGGTCGTAGGGCAGGCGCTGGTTGATGTCTATGAAGCTGTTCTTGCGGTAGGCGAAGCTGAGGAACGGATGCGCCACCACGGGCATCTTGTCCCACGGGAACTTGAGCGCCACGAAGTAGCGCTTGCCGTGCACCATCTGGTAGCGGCGGCGAAAGCGCAGCTCCAGGTAGACGAGCGCCGCCAGGACCGCCGCCGCCAAGGCCAGGGAAACGGCCAGGGTCATGCGTTTTTCTCCAGGGCCGCTACCAGCACGTGCGGCCCCCGTCCACGCTCACGTTGGTCCCGGTCATGTACGAGGAGGCGTCCGAGACCAGAAACAGCACGGCGGCCTTGTATTCGTCGCGCCCGGCCATGCGCCCCATGGGGATGAGCCCGGTGAGCTTGCGGGTGAACTCCTCCGGCTGGCCGGTGTAGACACCCCCCGGCGACAGGGCGTTGACCCGGACGCCCCGGTGTGCCCAGTAGGTCGCCAGGTAGCGCGTGAGCCCGATGAGGCCGTGCTTGACCACGGAATACGTCACGGGTTTGACGGGCTGCTCCGACTCCTCGACCCCCTCGCGCCGGTAGATGCGCTGGTCCGGGGCGATGACGCCCAGGTCCGAGGCGATGTTCAGGATCACTCCCGAGCCTTTTTCGGCCATGTGCGCTCCGATGCGCCGCGAGCAGATGAGCGCCCCGGTGAGGCCCACGCGGATGTCCTGATCCCATTCGGCCAGGGGAAAGTTCTCCAGGCGGCTCCAGGCGGCTCCGGCCGCGCCCACCTGGGGGTTGCGGGCGGCGTTGTTGACCAGGATGTCCACCCGGCCCTCGCGTGCCAGCACCACTTCCAGGGCCTTTGCAACCCGGTCCTCGTCGGTGATGTCCACGGCCATGCCCCGGCAGTCCTGGCCGGTTGCCCGGCGCACGTCGTCAGCGGCCCGCTCGGCCCGCGGACCGTCGATGTCCCAGAGCACAGGCAGTCCGCCCGCTTCGGCCACGGCCTCGGCGTGGCGCGGGCCGAGCAATCCTGCCCCGCCGGTGATCACGGCCACGCGGCCGTCCAGGCGGAAAGCGTCCAGAGTGTGCATGGGTTTTTAATCCTTCAGATTCCTGCGGTCTGTCCGCCGTCCACGGTCCAGGCCGCGCCGCTCACGAAACCGGCCCTGGCCGAGGCCAAAAACACCACGACGTCCGCGATCTCCTCGGGCCTTGCGAAACGGCCCAGGGGCACGTCGCGCCTGATGCGGGCCATGACGCCGTCCGGGTCGCGGGCGAGTTTTTCCTCCCAGGCGGAGCCCGCGAAGAGCACATTGCCGGGGCAGACCGTGTTCACCCGTATTCCCCGCCGCGCCAGGGGACCGGAGATGGACTTGGCGTACATGTTCAGCGCGCTCTTGGCCGCAGCGTAGGCCGACGGGCATCCCAGCCCTTCGAGGCCGCAGATGGAGGACATGAAGCACACCGACCGGCCGACATTCGCGAGGACCGATGCGTCCCGACCCGTCTCGAGAAGCGGCAGCAGCGCCCGCGCGGCATTGGTCGCGGTGAAGAGGTTCATCGAGAGCATCCTCTGCCACTCGTCCTGGTCTTCTTCCAGGATGGGCATGCTCCGCCCCGATCCCGCGTTCAGCACCACATGCTCGAGCCCGCCCAGGCTCGCGGCGACGGCGTCTGCCAAGGCTTCAGCCTGGTCCTGCCGGGACAGGTCTGCCGGAAATATCCGGGGGCGCGACTGCGGAAAGCGGGCTTCGATCCGCGCGCGGGCGGCTTCGAGGGCCGCCTGGTCTCGTCCGTTCAGGGCCACGACAGCCCCTTCGGCTGCGAAGGCCTCGGCCACGGCCAGGCCGATGCCACGGGACGAGCCCGTCACCAGGACCCTGTGGCCCGCAAGCGCCAGATCCATGCGCACATCCCGGGGACGCCGCTCCGGGCGTCCGGTTTCAGTCCATTTCCTGGACCAGCTCCAGGTTGATGCCGTCCGGGTCGAAACAATACATCACCTTGGCCTTGCCGTCCGGCGACAGGGCCGGAGGAGCCGGGCAGCGGACGCCATGGCGCGGGAGCCGCTCGAAAAGGGCGTCCACGTCGGACACGGTGAAGGCGGCGTGCAGCCTGCCGGGGGTGTTCACGGCCTGGTGGGGCGCACCGGGCGCACCGGTTGAACTGGGCGAACTAGGCGGGCGGCGGTAGCACAGAAGCTCCAGCATGGTCTGGTCCGGTGCCTTGAGCTTCACCCACTCCAGCTCCACGCCGGGAATGCCCGTCACCTGCTCGATGAACGGGCCGGTCTCCACGGCCCTGCGCCAGGGCGTAAAACCCAGGGCGTCCCGGTAGAGGGCCAGCGAGCGCTCCAGGTCCGTGACCACGAGGCCCGTGTGCCGGATGCCGGTGACGCTCACAGGCGGCCCAGGCAAAGGTCCAGGCATTCGTCCAGCACGTCCAGAGCCTCGATCAGGGCGTCCTCCGGAATGCACAGCGGGGGGGCCATCTTCACCGATTCGCGGCCCGTGTGCACCAGCAGGAGCCCCCCGCGGAGGGCCTCCATGCAGATGTCCGTGGCGGCCTCGGACAGGGGCTCGTGGTCCGGGGTCATGAAGATGAGCGCCGCCAGCAGCCCGCGTCCGGTCACGTAGCGGATGTGCTCGGGGTGCCTGTGGGCCATGGCCTGGAGGCGCCCGTGGAATATCGGTCCCAGGGCCTTGCCGCGGGCCATGAGTCCGTCCTCCAGCAGGGCCTGGAAGCTGGCCATGCCTGCGGCGCAGGACAGGGGATTGGCCGAATGGGTGGAGCTCATGCTGCCCACGTCCGGCAGGTCCATGATGGAGGCGGGTCCCAGCACCAGCGACAGGGGCAGGCTCGAGCTCGCGCCCTTGCCGCAGCACAGCAGGTCCGGCTCGTGCCCGTAGTGCATGCAGGTGAACAGCTCGCCCGTGCGGCCGAACCCGCTCTGCACCTCGTCGGCGCAGACCACCAGCCCGTGGCGGCGGGCCGCGGCGAACACCTCGTCCATGAAGGCCTGAGGATAGAACCACGCGCCCCAGCCCTGGTAGGATTCGAACATCACGCCGCACAGGTCCCGGTCCGGGTCGAGGCCCTTGGCCGCGAGCATGGCGGCGAAGCTGTCCCGGAAGAACGCGCCGGGATCGCGCGCGGCCTCGTCGGTCCAGGGATAGGGGAAGGGCAGGTGGTGGACGTTGGGGTCTTCGTGGCCGATCCAGGCCTTCTGGGCCTGGTTGCTGGAGAGCATCTGCGCGCCCATGGTGCGGCCGTGCCAGTTGCCCTCGAAACAGACCACGCCCGGACGCCGTTTCCCGGCGGCCATCCCGGCCAGGCGCATGAGCTTGAGGCCGCATTCCGTGGCCTCGGTTCCCGCGCTCATCAGGAACGCCTTCTCGTAGCGCGCCGGGGTGTTGGCGATGAGGTATTCCAGGTATTCGGCCCGCACGCGGCTTGGGTAGCTGTAGGTGTGCAGCAGCGGCTTTTCCAGCTCGCGGCGGATGGCGGCCACCACGCGCGGGTTGGCGTGGCCCGCGTTGGCCACGAAGATGGTGCTGGTGAAGTCGATCCAGGCGTTGCCGAAGGGATCGAACACCTGATGGCCCTGGGCGCGCTCCCACACCAGGGGCAGCTGGCCGTGCATGGACCGCGATTCGGTGCGCTCCAGGGATTCGAGGATATCCAGGGTCCCGGGATGGGGGATCATGCCCTGGATGCGCCTGTGGGCTGTGTGCACCGGCGCTGCGGGGCGGGGGGAAACGTCGAGCTGTGCCTCGGCCATGGCGGGTCTATCCTTTGATGAGGACGTCGAGGGCGTCCTTGAGCGGGTTTTGCTGCGAGGTCACCATGTACTCCAGGAACGAGAATTCTTCCAGGGTGTCCACCTCGGTGCACACGGGGGACACGAAGCCGAAGATGCGCGGCCCGTTCAGGCTGTCGGCATGCAGGGCGTGCGAGGCGCGCAGGATGTCCACGTAGCCGTCGGGCACGTACACGGTGGGGAAGGACTGCCTGGGCAGGTTGTAGTACTCGGGGCGCGGGTCGTTTGGCCGGATGCCCTGGAAGTAGCCCTCGGCGTCGCGCTCGAACCACTTGTAGGGGCATTCTGGGCAGGGATGCCCGGAGCGCAGCGACGTGGCCTCGGGCATTTCCAGGAACGCCTCCACGGCCCGGTCGATGACCGCCGGGTCGCGCAGCGGCGTGGTGGGCCGCAAAAGCACCCAGTATTCCGGGACGCGGCCTTCGTTCTCGAGCATCCAGCGCATGGCGTGGAGCATGTAGTCCTTGTCCGTGGCCGTGTCCGTGGCGAATTCGGCCGGGCGCAGGAACGGGGTCTGCGCGCCGTAGAGCCTGGCCGCCTCGGCCATCTCCGGGCTGTCGGTGGATACGATCACCCGGCCGATGCTCCGGGCCAGGGTGGCGGCCATGACGGAGTAGGCCAGCAGGGGATGTCCTGCCAGGGGGCGTATGTTCTTGCCGGGAACGCCCTTGGAGCCTCCCCGGGCGGGAATGATGGCGACGATGTCCTGCGGGTTCATGATGTCCTTGGCCCGGCGGCGAGGGTTTCGGTGTATTTCCGGATGCGCGGGACGATCCCCTGGAGCTGGCGGGCGAACACGGCGGTCCCTTCGTCGTCGCGATAGGCCTGCATGATGAAGGGGCCGGAAAAGCCGGTGCGGGCCAGGGCTTCAAAAAAGCGGTCGAAGTCCGCGGCTCCCTGGCCGAGTTCCACGGAGCCGCCGCCGAGGGTCCTGTCCTTTATGTGCACGGAGGCCACGCGGTCTCCGTAGGCGGCCATTTCCTCGGCCGGGTCGAATCCCAGCGCGGCGCTGTTGCCGGTGTCGTAGTTGACGCCGATGGTCGTGGGCAGGCGGGAAAGCAGGGCGGCGAACTCGGGCGGGGACAGGTCCGTCTCCAGGGCCAGGGTCACGCCGGCTTCCCCGGCCTCGCGCGCATAGGGCGACAGCGCCTCGACCAGGCGGTCGGCCGCGGCGGGATCGCCCGAAAGAGAGGACTGGTCCACGCACGGCACCACCACGCACGCGACGCCCACAGCCGGAGCCAGCCGGAGAAGCTCCCGAAGCACCTGCGCGCTGCGTGCCGCCGTGCGGGGCGAGGGGTCGTGCAGGGGGGCGGCCATGAAGTAGTCCGCGCAGACGGTGCGCACGGCCACCCCGCTTTCGTGCGCCGTGCGGGCAATGTCCCGCGCGCCTTCGGCACTCAGGAGGGGGTTGTCCCGCGCGCCTTCGAAATCCAGAATGAACTCGATGCAGCAAAGCCCCAGGGACGCGGCCAGGGGGAATTCCTCCCGCCAGCGGCCCACGGGATGGGCCTGGTAGCGCCCCAGATGCTTGGGCAGAAGCCGTCCCTGCATGACGCCCAGGGGCAGCCCTTGGGCCGGCTTCAACGCTGGGCCTCGTGCCCCTCGAAGGGGCGGGTGCCGCGCAGCTTGAGGGCCATGGTCCGCTCCTTCTCGTGCATTTCGAGACTGCCGTCGCCCATGGCCTTCTCGATCTTGCGGACCGCGCCCACCAGCATGCTCAGGCCCGCCGGTTCCAGGGAGGCGGCCTGGTCCGAGCCGTACATGGCCCGGTTGAGGGTGATGTGGCGCTCGAGCGAGGTGATGCCCAGGGCCGCAGCAGCGTAGGACACGGCCAGGCCGGTCTCGTGGCCGGAGTAGCCCACGTCGCAGGAGTAGCGCTGGCGCAGGGAAACGATGCGGTTCAGGTTGGCGTCCTCGTCCTCCATGGGATAGGTGGACACGGTGTGCATGAGCTCGAAGGGGCATCCGGCCTTGCGGAAGATGTCCACTGCGTCGTCGATGCACTCCACGGTGCACATGCCGGTGGAGATGAAGGTGTGCTTGCCCTGGGCGGCCACGGCCTCGAGGAAGCGCTTGTCGGTGATCATGGCCGAAGCCACCTTGTTGCGGCGCTGGTCGAACCGGCCGAGAAAGTCGAGGCTTTCCAGGTCCCAGGCCGAGGCGAACCATTCGATGTCCAGGGAGCGGCAGTACTCGTCGATGGCCGTGTAGTCTTCCAGACCGAATTCCAACCCCTCTTTCTGCTGGCGCTGGGTTGTGCCCCAGGGGCTTTCCCGGGGGGCGTCCAGGTACTCGCGCGAGTAGACGCGGTCGATGGTGCGCTTCTGGAACTTGACGGCGTCGCATCCCGCGTTCTTGGCCACCTTGATCAGGTCCTTGGCGATCTGGAGGTTCCCGTTATGGTTGATGCCTATTTCGGCGATGATGAAGATCGACATGGTGGAGCCTCCTATACTTTGAAGATCGAATAGCCTTTTTGCATGTCATCCACGATGTACAGATGCGTCGTGGAGCATTTGACGGCGAGATCTATCCTGGCAAAGGCGCTGCTCGGGTTGTTGTACGGCCGGGTGGGAACGGGAACGGAGTAGATCGTGTTCATGTTCCTGTCCATCTTATAGAATCTGTCGTGCGTTGCCAGGAAAAAAAATGAGTTGGCGCTGCGGAGCTTGACCGGGGTTTCGGCGAATTTCCTGGTGCGCACGCGCTTCAATGAGCGTTTCTCCAGAGTGAAGATGGAGACGCTGCGCTGTTTTCCTGCCAGCACGAAGAGCCTGCCGTCGGCGTGGTGCAGGCCGGTGATCTGGCGCAGCGGGCCGGTGTCCAGAAGGACTGCCGGGCCACCGTCCGGGGGAAGCAGGAAAAGGTACTCCGCGCCCTTGGGCGTGACGCAGCAGGCGCACACGTCCGGCCCGCAGGGGCAGGCGAACACCGGGTGCAGCAGGCCGTAGGCTCCCCCGGTGGCGGCCATGACGTCCAGCGCACGGGCCTCGGCCCCGTGGCGGTCGAAGAACACGATGCGGGAATGGGCCTGGTCGCAGACCATGAGGTGCCCTTCTCCGGAGTCGCACAGCCCGTAGGGGGCTTTGAGGCCCTGGAGCACGCCCGCGGGCTGGCCGGACAGGTCGAAGGCGTGGACGGCGTCGCCCCAGCTGTCCGTCACGTAGACCCGGCCGTGCTCGGGCATCGCGGCGATGTCCGAGAGGTAGCGCGCGCCGGGCACGGCCACCGTAGCCAGCAAGGTCAGCCGGTAGCGGGCCTTCAGAAGTTCCGCGCCCATGCGGGGCACGGCAGGATGGTCCAGCAGGCGGGAGGCTCCGGCGTGGTCAGGCACCTTGGCCAGCACCAGTCCCAGGGCCTGCAGGGCGTTTTCGCCCTCGCCGGACTCGGCCATGGCCCTGCCTCTGAGCAGCTGGGCCTCGATGAACAGTTCGCCCGTGAGCCGCTCCAGCAGGGCGTTCCAGTGGCCCAGCGTCCTGTCAGCGAATTCCAGATGGGAGAAGCCCTGGGGCGTCTTGCGCAGGCCCCGCGTCCCGCTCAGCACGCCGGTGCGAAGCGCCAGCCCGCGACGCTGGTCCTCGGCTTTGGCCGTGATGTCGGCCAGCGCCGAGAGGCATGCGTCCAGCCGGGCGCGGTCCTGAGCGGAAAAAGGCTGCGAGTCGTGCAGCGCGGCGAGTTCACGGGCGATGGCCCGTGTCGATTCCTGGAGGCGCTGGATCATGAGGCCTCCCGTTTCGCCAGTCCGGCCATGAGGCCGCAGATCCGAAGTTCGGTCTCGTTTTGCACCAGCCGGGTGGCTCCGGCGGGCCAGGCGTGGAGCGCGGCGGCCTCCTGCAGGCGGTCCAGCGCCGAGGCGTCTGCACCACGCGACACCACAAGCAGGCTGCGGTCCGCTTCGTGGACCTCGGGGAAATCCTGGCGGCCGACGATCTTGCGGCCCGTGGCGGTGTTGACGATGGAGCCCTCGCGGTCCGAATGCCACAGGCCGTCGCCGTAGGAGCACGGTATGGACATGTCCACGCAGCCGCCCTCCACCTCTTCCAGAAGCGTCCAGGACAGGGCCACGGGTTCCTTGGCCAGGGTCCCCAGGCCGATGCGGCCAAACTCGCCCGGACCGCACAGGTCAGTGAGCACCGCGCGGAAGGAGCCGTCCCGGAACACGAGGAAGCCTTCCAGGGTCAGGGGGCGCTCCTCTTCGCGGCCGTGCAGGTGCAGGGCCGTCTCTCCGGAGGCGGGGTCGCGGCTTGCGAAGGCGTCGAAAAGGGGGTCCTCGCGTTCGAACTCAAGTCCGGCCAGCTCCCCCGGAAAACCCTGCGATCGCATGAGCGCGCGCACCTCTTCCAGGCGGGGTTCGTCGAACCTGGCCCTGGCCCCTCGCGGACCGCGGCGCACGAGTCCCTCGCCGGGAACCTCGCCGGGCAGCCAGGCTTTGAGGAAGGGCCGGGACAACGACTTGCCGGGCGCGGCCGCGTCCGGGTCCAGGAAGTGCACCATCCCCTGGCGGCGCACCAGGAAAAGCCTCTGGAACTGGCAGGGATGGTCGGCGGCCCAGCTTACTCCGAGCAGGACCTCGCAGCCGCAGGCCGCGAAATGGCGGACTGCCTGGGCGAACATGTCCCGGTCGAGCAGGGGGTGCCTGAAATTCACGATCATGGCGTCGTCGGGGTCCATCCGGCGGGTCAGGTCCAGGCAGGCGCGGGCGTGCTGGGGGGCGGGGGCGTCGAGGTCCTGCGGCGCGTGCTCGAGAACCTCGCAGGGGATGCCCAGGGCGGCGCTGAGATCCGCCACCTCGGGGCGGTCCGTGAGCACGAGGGTGCTGTCCACGCCCGCAGCGGCAGAGACCTCCCGGAGCGTTTCACCGAGCGTGGACAGGTGTTCCGGCTTCAGCCAGAAAAGCTCGTCCGGGCCGGGAAACACGGGGACCAGCGCGCGCATGCTAGTCCTCGAACCTGAACAGGCCGGTGCGCAGGATCTCCTCGGCCAGGGCCAGATCCTGCGGCACGTCTATGTCCATGAGCTGCAAGGGGTCCTCGATGACATGGGCGTAGGACCGGCTGCCGGTGATGTCCAGGCGCTGCCCGATGAACAGGCCGTAGCTGCGCACGTAGCTGCCGCTCACGTGGGCGGGCATGGCGCCGAACAGGGGGGACTGCATGCCTGCGCGTGTGCACAGGTGGCTGGCGGGCGAGGCCGCCATCTTCTTGCAGGTGAACACCGGCGAATGCCCCTCCAGGAGCTTTTCCACCAGGAAATCCACAAGTCCTGACCCCCGGAAGGGGTGCGTGGGGTAGAGAACGGCCACTGCGTTGGGGTGGTAGCCGTCCTCGCGCAGGCGTTTGACGGTATAGTCCACGCTCTCGTCGATGAGGGAGCGGTCTCCGGCGAATTCGGCGGGGCGCAGGAAGGGAACCTCCGCGCCGTACTTCCTGGCCACGGCGGCGATGGCTTCGCTCTCGGTGGAAACCACCACCCGGCCCACCAGCCTGGAGCTCAGGGCGGCCTGAATGGTGTGGGCGATGAGGGGCTTGCCGTGGAGTTCGCGGATGTTCTTGCCCTTGATGCCCTTGGAGCCGCCCCTGGCCGGGATGATTGCCAGCACCTCCAGGTGCTTGCGCTCTTCGCTGGCCGAAGGTTGGGGAAGCCCGGAGGCGTGGCGGTCGAGAGGGGCTTGGGCCATAGGGGACACGTTCTCCTGGAGGGCCGCGCTGCTTTCGTCGGTGCGGCGGCACGCGCCGCGCGCGAAGGCGTTGAAGCAGGACGGAGCCTCTTTTCGTACTGCCCGCCCGTTCATGTCAATGTGTTGACTTTTCACAGGCTGGGAAATATCCGAATTGAATTCAGGGCCATGGCCCGTTTCGATACGGTCGGCGGTCTGATGGCGGACAAGGCTTGAATCCATCAGGTCCTCCTGGGCGTGCTTGTTCCGGTGGTCTGGTCCGGGTGCGGTCCGTGTGCCACGCCGGAAATAAGCAAGATGAGTGCCATGTCGCGCCATGCGCGGCAGCCGGGCGTGAGCCGGTTGGCATGCAATTCGCTATCCGCCGGTCAGGAGCGTGACCCATGTCTCAAGGCCGAGTTTTGATTCTCCTGTATCACCGGGTGGCCGACCTGCCGTCGGACCCGCAGCTTCTGGCCGTCAATCCCGGCCGCTTCGAGGAACATCTCGGCGTGATCCGGGCCAGGGGCCTGGAGACCGTCCTGATTTCGGATCTGGCCGGAGGGACGAATTGGCCGCGCGGGGACGCGGTGGCCATCACCTTCGACGACGGCTATGCGGACAATTTTTCCCACGCCCGCCCGATTCTGGCGCGTTACGGCGTCAAGGCCACCTTTTTCGTGGCCTCCGACCATCTGGAAGGCGGGCGCGAATTCTGGTGGGACGAGCTGGAGCGCCTGCTCCTGCCCGGAGGCGCGGGGGACTGGACCGTGCTCTCCCCGCCGCGAACCAAGGCCCATAGCGCGTATCTGAAGGCCTGCGCACGCATGCGGGTGATGCCCCGCGTCCGCCGCGAGCGCGTGCTCCAAGGGCTTCGCCGCGCGGCGGGCGACTGCGGCGCGGCCCGCCCGCAGTGGCGCGCCATGACCACCGGGGAACTGCGCTCTCTGGACGAGCCGGGGCAGCTGGAGGTCGGCGGGCACACTCTGGGGCACGTGCTTCTCTCGGCCGAAACGCCCCAGATCCAGCTGGAGGAGATCCAGGGCGACAAGGTCGCCCTGGAGACCATCCTGGGGCGAAGCCTCACGGCCTTTTCCTATCCGTACGGCTCGGTGGGCGATTTCGACGCGGTGTCCAAGGCCGTGGCCACCGGGGCGGGCTACAGCGTGGCCTGCGCCAACTATCCCGGCCTGGCCCTGCCCGGCACGGACCCCATGGAATTGCCCAGAAACCTGGTGCGGGACTGGTCCGGGGAGCAGTTCGCGGCCCGGCTCGACGAATGGCTCACAGCGTGACCCGCATGAACTCCCCCGAGATCGTCCACGTCAACACCCACGACGTGGCCGGAGGTGCGGCCAAGGTGGCCTGGCGTCTGGCCGTCGCCCAGCGGGCGCAGGGCCGCGACGCCCGCATCCTGGCCCGCTACGCGCGTGAGGACAGCGGCTTTTCCGCGAGCTTCGACCCGGCGGAAATTCCGGACCTGGCCGAGCGCTGCCGCCGGGAGGGGCTGTTGTACCACGAGTACCAGGGCAGCCATTCGCTGGCCGAACACCCCTTTGTCCGGGACTGCCGCGTGGTGCATCTGCACAATCTGCACGGCGGCTACTTCAATCCCTTCTCGCTCATCCCCCTGAGCCTGGCCAAGCCCGTGGTCTGGACCCTGCACGACATGCAGGCACTCACCGGGCGCTGCGCCCACGCCTTCGAGTGCCGCCAGTGGCGCTCGCAGTGCAGGGAGTGTCCGGGTAAGGACACCTATCCGCAGATCGAGGGCGGCTCCGAGGCGCTGCTGCTGGCCCGCAAGGCGCTTGTCGCGCGGCTTTCGCGCGTGCATCTGGCCGTCCCGTCGGCGTGGCTCGGGTCCATGGTGCGGGAGAGCGTGCTGGGGGGATTTCCCGTGCGGCTCATCCCCAATTTCTGCGACGCCCGCACCTTCTCCCCCCGCGACAAGGCCCAGGCGCGGCGCCGGCTGGGCCTGCCCGAAGACGCCCTGCTGGTCGGAGCCAGCGCCCACGGCGGCCCCCTGGAGAATTCCTGGAAGGGCGGGGGCTACACGCGCCAAGCTGTCGAAGTTTTGACGAATAATTTCCCCAACGCCTACTTCGTGAACATCGGCGGCAGCCGCCAGGGCCTGCACGAGCGCGTGCTGACCGTGCCCCACCAGGAGGACGAGGCCGACCTGGCCTGGGCCTTGAGCGCCCTGGACCTGTTCCTGTACACTCCGGTGGCGGACAACTGCCCGCTGGTGGTCATCGAGGCGTTGTGCTGCGGGTTGCCCGTGGTGAGCTTCGGCGTGGGCGGGATTGCGGAGCTCGTCCGCCACGGACTGGACGGGCTGGTGGTCCCCTTCGGGGACGTGGAGGCGCTCACGCGGGCGGCATCCAGGCTGCTGGCCGACCGGGAGGAGCGCGGGGCGTTCTCGCTCCGGGCGCGCCAGTCGGGCCTTAAGCGCTTCGATGTGCCCGTGGCCCTGGCCGCCTATCAGGCCCTTTACGACAGCGCCGTCCGGGAGCATCAGGCGCGTGCGTCGGACCCCGTGCGCATCTGCCTTGGCGAGCTGCCGCAGGAGATCCTGACCCCGCCCTTCCTTCAGGCCCTCCGGCACGTCCAGGCCCTGGGCAGGGCCAGGGTCGAGCCCTGAGCCATGCGTGCCCCGGCGCTTTCCCACACCATAACGGACAACGAGGTTTCCGGCATGAGCGTGCTGGTTCGACTTCTCGGCGGACTGGGCAACCAGATGTTCCAATACGCAGCCGGACGCGCCCTGGCCGACCGCCACGGCGTCGAGCTCGCGCTCGACCTGACCGCCTTCGAGACCTACGGCCTGCGCCGCTACGAGCTCGACGCCTTCGCCATCCGCGCCCGCGTGGCCACTCCCGAGGACCTGGAGCCGTACGCTGCTCCGGCTGCCCGGACCTTCCAGGAGCAATGCTTCAGCTTCAACGCGGGCCTGCCGGACCTGACCCCTCCCGTGCGCCTGGAAGGCTACTGGCAGAGCGAGCGGTATTTCCAGGACATCAAGGACGCGCTCCGGGCGGACTTCACGCTGCGAAGGCCGCTGGACGCCCCGAACCGGGAGATGCTGGCCCGCATCGGCGACTGTGCCAGCGTCTCCCTGCACGTGCGGCGGGGCGACTATGTGTCCAACCCCGTGACCAACGAGTTCCACGGCGTGCTGGGCCTGGAATACTACCGCGCGGCCGTGGCCTGCGTGGCCGACCGGGAGCCGGAGCCGCACCTCTTCGTTTTTTCCGACGACCCGCAGTGGGCGCAGGCCAACCTGGACCTGGGACATCCCGCCACGTTCGTCGCGCACAACGATCCGGACCACGGCTGGCTGGACATGCGCCTCATGAGCGCCTGCCGCCATCACATCATCGCCAACAGCTCCTTCAGCTGGTGGGGGGCGTGGCTCGGCTCGCGCCCGGACGGGATTGTGGCGGCACCCAGGCGCTGGTTCAACCAGGGCCCTTGCGACACAGGGGACCTCTTCCCCGAGGGCTGGACGCTTCTGTGATCGTCACGGTGGTGATCCCGGCCTACAACCAGGCCCGCTACCTGCCTGCGGCCCTGGAGTGCGTGCTGGCCCAGCGGGGCGTGGACCTGGACGTGGTGGTGGTGGACGACGGCTCCACCGACGAGACTCCCCAGGTGCTGCGCCCTTACGAAGGGCGCGTGCGCACCCTGCGCCAGGACAACGCCGGGGTCTCGGCCGCGCGGAATCTGGGGATTGCCGCCCTGCGCGGCGACGCCGTTCTGTTCCTGGACGCCGACGACCTGCTGGGGGGCAACGCCCTGGCTTCGCAGGCGGCTTTTCTGCAAGCCCATCCCGAAGCGGACATGGCCGTGTGCCGCAACGGCATCTTCGGCGCATGCGACGGGCAGGGAATGCCCGAGGTGTTCGACGAGTGGCCGCTTTTTTCAGGCGACTACGACGTGCACGTGTGCCATTTCAACATCGCGCCGATTCACGCGTTTCTGTGCCGCCGCAAGGTGGTCGAGGCCGTGGGCGGCTTCGACGCCTCGCTCGTGGGCTGCGAGGACCACGACTTCTGGCTGCGCGCCCTGCATCTGGGGTTCACGGCGCGCCGCAACCCCGAACCTCTGGTCTACTACCGCAAGCACGAGGCCAGCGCCACCACGGACGCGCACAGGCTCTACAGGCACGACGGCCTTCTGCAACTGCGCATAGCGGAACTCCTGGACCGGGACGCGGGGTTCCCGCGCAAGCGCTGCGAGGGCCTCCTGGCCAACGCGGCGGGCTCGGCGCTCACGGCGCTGCGCATCCACGAGCGCGAGCCGGACCTGGCGCGCGCCCTGCTGGACATCGCCGTGCGGCGGCTGGACCAGGCGCAGGACACGGGATCTGCGGCGGGGTCTGATCTCACGTCCTGGTTCCTGCACCGGCTTCTGTCCTTTGCTGCCGGCGAACGGCCCGCGCCCCTGGACCCCGGCGGACGCCTCAAGGCCGCCCTGGCCGGAGTGCTGGCGCGCGCGCCGGGCCTCGCTCCCGGATACCGCCGGGAGAGCGACCCCGCTGCCAAGGCCCTGGCCTTGGCGGCGAAAATGTATTGAGATGCTTTTCCGCGCCCGGCGCGGACAGCCGCAACCAACCTGCGAGGATGGCCCATGACCAAGGTCCTGAACCTGGACTACGAGTACTTCCCCCGCGTCCGCTACGGAAAGGACAGCCCGCACCGCCTGCTGCGGGAGATCCTGGCGCGCGGCGACCGGCGCTACGCGGCCCTGCTCGGGCGGTTCGCCGCCCTCAAGGACCGGCTGGCGGCCATCCCGGTCCGGGGCGAGGCCTCCTCCACCGAGCCCAGCTGGTACAACGGCTGGATTCCGGGCCTTGACTCCATGAGCATCTACTGCCTGCTGGCCCTGCGCAATCCGCCCACGTACCTGGAGGTGGGGTCGGGCAACTCCACCAAATTCGCGCGGCGGGCCATCAGGGATTTCGGCCTGCGCACCCGCATCGTCTCCATCGATCCCTGCCCCCGCGCCGACATCAACGCCCTGTGCGACACGGTTGTGCGCGCACCCTTCGAGGACGCCGACCCGTCCGTGTATCGGAATCTCGAGCCCGGAAGCCTGGTCTTCGTGGACAACTCCCACCGCAGCTTCCAGAACTCCGACGTGACCGTGTTCTTCCTGGAGATGCTGCCGGGCCTTCCCGAGGGCGTCACCGTGGGGCTGCACGACATCCTCCTGCCCTACGACTACCCCCAGGCCTGGGTGGAACAGGAACGCTTCTACAACGAGCAGTATCTGCTGGCGGCCTTCCTGCTCGGCGGCTGCCGGGGCTACGAGGTGACGCTGCCCTGCCACTACGCCTTCCACACGCCCGAGGTCTTCCGGGCAATCGCCCCGGTGATGCAGGCCCCGGAGCTGGAGGGCATCGAGCCGCACGGCTCCAGCTTCTGGATGACCCGCACCGGGGAGGCTCTGTGAAAACGTCCGTGCGGATTGAAGCCGGGGGAGCCTCATGAGCGTGGACGTCAGCGTCCTCATGTCCGTGCGGGGCGAGGTGAAATACCTGCGCCGGACCCTGGCCTCCCTGGAGGAGGCCGCGCGCCGCGCCCGGGGCGCGGGGGTCCGCGTCGGGCTCGCAGTGGCGCTGGACCGGCCCTCACGGGCCTCGCGCGCCTGGATGGCGGACTATGACGCCAGCGCCTTCGACGCGTTTAGCACCCACGAACCGGGCTCCGGTTCCCGGCTGGGCTGCCTGCGCGAGGCGGCACTGGCCGCAACGGGCGAATACGTGCTCCTGTGCGCGGCGGGCGAGATGGTCTCGCGCATCCTGCTTGAGCGCATGCACGCCCAGGCTGCGGCCCTGGGGCCTGAGACCATACTGACGCCGCAGTACAGCCTGCATGTGGGCGACGCCCCGCATCTGGCGCGATATTGCGCAAGCGGCCCGGTGTCCGCCGCATCGCTCCTTGCCCGCAACCCCTTTCCGGAGACCCTGTTTCTGCGCCGGGACCTGTTCCTGGAGCTCTGCTCCCACGGACTGGCGGAGCCCGAGGAGGACCGCGCCGCGTCCTGGCGCTTCAACTGCGACGCCGTGGCCCTGGGCCTGGGCTTCCAGCCCGTGCCGGGCACGGTGGTCTTCACCCGCGATCCCGAAACCTGCCTGGCCCGAAGCGAATCCGGACGTGAAGCCGGCTTGCCCGGACGTTCGCTGCTGTTCGAGCCCGCCACCTTCCTGGCCCGCTGCCGGGAAGAGGCCGCCCCGGACGCGCAGGCCCTGGAGTCTGGCGACATCATCGCGGAGTTCCTGAACGAGCCGGGCATGGTGGAACTCCTGCATGCGGCCAACGCCCTGGACCCGTCCGTGCACATGGAGATGTTCGGATACTGCCGCGCCACGCACAACCTGGAGCGCGATCCGGCCCTGGGCCGGGCCTACGCCGTTCTCTGCGAGGCCGCCGGGGGGGAGCCTTTCACCGACGTGTTCCTGATGCCCTTCCTCACCAGGGGCGGGGCGGACAAGGTGATCCTCTCGGTCATCGAAGGGCTTGGCGTCCTGGTTCCGGGAGGACGCATCCTGATGGCCTGCGGCGAGAGCTTCGAGCGCCACGCCTGGCTGGACCGCCTGCCCGCCAGCGTGGTCTTCCTGGACCTGCCCCGGCTGCTCCCCGGCCTTGCCGCCAAAGACCTGGACATCGTCTGCCTGCGCCTGGTGCAGGCCCTGGGGCGCGGGGCGCGCCTGCACCTCAAGGCCTCGCACTTCGCCCACAGGTTCTTCCGGAGGTTCGGCGCCGTCTTGCCTGGCAACTTCGTGCTGGCCTACCGTTTTTCCGACTATGTCTACCAGTCGCATGGCCTGCGCTTCGTGAACGGCTACTTCTTCAACTTCATCTCCGACAACCTGGAGCGCCTGGACCGCATCGTCGCCGACAACCATGCCGTGGTCGCCCTCGATGCCGGGCGCATGGGCTGCGACCAGGGACGCTGGCAAATCCTGGACGTGAAGTGCGCCCCGCTGACCACGCCGGAGCGCATCCGGGCGCGGGGGGGCTCCTTCGCGCGAAGGCTCCTGTGGGCCTCGCGCCTGGACCGCGAGAAGCGCCTGGAGATGCTTGAGCTGCTGGGCGAAAAGCTGGCCCGGACGGACCTTCACGTGACCATCGACGTGTACGGAGGCCCGGTGCTGGACGAGTATTCACCGGAGCGCCTGGAAGCCTGCGGCGCGCTGCGCTACAAAGGCCCCTTCGACTCCTTCGAGTCCCTGGACCCGCAGTCCTATGACGGCTTCGTCTACACCACCGCTTTCGACGGCATGCCCAACGTCATCCTGGAGGCTCTGTCCGCCGGGCTGCCGGTCATCGCTCCGGACGTGGGGGGCATCTCCCGGGCCGTGCAGGACGGAATCACGGGCTCCCTCCTGCCTGACCTGGCCGACGACGAGGCCATGGCCGCAGCCTATGTGGCGGCCATCCGCACGCTCTATGCCGACGCCGCGGTCCATGAACGCATGCGCTTGGCGGCGCTGGAGCTTATCCTCACGCGCCACGGCGAGGCGCGCTTCAACGCCCGGCTGGCGGAAATCCTGGGGGTGGGGGCATGAGCGCTGCGACGGATTTCCGGGAAGGCCGCGCTCTGGTTGGGCGGCTGCGCTTCCCGTGCGACGCGCCGGCCTTCGAATCCCAGGCTTCGGACGTCTCCGCCCTGTATTTCCTCGGGGGCAGGGTTGAAGCCGCCTCCCGGCGCGTGGCGGTCTGCGCCGGGGAGGTCCTCTCCACCGGCAGCTATTTCAACTCCTTCCATGAGGCCCTGTACCGACGCCATGCGCCCCTGTCGCGCCCGGCGTTCCAGCTTTTCCTTGAAGGCGACCTGGACATCCGCCTCATCCGCCGCCTGCCGGACGGCAGCGAGCGGCTGCTGGGCCGGGAGGCCGTTTCGGGCCGCGATCCGGACGATCCTTTGTGGCTGGCCGTCCCCGAACCCGAAGACGGCGGCGAGGGCGGCCGGGTGTTTCTGGAGATCGAGGGAACAGGCCAGGGAGGCGCGCTGGCAGGCGGCGGGCTGTGGGCCGACGCCTCGCCCCGTACGGTGCGCCTGGCCGTGGCGGTCTGCACCTTCCGGCGCGAGGACCTGGCCCGCGAGCTGGTGGAGCGCCTGCTGTCGGACCAGGCCCTGGCCGGGCTGGGCCTTGAGGTGTTCCTGGTGGACAACGGCCGCACCCTGGCCTGGGATGCACCGCCCAAAGGCCTGCGCCTGTTTGCGAACCCCAACCTGGGGGGCTCGGGCGGCTTCAGCCGGGGGCTTTCGGAGGTGCTGTCGGCCGGGGACTTCACCCACGTGGTGCTCATGGACGACGACGTGGGCCTGGACACCGAGGCGGTGCTCCGCGCCGCGACATTCTTCCAGCGCGCCGGCGAGGACCGCTGCCTGACCGGATGCATGCTGGACGGCCTCAAGCCGGGCGTGCTCTTCGAGGCCGGAGCCCGCTTCGGCGAGCATCCCCTGGACGGCTCGCGCCATCCCTTGGCGGTGCGGCCCCTGGGAGCCGGGCGGGACCTGTCGGACCCGGCCGGCCTGGACGCCTTCACCAGGGAGGAGGTCCCGGACTACGGCGGCTTCTGGTTCTTCGGCCTGCCGGTTTCCCTGGCGCGCCGGGCCGGGCTTCTCATGCCCTTTTTCCTCAACGGCGACGACATCGAGTACGGGCTTCGCCTGGGGCGAGAACTGGGCGCGCGCCTCACGGTGCTGCCGCCCGTCGGGGTGTGGCACCCGCCGTTCTACGCCAAGAATCCCCATGTGAGCTACTACCTCTGGACCCGCAACCTCTTGATCCTCGCGTTCGCGCATGGAATCAACCCGCGCCTGTCCACGGTGTGGAAGCTGGCCTGTTCGCTGTTCATGGAACTGTGCAAATTCCGCTACAATTTCATGTACATGATCGTGCGCGGCGTGGAGGACGCCCTGCGGGGGCCGTCCTGGCTGGAGAGCGTGGACCACGGCCAGCTCCTGCCCCATATCGCCAGCCGCACGGCGAGCCTGGCCTGCAACGAATCCGTGGCCGACGGCGAGGCCCCGGCCTGCCTGGCTGCCGAGGCTCCCGGCGGATTCTGGCGGGACGCGGTGCGTCTGGCCACCCTGGCCGGACATGTGCTGCCCGCGCGCCTGCTCAAGCGCGAGCCTGTGGGGCTGGACACCCGCCTCTCGGGCCAGTGGCGCAAGAATTACCTGCGCAGCCGCTGCCTCATGGTCAATCCCGATGCCGGGACCTGCAAGGCCTACGACATGGACGCGGGCCTGGGCGTCAGGCTCTTTGTCCGGGGCATGAAGGCCCTTGGCCGGGCGTTGGCTGGCTGGGGCAGGATGGGTCGCGTCTGGCGCGTGGCCAGGCCGCGACTGACCGGCCAGGCTTTCTGGAACAAGCGCTTCCGGTAAGACGGGCAGGGCGGCCCTGGGCCGACGGGAGCGGCAGGGCTTACTTGCGTCGGGACTCGGCCCACAGCTCGCGGGCCAGATGCGCGGCCACGCGGGCGTCGAAGGCATTGAGGCGCAGGGTTTTGGCGCGTCTGGCCAGGTGGCGCGACTTGAGGCGGATGCTGGCCTTGATGCCGCGCTCGTCGGAGAGCTTCCGCTTCTGGGTGGCCGAACTGCCGTGCACGCGGTAGCGCAGCAGCGGTTCGGGCAGCTTGTCGAAGATGAATCCCTCGGAACACAGCCTCAGCCACAGCCCGTAGTCCTGGGCCACCAGGAGCCCCGGATCGTAGCCCCGTTGGGCCACCACATCGCGCCGGTACATCACCGAGGGATGGGCCACGCAGTTCTCCCTGGGGAGCATGGCCTTGATGGCCGCATGGTCCAGGCAGGCCAGATCCTCGCGCCAGGGAGGCAGGGGCTTGCCGTGCCGGTCCATGGCCTCGATGGTGGTGGCCAGCACGGCCACCTCCGGCCTGGCGCGCATGCGCGCCACCTGCATGGCCAGGCGTTCGGGGTGGGACACGTCGTCGGCGTCCATGCGGGCCACGAGCCCGCCCCGCGCCAGCCCAAGCCCCACGTTCAGGGAACGCGTCACGCCCAGGCATTGCGCGTTTCGCACCACGCGAAGCCTCGGGTCCCTGACGGCGTCCAGCATGTCCGGGGTGGAATCCTCGGAGGCGTCGTCCACCACGAGAAGCTCGAAATCCCCGAAACTCTGGTTCAGGATGCTGGCGAGGGCCTCCTCGAAGAAGAGCTCCCCGTTGCGCACGCACATAAGGACGGTGACTTCCGGAATAATGCTCATGGGACCAGGCGGTTGTGTTCCAGCCAGACGCTCAGGGTGAGAAGTATCCAGGCCTTATAGGTATGGCTCCCGGCCAGGTCCAGGCAGGCCTTGCGGTCGAAGAGGTTCCAGATGCCTCTCGCGGGATCGAGCAGCATGTCGCGCCGCAGCTCTTCCACGTCTGGCCGGGCCAGCCAGGCCGCCACCGGGGCTCCGAAGCCCTGCTTGCCCCGGACGCGCACGCTTTCGGGCCAGAGGTGGGAACAGGCCAGGCGCAGGATGCGTTTGGACTGTCCGGGGACGATCTTGAGCCGGGCCGGGAGCGAGGCGCAGAACCCGGCCAGATCCGCGTCCAGGAAGGGGGCGCGAAGCTCCAGGCCGTGGGCCATGGAGGCGCGGTCGGTCTTCACCAGGATGTCGCCGGGCATGTAGTCCGTGAGGTCGTCGCGCCAGGCGTCGTCCACGCGGCCGTCCGGGGTGAAGGACGGGGAGGGCGCGCCCAGGCGGCCGGAGAACCCCATGGCCGAAAGCTCTTCGGGTGTGAAGTAGCGCTTTTGCAGCGTATGGCGCGAGAGCGCCTGCGGCCCCAGGTCAAGAAGCTGCCGGTACCAGAAGTCGTAGCCTGCCAGCAGTTCGTCTCCGCCGTCGCCTGAGAGCACCACCTTCACATGCTCCCTGCACAGGCCGCTGATAAGATAGGTTGGGATGCAGGAGGAGTCCGCGAAGGGCTCGTCGTGGACCTGGGCCATGCGCAGGATGAGCGCGGCGATGCTCGTGTCCTGGTCGGTGAGCACGTGGTGGTCGGTGCCGTGCATGTCGGCAACGGCCTGGGCGTAGGGCAGCTCGTCGATGTTGTTCCCGAAGCCGAAGGCAAAGGTCAGCACCCTGCCGGAGCGCCGGGCGGCCAGAGCCGCTATGGTGCTGGAATCGAGCCCGCCGCTCAGGAGCACGCCCACGGGCACGTCGGCCACCATCTGCCGGGCCACGGAACGCTCCATGAGTTCCCGAAAGCGTTCCACTGCCTCTTTTTCGCCGATGGAGTCGTCCACCTCGGGCAGCCGCCAGTAGGGGCGCACCGTTACCTGTCCGTCCCGCCATTCCAGGCTGTGGGCCGGGGGCAGGGTGAAGACGTTGGCGTAGGCCGTGCGGCTCGGATGGATGTACAGATACGTGAGGTAGTGGCCGAGGGCGTCCAGGTCCAGCACGGGGTCGATCAGGCCCGAGGCGGCCAGGGCCTTGATCTCCGAGGCCACCAGGAGTTCCCCGCCGGGTCCGAAGGCGTAGTAGAGGGGCTTCTCGCCGAAGCGGTCGCGCGCGCACAGGAGGCTCTGGCGTTCCTCGTCCCACAGGGCGAAGGCGAACATGCCTGGCAGGTGTTCGGGCGCGGCAGCGCCGTGGCGCCGGTACAGGGCCAGGATGACCTCGGTGTCGGAGCTGGTGGCGAACGGGTAGTCCGGCAGCGCGCGCTTCGCGTCCTGGTAGCCGTAGATCTCCCCGTTGAAGCTCACGGAGGTGAGCCCTCCCGGACCGCGCATGGGCTGTGCGCCGCCCGAAAGGTCGATGATGGACAGACGCGAGTGTCCCAGGACGCAGCGCTCGAAGAAGTCGTATCCCTGCCCGTCCGGGCCGCGATGGGCGAGCGCCCCGGTCATGGCCTCGATTCCGGCCCGGAAGCGCCTGGCCCCGGAGGCGACTATGGCCGCTATGCCGCACATGGGGTGGTCAGGGCTTTTGCGGATCGGGGATCAGGTTGCCGCCCTGGCGAAGCGCCTTCAGGTGCGCCCTGGCCACGCGCACCAGCTCCGAAGATTCCCGGTAGAGCCGGGCCTTGTTCTGGGGGGTGTGGTTGTCCACGAGCCGGTCCGCGTCGTGGATGCGCAGGTTCACCAGCACCTTGGGGCAGTGCACGAATTTCGCGCCGTTCATGGCGAAGCGAAGGTACATCTCGTGGTCCTGGACGGTGAGGTCCTCGCGGAACAGGCCGAAGCGCTTGTGCAGGCTCGATTTGTAGAGCTTGCCGACCCCGCACAGGTACCAACGGCAGAAGGCGTCCTCGAAGGTGTAGTCGGGCAGGCGGAAGCGCCTGAGGATCCGGCCCTGGTCGTCCACGATGTGCTGGTCGGCGTAGGCGAAGTCCGCTCCCGTCTGCTCGAGAAGCCGGGCCAGGTCCGAGACCATGGTGGGCAGGAGCAGGTCGTCGGAGGCGATGAAGGTGCACAGCTCGCCCGTGGCTGCCGAAAAGCCGGTGTTCAGAGCGGCGCTCAGGCCCTTGTTGGACTCGTGGGTGAGCACCGTGATGGAGCGCCCCTCGGGCGGATACCTGCGGTGGTGGACGCGCCGGACCTCGCCCGTGGCTTCGTCCAGGTCGCTGGCGTAGGAGGTCGTTTCCGTCTCGACGGCGCGCAGGTAGTCCTCGAGCACCCGGGCCGTGTCGTCGGGGGAGCCGTCGTTGACCACGATGATCTCGATGTCCGGATAGTCCTGGAACCAGATCGAATCCAGGGTCATGGGGAGGTACTTGGCCTGATTGTAGGCCGGGACGACCACGGAGGCTTTCACTGCTTCGTTCCCTTGTTATCGTGTTGCGCCGTGCGGGCTCGAGACGGACGGAAAGACCGCCGCGCATGGTAGCTGCGGCCGCCTATGTTGTCCAGGCGGCCGCAGCTGCCTGTGCGGCTGTTGCCCCGCCCCCGGACTCGGGGGCCTGATCCTCCAGCATCCCGCGCAGAACTCAGGCAGTGACGGGCGGGGCCGACCATGGCGTCGAAGTTCCGACGCGCGGCCCTGGCGTGATGCGCCGACCGGACCGGCGGGATCACGGCGCGATGAGGACGTCCGTCACCTGCGGAATTTGTTGCAAGGTCCGGACCACGCTGCCTGACCTGGAACTGCCGCCGAGGGAGCCAAAGCCGTTCCCTCGCTTCCGGCAATGTTATTTCCCATTTTTTTGCTAGTGCAGCACTGTTTTATACATCTTTTGTTGCCGGTATGGTGATTTTGATATAACTATATGTACTAGCCTTCGTTGCAATGCCACCTATAGGAGAGCGATTCATGCCTTCTGCCTCAAAAACACCCCCCAACGGATTCTTTGGCGAGCTCGGAGAGCCAGGGGAGGAGCAGGTTTCCGGACAGGCGGAGAAACGTCTCCAGCGCCAGAACGTCCTTCTGGCAGGTATAAACCGGATATTCCAGAAAGCCCTGTCATGCGAGACCGAAGAGGAACTGGGACGGGTGTGCCTGGCAGTGGCGGAAGAGGCGACCGGGAGCCAGTTCGGATTTCTTGGGGAAATCGGCCCCGACGGCCTGCTGCATGACATCGCCGTAAGCGAATCTGGCTGGAAGGCGTGCACGATGCACGAAGCCGGAGGGCTTCGCACCGGATTTCCTCTGTCCGGCATATTCGGCCTCGTTCTGCGCAACGACGCGTCCTTGATCGCCAATGATCCCGCCCTCCACTCTGACAGCGTCGGCATTTCGGAGTGCCACCCCCCACTGACGGCTTTCCTGGGGGTCCCCCTGCGGCAAGCAGGACGGACCATCGGTATGATCGGCCTGGGAAACAAGCCCGGGGGCTACGATCAGGAAGACCAGGAAGCGGCCGAGGCCGTCGCCGCAGTGACTCTGGAAACCTTGTTCAGGAAAAGGGCGGAAGCGGCCCGGAAGGAGACCGAGGAGCTGTTGCATCAGTTCATCGAGTACGTTCCGGCGGCGATCGCCATGTTCGACCGGGACATGCGCTACCTGGCGGTCAGCCGGCACTGGCTGAAGAATTTCGGTCTCGAAGGTCCGATTCTCGGGCGCAGCCACTATGAGATTTTCCCGGATTTGCCGGGACATTGGAAGGAGATTCACCGGCGCTGCCTGGAAGGTTCGGTTGAGCGGGTCGAAGAAGCGTTCTTCGAGCGTGCCGATGGTCGCGCCCACTGGCTCAAGGGAGAGATTCGTCCGTGGCGCAAATCCTCGGGAGCCATCGGCGGCATTGTCATCTCCAGTGTGGACATCACGGAGCGCAAGCTGGCCGAGGAGGCCCTGCGCCGGAGCGAGGAGCGGTTGAACCTGGCCCTGGACAGCGGCCAGATGGGCATGTGGGAGTGGGACGTTCAGTCGCAGCAATCCGTATGGAACGTCAAGGAATACGAGCTGCTGGGGCTGCCGCCGGGGAGCGGCAACGTCCATACCGACACGTTTTTTTCGCGCGTCCACCCGGACGACCTGGAGGCGTTCAATCGCGGCCTGGGCAAAGTGATGCAGGAGGGGAGCGACTGGCGCGACGAATACCGCATCATTCTCCCGGACGGCCAGGTGCGCTGGCTTGCGGGCGTGGGCCGGTTGCTGCGAGGTCCTGACGGCCAGCCCCTGCGCATGATCGGCGTCAATTACGACATCACGGAGCGAAAACGGGCCGAAGAGGCCCTGCGCCGGAGCGAGGAGCGCTTGAACCTGGCCCTGGACAGCGGCCAGATGGGCATGTGGGAGTGGGACGTTCAGTCGCAGCAATCGGTGTGGAACGTCAAGGAGTACGAGCTGCTGGGGCTTCCGCCGGGGAGCGGGCTCGTCCATACCGACACGTTTTTCTCGCGCGTCCACCCGGACGACCTGGAGGCGTTCAATCACGGCCTGGCTGAAGTGATGATGGAGGGGAGCGACTGGCGCGACGAATGCCGCATCATTCTGCCGGACGGCCGGGTGCGCTGGCTTGCGGGCGTGGGCCGGTTGCTGCGAGATCCTGACGGCCAGCCCCGGCGCATGATCGGCGTCAATTACGACATCACCGAGCGCAAGCTGGCCGAGGAAGATTTGCGAAAAGCCAGGCAGGAGTCTGAAACCCGAGCGGTCATGCTGGATTCCACCCTGAATGCAATTGGCGAGGGACTTATGGTCTTTGGCCTGGGAGGCGAGATCGTGCGAATGAACCCGTTCGCGGAACGGGTGTTTCGATATACCCCGGAGGAAAGGACCCTGCCTTTCCGCGAACGGCTTAAGTCGTTGGATATCACGACCGAGGATGGCACCAGCCCCTCACTGGAAGACCTGCCCGGCTTCCGGGCGCTTCGGGGAGAGACTGTAACGGGAGAGGTGCTGTGCTTCCAATGCCAAGGAGACGATCCGGTCTGGATTTCCGTGAACGCCGCCCCGATCCGGGATCAGGCCGGAACCCTCATCGGCTCCATCGCGACGTTCCAGGACACCACCGAGAGAAAGCACATCAGGGAGCAGCTCTTGCGGGCCAAGGAGGCGGCGGAAAAGGCCAACAGGGCCAAGAGCGAATTCCTGGCCAACATGAGCCATGAAATCCGCACACCCATGAACGGGGTTCTGGGCATGACCGACCTGGTGCTCCTCATTAAGGGGCTCCCTCCTCAGGCGGCCGAGTATCTCGGCATGCTCAAGCAGTCCGGCAAGGCTCTCCTGAACATCATAAACGACATCCTGGACATCTCGAAGATCGAATCGGGCCGGGCTGAACTCGTGCACGAAGAATTCGACCTGGGCGCGGTTCTGCGAACCGCGTTGTCGCCCCTTCTGATAAGCGCCACGGGCAAGGGGCTTCGTCTGTTGCAGGCAGTCCACCCCGACGTGCCGGACCGCCTGGTGGGCGATCAGGGCAGGCTGTGCCAGATTCTCACCAACCTGGTGGGAAACGCCGTCAAATTCACCTCCAGGGGCCAGGTGAGCGTCAGCGTGGGAGTGCAGGGCCGACCTGATCCTGAGAGCATCCGGCTTCTTTTCCGTATCGACGACAGCGGCATCGGCATCCCCGCCAACCATCTGGAGAGAATCTTCGAGAGCTTTGCCCAGGTGGGCGGCTCGGCCCATGCCAAGTATGGCGGCACCGGGCTTGGGCTGGCCATCAGCAAAAGCCTGGTGGAATTGATGAACGGGGAGATAGGGGTTGAAAGCATGGTCGGGCGCGGGTCGAGTTTCTTTTTTACGGCCACGTTTGGCCGGGCCGGGGAACACGCCCGCTGCGAGCCCGTGGAAGCCGTGCACCAGCAGGCCGCCTTTAAAGGACTCCGGGTCCTGGTGGCCGAGGACGACCCGGTCAACCAGCTTCTTGCGGTCAGCCTCCTTAAGCGGCTCGGCCATCATGTGGAAGTGGCGCACAACGGACGCCAGGCCGTAGAGGTGATCAAAAACGGGAAATTCGACCTGGTGCTTATGGACGTGTGCATGCCGGACATGAACGGAGAAGAGGCCGTTGCAGCCATACGGCACGGGGACGCCTGGGAAGAAAACGCCAGGGTTCCCGTGGTGGCGCTCACGGCGTACGCCCTGCGCGGCGACCGGGAACGGTTTCTGGCCGCAGGCATGGACGATTACCTTGCCAAGCCCATCGATTTCGAGGAGCTGGACCGGGTGTTGTCCTACGTCATGACCGGGAGGGCGTTCAGTTCGTGATCTGAACGTCCAGCGTGTAGCTTGTGTCCTTTCCGCGCATCGCGCCGACGATGATCTTGTAGGTCCCGCTTACAGGCAGGGTTCCCTGCCACTGCGTGGCGTCGTCCTCTTCGCCGGCCCCGGGCAGGTACTGCCCGGCTTTTCCGGGCAGCTGGATATGAAACAGCACCAGCTTCAGCCTGTTCTTCACCGAGACCTTCAGGGTCTGCCCGGCCTTGGCGGTGATGGGATAGATGTCGCGGTCCATGCCCTGGACGTCGCCCTTGAGGCTGGCGCTGTCGGCTCCCCTGGCGAAGGCGATGGGCCTCTTGTCCTCGGCGCGCGACGCCATGGGGAAGAAGGCGCAGGCCGCGCACAGGACGATGGCGGCGCAGGCCGCTGCGAATCGCGGGTTGGGACGTCTCATGGAAACTCCTGGTGGGTGGCCGGTCTGCCGGGCCGTTACAAGCTGACGCTCACGCCCGGTTCGCTACCGCAGGCGGCCCCATGGTGTCCACAGGCCGAATACGGACGCAATCAGGTGATGTCGGCGAACCAGACCCGGCGCAGGCTGTCGGCCGGCAGCAGCCAGACCGCGCGGTGCAGTTCCGACAGGAGTTCGAAGTCCTCGAGCACCGCCGACTTCTCCTTGGCCGTCAAACCGGCAGGGCCAAGCCTCACGGCCTTGTCCAGCAGCTCCCGCCGTGCCTGTCCATCGTCTATAGTTTTGCGCTCGGGACGGCGCAAGAGGCCCAGCCGCAGGGCGCAGGCCGCCGGATCGACCACGGCCAGGGCCATGCCCTGGCCCTTGGGGATGCGCAGCGGGCGGGGGACCTGCTGGTTTTCGGCGTGCAGGGCGTTCAGTTCGACCAGTTCCCGAGGGGGTTCGACCTCTTCGGGAATGAGGATCAGCCCCATGCGCCGCAGCCATCGGCCCAGTCCGGGCAGGCTGGTGATCACCGAGAGCGGGATGGAGAGCAGCAAGGGTATGAAAATGGGGCTGACCCACCAGAAGAAGCGGTAGTTCAGATGGTAGAGGGCCGTGGCCCAGAGCCCGGCGACCAGGGTTGCGCCCAGGTGGAAGCGGAAGGCCTCGGACCAGGGGGTGGGCCTGTCCTCGCGGGCCTGCGTCTCCCAGCCGGTCACCTGGCCGAGCAGGGTTATGAACACGAACTTTGCGTGGAACTGCATGCGGATCGGCGCAAGCAGGCTGGAAAGCACCAGCTCCAGCAGAATGCTGGCCAATAGCCTGAATCCACCGCCGAAAAGCCTGGCCCGTCCCTGGATGAAGGCCAGTATAAAACTGAACGCCTTGGGCAGAAACAGCAGCACGCCGGTGGTCAGCAGCAGGCTCAAGGCCCACCATGGCTCCCAGATGGGCCATTCCGGAAAGAGGGTCTTGGTGGTGGGGAAGTACACCGCCGGGACCAGGGCCTCGATGACGGCCTCGGCCGTGGAGGCGGCCAGGAACAGAAACCACAACAGGGCCGACCCGTAGGCCATGACGCCGTTGATGAACAGAAACCGGTGGATGGTGAACAGGCCGCTGCTGAACACAAGGCGCAGGTGCTGCATGTTGCCCATGCACCAGCGGCGGTCGCGGCTCAGTTCGGCCAGAAGGTTCGGCGGGGTCTCCTCGTAACTTCCCGGCAGATCGTAGGCCACCCAGACGCTCCAGCCGGCCCGTCGCATGAGCGTCGATTCCACGAAGTCGTGGCTGGAGATGTCCCCTCCCAGGGGCGGTTTGCCGCTCAGGCGGGGGAGGGCGCAATGCCTGATGAAGGGGCGCAGGCGGATCAGCGCGTTGTGCCCCCAGAACTGGGCGTCGCCCAGAAGCCAGAAGTGCAGTCCCGCGGAAAACATGGGGCCGTACAGGCGGCTGGAGAACTGCTGCGCGCGGGCCAGGAGCGTGTCGCGCCCGACCACTCCCGGAACCGACTGCAGGATTCCCACCCGGCGGTTGCGCTCCATGACCGAAACCATGCGCACGATGGTCTCGCCGCTCATGACGCTGTCCGCGTCCATGACCAGCATATAGGTGTAGCAGGCTCCGAACCGGCGGCAGAAGTCCGCGATGTTGCCGCTTTTCTTCTTGGTGTTGACCTTGCGTCTCCGGTAGAAAATCCGGCTGCCCCCGTCCAGCCTCTCGCGCAGGGCTGCCCAGGCGGATTCCTCCTCGGTCCAGGCCTCTGGATTGCGGGTGTCGCTCAGGATGAAGAAGTCGAAGGATCCGGCCTTGCCCGCGCGCACAAGCGAACTGTGCACCGCTTCGATGCCCGCCGTGACCCGGTCCATGTCCTCGCCGTAGACCGGGTAGACGATTGCGGTGCGGATCTCCGGGCGTTCGGGCTTGTCCTCCGGGCGCCTGGCCGTGATCGCGAAGCGGTCGGACCGCCGGACAAGAGTTATGAAACCGGCGATGGCCGTCCAGAACCCGATGGCTATCCAGGCGAAAAGTATCGAGAAGATGGCCATGAGGACGAGCTCGAGTATGGTCGAGCCCCTGTGGGGCAGCAATTCCGCCATGCGCACCGTGGCCATGCCCGTGGGCGCGGCGATGAGCAGCACGAGCAGCAACCGGCGTGCGCGGGCTGTGGCGGTCCAGGATTTGTGCCTGCGCTCCAGGAGCCGGAAAGGCCAGCCCGGAGGCGTGCGCTCCTGCTCGGGAGGAGGCGTATCGGCCTGGGACCTTTTCCCGTGGCCGTTTTTCAGTCGGGGAAACTCCGGAGCCATGGGCGAACGCTTGACCGGCGGTGTGGCGCGCACGTCCTGTCTGGGGACAGGCGCGTGGAACCGGCGCAGAAGCAGGCGCATGGACTCCTGTTCCAGGTGTTCCGGGCCGGAAGCCTGTCCGGGTGCCTGGCCAGGTGTCTGGCCGGAAGCGTCCGAGAGCACGCCAAGCGCCGTCTCCAGCCGTTCCGGCTCGGACATGGGCAGCCTGCCCAGGTAGGCCAGAATCCGCTGTCCGGCATGACCTGCGGGCGCGTCGCGCCGCGCCTGGCCTTGTCGTGAGGTGTTTTCAGGGGTGGAGATCATTTTTCCCGAGTCAGGTCGTAGCTCCAGGTTTCGCTCACGGCTCCATCGCCGAACCTGAGAAACGCCCGCAGTTCGACGGGTCCGGTCTTCTCCGGCATCATGCTCGCGAGGGGAGCCGTCTCCTCAGTCACCGCCTTGAACGCCAGTCTCCAGCCGCCGGTCACGGCGTTCCGATAGACCTGCTGGTCCTCAATCTTGACCCCGGCTCCGGCGCTGACCATTCCCTGCGGAGTGTCCGTCCTGGGCTTGGCGGATTTATCCGCGGAAAAGTCGAGGACGAAGAACTGCGCGTTGGGGGCTTGGCGCGCCACGCGGGTGTCCGTGACCAGGATATGGGGCGACAGCGTGCCGGGCGCAGTAAGCCAGCGCATGCGGTAATCGAAGGAGAGCGGCTTTCCGGGCTCCCCCTGGTCCTTCGGACGCCAGAAGGCGGCGATGTTGTCGTGGATCTCCTTGTCCGTGGGTATCAGCACCAGCTTCACCTCGCCCGGCCCCCAGTCGCCATGGGGCTCGATCCACAGGCTCGGGCGCTTCTCGTAGCGGGATTCGAGGTCCTGGTAGCTGCGGAAATCCGTGTCGCGCTGCATGAGGCCGAAGCCCAGGACGTCATCCGCCTGGAAGGTATGGACCCGCAGAGGCACCGGGTTGCGCAGGGGACGCCACAGCCATTCGCCGCTGCGCAGGTGGAGGAGCAGGCCGTCCGAGTCATGGACTTCGGGTCGCCAGTCCATCCGCTGGTTGGACAGCGAGTTTTCGCCGTAAAGAAACATGCTGGTCAGCGGTGCGATGCCGAGCACAGTCACCGGCTTGCGCAGAAAAATCCGGCTGGTCACGTCCACGACGGTCTCCTCGCCGGGGGTGACCTTGAAGACGTATGCGCCCGTCATGCTCTCGCTGTCGAGCAGGGCGAACAGGGTCAATTGCTTGTCCTTCTTGCCGGGTTTCTGGATCCAGAACTCGCGGAACCAGGGGAACTCCTCGCCCTTTTGTTCGGCGGTGTCCACGCTGAGGCCCCGTGCCGACAGCCCGTACCCCTGGTTTTTGGCCACGGCCCGGAAATAGGACGCGCCCAGGAAGACAAGAAATTCATCCATGTAGGTCGGAGAATTGACAACGGCGTGGACCCTGAATCCGGCCGCGCCCAGTTCGGCCGGGACCTTTTCCTTGAGGCGCCCGTTCTGGCTGAAGTCGAACATGTCCGCAGTCACGGCCAGGGGGGTGGCCTTGGTCCCGTCGACGATGTTTATGGACACGGTCCTGTCGTAGAGGAACCCCGGGGGGAAAAACTGGAGCTCAAAGGGCAGTTTCGCGTCGCGCCACAGGGATTTTGCGGGAATGAAACGGATCTTGCGCCAGTCGTCGTAGGAGAGGGAGCGCAACGGCTCTTCGACTTCCTTGGGGGCCTGGTATGGTTTGCCGGCCAGATCCCTGGCCATGTCGACTACCGTCGCGAAAGAGAACTGTTGGTTCGCCGCGAACGCACTGGAGCCTGCGATAAGGAAAATAGCCGAAACAACGGCAAAAAGCCTCGAAACCGCTGAAGCTCGATCAAGGCGGTTCGACATGCTGAGTTGCTTGCGCATCATGGAGTGCGCCTCCTTCTTACGGATCGAGAGTCCTATCGTCGATTCTTATACGCACACAATGCAGAAAGCAACGAGAGAGTAACTGAGCACGGCATCCTTCAACGGTGCAACGATGTTGGCGGCGTACTGAGGCACCTCGGGAACGGGGGCTTGTTGCAGAAGCGAAGCTGTTCCGAAGGCCTGATCGCAGGGGCCGCCATGCACATCCCCTCATTGAGTGCGATGGCGCGGGGGGGCGGACTGGCACAACACGGACCCAAATCACCACGAAAAAGGGCTTACGGCGATCAACCGTAAGCCCCCACCTCATTCGGAAACGCCAAGTCCTGTCGATGCACCTGAATGGTCCGGCCCATGGCACCTTGCCGAGGCGGCTTTCAGCGACAATTCCGACGCGTCATGTTTTGGAATCATGTCCCAAAAATCGATAAACGACAGCACCCAATACGGCTCCGATAATCGGGGCAACCCAGAACAGCCACAACTGCTCCAAGGCCCAACCGCCTACGTAGAGGGCGACCCCGGTACTGCGGGCGGGATTGACAGACGTGTTCGTGACCGGGATGCTGATCAGATGAATCAGGGTGAGGCCCAGGCCAATGGCCAAGGGAGCGAAGCCCTGGGGCGCCCGCGCGTCTGTGGCTCCGAGGATGATGACCAAAAACATCATGGTCATGACAACTTCGGAAATCAAGGCTGCGGTCAGCGAATATCCTCCGGGAGAATGAGAACCGTACCCATTGGAAGCAAAGCCTGTTGACACGTCAAACCCGGCCTTGCCGGTCGCTATGAGAAAAAGGATTCCTCCCGCGACGATACCGCCGAGAACTTGCGCGGCGATGTACGCGGGCAGCTTGCCTGCGGGGAAGCGACCGCCGGCCCACAACCCGATGGATACGGCAGGATTGAGATGGCAGCCGGAAATGTGTCCAATCGCGTACGCCATCGTCAAGACAGTCAGGCCGAACGCCAAGGCGACACCAAGCAGCCCGATGCCGACATTCGGGAACGCGGCGGATACGACTGCGCTGCCGCAACCGCCAAGAACAAGCCAGAATGTTCCTATAAATTCAGCAAAATATGGTTTCATGGCCATCTCCTTTGTTAAGGGATAAACGCATTTCTGTCCATATTCCCAGCAAATCACACGAACGGAACAGTTCGTCAACATGTGTTTTGCATTCGTTGATTGCGAACAGGCAATGGCGGAAAGATTTTCTCTGGTTGTCCTGGGTGTTTCCAACAGAAAAAGGGCTTACGATTTCATCGTAAGCCCTTGATCTAGCGTGGTCGGGATGAGAGGAGTTGAACCTCCGACCCCCTGAACCCCATTCAGTTTTTTTAGCCTTCATCCTCCTTCACATGCCTTTATAAATATTGTTGACTTACGCATGTTTAGATCATAATTTCCTTCACATCGCTTCATCTTGGAATAGCCTCTTTCATCGAAAAAAGCGGGACAGGAGCGGGACAAAATTCGAAGGGGATCACATGGCCACTCCATGGATCAAGACAAAACACACTGGTGTCAGGTTCAGAGAGCACCCCTCTCGCAAGCACGGAGTCAGGGCCGACCGGTACTTCGCCATCCGCTACAAGCTGGACGGCAAGGACAAGGAAGAGGCCCTCGGCTGGGCGAGCGAAGGCTGGACCGAGCAGAAGGCCGTGGCGAGGCTCGCGGAGCTCAAGGAAGCGCAGCGAACCGGCCAGGGGGCCGTCACCCTGCAGGAGAAGCGGCGCGAGGCGAAAAGCAGGCGTGAGCAGGAAGCTGCCAAGCTGGCGCTGGAAGCCAGGGAGAGCGTCTCCTTCGGCATGCTCTTCGAGGGGGCCTACCTCGAACACTCCCGCCAGAACAAGAAGCACAACTCCGTGGTCACGGAGCTCGGCCTGTACCGGCAGTGGCTGGCACCCGTGATCGGCGGCATGCCCCTCAAGGAGGTCTCGCCCTTCCACCTGGAGCGCATCAAGAAGAACATGGCGGACGCGGGCCGTGCCGCGCGCACCATTCACTACGCCTTGTGCGTGGTGCGCCAGGTCTTCAATTTCGCACGGGAGCGCGACCTGTCCGCCTGCATCTCCCCCACCTGCAAGGTGAAGTCGCCAAAGACCGACAACCGGCGTCTGCGCTTCCTGACGCACGAGGAGGCCCGGCGGCTCCTGGAGCACCTGGCGGAGAAGTCTCCGAATCTTCACGACATGTCCCTGCTGTCGCTCCACTGCGGCTTGCGGGCAGGTGAGGTTTTCAACCTCACCTGGGGCGACGTGGACTTCAAACGGGGCCTGCTAGCGCTGCGGGACACCAAAAGCGGCCGCAACCGGGTCGCCTACATGACTGCGGACGTGCGGGCCATGCTGGAGGCCAAGGAGAAGGGAAATCACGGCGACATGGTTTTCCCTGGTCGCGGAGGGGTCAAACGCTCCTGGGTGTCCAACGCCTTCGAGCGGGCCGTGAAGGATCTCGGCTTCAACGAGGGGGTTGGCGATCCCCGTCAGCGCGTCGTCTTCCATTCTCTGCGCCACACATTCGCCTCGTGGCTTGTGGAGCAGGGGACGGACCTGTACAGCGTCAAGGAACTCATGGGGCACAGCACCCTGAGCATGACGGAACGCTATTCCCACTTGGCCCCGGATACGTTGCGCAAAGCCGTGAGGAACCTGGAGGCCGGGTTGAAGAGCAAGAAGGGCGGAAGGGTGGTCAACCTGGGCGGTCATTCGCACGAGGCGCACGATGAATCCTAGCCTGTTCAAGGACGCCGCTTCCGGCAAGCTGGTGACGGTCAGTCAGGGCGAAGCCGCCTTTCACGCATTCGTGCCTGCTCCGCTTCCCCCGGAGTTGGTGCTGGACGCCCCACTCGTGCGCACGCTCTCCGAAGCTGACAGGGCCATCGGCGAGCTGGCGGGTGTGGGGCGCACCATCGGCAACATCAGGCTCTTCATCAGTCCGTTCGTGCGCCAGGAAGCCGTGCTCTCCTCGCGCATCGAGGGAACCCGCACCGACCTTGCCGGGCTATACGAGTTCGAAGCCGGGCAGCGGCCCGGAGACGCCGACGCCCAGGAGGTGTTCAACTACGTCAAGGCCCTCGAATTCGGGCTGGAGCGGCTCCAGACGTTGCCGGTGAGCCTGCGCCTCATCCGGGAGGTCCACGGGATGCTCATGGAGGGCGTGCGTGGTGGGCAGGCCACGCCGGGAGAGTTCCGCCGCTCGCAGAACTGGATCGGCGGGCCTGGGGACACCCCGGCCAACGCGCGCTACGTGCCGCCTCCCGTGCCTGAGATGCTCGCGACGCTGGACCGCCTGGAGAAGTATCTGCACGCTCCGGCGGACCTCCCGCCGCTTGTCCGGCTGGCCCTCATCCACTACCAGTTCGAGGCGATCCATCCCTTCCTGGATGGCAACGGTCGCGTGGGCCGCCTGCTCATGACGCTGCTGCTGGTTTCCTGGGAGGTGCTGCCTCATCCGCTCCTCAACCTGAGCGTCTACCTGGAAGAGCGCCGCACGGAATACTACGACCATCTGATGGCCGTGAGCGCGGCAGGCGCGTGGGGGGCCTGGCTTGAGTTCTTCCTGCGCGGCGTGGCCGTACAGGCCCAGGACGCCGTTCTGAGGGCCAGAAGGCTCCAGGACCTCAGGACGGGCTGGCTCGACGTCCTGCAGACCCACAGGGCGTCAGCAACGAGCGTGCGCCTGATGGAGGCCCTGTTCGACCACCCCGTGCTCACCATCCCTGCCGCGCAGCAGCTTCTCGGCGTGGGGTACCCTGCGGCCAAGGCCAATGTGGACAAACTGGTTGATGCCGGGATTCTCTCTCCCATCGGCGAGGAGCGCTATCGAAAGGCGTTCGCGGCCCAGGACCTCATGCGGATCGTCGCGGGCAAGGAATCGGGCGCGGCAGAATTATTGTTTTCTGAGTAAAAAGATAATTCTGTTGCCGCAAATTATCCTTGGCGATAATTTGTCCGGCCAGCTTCATGTGGCGCGTCCGGGTTGCCGTGCCCACCCAATCATTGAGACTCCCTCAAACGAAGACGAGCTGACAGGCCGGGCAACCGCCTGTCCGAGCAGCAAGGGGGGTACCCCGGGGCACCCCCCTGTGAGAATAGGCATGGGGGGCGTGTTGGGTCCCATCGGGGAGCGTGGGGTTGAAAATCGCTTGGAATATTCTCAGGTGACTGATCTGAGCCGCAAGAATGGGAAGTCCTGTGGGACCGGGTTGTTCCCGCTGAAGGGATGCTTTTGCAGTCCGACATTACATGATGTCGCTAGATTCACTTGGCTCCCTCATCCTTCTCCTCCAGCGCGGCCAGCAGTCGCACGATGTACTTGATGAGCCAGAGTTGACGACCCTCGACGTGCTTTGTCAGGTCCCATTTCCGCCACGACGCCCGACCCCAGATGGCAAGTCGCATTGTCGATCCGTAATCGCGCACGTCCACGGTCACATGTTTCCCTTCCCACCGGAGCAGGAGGGGCATCGTTGTAGGGTCAGCCACGCACATACATAGACCTCCAAGAGTAGAGTTCATTCCAATTGCGTACAGGAAAAGCATTGAGGAGCGACATCCCACCAGTGGTTTACGTTCATCCCCACGCACGTGGGGAACACGCGTCCCCCTACGACATAGACTGGCAGGAGGTCGGTTCATCCCCACGCACGTGGGGAACACCAACAAAGCCAGCTAGACGGAAACAGAGGTGGCGGTTCATCCCCACGCACGTGGGGAACACGGGTGCGAGGGTGGATGAACTCGCCCGGCTGACGGTTCATCCCCACGCACGTGGGGAACACATCAGCAAGGTTAGGTGAATTCAATCCTCTAGCGGTTCATCCCCACGCACGTGGGGAACACGTCATACTCACCTCTAAGGTCATCAGGAGCCACGGTTCATCCCCACGCACGTGGGGAACACTGCTCGACCTTCTCCCGGCTCATCCACTTGGACGGTTCATCCCCACGCACGTGGGGAACACTCGCCGATGGTGGCGTCATCGATGCCGCCCTCCGGTTCATCCCCACGCACGTGGGGAACACCCGGCCAGGCGCGGGGAGCGCTTGAACAGCGGCGGTTCATCCCCACGCACGTGGGGAACACTTGCCACTCAAGAGAACCAGCGTCATCAAACACGGTTCATCCCCACGCACGTGGGGAACACTTTAAGCAATCTTGCATCTTCAGGCATCCAGGCGGTTCATCCCCACGCACGTGGGGAACACTCTTACGACATGCAAAAGGGAAGCATCAAAACCGGTTCATCCCCACGCACGTGGGGAACACCGGCCAGGGCCTACCGGGCCAGGGCAGACCGACGGTTCATCCCCACGCACGTGGGGAACACGACGACGAGGCATTCTGTCGTGATGCGTAAGTCGGTTCATCCCCACGCACGTGGGGAACACGTGAAAAACAACGGCTACGCCCTCCGGTACGTCGGTTCATCCCCACGCACGTGGGGAACACTCCCTCAGGCACTCTTTCAGCTTCAGGATTTCCGGTTCATCCCCACGCACGTGGGGAACACATCGTCCAGGGTGATCGTGGCAGCGCCCTGGACGGTTCATCCCCACGCACGTGGGGAACACAGGGGGTGCGACCGAACAACGCGCAACACTTGCGGTTCATCCCCACGCACGTGGGGAACACCCCGCC
>JBKICU010000058.1:0-14691 GCA_046566965.1 Acidobacteriota bacterium
CTTCTTGCGTGTTGTCTGAAGCGTGACGCTTCGTTACGCGAAGCTAACTGAGGGTCCAGGGGGATCATCCCCCTGGCGGGTCCAGGGCGGAGCCCTGGTGGGGTCTGGGGCGAAGCCCCAGCTTCTCCCCTCAAATCGACGCGGCGAGTTCGTCCAGGCCTTTCTCGAACTCACCCAAAATAGCTTCCATGCCCTCGAGATTGCCGCGTAAGGCTGCGTCCTCGGCGCGGGCGGCGGCGTCAGCCAGTGCGGGCAGGCCGAAGCGCATGGCCGCGCCTTTCAGGGCGTGGGCGGATTCGCGAAGTGCCTGGGCGTCGCTGCGGGCCAGGGCTGAGCGGGCGTCGGCCAGGGTCTGGCGCAGGGCGTCGCAGACTTCCCCCAGAAGCGGAACCAGGGCGGGGGGGACGGCGGCGAGCGGCGAGCCGATCATCGTTTGGCCAGCCCGAAGCGCTTGAGCTTGTATTGCAGCGTGCGGCGGCTGATGCCCAGCGCGTCGGCGGTGCGTTCGCGGTGTCCTTCGTTGGCGTCCAGGGCGGCCAGGATGGTCTGGCGCTCGGCCTCCTCGAAGCTGGCGGGAGAGGAGCCGTTGGCGGGCGCGGATTCCAGTGTGGTGCGGCAGGCGGCGATGCAGGCGGCGCTGTCGGGCGTGCCCAGATGCGGCGGGAGGAGATCGGGCGTGAGGGTGTCGGAGCGGGCCAGGATCACGGCGCGCTCCAGCACGTTCTCCAACTCGCGCACGTTGCCGGGCCAGGGGTAGCGCGAGAGCACGTCCAGGAACGCGGGGCTCACGGCGCGCACGGTCTTTTTGTTGCGCGTGCCCAGCTTGTCGAGGAGATGCGCGGTGAGCTCGGGCAGGTCGTCCAGGCGCTCGCGCAGCGGCGGGATGGCGATCTCCAGCACCGCGAGGCGGAAATAGAGGTCCTCCCGGAAGGTTCCTTTGGCGACCTCGGCGCGCAGGTCGCGGTTGGTGGCGGCCAGGATGCGCACGTCCGTGGCCACCGGCTTGACCGAGCCGAGCGGCTCCACGATGCGCTCCTGCAGGGCGCGCAGCAGCTTGGCCTGGAGGCCTATGGGCAGCTCGCCCACCTCGTCCAGGAAGAGCGTGCCGCCGTGGGCCAGTTGGAAGCGCCCGGGCTTGTCCTTGATGGCTCCGGTGAAGGCCCCCTTGACGTAGCCGAAGAGCTCGCTTTCGAGGAGGTCGCCGGGCAGGGCCGCGCAGTTGACCTTGATGAGCGGATGGTCGCGCCGGGGGCTGACCGCGTGCACCAGTTCGGCCACCAGCTCCTTGCCGGTGCCGGATTCGCCCAGGATGAGCACGGTGGCTTCGGCGGGGCCGACCTGCTCGGCCAGCTCGCGCACCTGTCGCATGGCGCGGCTCTTGCCGATCATGCGGGAGGAGGCGTCCGACTGGCCGACCTTGCGGCGCAGCTCGCGGTTCTCGGCGACCAGGCGGCCGAACTCGCTGGCCCGGTGCAGCACGGCCTTGAGCTCCTCGTTGTCCGAGGGCTTGGTGAGGTAGTCGAAGGCTCCGCGCTTCATGGCCTCCACGGCGGAGCCAACGGTGCCGTAGGCGGTGAGCAGCACCACGGGCAGGCCGGGGTACAGCTCGTGGATGGCGGCCAGGGCCTGCATGCCGTCCATGCCGGGCATCTTCATGTCCAGGAGGATGACGGAGGGGCAGTCCGGCAGGGTGCAGGCGCGCAGCTGGCGCAGGCCGTCCTCGGCGGAGCCGGCCTCAGCCACGCGCCAGCCCGCGTCCTCCATGACCGCCCGCACCATCAGGCGATGGCCGGGTTCGTCGTCGATCACCAACAGTTTCTGCGTCATCGGGGCGCTGCTCCTGAAAAGCGAAGAGTCACGGTGGTGCCGCTTCCGGGGGTGCTTGCGATGTCCAGTTCGCCCCGGTGGTCGCGGATGATCTTGTGCACGATGGCCAGCCCCAGGCCCGAGCCTTCCTTGCGGGTGGTGAAGAACGGCTCCAGGGCGCGGGCGCGCTCTTCTTCGCCCATGCCGCGGCCGGTGTCGGTCACGCTGACGTTGACGCCGCCGCCTTGATCGAAGCTAGAGAGGGTGATGACGCCCCCGTCTTCGGGCAGGGCGGCCAGCGCGTTGAGGATCAGGTTGATGAGCGCCTGCTTGAGGCCGTCGGCGTCGGCCAGGACCGAGGGAGAGTCGAGCTTCAGGTCCAGGCGGGCTTTGGCGCGCTCCATGTCGAAGCGCAACAGCCGCGAGAGTTCGCCCGCCAGGGTGGCCAGGTCCACGGACTGCGGCTCCATGGGCCTGGGCCGCGCCAGATAGAGGAGGTCCGTGACCACCCGGCCCAGTCGGTCGGCCTCCTGCACCATGGTCTCGGCGTAGGACTGCTCGGGGTCCTTGCCCTTGAGCTTGGCCGCGAAGAACTGGGCGAACCCGCGCAGGGCGCTCAGGGGGTTGCGTATCTCGTGGGCCACGCCTGCGGCGAGGCGTCCCACGGCTGCCAGATGGCGCGTCTGCTCCAGGTCGTGCTCCAGGGAGCGCAGCTTGGTGCGGTCGCGCACCAGGATCATGGTCTCGTCGTTCAGGGGCACGGCCAGGGTTTCCAGGTAGCGCCCGCCGTGCTCCATCTGCCGCCAGGAGAATGCCTCGGGGGCGCGGGCGTCGGCCAGATCATGGCCCAGGGGAAGTTCCGATACGGGCCGCCCCACGAGTTCCGCGCCCAAAATGCCTTTGGCCGCCGGGTTCACGGCGGAGATCGTCCCGGAGGCGTCCACGGTGAGCAGTCCTTCGGGCAGCGCGTCCAGAAGCTTGGAGTGGAAGCTCTCCAGGCGCATCAGCCTGTGGCCCTGCTCGCGTCGGCGCAGATAGGCCAGGAGCATCACCCAGAGCAGGGCGGCAGTGCCCAGGACGAAGCCGGTCTGCATGAGGGCGGTGTTACGGAAGTTGGTGTACTGGGCGTAGTGCTGTTCCAGGTTCATGCCCACCAGGAAATACAGCGTGGGAGCATGGCCGGGAGGAATCTGGCGCGAGGAGGGTGGACCCCGGTGGCCCCGGCCGGGCATGCCGGGCTGCGATTGGGCCACGGGAGGCTCGGCGAGAGGCGGGGCGGGCAGGGTTTCGGCCTGTCCGGATTCCCCTGATTCAGACGGAGTGCCGCAGGGGCAGAACTGAGCCATGCCGGGGCGCATCAGGGCCGCATAGCCGAGCATGGTGGTTCCGCCCAGGGGGAGCGTGCCGAACCATTCGCCGGTGACGGCCAGGTCGGAGAGCGCCATCTGGTCCAGCGGGGCGTCCAGCATGGCCTTGGCTTCCTTGGGAGCGGAGGAGAGGGTCAGGCGTCCCTGCGCGTCGTACACGCCAAGGAAGATCAGGTCGCCGGTTTCGGCGATCTCCCGGAAGACCTCTTCCAGGCGTTCGCGGGCCACCTCGGGCTGCATGCGGCCAAGCATGGGCATGACCCGCATCAGGTTGGCTTCCACGCCGCGCAGGATGGTGCGGGACGCGAACAGAACATGCTGGTCGATGAGTTTGCGCTGGTCCACCAGGTTCCGCCAGGTGAGGGCGGACAGGGCCGCGCCCAGGAGCACCAGGGCCAGGGCGGCCAGGGCCAGAAGGCTCCGGGATGTGCGCGGGGTGGAGATGTCCATGCTGCTGACGTGAGCCTTTGTATTGGCAGGGCGCGACGTCCCGGCGTGGTGCCGGACGCCGCGCCCTGCGGGCGTTATCTGACGATGAGGTCCATGACCTGCTGCGCGGTGAGGTTGTTCTCCACGGCCAGCTCCCGGAAGGTCATGTCCGAGAAGGCCACGATGCCTTTGGCCTTGAGTTTGGCCAGGGCCTGGGGAGTGTCGATGGAGTGGTCACGGCAGAAGGCGGCCAGGGTCATGCGTTCGAGCCCCTCGGGGGCGACGACCGGAGCGGCGGGCGCAGCGGGCGCAGGTGCCTGGGGGGCGACGGGCTGGGTCATTTGTCCTGGGGCAGTTCCGGGGACTGCCGCCGGTGCTCCGGGTGCCGGGCCCGGCTGGACCGGCTGGTGCTGCTCGGGAGCCGGGGGCGCGGGGACAACGGGAGTTGCCGGAGCGGGCGGCGCAGGGGCAACAGGAGCAGGAGCGGCAGGCGCGGACTGGGTCTGGCCCGGTGCGCCGCGCAGCGCGTCGTACACCTCGATGGGCAGCATGAGGTTCGATTGCGCGATCTGGCGCAGCGTCATGTCGCCTGAGGCCTTGATGCCGGATTTGGCCAGCTTGTCCACAGCGCCGTTCAGATTCAGCCCGTACTGCTCGCACACGTCGGCCAGTTTCAGCCTGCCAAGGCCCGGCGGCGGGTCGGCGGGGAGCTGGGGCGGCGCGGGCGGAGCCTGAGGCTTGGGCGCTTCAGCTACTGGAGCGACGGGAGCGGCAGGAAGCCTGGGGTCCTTGCCGCCGCGCAGGGTCTCGTACACGGCTGCCGGGGCCAGGCCGTTCTGGCGGGCGATCTCGGTGATGGTGGCGTCCGGGGAGGACAGCTTCACGTTGTGCGCCGCCAGGTTGGTCAGCGCCTTGGCCGGGTCCAGGCTCAGGCGTTTGGCCAGTTCCGTGGGGGACATGGACGCCGCGCCCGCCAGGGGCGGCTCGCCGAAGCTCTTGGCATGCCAGCTCTTGAGCCCGGAGGCCATGTGCACCAGGGTCCCGCCCGGCGGCAGCATGAGCACGCTGGCCAGCAGAAGCACCACGAAAATAACGATTGCGGTCAGCCAGACCTTCGCGGTCTTCGCGCCGTAGCGGTCCTCGGCGTCGCCCTGGGGCAGGGCCATCATCCGGGACGCGCCCGTAAGCAGGCTGACCAGCCCGGAGAGCGTCAGCAGAAGGCCCATGCCGTAGTGCATGGCCTCCCATCGGGGGCGCGACAGGCCGAGAAAACTCCAGTCCGACCACAGGGCCACCTCGGTGGACGGTCCGGCGAACAGGGCCAGGGAGGAAGCCGCCATCCCGGCCAGGGAGAAGGCGAACAACAGCCAGAAAATACGGCGCAGCATCGTTTGCTCCTGAAGAAGGCAAGGTGGGGGCGTTGGTCCCTCGCAAGCGTCCGGCCCGAAGGCGGCCTGGCGCCCGCGCGGGAGTCATGCGCCCTGCACGGCACGGGGCAGCGCCCCGGCCCGTCTTCCTCTTCTATTATCACCGCATGCGCAAGCAAGGCAATGCGCCTGAAAATGGCGGAACCCCGCCGGTGGGGGCGGGGTTCCTGAGGTGAGGAGGTAGAGGCTATGGAACTCTGGATACTGAATTACTGGCAGCAGGGGGCCTGGGAGTTGCCGCCCTTGGGGCCGTAACCCTGGCCGCCCATCATGGGGCATCCGCCGGGGCCGAAGCCGGGACCGCCAGCCAGGGGCAGGTTGACGCCGGTCTCCTTGAAGATGCGCTGCTGCAGGGCCACGCGCTCCTGGTACACCATGGAGCTCAGGGTGCCGATCTCCTTGGCCAGGGCTTCGATCTTGGAGCTGTCGGGCTTGGGCGCGGCCAGGATGGCGTTCAGCTCGGCCTGCTTGGCCCATTTGCGGCTCTCAAGCTCGTAGAGGGTCTGGCGGCCTTCGCGGTACAACTTTGCGACCTGCTCCTGCTTTTCCTGCGGGATGTCCGGCATCCACGCGCCGGGACCGCGCCCGTAGGGGTTGGCCATGGCCAGTGAAGCGGCGGCCAGCATGGCCACCAGGGCGAGGGACAGGATCATCAGACGGGATTTCATGAGCGGTTCTCCTGGATGGAATGGGGTAAATTTCTATCTCTGTTACTGTTGGGATTGTCCGGACGTTGCGGGTGCGGACTGGCCCGCGCCTGATGCGGCCGACGTGCCGTTCGTCCAGACATGCCCCCGGCCGTAGCCATGGCCGTACGAGTGGCCCGGCCCGGCGGCCATGGCGTAGTTCCGCATCATGGGCATGCCGCCGTTGCCGGAGGAGACGTTGCTCCATGCGGGGCAGTTGGCGTTAGAGGTTCTGTGTCCCATGCCCATGCCGCGCGCCTGGGCGTTCGCGGTCAGGCCCACCAGGACTACGCCCAGCATCAGCAGAATGAGAGTGAACTGTTTCATGGTGCCTCCGTGCAGCGCATCGGCTGCTCTTGCCAGCATAAAGCAGCATCCGTGCCAACGATTAACATCAATAAAATAAGCACGTTAATGTGAGTCGTGCAGGCGCAGGCCTGTGCATGTGCAACGTGTTGCACATGCACGTGCACAGTTCGCCACTTGGGAGAAAGATGACGTGCATTGACAGGGGCGAGGCTTTGGAACATGTAAGACCGCTTACGCATACGATCCCGGAACACCCATGAAATCCGCCCTGATACTCGGCATAACCGGCCAAGACGGCGCGTACCTCACCAGACTGCTGCTGGAGAAAGGCTACGCCGTGGCCGGAACATCCCGCGACGCCCAGATGGCCAATCTGTCCAGCCTTGCCGCACTTGGCGTGGCGGACAAGATCAACCTGCATTCTGCGTCGCTGACGGATTTCCGCGGCCTGTGGCAGGTGATCGAGAAGGTGGAGCCGCAGGAGATCTACAACCTGGCGGGGCAGAGCTCCGTGGGCCTCTCCTTCGAGCAGCCTCTGGAGACCTTCGAGTCCGTGGCCGTGGCCACCATAAACATCCTGGAGCTTTTGCGCCTGCTGGGCAAGCCCGTGCGCCTGTACAACGCGTGCTCCACGGAATGTTTCGGCAACGCCCCCGAGCCCGCCGGGGAGGAGACCCCCTTCCGGCCGCGCAGCCCCTACGCCGTGGCCAAGGCCGCCGCCTGCTGGGCCGTGGCCAACTACCGCGAGGCCTACGGCCTGTACGCCTGCTCGGGGATTCTCTCCAACCACGAGTCGCCCTTGCGCCCGGCCCGCTTCGTCACCCGAAAGATCGTGTCCACGGCCTGCCGCATCGCGGCCGGTTCCGGGGAGCGCCTGTCTCTGGGCTCCACCAACGTGGTGCGCGACTGGGGCTGGGCCGAAGAATACGTGGACGCCATGTGGCGCATGCTCCAGCGGGACGAGCCGGATGATTTCGTGATAGCCACGGGCAAGAGCTATTCCCTGGAAGATTTTACGGCCCAGGTCTTTGCGGAACTGGGTCTTGACCATACCGAACACGTGGACACAAATCCCGGCCTGTTCAGGCCCTCGGACATCCTCTACAGCCGCACGGACCCCACCAGGGCGCGCGAGCTTCTGAACTGGCAGGCCGCCATGGCCATGCCCGAGGTGGTCCGGGCCATGATCGAGGCCGAACAGGCGATGTTGTCCGCCAAGGAGCGCTGCATATGAAGAAGAAGGTCGCCCTCATCACCGGGACCACCGGGCAGGACGGGGCCTATCTGGCCGAGATGCTCTTGGAGAAAGGCTATGAGGTCCACGGCCTCAAGCGCCGCTCCTCACTGTTCAATACGGACCGCATCGACCATCTGTACCAGGACCCCCATGTCACGGGGCGCAAGTTCATCCTGCACTACGGCGATCTGACCGACTCCACCAACCTGATCCGGGTGATCCAGCAGGTGCAGCCGGACGAACTGTACAACCTGGCCGCCCAGTCCCACGTGGCCGTATCCTTTGAGACTCCGGAGTACACCGCCAACTGCGACGCGCTGGGAACCCTGCGCATCCTGGAGGCCATCCGCATCCTGGGGCTGACCGAAAAGACCCGCGTGTACCAGGCCTCCACCTCGGAACTCTACGGCCTGGTCCAGGAAACCCCCCAGACCGAGAAGACGCCGTTCTATCCCCGCAGCCCCTACGCCGTGGCCAAGCTCTACGGCTACTGGATAACGGTGAACTACCGCGAGGCCTACAACATGTACGCCTGCAACGGCATCCTCTTCAACCACGAGTCCCCCCTGCGCGGCGAGACCTTCGTCACCCGCAAGATCACCCGTGCCATGGCGCGCATCAAGCTGGGCCTCCAGGAGTGCCTGTACCTGGGCAACCTGGACGCCAAGCGCGACTGGGGCCACGCCCGCGACTACGTGGAGATGATGTGGCTCATGCTCCAGCAGGACGCCCCCGACGACTACGTGATCGCCACCGGCAAGCAGTACAGCGTGCGCCAGTTCGTGCAGGCCGCCGCCGCGGAACTTGGCATCCCCCTGCGCTTCGAGGGCCAGGGAATCGACGAGAAGGCCTATCACGCCCAGACCGGCCAGTGCCTGGTGGCCGTGGACCCGCGCTACTTCCGCCCCACCGAGGTGGAAACATTGCTGGGCGACCCCTCCAAGGCCCACGCCAAGCTGGGCTGGAAACCGCGCATCACCTTCGAGCAGATGGTCTCGGAGATGGTCAAGGCCGACCTGCGTGACGCCGAGCGTGACAACATGTGCCGCAGCGAGGGCTTCAAAACGTTCAATTTCCACGAATAAGCGGATAGGTTTCGTTCGTTTCCAGAAGGCCGGGTTGTCCCCGGCCTTCTTTGTTTCGGGGAGGAGATGCGGCTGTTGCTCAAGCCCTTTGGGCGCGATATTTGCTGTGATTCATTGATTTTTACTGCAAAAGCCCAATAAAGTCGTAAGAGTGTCAGTAATTTCGACAGCTCTTCGGAATTGTTTACAGGTTGGCTTCAACAAGGACAGGGTGGCGTTCCCGATGATCGGGGATTCGTCTGATCCGAGGTTTCCGGAACATTCCGGAAGGAGAACGAAACATGCTCAAGCGTGTCATCCTGATGTTTCTGTTGTTGCTTGTGTCCGGAATCGCCCAGGCACATGTTGAGGCTTTGGATTCAGACGTTGCCGGTGGAGTGGTCTGCGGTTCCGGAGAGGCCGCGGGAAATTGAACTCCGGATCGAAACCGCAGCAGTGAACCCGCGTTACGGCGGCTGCGCCATTGCGGCGGGATGGCCGGGGAAAGGGCTGGATACGCCACGCTCCAGGGATTCCCGTCCGCGCGTGCATGCGATCGGCTGGAGCCGTCCGGATCATTCTGATGCGATCGGTAAGAATTTCTGATTGAATATGGCGCGTCATTCACGACATTGATTCGCTTAAGCCGATATATTCAGCCTTAATCTCGGCAATATCTGACAACCCCCCGTCCTGCACTCTCTACGCCCCCAAACATCGGAATCGACCGGCCTGGGCGGATCCGATCCTCACGCTGACGACACGCACTGGCAGGCGTTGTCACCACGACCGGCAAGCGGTCGTTTTTATTGTGGTCTGCAAGAAAAGGGGAAGGTTCTGCCGGACGCCGCCAGGAATCGGGACGCTCATGCCCGGCCGGGTGATGCTATTCTCGGTACGCGAATTGCTATTATGAGGGTTACGAGATTGAATGTGGGTGTTTCGGACGGAAAGTGTCAGCAATCCCAGAATAATGTCAGGATATCTTACACTTCTCCGCCGCGGAGGCCCCGCCTGGGATCGTGATTCCGGGGCAGGACTCTTCGATGGAAACCGGTAAAGGCTTTGAAGCCATAAGGAAGTAAATATGTTCCGCCTAACCACACTCCTCTTCAGTACTGGACTGGTAGCCTGTATCGGCGTCGCGAGTGCCTCCGGCCTGGAGTCAGTTCCGGAATCCGTGCGCGAATTTTTCGGGGGCAAACCGTTCTCAGGGGGGCGAAGCGAAGTGGCGGATCTGCCTGGCAGCCGTTTGTCCAGCGAAAAGGGGGAAAGAGCTCTTCGCGCCCCCACCAGCGGAGGGGACTTCCTGCCTGCGGGCTTCTTCAGTGAAATGTTCGATCTGGACACAATGGGATCCAACGACATGTCCGCGTCGCTCGACTATTCGGTCGGTTCCGTCTCACGCTCCAATCCGGGATTTTCGTTCGGGTCTGGTAGCTGGGCTCCCGGTGCGCGCGGTGCCCATTCCGGCTTCTTCGGTTCCGGCGGGGGCCAGGGCGGCAGCGCTTCCGGATCCGCAGGAGCAGGCGGTGGCGGTGGCGGCGGTGGCGGCGGTGGCGGCGATAGCGGCTCTGCTGGCGTGCCCCAAAATTACGCGGGACTGGGCGTGCCCCTCCCGAGCGATCCAGTGGAAGAAGGAAGCGTGACGATTCCTTTCCCCGTCGGCTCCTCGATAGTGCCCCCGGTTCAGGTGGCTTCCCGCGGCCCGGTCAAGGACGTCCTGCTGGGCGTTGCTCCGGAAGACATCGTCCCGCCGACCAACGTGCGCGATCCGGATCCCGCCCAGGATCCCGCCCCGGTCCCCAACCCGGAGCCGGGAACGCTGATCCTTGGCGGCATGGGCCTGGCGATCATGGCCGCAGCCCGCAGGCGCATGAAGCAGAAGCAGGGCGAGTAGCGCGTCTGGGTTTTCCGCCGGATGGCATAGAAAACGGACGGGAGGCTTGGAGCCTCCCGTTTTTCATTTCAGGCAGAACCGTAGCGCGTTCATGCAGGATTGCGACATGCCACGCGTCCAGGCATCGCGTCACACCGGCTCACAGGCTGAGCCTATCGATCACCCTCCTGGAATCCTTCTGACATGAACGGGCGAACCCGTTCGGGCGATCAATCTGCGCTATTCCAGGCCGAGTCCGGCCAGAACCTTCTCGGGGGGGCGGCGCTCCGGCACCACACGCAGAGGGCACTTGTCCTCGTTCCACTCCTTGCTGGCGTAGAGGCCGCAGAAGCAGGTGCCGTATTCGGCTACGTCCGCCTCGCGGTACACGCAGGGGCAGACGATGTCCCGGTCCATTTCGAAGTTGCCCGAGGCCAGGCGGCACGGGCAGGCCATGTGCCCGTAGCGCTCCTTGTTCACCAGGAGCATCTCCAGGAGGTCCATGACCATCTTGTGGTCGCGGTTGAAATAATACCCCTTCTTTTCCTGGAAGTCCTTCAGCTTGCCGTAGAGTTCCGTGGCGTCCATGCGTTCAGCTCCCCAGGGCCTTGTCGATTTGTTCCTTGTCAAACCCGACGACCACGGTTTCCCCGATCATGACCGTGGGGAATGACAGGTTCGGATTGACCTTCTTGATGGCCGCGATGGTCTCGGTGCGTTCCTCTCCGGCGAGTCTGTCCACGTAGACGCATTCGTACGGCTGGCCGCGCTCGTCGAGGTACTCTTTGCAGTGCTTGCAGTGGATACAGGTGGAAAGCGCATAGATTTTCACGGTTTTCATCTCGATACGGCTCCTTTGTGTGTGACGACGGACTTGCCACGCGGCGTGGACTGGTAATTCATCCGCTTTTCCAGGTGATAGGTCAAGATGGAGAGCGGGTAGGTCAGCAGCAGATAGAATAGAGCCAGAGGCAGGTAGGATTCGAAAGTCTTGTATGTTGCGGCGTTTACTATCTCCGCGCCTTTCGTGAGTTCGCGGACCGCGATGACCGAGAGCAGCGAGGAATCCTTGATGAGCGACACGAACTGGCCCGTGACAGGGGCGATGATGCGGCGCAGCGCCTGGGGAAAGACCACGTGGCGAAGCGCCTGGCCGTGGGTCAGGCCCGTGGAGCGCGCTGCCTCCCACTGGCCTTCGGAAATCGATTCGATGCCCGCGCGGACCATCTCGGTGATGTAGGCGCCTGCAAAGAAAGCCAGGGTGATCATGCCGATGAGAAATGGGCTGTCCACGTGCACAACGACGCCGAAACAGAAGTAGAAGATGTATATCTGGGTCAGCAGCGGGGTGCCGCGAAAACCCCAGACGTAGAGCGTCGCCGCCTCGCGCAGCCAGATGTTCTCGGAAATGCGGGCCAGCCCGCCCAGCACGCCGATGATAAGCCCCAGGATAATGGCCCCGCAGGACACCAGGATGGTGGTGGCGAAGCCCTGGATGAACAGGTCGCGGTACTGCCAAACCACCCACCAGTTCCAGTTGTAGCGGATGGTGGACAGCAGTCCTACCAGGGCGGCGGCTCCCAGGCTGAAGAGGATGAGGCGGACGGCGTATTTGTTGTGCATGGAGAATTGGCCGCCCGGCGCGCCCGGGGTGCGCCTGGGGATGCGCCGGGCGGGAGCCGGAAGGGTTATTTCAGCAACGGGCCGACAAACTTGTTGCGAAGCGCGTCCAGGGAGCCGTCGGCGCGGCGGATGGACACGAACATCTCCATCCAGTTCCAGAGGTCGAAGTCGCCCTTGCGCATGGCGATGCAGAAGGGCTCGTAGGTGAACGGCTGGAGGATGGCCTTGGTGGCGTCCGGGAACTCCTTGGCATGCTTGGCGATGGACAACTGGTCGTAGATGAAGGCGTCGGCGCGCCCGTTGACCACTTCGGCCACGCAGGCGGATTCGTCCTTGTAACGGTTGATGGTGGCCTTGGGGAAACGCTTGGTGGCCAGCAGGTCCGAGGTGGTGCCGGTCTTTACGGCGATGACGCGCCTGGCGTCGTCGAGCTGCTCGATGCCGGTCACGTCAGGGGCGCGCTTGCTGGAGAGCAGGGCGCACAGGCCGGTGGTGAAGTAGGCGCTGGTGAAGGTGATGGACTTGGCGCGCTCAAGCGTGCCGGTGATGCCGGAGATGATCAGGTCGATCTTGCCGGTCTGGAGCGCAGGAATGAGCCCCGTCCACTCCATATCCTTGATTTCCAGCTCGACGCCCAGATCGTTGGCGGCCATGCGGGCCAGTTCCACGTCCAGGCCCACGGGCTTGCCCTGGGCGTCGGTGGATTCGAAGGGCGGATACTTGAGCTCCATGCCCACCACGAGTTTCTTGCGGTTGACTATCTCGGTGAGCAGACTTTGCTTGGCGATGTCGAAGGGCGTCTGGGCCAGGGCGGCCTGGGCGCAGAAAGCCAGGGCGAGCACGATGAATACTATCCTGCGAAGCATGGCAATCCTCCTGAAAGTGCGTGGGAATTTCCCTCTCCTAGCTCGAAAGAGAAGCGCCAGGGAAGACTTTTCTGAACCGGGAAGAACAGTATCGGGACATCTTGCTACAGGCGGCGCTCGATGGCGGCCTGGACGCGCCTGAACACGGAATCAGGGCCGCCTGCGGCGTCCACAACGGCGAAGCGACCCGGTTCGCGCGCGGCCATTTCCAGAAATCCGTCCCGCACCCGCTGGTGGAAGGCCATTTCCAGGGCCTCGAACCGCCCCTCGGACTGGCTGGACCCTGCGCCTGCGTTACGGCTTCTGGCCCGCAGGAGTCCCTGCTCCACCGGCAGGTCAAGCACCAGGGTCACGTCCGGGACGAGCCCTCCGGTGGCCATCTCGCCAAGCGAAATCAGGTGCTCCACGTCCAGGCCGCGCCCGTATCCCTGATAGGCCACGGTGGAGTCGTGGTAGCGGTCGCACAGTACAACAGCGCCCTCAGCCAGGGCCGGTCGGATCACCTCGGCCACGTGCTGGGCTCGGTCGGCCAGGTAGAGAAAGAGTTCCGCCGTGGAATCCAGGTGGGTGTTGCGGGCGTCCAGCAGGATGGAGCGAAGGGTCAGGCCCAGGCCGCAGCCTCCGGGCTGGCGGGTGGTCAGCACGGCGTGTCCCAGGCCGCGCAGCCAGGCCTCGGTCCGGGCGATCTGGGTGGACTTCCCCGCGCCCTCTACACCTTCAAAGGTAACGAACATTGGCTGGGACCTTTGTCCTGCTGTTTTTTGGGGGCGGGGGCCTCGGGCCGTACGCGCACCGGGTTGAACACGTAGCGGTCCAGGCCGCGCACGAAACCGGCCACGCCGATCTTGTCCGGATTCTCCACCGCGCCGGTGAACTGGTGCACCTTGGCGTCGATGTTGTCCGCGAAGTGGAGCAGCATGGCTTCCGGGGTCATGGGCGTCTTGGGGGACCCATAGGCCAGCTCGCCGTGGTGGCTCAGCAGCATGTGCTTGAAATGCAGGACGAGGCCTGGGTCCAGGTCCCTGGCTTTTCGCAGGTAGGGTTCGAGAAGGGTCAGCGACAACACGATGTGGCCGAGCATCTGGCCCTCGTCGGTGTAGTCGCGGGTGAGGCCGGAGGAGAGCTCCCAGGCCTTGCCCATGTCGTGGAAGGCGGCCGCGGCCAGGAGGGTGTCGCGGTCCAGGGCCGGATAGAGTTCGCACAGCGCCAGGGCCACCCGGCACACGGCCAGGGTGTGCTCCAGCAGGCCTCCCCGGTAGGCGTGGTGCATGGCCTTCGCGCCGGGGGCGGCCAGCAGCTTCTCGCGGATCTCCGGGTCGCCAAGCACCTTGCGGCAGAAACGCCGCCAGGGGGCGTGGCCGATGTTGGCCGAGAGGAATTCTTCTAATTTGGCGTAGAGGGATTCGGGCTTTTCCTGGCTCTCGGGCAGGAAGTGGCTGAAGTCCAGGCCCTCGGGGGATGCGCCCAGCGGCTCCAGGCGGTCCAGGTTGAGCTGGGGCTGGTCCCGGTAGCTGGTGACGGTGCCCGTGGCGATGACGAACTGTCCGGGGGGAAGGTCCTCGATGGCGGCCGCGCCGGGGGACCACAGCTTGGCCTCGATGACCCCGGAGGCGTCCTGGAGCTTGAGCGACCAGAACGGGCCGTTGCGGGCCTGGCCCTTGGATGCCTGCGCCAGCAGGAAGCATTCGCTCACCTGGTCGCCCACGGAGAGGTCACGTACGAAGATGCGTTTTTCGGTCACCGGCTTGCCAGCCTCACAGGGGTAATCTAGTATGCGTCCAACTGACGCAAAGAGTTACAGATTTCCAAGGCCGGGGCAAGTGCCCGGCGGGGGGAAGGGACGCGCACGCGTCTGAACCGCATCAAATTGGAGCATCGCGAAAGACACGCCATGAAAATACTTCTCACCAACGACGACGGAATCCAGGCCATCGGGCTGCGCTCCATCTATCATGCGCTGGTGCGCGCCGGTCACGACGTGCGGGTGGTGGCACCGGT
>JBKICU010000059.1:0-9057 GCA_046566965.1 Acidobacteriota bacterium
GCTCGACGCGCAGATCGCCGTGGGGCTGGCGTCGTTCCTGACGCCGTTCCTGTACGGGGCGCTGTCGGTGGCCATGCCCACTATCGGCCGGGCGTTCTCATTTTCGGCGCGAGAGATGGCCATGGTGATGATGGTTCACCTGCTGTTCTCCACGTCCTGCATGCTGCCGGTTGGGCGCGCCTCGGACTTCATCGGGCGAAAGGGCCTGTTCATGGCCGGGAGCGTGCTGTTCTCGCTGAGCTCGCTCACGGCCGGGCTGGCGGACAGCGCCGGGGTGCTGCTGTTCGCCAGGGCGCTGCAGGGCGTGGGCGACGCGCTGACCTTCGGGGTGAGCGGAGCCATCCTGGTGACCATCGTCCCTCCTGAGCGCACGGGCCGGGCCATCGGCTTCAACTTGTCGTTCATCTTCGCGGGGCTGGCGCTTGGGCCTCTGGCTGGCGGCGCGCTGACCTCGTGGCTGTCCTGGCGGGTGATATTCTATCTGTCGGCTGCGGCGGGCGTGGCGGCCCTCGCGCTCATCTCCAGGAGCTACCAGGAAACGAAGCCGCAACGGTCGCAGACGGTGGGCTACGCCGACGCGGCGCTGTTCATCCCGGCCATGCTGGGGCTGATCCTCGGGCTTTCCGTGCAGCCGTCCTTGTGGGGAGCGGCGCTCTCGGCGGCGGCGGGCCTGCTGCTGTGGCGCTTCGTGAAGTTCCAGGATGGGCACGCCAACCCCATGGTGGACGTAGGGTACATCCGGCGAAATCCCGCGTTTGCGCTGGCCAACGTGGCCTCGGTGCTGGGATACGCGGCTGCGTTCTCCACGAGCTTCCTGCTGAGCCTGTTTTTGCAGAGCGTGCAGGGCATGGCCCCGCACGACGCGGGATACCTGCTGCTGGTGCAGCCCACGGTGCAGGCGCTGGCTTCGCCGCTGGCGGGCAGATTGTCGGACATGGCGCACCCGGCCAAGGTGAGCGCTGCGGGGCTGGCGGTGCTGGGAGCGGGACTTATGATGCTCACGGGTAACGGAGGCGACACCTCGACCCTGTGGATGATCGGGGTGCAGGTGGTGCTGGGGCTGGGATTTTCGCTGTTCGTGTCGCCCAACTTCAACGCCATCATGTCCAGCGTGGACCCGGCCCATAAAGGCATGGCCTCGGGGTTCATGTCCACCATGCGCGGGATGGGCATGTGCCTGTCGCTGTCGGTGACGGGCCTCCTGCTGGCGCTGGTGCTGGGGGAGGCCCATACGGGCCAGACAGGCCCCGAAGCGCTGCCCGCGCTCAAGGCCTGCTTCACCATCTTCGGCCTGTCCGCCCTGGCTGCGGCAGCCGTATCCTGGCGGGCTGCCCGGCGTTCGCAGTAGCCCGGCCCTACCCCTTGGAGCGCGACCGCGTCGAGCTGCCCCTGTTGGAGCCTGACCTCTGGCTTCCGGACTTTGATCCACCTGTTTTCGACCCGCCGGATTTCTGGCCGCCCGCTCTCGGCGCAGCAGGCTTCCGGCCACGGGACTGATCCCTGCCGGACCTGTCTCCCGAAGCCTTCTCGCCAGCTGGCTTGTCCGCCTCGGCACCGGCCTCGCCGGATTTCGCAGCGACTGCTTTTGGCGCTGCGGGCTTCACGTAGGTGGAGGGATAGGGCTTGTCCTTGCCCGGCTTCTGGGGCTTGGGCCTTGGCCTGTTCTCGATCTCCCCGTCCTCGTTCCTCTGGCGGCTGCCCCGGAAGAGCAGCTTCACCGGCGCGTGGCGGATGCCGAAGAGCTTTCGCAGCTGGTTTTCCAGGAAGCGTGCGTAGCTGGCCTTGATGCGGTCCGGGTCGTTGACGAAGAACACGAAGGTGGCCGGAGCGCTCTCGGTCTGGGTGAGGTAGTAGAATTTCGGGCGCTTGCCGTTGACCAGGGGAGGCTGATGGCGTCCCAGGGCGTCACGCAGCAGGCGGTTCAACTCGCCCGTGCCGATGCGGATGTGGCACTCGGCGCGGATGGCCTGGGCCGTGGGCAGGATGTCGCGCAGCCCCTTGCCCTTGACGGCGGAGGTGAAGATCACCGGCACGTGGTTGCAGATGCGCAGCTCTTCGCTGACAGCCTGCTTGAGCTCGGCCAGTCCCTTGGCGTCCACCAGGTCGATCTTGTTGATGACGATGAGGAAGGGGACCTTCTCCTTGTCCAGGTAGGAGATCAGGCGCTTGTCCTGCATGGCCAGCCCCTCGGGGCCGTCCACCACCAGGATGGTCACGTCGGCGCGCCTGCCGCTGCCCAGCGCCGTCAGGCTGCTGATGCGCTCCAGGGCGTCGTCGATCTTGGCCTTGCGGCGCACGCCCGCCGTGTCCACGAACACGAAGCGCTTGCCGTCCTTCTCGAAGGTGACGTCCACGGCGTCGCGGGTGGTTCCGGCCTGATCGCTGACGATCAGGCGGTACTCGCCCACCATGGCGTTTATGATCGAACTCTTTCCCGCGTTGGGGCGGCCCAGCATGGAGAGCGTGAGCTCCGTCTCCAGGCGCTCTTCCGGCTCCTCGACGTCGGGCAAACGCTCGATGATGTCGTCCACCAGGGTGCGCACGCCGTAGCCGTGCTCGGCGGAGACCGGAGCCAGGGGCAGGCCCAGGGAGTGGAAGTCCGCCATGAAGAGGTCTTCCTTCTCGCCGCCGTCCACCTTGTTCACGGCCACCAGCACGGGCTTGCCGGACTGGCGCAAGAGCTGGGCCACGCGCTGGTCCTCCGAGGTGATGCCCTCGCGGCCGTCCACCACCAGCAGAACCAGGTCCGCCGCGGACACGGCGCGGCGCGCCTGCTCCAGCACGTCCACTTCCAGGCCCTGCGGATCTTCCAGGGTCAGGCCGCCCGTGTCGATGATGTTCACCGGCACGCCGGCAAGCACGGCCTGGCCTTCCAGGCGGTCGCGGGTGACGCCGGGGCGGTCGTGGGTGATGGCCTTGCGCCTGCGCAGGAAACGGTTGAACAGGGTAGACTTGCCCACGTTGGGGCGACCGATGATGGCGAGAGTGGCTGGCATTGGAGGTATGTCCCGGGTTAAGGCCCCGGCGGGCAAGGGGGTGGCCCTTTGAATCCCCGAGGTCGGGGGCTCCGCTGAGGACGGGTACTTTGCACTATCGCGAGACGCCCTGTCAAGTCCTCTGAAAAACGGCGATTACCGAAGCTCTCCGGCCATGTCCTTCACGCCGGTCACGGTGGCGTACACCGCGCCGAGCGCCGCCATGAAAGCCGCCTGGACATGCGCGGCGGGCACGTTCACGTGGCCGTGGTCCAGGGCGCGCGTGGCGCAGGCGTCGGCCAGCACGACGCACTCGTAGCCCAGGTCGAAGGCGGCGCGGGTGGTGGCGTCCACGCACATGTGGGTCATCATCCCGGCGATCACCAGCCGTTTCACGTCCGCTTCGTCCAGGCGGTCCTGGAGCTCCGTGGCCCGAAACGAGTTGGGGAAATTCTTCTGGACGACAGGTTCGCCGTCGCGCGGGGCCACGGCGGAGTGGATTTCCACGCCGGGCGTGCCGGGGATGAAGAAGCCCGCGCCGGGGCGCACCGACAGGTGCTGCACGTGGATGACCGGCCAGCCCTTTTCGCGGAACCAGCCCAGGGCGCGGCCAGCCTTCAGCACGGCGGCCTCGGCCCCCACGAGTTCCATGGGGCCGCCCGCGAAGTAGTCCATCTGGAGATCGATCAGGATAAGTGCGGTGTTCATGGCGGTGTCCCTATTTTTGTTTCTGGCCTCCGGCGGCCAGAGAGGGCGCTGCCTTCTCTGGACTCTCCCGCCAGGGGGATGATCCCCCTGGACCCTCAGTTAGCTTCGCGTATGTGCGCGGCAACTCTGGCCAAGTGGGGGCAAAGAGCTGTCCCGTCCGTGTCCTGGCGGGCGGGCTAGAACCGATGTGAAGACGATTCGTCGCCCGCCCGCCAGAACCCGACCGTGACAGCACCCAGCCCCCGGCGAAACTTCAGTCTGACGCGCTGGAATGCGAAGCGGAAAGCCGGGTCCAGGGGGAGGCTTCTCCCCCTGGCCGCCGGAGGCATCTTCTCTGTAATCTTACAGCTCAGGCGCACCCGAGGGAACCAGGCACAAGAGCATCAGCGGCTCGGTGCCGGTGTTCCTGACCTGATGTTCCTCGCCCGGCTTCACGAACACGGCGCTGCCAGGCCCGACTGGGTTCCATTGGCCGTTGCCGTACACTTCACCCTTCCCGCTGTGGTAGAACATCTCGTGTTCCCAGTCGTGGGTGTGGCGCGGCGTGTGGCCGCCGGGTGCGATCTCGAAAAGGCGCATGCAGAAATTGGGCGCTCCGTCGGCCTTGCCGATCAGCACGCGCCCGGCGATTCCCTTGGCAACCTCGTTGTCGAAGCGGGTCGGCTCGATGGCCTTGTAATCCTTGATCTCCACGCCGTCCTCCCGAAGCAGTATGATGGTTTATGCCTTCATTATGTTGCGAAGATTCCTGGCCGTGCCGGAAATGTCGTCCGCTCCCACGATCTCCGTGACCAGACAGGCCATATGGGCTCCGCGCTCGCGCACCTGGGGCAGGTTGTGCGTCTTGATGCCGCCGATGGCCACGAAGGGCATGGGGATGTGCTCCACCACGTAGTCCAGGTACTCGAAGCCAACGGGGTCGCACACGTCCTTCTTGGTTTTGGTGGCGAAGATCGGGCCGACGCCGATGTAGTCCACCACGCCCGAGGTCTGGGCGGCGCGCGCCTGACTGGGGCCGTGCGTGGAGAGCCCGATTATACGGTCCGGCCCGAGGAGCTTTCGCACCGCGGCCGGAGGCAGGTCCTCCTGGCCCACGTGCACGCCGTCGGCGTCCACGAGAAGGGCCAGGTCCACGTGATCGTTGATGATGAAGGTGGCCTTGGCGGAGCGGGTCATGTCGCGAAGCGCCAGGCATTCGTCGTACATGGCTCCGGTTTTCTTGTCCTTCTCGCGGTATTGAATGACGGTGATGCCCGCCTCCAGGAGCTTCCCGGCCACTTCCAGATTGGAGCGGCCATTGGAGTGCTCCTCCGAGAGGATGGCATAGATGCCGCCAGCCAGAAAATTGCGCATGGATTTCTTCACGGCTGCCTCCGCAAGGCGAATTCGAGAATCAGATCGGCCTGTTTGGCCGCCGCCACCGTGACGCACGGGGCCAGAGGCGGGCATTGTTCGCTGGCCGCGCTGGCCATGTCTCCCACTATGACGAAGTTGTCGCGCACCCGCCGCGTGACGATGCGGTCGGCATCGCCATACCCCGCCAGCCCGGACGCAGCCACCAGAAATTTGCCGGTGGGGAGGTACGTCTCCACGATCATGCGCTTGGCGCTGGCTGCGTCGAAGGCTTCGACGACAACGTCGCAGTCCGCGAACAGGGAAGCGGCATTTTCGGGCGTCACGCGCGTTTGCACGGCCTTAACGCGGACGTCCGGGTTGATGTCCAGGAGGTTGTCGCGAAGCGCGGCGACCTTGGGCATGCCGACCTGGCGGACGAAGAAGAACTGTCGGTTCAGGTTGCTGGCGTCGATCACGTCATGGTCGACGATGATGAAGTTCTCGAAGCCCGAGCGCACCAGCATCCAGGCGCAGTTGGAACCGAGCCCGCCCGCGCCCGCGATGCCCACGCGAAGAGAGCGCACGCGCGAAAGATCGTCCGGCGACAGATAGCGCGACAGGCCCTGGATGAAGGAGTTCATTCCTTCATTCTACAAATAATGCCGCCCCTTGTACACCGGCCGATATCCCCGCGAGTGAAGCGTCCAGGCCATTCTGACAGTTACTTGCGATCCTTCAGGTAGGCGCTGGCATGCATGACGTCCGCGCGATTCGCGGCACACGCCGTACAGTTGTCCAGAAATTTCGCGTAGAGTCGCCCGGCCTTGCCCGGATCCTTCGAGAGCTCGGCCGAGCGCGCTGCGCCATAAAGGCTGTTCAGGCGGTTGGGCGCCACGCGCAGAGACGCCTCGTACTGGCTGAGAGCCTCCTCCGGCCGCCCATTGTCGAGGAGCATGTCGGCCAGCAGTTCTCGCGCTGGCAGCGCACTCCCAGGACTCACCGGGTGCTTGCCAACGCGGTCCTCGATATCGGCTGCGGCGCGTGCGAGCTCGACGGCTTCGTCCTTGCGTCCCTCAACATAGGACAGCCAGGCGGTGGCAGCCAGCCGCATCGAGTCAACCTGTCCCGCCCAGTCGTAAGGGCCGGGAATGCGCGACGCACTAAGCGCCCCGTGGGCCTCCTGAAGCTTCACGAGGGCCGCGCGGGCATTTCCCGGATCGCCGGAGCGGGCCGAACCCAGCGCTTTCGCGAAAGACGTGATCGCCTGGGCGTAAGCGAATCGCTCCCAGGGAAGTTTTGCGCTTGGCGTCTCAAGCTTGGCGGCTTCGTCCCAGCGATGGCGTTCGAGCGCAAAGCGCGCGGGAATCGCGGCGAGCGCGTAGCCCGCCACAAAGCTCTGATCGTCGAACTCCTTCGCGCTTGCTGCCTCCTGAAGCACTTGGAGCGCCTTCTCGTCGTCTCCGATCTGCAGATATGCATACTCCAGGTAATCAAGGGCGTGGAGAGCGTCGAACGACGCGGCCCCGGGATGAGTCCTGGCGACAAGGCGCCTGGCGGCTTCGGCGGAGTCGAGGTTCGACGCGATAGATTCCCGCCAGAGCCCGAGCCGTGTGAAGATGTGTGACGGCATATGGAGGGCGTGCGGTGAGGACGGGGCGATTTTCGCATAGGTCCGGGCCGCGGGCAGCGCCAACTCGGCCAGAGACGGGTAGTCGTAGGCGTGGACGAGGTAATGCAGCGCTCCGGGGTGTTGCGGCTCCTTTTGCAGGATGCCGTTCAGAATTATTGCGGCCTCCTTTTGATTGGCGAACGTCGCGTCGTCCGCAGGCGCCGTCGCTAGCAGCGCAAGGGCGTAAAAGACCGATGCCTCGCTGTCGTCCGGGAAGCTGCTCGACAGATCCTTCATCGCCTCCTTGTACGCAAGGGCACGCGTGCGGTGATCGACCCGGTCTGAGTCGCGGTAGAAGGTGCCGATAGCCGCCACGTAGCGCTTTTCCCGATCGGACTTGGCGCCGAGCGCGCTCGCCTTTTCTGCGGCGGCCCGGCCTTCGGCGAGTTCGACCGCCGTGGGCGGAGCCCAGATCGGGTGGTAGTAGGTCATGGCGATCCCCCATGACGCCATTGCGCAGCCGGGGTCCTGCTCAGCGGCCGTTTTGAAGGCCGCGCGAGCCTCCTCGTAACCGAAGGAGTGAAGCAGCGCGAGGGATCGCGTGAACGTTGCCTGGGCCCGCTGTTCGCAGGTAACCGGAAAATGGACGGTGCCCAGCGTCTCGCTCTCGCCGTGGGAGTGTGTTTCCTGTGCGCCCGCGCCGGTCACGAGGATCAACCCGAGAAATGCCACGGCGAACGTCTGTTTGATGATCATGGCGGCCTCCTCTCATCTCAACATTCGGTCCCCCCGCTTGCCGGATGCGACTGCCTCGACGCCAAGAACCTGGCAGAACGCTGGGGAACGCCAAGACATACGTAAAGATATCAGCGAAATGTCACTCGCCTTATTTTCCAGGGGTTCCCATAGTATCAATTCAATGCATTAAGGCAAGCCGCTTTCAGCCAACAAAGGAGAGAGCCCGGTCGTACAGCGCGTCCGGCATTCGGCACGGGCATGGGCATGAATCCTCCGGCCGCCGAGGCCCGAAAGCAGAGCCGCGGCTGGCCGGAGGATGGTTGATGGGAATACTTGTGGAACTTGAAAGACTGGAGTTTCAACCCAGACGGGTTTTCAAACGCACGCGGTGCTCAGGCGAACTGAGAGGTGTGCGATGCTCGGCGGTACTGCCCGCAACTGTTCGAAGCGCGCCCCCCTGGTCTACAAATACTGCCAGTCCTTGTACACCGGCTGATACCCCCGCGAGTACAGCATCTGCGCCATCTCGGCCACGCTGCGCTCATCCGATATCTCGAACTGGCCGGGGTCTTCCTGGCCGGATGCCCTGCCCCCCACCTGCGTGCACACGCCCGCACTCATCTTGGTGACGCCAAGCCCCAGCAGGTTGTCGCGCAGCTTCGCGTTCTCGCGCGTGGAGAGCGTCACCCCGCCGCGCGGCATGAACAGCCTAAACGCCAGGATGTACTGCACCATGTCCGCATCCGACACGATCACCTTTGGGGGGAACCCGCCAAGGTGCGGGCGCATGCGCGGCGGCGAGATGGCCACCTCGATGTCCGGGTAGGCGTGCTGCAAATAGTCGGTGTGTACTCCGGTGAAGAACGCTTCGGTGCGCCAGTCGTTCAGGCCCAGGAGCGTCCCCGTGGTGATCTGGCGGATGCCCGCCGCAGCCGCGCGCTCCGGGGCCTCCAGGCGGTTGCGGTAAATCCGCTTGGGGCCTTTGGGGTGCAGTTCGGCGTAAATGTCCTCGTTGTAGACTTCCTGGAACATGGTCATGCCGTCCACGCCCACGGCGGCCAGTTCGGCGTACTCGTCCTGGGTCAGGGCGTAGACCTCCACGGCGATGCTGGTGAAGTATTTCTTCAGCACCTTGGCGCAGTCCGCCATGTAGCTGACCGGGGTCGACTTGCGGTCGTCCCCGGTGAGGATCAGGATGTGCTTCAGCCCGCTTTTGGCGATCTCCACCGCTTCGGCCTCGACCTCATCCAGGGTCAGCTTGCGCCGCTCCAGTGTGTTCTTGGTATTGAAGCCGCAATACACGCACTGGTTGGTGCAGAAGTTGGACAGGTACAGCGGCGTGAACAGGAGCACCGCCTTGCCGAAATGGCGCACGGTGAGTTCGTTGGCGCGCTGTGCCATGGCCTCCATGTGGGACGCGGCCCGCGGCGAGAGAAGCGCCAGGAAGTCCTCACGGGACAGGCGCTCCTTGCGGATGATGCGCGCGATGTCGGCGTCCGTCACCGAGGCGAAGAAGGACGCGAAGTCGAAGCCGTCGTAGCGGCGAAGTTCGTCGTAGAATGTCATGGTGATACTCATGTTTTCAGGCCTCCGGCGGGCAAAGAGGGCTCCGCCCTCTCTGCACTCTCCCGCCAGGGGGATGATCCCCCTGGACCCTCAGTTGGCTTCGCGAAGTGCGCGTTCAAGTTGAAC